>CBFHGJ010000009.1:0-98277 GCA_965655315.1 Bacteroidia bacterium
CCATAATAGCTACTTGAGGTTGATTAATAATTGGAGTACCCATTACATTTCCAAATGTACCTACATTGGTTACTGTATAAGTTCCTCCTTGAATTTCGTCTGGTGCAAGCTTGTTATTCCTGGCTCTATTTGCCAAGTCATTTACCGTTTTTGCTAGTCCAGTAAGATTCATAAAGTCTGCATTCTTTATCACAGGTACTATTAGATTTCCTGAAGGAAGTGCAGCAGCCATTCCTATATTTATGTTTTTTCGCTTGATGATATTATCACCAGAAACTGATACATTTATTAGCGGGAAGTCCTTTATTGCCGTAACGATAGCTTCAATAAAAATAGGGGTAAAAGTGAAGTTTTCTCCTTCTCTTTTCTTAAACTCACCTTTTATCTTATTTCTCCAATTCACAAGATTTGTGACATCAGCTTCGACAAATGAGGTTACGTGAGGAGAGGTATGTTTACTCATTACCATATGATCTGCGATGAGTTTACGCATACGATCCATTTCTACAATTTCATCTCCAGGGTTTAGGCTAACACTAGGAGTCGCACGACTAACTGTTTTAGTCTCATCCTTTGGAGCATTTACATTCTCTCTTGAAGAAGGAGCAGGGGTACTTTCAATTTCAGGAGCAGTGTTTCCGCCATTTTTAACAAATGCAAGAATATCTCTTTTAGTTACACGGCCATCTTTCCCAGTACCTGCAATATTCTCAAGCTGTTGCATACTGATACCTTCTGTTCGAGCAATATTCATCACAAGAGGTGAATAAAATCTATTACTATCGGAAGTATCTAAGGTTTCGGATGCAGTCACTTGTTTTGCTTCCGTTACGGCATTTTCTAGTTGATTTACTGTTTCAGGTGCCGTTTCTACTACATCTTCTATATCAGCCGTACTCGCTTCACCAGATGTACTGATTATTGCGATAGCTTCACCTACTTTTACGACATCTCCGTCGTTGTAAAGTTTCTTGGTTAGCACACCGGCTTCCATACTAGGAACTTCACTATCCACTTTGTCGGTTGCAATTTCTAGCACTGCTTCATCTACTTCTATTGCATCTCCTTCATTTTTTAGCCAAGATATAATAGTAGCTTCGGCAATACTTTCGCCCATTTTAGGCATTATAAGTTTGTATTCTGACATAGCTTAATGTTGGTGCAAAAGTAAGATTTTTAGTCTATTATTTGAATACTGTTATTAGAATCCGTGTAGTTTTTGGATTGAACAAAATGGATGTTTTCATATCTAGAATTTGTCGAATTTAGAAGTTATTTAACGATTAAATCAAGTTAATAATTAAGATAAAGCGACTAGACCTATATTGCGTTTTTATAAGAAAGATGAATATTCGATTAATTATAACACTATGTTTTACAGGCTTCGGGGTCTTTTTATATGGACAAGAAACTGAAATCAAAAAAGATATCAATGGGGAAGATTACATAAGCTACGCGAATGATCCATCTGAATCAAGATGGTACACGCTTGAGAACGGGCTAACCGTAATATTGGCTAAGAATAGTATAAAGCCAAGAGTTCAAACACTTATTGCTACCAAAGCTGGAAGCAGCAGTGATCCGTCTGAAAACACTGGATTGGCTCATTATTTAGAGCATATGTTATTTAAGGGAACTGATAAGTATGGGACATTGGATTTTAAGAAAGAGCAGGTCTATCTAGTTCAAATAGATTCCTTATACGAAGAATATAATTCTACTAAGGAGGAGAATAAAAGAAAATCCATCTATGCCAGCATAGATAGCGTAAGTGGAATAGCTGCCAAATACGGGATAGCAAATGAATATGATAAGTTATTACAGGGTATTGGTGCTTCAGGAACAAATGCATTTACCTCCTTCGAACAAACTGTTTATGTGAATGATATACCGAGTAATCAGGTAAGTACTTGGCTAGAAATTGAATCTGAAAGATTTAGGAAACCAATTCTTAGATTGTTTCATACGGAGTTAGAAGCTGTTTATGAAGAAAAAAATAGATCTCTGGACAATGATAATAGTCAGGTATATGAAAAGTTGCTAGCAGCTGCATTCCCAAATCACAATTATGGGAAACAGACTACAATTGGGACAATCGAACATCTTAAAAACCCAAGTTTGATCAAGATAAGAGATTATTATGAAACGTATTATGTGCCTAATAATATGGCTATAATAATGGTTGGGGACATTAATCTGGACAAAACGTTTCAGGTAGTCAAGTCTAATTTTGAATATATGAAGCAGAAGCCAGTGCCTGCTAGGTTAGGAACAAAGGCAATTATGTCTTCAGAGACCAAGGTAGTAGAAGTTACTGGACCAAGTAGAGAATCTTTAACGATTGGTTATACCGTGCCAGATGCTCTAAGCAAAGATGCTGCTTTGATCGAACTTGTAGATTTAATACTTTCAAACTCTAGTGCTGGACTTATTGATCTAAATATGGTTAAGGCACAGA
Source organism: Bacteroidia bacterium (assembly GCA_965655315.1). Lineage (GTDB taxonomy): Bacteria > Bacteroidota > Bacteroidia > NS11-12g > UBA9320 > UBA9320. The sequence goes on from CBFHGJ010000009.1 coordinate 2,459, forward strand.
AGTGCTTAAATGCCTATAGTTCGCCTATGTTATTGAAGGAAAGAGGATTACATTATTTTTCTGGTTCTCCTTTGGAAGGTCAAAAACTAGAGGATCTTGAGAAACTATTCTATGAGCAACTAAATAAATTGAAAGAAGGGGAGTTTGATATGTCCTTACTTCAAAGTATAGTTCTAAATCAAAAAGTTCAGAACATTAGGCAGTTTGAGTCCTATCAAGGTACGGCATATTCGTTATTAAATTCATTTATTCTAAATGGAAACTGGAGTCAAGAACTACAGAAATTAGATAAAATGCTTACATACACTAAGAAGGATATAATGGATTTTGCTAATACTTACTACAATAATGGACGAGTGGTAATTTACAAAAGAAAAGGTGCAAAGTCTGAACTAAGTAAAGTGAAGAAACCTGCAATTACTAAGGTAGAAGTAAATAGGGGCGAGGCTTCTCCATTTGTTAAACAGATTTTAGCAAAGGAAAAAGATCCAATCACTCCACAAGTTTTAGATTATCAAGAAGATATTGAATTTGGACAACTAACTGAAAATATACCCATATGGAAAGTAAAAAACTCAGATAATCAACTGTTTACTTTGTATTATGTGCTTGATATTGGGTCTAGACACGATCAAAAATTAGCACTAGCAGTAGAATATTTGGAGTATTTAGGTACTGATAAGTATTCCTCGGAGGAGATAAGTAAGGAGTTTTACAAGCTAGCTTGCAACTATGGTGTGTCTACTGCTGCTGAGCAGAGTTATGTGTACCTGAGTGGACTTTCGAGCAATTTTGATGAAGCACTTGAACTATTTGAACACTTGCTAGCCAACGCCTCTCCAAACGAAGAAAAACTCAAACAACTTATAGCACGAAAATTGAAGAAAAGGCAAGATGCCAAGCTCAGTAAAAACGGCATTATGTATCGATTAAGAAGTTATGCAACATATGGTGAAGACAACCCAGCGAAATTCATTATTTCTGAGAATGAATTGAACAAAATAAAAGGAGAACAACTCACAGCATATATACATAACCTAACTTCTTATAATCATAAGATATGGTATAATGGACCGCTTGGTATGGATGAAATTAATACTAAATTAGCTTTAGTTCATAACACTGCTGAAAGCACAATTCCTACTCCTGATCTAAGAAAGTTTAACAAACTTGAAACTGGTAATAAAATCTTTACTACACATTATGATATGGTCCAAGCCGAAGTATCTTGGGTCAAGAAATCAACTCAGTTAGATGTAAATGAAAGTGCCTTGATAAGTGCCTATAATGAGTACTTTGGGGGAGGTATGAGCGGAATAGTATTTCAAGAGATTAGAGAGTCTAAAGCATTAGCTTACTCAACATATAGTTTCTATCGTCCAGCAGGAAAACTTGAAGAAAACAATATGGTGATGGCTTATGTAGGAACACAAGTAGACAAAATGCAGGAAGCCGTGGAAGGTATGAATGAGTTATTGACTAAAATTCCTGCTGATGAAACAAAGTTTAACAATGCTATAGCTGCACTAGAACAAGGTTTAGCTACCAGTAGGATATTAAAAATGAGTATTCTTTTTGATTATGATAATGCTACAAAACTGAAGTTAGAAAATGATCCGAGAATCCTAAAACGTGAACAATTAAAGAATATAAGGCTAGAAGATATTGTCCGTTTTCACGAGACTAGAATTGTAGGTGGTTATAATTATGCGGTTCTTGGAGATAAAGATAAAATAGATATGGACTATCTTAGTAAGCTAGGAGAGGTCAAGGTTTTAACACTGGAAGAGATTTTTGGATACTAGAAAATATGTCTCAACAACAAAAATATGTCTTAGTATCATCTTGGGATAAATTAGAAAGAGTAAAAGTGGTGAGATTATGATCATGATTCACGTTGAGAATATGGCCATAGAAGTCTATGTATCGTGAAACGGATGAACCAGCCTGCATGTTAATCAGTCCAGCTGTTAGTATTACAATAAATATAGATTTAATAAATGTCTTCATCCCCTTGTTCCTCCTCTCTATGAGAAATAACACAAAATACAGTCCATTTAGTATGAACTAAGAATTTAGAAAGAGACGCAGCTAAACATTTTAGATTCTATGTCTATGATTTTTAGAGACTTATGATACTGTAAACGAATAGTTTCAAAAATATGAGGTAGTTTTTTCGGTTGATAACCTGTTGTGATTCTGAAAAAATAAATGGACAGAGTTGTCCTTAATTTATTGTACCACGGACCGATTAAAACTTTATTGTGATCAAAATCTACGACTAACCACTTTGGTCTTTTCTTGCACTGTGAGTTGATCGTATTGATTACTTCGGTGATTTCAGAATTCTTAAAAGTATCCAAAACAAACGGAGCAAATATTGCATCGGCTTGAAAACCATCTAAACTAAAATCATCTGTTAGCGTGAATTTTATGTTTTGTCCATTTTTTTTATTCCGGTGAGCAAGCTCAATCATTTTACCACTAGACTCGATATAGATTATTTCAAGTGATGGCTTTTTTTTGTACAGATAGGGTAGAAGTGTACCATCTCCACCTCCTATGATTACCAAATTTCCATTTTCGGGTAAGTGCACTATAGCCTTCTTTTGGGCTTCGATTATAGCACTTCCATACATTGCTTTGGATAGAAATTGGTAATAGGGAGCTATAAAATCGAAGGAGTTTGACACTTGAATCCTAGTTTTTAGGCAAAATAAAAGCCCCAGCACCTTGCACTGAGGCTTTAGATTGGCTTTCTGACTCTTTCAAGTCAATATCAAATATAAAACCCATATCAGGGTTTTGAATATTGCATAGTCATTCTGACAGTCAAATGACCTTTAGATTACAAAACGAGTCTACTCGTTTTTTGCAATCATCATAGGCATGATAAGCATTAGTAAATTTTCCTTATCCATATTCTCGCTTGGAAGGATGATTCCTGCTCTACTTGGAGTACTTAATTCTACAATCACTTCATTTGTACTTAGATTTTGAAGCATTTCGATTAGTAGTTTTGAATTAAAACCTATTTCCATATCCTCACCGGCATAATCACACCCAAGTCTTTCAACAGCTTCATTGTTCATGTCTAAATCCTCAGCGTAGATAGTAAGTTCACTACCCGTAATTTTTATATTAATCTGGTTTGTAGTTTTATTACCAAAAATACTGATACGTTTTACAGAGTTAAGGAAATCTTGACGATGTAAGGTTAGCTTATTTGGGTTGTCAGATGGAATTACAGCCTTATAATCAGGATATCTCTCGTCAATCAGTCTACAGATAAGTTTTGTACCCTCAAAAGTGAAAAATGCGTTACTGTCATTAAAATCAATTTGAGTTTCAGTGTCATCTTGAGGAAGGTTCGTTTTAAGCAAGTTCAACGCCTTTTTTGGCAAGATGAAGTTAGTTTCAACACCTGGATTAATATCGTTTCTTTCTATTTTAACTAATCTGTTAGCATCAGTTGCTACAAAAACAGCATTATCCTTATATAACTGAACATAAACACCAGTTAGGCTTAGTCTGAGCTCGTCATTTCCTGATGCAAAAATGGTCTGCGTAATACTACTTGAAAGAATATTCGAAGACATTTTAAAACTATTTTCAGAAGTAGTTTCTGGAATTCTTGGAAAGTCATCTGCGTTTTGACCGATTAGCTTGTACCTACCGAATTCTGATTTTAACTCTACAGTATTTTTATCTCCATTGATAGTGAACGTAACTGGCTGATTAGGAAGAGCTTTTAGCGTATCCATACATAATTTAGAGGGAATTGCAATCTTCACATCCTCGTCTGACTGTACTTCTAGCGAAGTGCTCATAGAAGTCTCTAGATCCGTTCCAGTTATTGTCAGTAAACCTCCATTTAAATCAAACAGAAAGTGGTCTAAAATCGGAATTACAGGTTTTGAAACAATGGTGCCACTAACTACTTGAAGCTTGTTTAATAATTGACTGGTGTTTACTATAAATTTCATTTCAGATGGTTTACTACTAATAAGTGGTCAAATAAAATCTAAAACAATCAGTATTTGAAGTAATAACTGCGAAAACTTATCAATAAAAGTGACTGACTTTTATACAATTCTTTAAAAGCTGAATGGAGGTCAATCAAGCAGATAGGAGCGAAGAAAATTCTTCTTGAATAGCTTTCCCTTTATCCTTAGCATACCAAGTGTGTAGTACCTTAGAGATTTCACCATATTCTTTTCCAGCAGCTTTTAGATCTGTATAGAGTGACTGCACTACTTCCGGTCTTGGACCCCAATCGAACAATACTTCATTATTTTCACCAATCGCAATAAGTTTTGGTATACTTCTTCCTCCTTTGGTTAGGTATGCATCCATAATGTCTAAGTTTTCATCACGTAGGATAAGTTCTAAACTTATATTTTCATTTTTTTCAGCCATTTTTACGATCCAAGGAAGGTTCTGAGCAGCATCTCCACACCATGCTTCGGTAAGGACTAGCCATTTTTGAACAGGAGCATCTGTGAGAATCTGTTGCAAAGACTCTCCCAACTTCGCTCTTTTGTCTAATCGGTTCATCCGCGTGACATTCATATTGGTGTATCCTAGCATAGCTTCACTGTGATTTTCTCCCGTAGTTTTATCCGCACCTAGAAGGTCATCTATCTTCAATCTGTAAGCTTCGTAGCTGTATCTAGTTCTATTATTTAGTTCAAATGAAAAGTTCATATTCTACTACACGTGTTGATTATTTTTTCTGACTTACGCAGTACATAGTTAAAATCTATGTAACTATTTGAAAAATTATCTATCATTTCTAATTAACCAAATAGCAATTAGAATAACTCCAAGTCCAGCTACTTGGTTTAACCCTATTAGTTCATTATCAAGAAAACCCCAAAATAAAGCAACTATAGGAATGAGATACGTGACAGAGGATGCAAAAACAGCAGTGGTGCTTTTAATTAAACGATTAAACAGCAAGAGACTAAGGGCGGTTCCAATAAAGGCTAGAATTGCAATGGCTACACTTGATTTACCTAATTGCACCTTACTAACCTCAAAATTAAAATCAGTGAATAAGAGTAAGATTATACTAGTAATAGCCAAAAATAGCAATGGGAGAGCGGTGACCAGCATAGGTCTGTAGTCTGCTAGTTTATGCTTTATGATGTTGACATTAATACCATAGCAGAGTGTTGCAAGTATTACCAATATACTGTACTTATTGAAAGAATCACCGTCGCTACTTGCAAGTAAAAAAGCTCCAAATAATCCTAATAATACGCCTATAAGTTTATTTCTGCTAAAAGGTACTTTCAAGAATAGTACTCCAATAAGTAGAGCTAATAATGGTGTGAGTCCGTTGAGAGCTCCAGCAAGAGAGCTTGATATGTGCACCTGGGCGATAGAAAAAAGTAGAGCAGGGATACCACTACCTATAAATCCCGATAGAAGGAAGTAATGCCAGTCCTTTTTAGCATCACGTAGGTCTTGTTTCTTGATAAAGGGTAGAAGAACTAGACCTGCGAGAAGCATTCTGAAACTAGCAACTTGTAGACTTGAAAAAACCTTAAGCCCTTCTTTCATCAATATGAAAGAACTTCCCCAAAAAAGAGCTAGAATACCAAGAGTAAGGTATTGATGATTAAGTTTGATATGTATCGTTTTAAGCTGATCGTTTTTTACACGACCAAGTGTAATTAAAGTAAGCTACATTCTCTCCTTTAGAGTTAGTAGCGGTAACAGGTAATACAATCGTATAACCCTCAGAATTGTTCATTACGCTAGCTATATGTTTCTCTGCCTCCTGTGCATTAGGGCAGTTGAACGAGACTCTTCCTACAGCTTTTTTTTCAAAACGTGCCGAGGTTTCTACTAAAAGCATAGAAAATCTTGTATCACGATTCATATGTTGAATAAGTAGCAATCCAGTAGAAAGCTCAGCTGCCATGTGCATGGCAGCAAAGTAAATTGACTTGAACGGGTTTTGGTTGATCCATCTAAATCTAATAAGAGTCTCACATTGAACATCATCTAGCTTATTGACCTTTACACCAGCTAAAAAAGCAAGAGGTAGTTTTTTAAAAAGGTAGAGCCAAAAAAATGAACTCAGTGCTCTTTTTCTAAAAGCTACTTTGCTCATGTCGTATCTTGAATTTGGTTTGCTTCTTCAGGATTCAAATCTAAAAACTCCACAGCCCGGGATTTGAGTGGCCTAAAATAGATTAGCAAAACTCCTAGCATAACAGCGTACAAAATAAGATTCATCCTACCTGAGAGATAGAACCCAATAGCACCAAAAAATGCAGATCCTTCTAAGGCAGCCCACAGGACGATGTTGCTCCGCTTGAACACCTCTAGTTTATCATCTAAACTTTGAGAATTTTCTATCTTTTTATACTGAGATTTACCGTAAAAGTAGGCGGCTGCAAAAGAGGCGACTGCTAAAACTGGAACAATAAGTTCTAAAATCAGAAGATTTGACTCGGTGTCTATTGGATTTTGATTGCGAAGCGTATATAAAACTCCTACGACCACAGCGGTACCGATGCAAATAGCCATATGAATGATAGACAGCTGTTTAAAAATCTTGTTATTCTTCACTTACAGTAGGCTAATTTGATCTCCAGAGGTAAAGGTATCATCTTTTTTATCCTTTGAAGGCAATTCTGGTGGAATTTGGGCTTTCTTTTCTTTTACTTCTAGTTTAATGCTCTCTTTTTCAGTTTTTCTACCGATTTCTTTTACTGGTTTCTCCTCGACAACATCATTAGCATCTGTCTGGTTAATATCTTTAGGAGGTCCATCATTATTATCATCATCTTCAGGTTTCTCCGGTGGTGGCGGTGGTGGAAGTAACTTTGCTTTGACAAATTCTTTACCACATAGTTTATTACCAAGACTCTTCCATCCCTTTATATCAATAAACTCTTCCAAGTTGACTTCTTCTAGCTTTTTGTCACCAGTTCTAGTCTTCGTTGTAAGCTCGATGATGGGAGTGGAGTGTGTAGCTGCTAATATCATTTTACTACCTCTTCCTTCTGTTATAAAAGAGAATCGCTTATCCAAGGTCGAAGTCTCAATATTGAAACGTTTTACGTAGTAGTTTTTACCATTTCCATCATAATGAACAATAGAAACAACTTTATCATCATCGAATTTCTCAATAAGTTTAATTTCCTTGTTTGCGTAATGATTGGTTAACTCGTGATCTGTGAGTTCATACTCACCATTCTCATATATTACAAGTATCTGATCTTCAGTATGGAAACTGCCGAGGTATTCCCCTCGTTCATGTACATTTAGTCTCCCTATATTTTCTTCATACCAAATATCTCTGCCTGGTAGAGTGGAGACGCCTTTTACCTTTAGATCAATCTTTCTAACTGGATGTTTAGTAACCATGTTACCTAAACTAGCCCTTCCTTTTATAAGCAAATCGGCAAAGTCATATTCAAAGAGCTTAATTCTAGCAGAGGAAGCAGCGTGCAAGTAGACATTTACAATTTCGGCTTCACCATTGGGATTTGGAGTAAAGTAATGCAACTTACTCCCAGGAGTTCCTTTAGTTATATTGTATTCTTTGTCTCTAGTTATACTTGTGACATGGAATCGTTTCGCATAGGTTTTCTTGCTCTTACCGTCTGTATATACCGCATTATAGGTCATACGGTCATCATTCTTCCTAAATACAGCTACGTGTATAATATTTTTACCAAAGAAAGCCTTAGAACTTACTTTGCTCACAGAATAGCTACCATCTTTTCTAAATACTATAACATCATCTATATCTGAGCAATCTTGGATGTATGTTTCCTTTTTTATACCTGTACCTACAAATCCCTCTTTGAGGTTAGCATAGAGCTTCTCATTGGCGACTGCTACAACTTTGGTATTTATTTCCTCAAAGTCCTTTATCTCCGTTTTTCGTTCTTTGCCCTTGCCAAACTTGGCTAATAAATCTTCATAGTAGGCAATGGCATACTCGGTTAGGTTAGAAAGATGACTATTTACTTCCTCCAAAGCATCTTCTATACCCTTGAGTAGTTCATCTGCCTTGAAGCTATCGAATTTGGAGATCCGTTTTATTTTTATTTCCGTTAGCCTAATGATATCTTCTTCAGAAACCTTACGTTTAAGATGCTTAATGTGTGGTTTTAGGCCTTTATCTATGGCTGAAAGAACCCCTTCCCAAGTTTCTTCCTCTTCTATATCACGATAGATTCTCTCTTCAATAAATATTTTTTCGAGTGAACTAAAGTGCCATTTTTCTTCTAATTCATTTCGTCTTATCTCTAGTTCCTTTTTCAGCAGAGATACTGTGTTTTCAGTATTTATCTGTAAGATATCAGATACGCCTAGAAATTGAGGCTTATCGTCAACTATGATACACGCATTTGGTGAAATAGAGGTTTCACAATTGGTAAAGGCATAGAGGGCATCGATAGTCTTATCAGTAGAGATATTATTTGGTAATTGGATCTCTACTTCTACATCTTTAGCCGTATTATCTACTACCTTTTTAATCTTGATTTTCCCCTTATCATTAGCCTTCAGTATGTTGTCTATCAGAGAACCAGTTGTGATACCATAAGGTACATCTGTAATAGCTAGTGTATTCTTATCTTTTTCGACGATTGTAGCTCTTACCTTAATTCTCCCACCACGTCTACCATCTTGGTAATCAGATACATCTACTTGACCACCAGTTTGAAAATCAGGGAATAATTTGGGCTTTTTCCCTTCTAAAATTTTTATACTGCCTTTTACTAACTCTATGAAGTTGTGAGGCATTATTTTGGTACTGAGACCCACAGCTATACCTTCTACACCTTGAGCTAGAAGCAAAGGAAATTTAACTGGTAAAGTAATTGGCTCATTTTTACGGCCATCATAACTCTTTTGCCATTCTGTGGTCTGCTTATTGAAGGCAACTGCTAGGGCAAACTTATTTAATCTTGCTTCTATATATCTAGGAGCTGCGGCACTATCTCCTGTACGCACATCGCCCCAGTTTCCTTGACAATCTATCAGCAGATCTTTCTGCCCCATATTTATAATGGCACCACCTATAGCCGCATCACCGTGAGGGTGATATTGCATGGTGCTACCTATTACATTGGCAACTTTGTTGTACCTGCCGTCATCCAATTCCTTCATAGCATGGAGGAATCTACGCTGCACAGGCTTCAGTCCGTCATTTACGTGAGGTACAGCACGTTCTAGTATTACATAACTGGCATAATCTAAAAACCAGTCCTCATACATTCCTTTTACAGCACGCTGTCCGTTATCAAGGTCAATTTTGGTGACTTTTTCCTCAGGAATATTCTCCAAATTTTCTTGTAACTCTTCGTTTTCGTCCATAACTTAATTATGCAGCCTCGCTGTTTCCTTCTGAAATAACTTTAGGATCATCGTCTTGATCAGTTTCGTCTATTTCTAAACGTAAATTATCTATTATAAAACGCTGTCTATCGGGACTGTTCTTACCCATGTAGTATTCCAATATATTGTTAATACTAGCGTCCTCACTTAGCAGTACTGGTTCTAATCTGATATCTTCACCAATAAACCCTCCAAATTCATCTGGTGATATCTCTCCAAGTCCTTTGAATCGGGTGATTTCAGCCGATTTCCCCAATTTTCTAATAGCATTGAAACGTTCTTGATCTGTGTAGCAGTAGATGGTTTGTTTCTTATTTCTAACCCTAAATAGGGGTGTTTCTAAGATATAAACGTGTCCCTTTCTTACTAAATCTGGGAAAAACTGTAAGAAGAAAGTTAGGATGAGTAAACGAATGTGCATCCCGTCTACATCAGCATCAGTAGCGATTACAATCTTGTTATATCTTAAATCATCTATACTCTCTTCTATATTGAGTGCATGTTGGAGCAAGTTGAACTCTTCGTTTTCATACACTATTTTCTTTTTTAGCCCAAAGCAATTCAGAGGCTTACCTCTTAAACTGAATACAGCCTGAGTTTGAACGTCTCGAGCTTTGGTGATACTACCCGAAGCTGAGTCACCCTCGGTGATAAACAAGGTGGTTTCTAACCTATTCTCTTTCTTTTCATCTGTGAAATGTACCCTGCAATCTCTAAGTTTTTTATTGTGAACACTGGCTTTTTTTGCACGTTCTCTAGCAATTTTTCGGACACCAGCCATGTCTTTTCGTTCACGTTCACTTAGTTGAATTTTTTTCAATAAAGCTTCAGCGATATCTGGATTTCTATGTAGGTAGTTATCCAATTTGGACTTAACAAACTGATTTATTTCAGTTTTTAAGGATGCACCTCCAGGGGAAATCTCTGTACTTCCTAGTTTTGTTTTGGTTTGTGATTCGAATACTGGCTCTTGTATTCTAACCGAAATTGCAGATACCAGAGAAGCTCTGATATCAGTAGGCTCGAAGCTTTTTCCATAGAAATCTCGTATTGTTCTTACTAAAGCCTCTTTAAATGCAGACACGTGAGTACCGCCCTGTGTGGTGTTCTGTCCATTAACAAAGGAATAATAATCCTCGCCGTAGTGAGTGTCGTGTGTGATAGCCATTTCGATATCACCATCTTTTAGATGTATAACTGGGTATTTTATTTCTTCCTCATTTGTTTTTCGATCTAATAAATCAAGGAGGCCATTCTTAGAAAAGTATTTACTACCGTTAAAATTAATTGTTAATCCTGCATTCAGATAGACATAGTTCCACATCTGATTATCGATGTAATCTGTGATATACTTATGTGTCTTGAATATCTCTGTATCCGCGGTATATTCTACATAGGTCCCGTTTTTTTGATCTGTTTTCCCTTTTTCTTCCTTTATTAGTTCACCTCTTTCGAACATAGCTGTCATACTTTCTCCTTCCCGAAAACTTTTGACCATAAAATAAGATGAAAGGGCATTCACTGCTTTGGTACCAACTCCATTTAGTCCTACAGATTTTTGAAAAACCTTACTGTCGTACTTAGCTCCTGTATTAATCTTGCTGACTACATCTACAACTTTTCCTAATGGTATGCCTCGACCATAGTCACGAACAGAAACTTTGTTTTCAGAAAGCTTTATCTCTATACGTTTACCATTGCCCATCATAAACTCATCTATTGAATTATCTATGACTTCTTTCATTAAGATGTAAATACCATCTTCGGCAGATGATCCATTGCCTAGCTTTCCTATATACATTCCGGGCCTTAGCCTAATATGTTCTTTCCAGTCTAATGACCGAATGCTATCTTCAGTATATTGATTATTAGCCATCTAGCTTTTGATAAAGGTATTGTCTATAGTGTAATGCCCAAATGTAGTATAGATAGGCGTTATGGCTATATATTACGCTTCTATTTTATAAACAAGGAGGTGGATAAATTATCAAATATTTGAAAGAAAAAAAAGCTCCAAACTTATTAGTTTAGAGCTTTGAGGTATTATTTGTGTTTAAGTTTATCTCGTTTTGAGAGGACTATGCTCCATCATCTTACGCATATTGTTTAGGGCATATCTCATGCGTCCTAGAGCTGTGTTTATGCTAACATTTGTCATTTCTGCTATCTCTTTGAAGCTAAGATCTCCATAGTGTCTTAAGATAAGTACTTGCCTTTGTTCTGGAGGTAACTTATCAATAACTGCTCGAACCATATCTTCTTTTTCAGTTCGAATGATTTGCTCTTCTTTATTATCTACCGCTAGTTTAATCTTCCGGAATACGTCTTCACCATCGCTTCCTGTAATGGTAGGCATACGCTTCATTTTTCTGAAATAATCTATAGCCATATTTCGAGCTATGCGTATAGCCCAGGGCAAGAACTTGCCTTCTTCATTGTATTTACCTCTTTTGAGGTTTCTAATGATTTTGATGAATGTCTCTTGGAATAAATCTTCAGCGATGTAGCTGTCCTTTACTATCAATAGGATAGTAGTGTAAATTCGTTCTTTATGTCGGGTGATTAACATTTCAAGGCACGCCTCGTTACCTTGTACATACTGTTTTACCAGCGATTGATCAGAAATTTTTAATGATTGCATTACCTACGTTTTAAAAGTTGAAAAAAGTTTTTTAAAGAGTATAGGTATTGCTTATAGGCGGTATTATTTTTTTATGTTACTACTAATATAGAATCTCAAATCTAATCTCACAAATTATTGTTCATTTAATGGAGTATTTAAGTCACATTTGCTACCCTTTATTTGATAAACGGACACTCAAATGATAAAACAGAAATTTATAGACATACAAAACGCCCATTTACACAATCTTAAGAATGTAGATGTCTCGTTTCCCAGGAATCAACTTACTGTAGTCACAGGTTTGAGTGGAAGTGGAAAATCGAGTTTGGTTTTTAATACCCTTTATGCTGAAGGACAGAGGAGGTACGTAGAAAGCTTGAGTAGTTATGCCCGTCAGTTCCTTGGACGATTAGAAAAGCCAATGGTCGATAACATCAAAGGATTGACTCCGTGTATTGCGATAGAGCAGAAGGTGAATACACGAAATCCTCGCAGTACAGTAGCGACCTCGACAGAGTTATATGATTACTTAAAATTACTCTGGGCAAGAGTAGGAAAAACGATTTCACCCATAAGTGGTAATGAAGTCAAAAAGCACTCCACTTCTGATGTTATAAACTATGTTCTAGAACAGAAGGAAGGAACTTCAATCTATATCACTTTTAAAGCTCCAGAGAGTTCGCCTAAATATCTGGAACAAGCTATGCAAAAAGGCTACAATCGGATTTGGGCAAACGGGGAAGTGCTCAAACTAGAAGAAGCCTTAGATCAAAAAGGTCTAAAAGATGTATATATACTCGTCGATAGACTCAAGGCAAGATCTTCAGATGATGAATACAAAAGCAGGCTTTCTGACTCTGTTGAAACTGCCTTTTGGGAAGGCCAGGGTGAAGCTACTGTAATCGCGGGGGCAAGCGAACAAACGTTTAATAATAAGTTTGAGCTAGATGGAATGTCTTTTGAAGAACCCTCAGTTAATCTTCTTAGTTTTAATAATCCTTATGGTGCTTGTTCAGAATGTGAGGGGTTTGGAAGTATCATAGGTATTGATCCTGATTTGGTAATTCCCAATCGATCTTTATCTGTTTATGAAAATGCTATTGCATGCTGGAAAGGAGAAACATTGAGTGAGTGGAAACGTAATTTTATAAATGACAGTGCTAAATATAAATTTCCAATACATAGAGCTATTAGCGAGTTAATTAAAAAGGAATTAGACCTGTTGTGGCACGGAAAAAGAGGTGTAGCTGGTCTAGATCAGTTTTTTAAATACCTACAAGAAAATAGCTATAAAATTCAGTACAGAGTAATGCTAAGCAAATATAGAGGTAAGACAACTTGCCCAAGTTGCCAAGGTACTAGAATCAGAAAGGATGGAAGCTATGTAAAAATTAAAAATGCTGATGCCAATCCTTCTTTTATAAAGGACCCAAAGCTATCTTCACTAAGTGAGATATTACTGCTGAGTATAAAAGAAGCTGCTATCTTTTTTGATTCCTTGAAGCTAGAATCACAGGAGGCAGAGATAGCAAAGCCTATATTGATGGAAATCAATAATCGTCTAGATTATCTTATGCGAGTAGGATTAAGCTATTTAGGATTAAATAGACTGAGTAACTCCCTAAGTGGAGGTGAAAGTCAGCGAATTAATCTTGCTACATCATTGGGAAGCAGTCTGGTAGGCAGTAGTTACATACTAGATGAGCCAAGTATTGGTCTTCACTCTAAAGATACTGAAAGATTGGTTTCTGTCCTTCAAAATCTGAAAGAAAAGGGCAATACAGTTGTAGTTGTAGAGCACGATGAAGATATGATGCGTACCGCAGATTATATAGTAGATATGGGGCCGGAAGCAGGCCATTTGGGCGGTGAAGTAGTTTTTGCAGGGGATTATGATGAATTAAAAGGGAAAGATACTTTAACAGCAAAGTATTTAGACGAAATAGAGAAAATTGAAATTCCTGTAAATCGTAGGAAATGGAACAATAAAATTACGCTTGAAAAAGCTGCTCAGCACAATCTCAAGAGTATTACTGTAGATTTTCCTCTAAACACGCTATGCGTTGTGACAGGTGTCAGCGGGAGTGGTAAAACCTCCCTAGTCAAAGGCATACTTTATCCAGCAGTTCTAAGGGAGACACAACAATACAGCACTCAAAAAATAGGTGAAGTAAAAGAAATATCAGGAGATTTTGATTCTTTTTCTGCTGTGGAGCTGGTAGACCAAAATCCAATAGGGAAGTCCAGTAGGAGTAATCCAGTAACCTATGTAAAGGCTTACGATGCTATAAGAGAACTATTTAGTACTATGCCTATTGCCAAACAGCGAGGTTTTAAGACTAAGCACTTCTCCTTTAATGTGGATGGTGGTCGCTGTGAAAACTGTCAAGGAGAAGGGGAAGAGGTTGTAGAAATGCAATTTATGGCTGATCTGCATCTTCCTTGTGAGGAATGTAATGGCCGAAGATTCAAAGATGAAGTACTGGATGTGGAATTTAGAAAGAAAAACATCTACGATGTGCTTAATCTGACTGTAGATGAAGCAATAGACTTTTTCAAAGGTCAGAAACCCATTATCAATAAATTACTTCCATTGCAAGAAGTAGGTTTAGGGTATGTGAAACTAGGACAAAGCAGTAATAGCTTGAGTGGTGGGGAGGCACAACGAATCAAGTTGGCTACCTTCTTAGCTAAATCTCAGAATAAGGATAAAGTATTATTCATTTTTGATGAACCAACAACAGGGCTACACTTTCATGATATAAAGAAATTATTAAAGTCCTTTAATGCCTTGATTGATAAGGGGCATAGCATTGTTGTGATAGAGCATAACCTTGATGTAGTAAAATGTGCTGATTGGGTAATTGACTTAGGTCCAGAAGGAGGAGATGGAGGAGGAGGGCTAATGTTTGCTGGCACTCCTGAAGATATGATTAAAAAGCCAGTGCTTAAAAAGTCAGTGACTGCTCAGTTTTTGAAGGAGAAGATTTAATCAGATGTTAGAGGGTATTTTTTCTGATACCGTAAGTTAAACAGTCTTCTAAATTATTGTTTTTAATAATACTCTTAGGTAAACTACTTTCTAATTGAAATCCTGATTTTTCCAACACTTCTATAGATGGTGGGTTCGATTTAAACACCCGAGCGTATATCCTGGTAAAATCAAAGTTTGTAAAACCGTGATTTACAATTTTCTTAACCGCTTTAGTTCCATAACCGTTTCCCCAGAAAGGCTCAGCAATCCATTATCCTATCTCAGAGTTTAACCTAAAAATATCCTCATCAGGATGAAGTCCGATAGCTCCTCCAAATTCGCCCCTTATTTCTATTACTCGAAACCGATCTTTGTTGTCGGGAGCACAGGTGTAATTGACAAACCATTCGCCTGTTTCTCTTGGGTAAGGGTTAGGGAAACGGTCGGACAAATAATTAGCAATTTTTGGATTATTAGCATAGTTACAGAGATCATCCAAATCACTAAGTTTCCAAGGTCTTAAATGCATTATTATTGTTTTCCAGAGTCTTGTACTAATTTACCGCTCTTCATCATACCACAAGGTATAATATTTTCTTCCATTCTCGTCCTGACCTCGTTCTATTTTTGTTCTATCACCGTGGACATACAATGAGAAGTTTTTATCAAGTTTGATTACACTTTTAAACACTCCTTTCTTCTTATTCACCGCTTTGTCATTTAATTCAAATCTATCTGGTATAGAAACGGCCCTTTCTCTTTGATAAGAGGTGGTGAAATCATTAAAGCTGTCTACTATATCTGGTTGTTCGATAACCACATTCGCAAATTCAGATAAATCAAATTGCTCTTGTTCTTTAAAATAGTCTGCTGATTTATTTAGCAATTCTGCTTGATCTGCCTTGTCAGCAGAAAACTCTTTGGGTAATTCTTTAGTTATAAACTCTTTTGCCATATGCATAGCACTTTCTGTCTGATAGTAGGCATCTTCGCGTTGCTTAACGTGTAAAAAATGATCCAACCAAAATTTGGCATCATTGCCTTTATTGGTATTATCTAAAACTGTCAAGACATAACCATCTTCCTTTTCAGTATTGAAAATAATTGCTCCTTTATCAAGCTTATTGATATGAATACCTTGATGGCTTTCTATACTAAATTCCCCTGCATTGTTTTGAATGTCTAGGAAGGTATCCTTATTCTCAGATTTGAAAATACCAATCGCATCCATCGGTTCGCCCTCTAACATACAGTTTTTAATATAGGTGACATATAGTTCACCCCCTTTTATTTTGGGATGGTCACTGTGTTCGTATAAGTGTTTTGCAATACTCTTAGAGTGAGCTATAAGGTGCTCAGGTTCCTCAAAAATAGCTTCAGCATATGCATATATTTCATTAAGGTTTAGCACCGATTCGTGATGAAAGTGGTATAACTCATTCCCTTTAAACGAGGATAAGAAATAAGTAAGTAGGTTTTGTTCTATATTACTGTCGAAAGTAAGAGTTTGGTTACCAAGCGTTAAAAGCTCATCGTGAAATTTGTTTCCAACAAAATGCACTGCTAGATTATGAATTTCAGTATCTTGAAAGGATAGCATAGTGCAAGGATAATTTTTTAAGTTTCAAAAAGAAAAAAGCCTTTTAGCAGAATTGCTAAAAGGCTCGTTAATTAATTTAGATTGTTTTCGCTCTCTTCTATGAAGATGCAATTCCTGTAGGGGCTGCATCTAGTATTTCTGATGTTACACCATCAGCAAATTCTTCGAAATTTTTGTTGAATAATCCAGCTAAGTAGTTTGCTTTTTCATCATAAGCCTTTTTATCCTCCCAAGTATTTCTAGGGTTTAATAACTCATCAGGTACATTAGGACAAGAGTTAGGCATTGCAACTCCAAAAACGGGATGTGTTTCATAGCTTACATTGTCCAACTCACCATCTAATGCGGCATTTAACATTGCACGTGTATATTTCAGCTTCATACGGCTACCTACTCCATAAGGGCCTCCGCTCCAGCCAGTGTTAACTAGCCATACATTTACATTATTTTCTGTCATCTTCTTACTCAGCATATCTGCATACTTGCCAGGATGAAGCGGGATAAAGGCCGCTCCAAAACAAGCTGAAAAAGTCGCTTGCGGCTCGGTTACTCCTTCTTCAGTTCCAGCAACCTTGGCAGTATATCCACTTATGAAATGGTAACCTGCTTGTCCTGGAGTAAGCTTAGAAATAGGAGGGAGTACTCCAAAAGCGTCAGCTGTTAAAAAAAAGATATTCTTTGGTTGTGGACCAACACTTGACTCAGCTATATTGTCAATATAGTCTATTGGGTAAGCACATCTCGTATTCTGAGTGATACTGACATCATCATAGTTAACTACGTCTGAATTTTCAAAAAATCTAACGTTTTCAACTAGAGCACCGTCTTTAATGGCTTTCCAAATGGTTGGTTCATTTTCTTCAGTTAAATTAATGGTCTTGGCATAACATCCGCCTTCAAAATTGAAAATACTGTCTTTGCTCCAGCCGTGTTCATCGTCACCAATTAATTTTCTATCTGGATCTGCTGAAAGTGTCGTCTTACCTGTCCCAGATAATCCAAAGAATACGGCAGAATCACCGTTGTTTCCAATATTGGCTGAACAGTGCATACTTAATACATTATGCTCAACAGGTAAGGTGAAGTTTAACACGGTGAAAATTCCTTTTTTGATTTCGCCTGTATATCCGCTTCCTCCTATTATATATATCTTTTTTGTGAAGTTTATTATCGAGAAGTTCTCTTGTCTAGTACCGTCTCTTTCTGGCACTGCTTGGAAACTTGGAGCTGCTAGGATTACCCAATCAGGATCAATATTATCTATCTCATTCTCATCTGGTCGAATAAACATGTGATGTACAAATAGATTCTGGTATGGAGTTTCATTA
This sequence comes from Bacteroidia bacterium, assembly GCA_965655315.1. Lineage (GTDB taxonomy): Bacteria > Bacteroidota > Bacteroidia > NS11-12g > UBA9320 > UBA9320. Next base: position 20,353 of record CBFHGJ010000009.1, read on the forward strand.
ACCACACGTACTTTTAATCTATAATTGGTATCCGCACAAGCATATGCATCTCTTACAAAAACCTCTTTACCTTCATAATGTCCGATAACTCGTTCAAGTAAGGCGTCAAATTTATCTGGATCGAAAGGTTGATTTATATCACCCCACCAAACACTATCTCTCGTCTTATCATCTAAAACAGAAAATTTATCTTTTGGTGATCGTCCTGTGAATTTACCAGTATTGCCTGCGAGTGCACCCGTATTGGTTATCCTACCTTGGTTTCTTTCTACTGCTGCATCAAGCAACTCTTGCAGCTTTAGATTCTTGTAAGTTTTTGAAGCCAAGTCAAAAACTCTGTCCGTAATTGGATTTGATTTCATATATGGATATATTAATGCAAAGTTAAAAGCTCAATACACGCTTACCAAAGATATAACTGCTTAATTATTAGATAGATGAAATACATTTTTATAGCGGCTCTAATTTCAATAATTATGGTAAGATTTACCATAAGTCTTAGCTGTTTGATAACTAGATAATTATAAATTACTTAGAGTCAGAATGAATCTAAGTCTGGAAAAAATATGGATTTTTCCACTACCTATTTACATTGTTGTCTTTTTAGCGTTGTAGCCTTCTTTTATCAGAATCTTTACAATTTGATCAGCTTTATCACCTTGTATGATGAATGTCTTCTTGTCCACAGATCCACCAGTTCCACATTGTTGCTTTACTTTTTTACAAAGAGCCTCCAAAGTTCGGGGATTTCCTTGATATCCTTCTACTACGGTCACCGTTTTGCCAGCTCGGCCTTTTTTCTCTTTTCGTACTAGAAGTTTTTGTGCTCCTTTTGGCAATTTTTTCTCCGGCTCAGTTTCTTGACTATCACCATCACCATCACTAAAAACCTTAAATCCAGTCTCTTCCTTTTGCGTTTGAAAGAAATTAGTTAGATCTAGTTTTTGCATTTTCTTTTTTGCCATATTTCAAATTTAGACAAAAGTGTTTGGTATTATTTAGGCAGGTGGACCTCAAGGGAATTTGAATTGACCTTAATAGTTTTTTTGTTCTTAAAAATTATAGGTTCGCCATCTAAATGCCACTTCTTTCCACTTCGCTTTATATCTATCTCCGACGCCTTATAGTAGGTGAATAGAGAATTATTTGATTGGTTTTTACTTTTCAAATAAGATAGAAGCCCCATGATTTGGTACCACTTTGGTTTTTTCATCACAGCTACGTCTATTAAACCGTCTTGTATATCAGCCTTACTCGCTATTTCAAAATTGTTTCCCCATTGAGCTCCATTTGCAATACTTAGACTAAAAAATGATAGTCTTGTTTTCTTCCCATTTATGGTAAGTGTCACTTCTTTTTCACCTTGTTTACTAAAACTTTCAAAGATTGTCTTTGCATATCCTCTAAGCCCTCTTATCCCCTCAGAACCAAACCTGTGTGCAATCTCAGCTTCAAAACCTGCTCCAGCTACGTTTATAAAGAATTTTCCGGAAACTTCTGCCGAATCTATTTTCTCCTTTTTGCCGTATAAGATTATCTCTAAAGCCCGAAAGGTATGTCTAGGAATTCCTAAAAATCGAGCTAATCCATCTCCTGATCCTTTAGGTATTATTCCCAACGTTTTATGGTTAGCAGCCGCTAGTTCTGCAACCGTGTTTACCGTACCATCACCACCAATAGCTACTAATGTATCAAAAGGCTCAATAGTTGTATTCCCTAAATCGTGTATATCTACAAAGGTAAAGTCTTCAGAATCTGGAATTACTTCTGATATTTCATTTAAAACAGAAGGCTCAAAACGTTTGCCTGCTTTTTTATTGTAAACAAAAAGAATATTCACTGGAGTTATTTTCTTGCAATACCACGTTTAGCCGCTGCTATTACATCTTTTACCCCAAGACCATATTTGATTAGTAAGTCTTCTGGTTTACCACTTTCTCCAAAGCTATCATCTACAGCTACCATTTCGACAGGAGTGGGAGTGTGTCTGCTAAGTAACTGACAAATACTATCCCCGAGACCTCCGTTCATTTGATGTTCTTCTGCAGTAACAGCACATTTAGTATTAGCTACAGCATCTAAAATAGCCTTGTTATCTAAAGGTTTGATAGTATGAATGTTTATTACTTCTGCAGATATACCCTCTTCAGCTAAAGCTTTAGCAGCTTCTAAAGAATTCCAAACTAGGTGACCTGTAGCAAAAATGGTAACATCTGAACCGCTTCTCATATGTAAAGCTTCTCCAATTTTAAAACTTCCTTCTTCAGTAAAAATAGGCCATTTGGGTCTACCAAAACGCAGGTATACAGGGCCTTGGTGATCTGCAATCGCAATCGTGGCATCCTTTGTTTGATTGTAATCACATGGATTGATAACAGTCATGCCTGGTAGCATTTTCATCAAACCAATATCTTCTAAAATCTGGTGCGTAGCACCATCTTCCCCAAGGGTTAAACCTGCGTGAGATGCACAGACCTTTACATTTTTATTCGAATAAGCTATAGACTGTCTTATTTGATCATAAACCCTACCTGTAGAGAAGTTAGCAAAAGTACCTGTAAATGGTATTTTACCTGCTGTAGCTAAGCCTGCAGCCATCCCCATCATGTTAGCTTCAGCTATTCCTACCTGAAAGAATCTTTCTGGAAAATCATTTTGGAACTTGTTCATCTTTAGAGAACCAGTTAAATCTGCACAGAGTCCTACAACATTTTCGTTGCTTTGACCTAATTCATAAAGTCCGTCTCCGAACCCTGATCGAGTATCTTTTTTTTCCATTTTTGGTGGTTGCGTTTTTAGCTTATTTAAGGTTTATATGGGTGACTTCACCAGAATTTATGACGAAGTTTTCAGTTTTAGTATTTAAGGTTTCTTTGACCGATGACTGTCTATATACGAGGTGATATGAACCCGGCTGTAATACAGTGACAGTCTGATTTCCTTTTAAATGAAGTAGTTTAACTTCTTCAGTCACTCCTTTATGTATTCGGAAGATAGCTATTTCGTATTTAGTTCGAGTTACAATGTTTAGTTTACCGGGTTGCTGCACTTGCAGTGTCGTAGTCTTGTTTTGTACGATATTTACGTTGTCCTGGACAATTCTAGGTAGAGTTAACAGGATAATTTTATAAGTATCCGTGAGATATTTTTGTGTTTCATTAAAACTCTGAATATTAATGATTTCCCCTGTTTCTTTGTTTTGGACTATGGCCTGTAGATTTTTATAGTTTGTAACACCATCTATTTTTAATTTCAGACTTCCCTGTCCAGCATCTAGTGGAATAGTATTATGCTCTCCAGCTTCTAATTTCATGTTTTCTTTTATAATAGGAGGAATAGTATGAACCTTTAAGTTGTACTCATAAGATGGATCAATATATAAGGTGTCTGGATTATTTCTATAGTCTAGTGTGTGCATATAGTTGTAAACTACTTTGCCACTATTTGCGTCCGTGAATGTCATGTTTACATTCGTTTCTGTCGGTCTTCCAAAGTCATTTAATAGATTAACCTGAGATGAAGTATTATTAATAGCTTGGCTTATTACCACATTTAATACTTCTTCAAAATCTTCTTCTGTTTCGGCTTCAAAAAAGCGACCTACACATTCAAACTGGTTTCTGAACTCAACATCTAAACCTAGTCCAATCACGAATGGCCTGAGAATTACTCCTTGTTTTTGAAGAGCTGCAGAAACTGCACAAGGGTCTCCCTCACATTCTTCTATTCCATCAGTAATTAGAATAATAATATTTCGAGTACCTGCTGATTTAGGAAAATCGTAAGCAGCTTCTTGCAATGAATGTGCAATTAGAGTGGTGCCTTTTGGTCTAATGCCCGCTATGACGTTCTTTATCTCTAGATGATTAAGTCTAGAAAATGGAACTTCTAACTTGGTATCTCTGCAGTTCCTTTCTGTTTTTGGACTTTGATGTCCATACACTCTAAGAGCAAGCTCCAAATCATGTTGATATTGTAAGCTGTCGACAATTCTTGTGAGTAATCTTTTTGCTACTGTAATTCTATTGTCCTTACCCATTTTAGCATACATACTGCCTGAACCATCTAGTACAAACAGAATTCTTGTTTTGGGCTGTTGAGCAAAGGTTTCTACTGCCAAAAACATTAGCAGAAAAACAACTATATATTTTAGTTTTATTAGCATTTCACAAGAATCTACTCAATAAGTATGCTAAACCTATTAATAATCTCCTAGTGTTTCTGGGTTTTGACTCAGAGCATCAGCTAGTTGCTCATCATTTGGAGCTATTCCGTGCCATGCGTGACTGCCCATCATAAAATCGACTCCGTTACCCATTTCTGTCTCCATTAGTATACATATTGGTTGTCCATTTCCACTCAGAACTCCAGCTTTACTCAGCGTATCCTGTACATCAGCGACATTATTTCCATCCATTGTAACGACCTTCCATCCAAAAGCTTCAAATTTTGATCTTAAATCTTCAAAACCCATGATGTCTTTGGTGTCTCCGTCTATTTGACGACCATTTACATCAATGGTAGCGATGAGATTATCAACCTTATAGTGAGCAGCATACATTACTGCTTCCCAAATCTGACCTTCTTGTAACTCTCCATCACCCATTAGTACATAAACTAACTTATCATCGTTGTTTAGTTTCTTAGCTTGAGCAGTTCCGACAGCCACAGACAGACCCTGCCCTAGGGAGCCACTTGCTATTCTGACACCTGGAAGACCCTCGTGAGTGGTAGGGTGACCTTGTAATCTGGAGTCTATTTTTCTAAATGTTGCTAGTTCAGCTTTATTAAAATAACCGCTGTGAGCTAAGGTACTGTAAAATACAGGTGAGATATGCCCATTTGATAGGTAAAATATATCTTCATTTTCTCCGGTCATAGAAAATGATTCTGGGTTATGACGAAGTATATTTTGATATAAAACAGTAAAAAACTCAGCACATCCTAAAGAACCTCCTGGATGACCAGATGATACCGCGTGAACCATTCTTACAATGTCTCTGCGGGTTTGAGACACATACTCTTCTAGTTCAGTAATTGATTTTGACATTATTATGTCACAAAGGTGAGTTTAATTCAAGTTTTAGCAAATCTTTGTGGAAACTTCTTGGAAAAGTAAAGTGGCCAAAGAACTAGTAGAGATAAGTGTTCCTATAACTGAGTATCACCAAAATACGGAGAATCAGCTTGAATGGCTTAAAAGGAAAGTTGGGAAAAGACATCAAGGGATAAACGACATCGTTCTCCTCAGAAAGTCATTAGACGCTAGAAAAAGAAGAATCAAGTACAATCTAAGGTTAGAGGTTTATTCTAACGATAATTATCCAGAGAACCTTAAGATGCCTACCTTTCCTGAACTAGATAACTCAAAGAAAGTACATATTGTAGGTTTCGGGCCAGCAGGAATATTCGCAGCTTTCCAGTGTCTTCTTCAGGGTATAAAACCTATAGTGATAGAAAGAGGTAAGGCGGTGAAGGAGAGGAGACGAGATGTAGCCAAATTAAACCGGAATGGGATAATGGATCCCGAATCAAATTACTGTTTTGGAGAGGGAGGAGCAGGGACATTTTCTGATGGAAAACTTTATACACGTTCGCTTAAACGCGGTAAGATCAAGGATATTCTAGAACTTCTGGTTCTTCACGGTGCTTCAGAAAATATCTTGTACGAAGCACATCCTCATATTGGAACTAACAAACTCCCTGGAATTATAGAAAATCTTAGAGAAACTATCATTAAGCAAGGAGGGGAGGTAAGATTTGAGTCTAAGATGACTAGTTTCACTGTTAACCAAAATAAGGTTGAGACGATTGAAATTAATAATGTCTCAGAGGAATGTGATAGCTTAGTTTTAGCTACGGGCCATTCTGCGAGAGATATTTATGAATTATTACATGAAAACGGCATTGAATTAGAAGCTAAGCCATTTGCGATGGGTTTTAGAATAGAACACCCTCAAGAGCTAATAAATGATATTCAATATCATACACCAGAAAACGCCTCTATGCTGCCTCCAGCTAGTTATAGTCTGGTGACGCAAGTAAAAGGAAAGGGAGCCTTCTCTTTTTGTATGTGCCCAGGAGGTATAATAGCCCCTGCTGCCACAGATAATGGAGAAGTAGTAGTAAATGGGTGGAGTCCAAGTAAAAGAAATGGTGAATATGCAAATAGTGGTTGGGTTACAGAAATAGGGCCAGATGAATGGCACGAGTTTGAAAACCACGGTGAACTTGCAGGACTTCGATTTCAACAACATATTGAACGAAAAGCAAATGAAATGGGAGGAGGAAACTATAAAGTCCCAGCACAGAATCTGATGGACTATTTAGAGGTCAGGAAAAGCAAGAATTTAAATGAATCTAGCTATCATCCTGGGCTCACGTCTGTGGATTTAAATGACTTATATCCTACGGAAATAAATTACAGATTAAGAGAAGGATTGAGGGCAATGACAAAAAAGTTAGCGGGCTTCAATCATAAAAAGGCAATAGTCACAGCTCCAGAAAGTAGAACAAGCTCACCTGTACGAATATCAAGAACTAAAGAGCTTCATCATACCGAAATAAAGAACTTATATCCATGTGGAGAAGGAGCAGGTTTTGCTGGAGGTATTATTAGTGCTGCACTAGACGGATATAGAGTTGTCAAAGCTCTAGTCTACAATGACCGGAGTTTCTCAGAAAAATCTAATTAATCGTTTAGTTGCTGTTTAGTTAGCCGGAACTACTTCATTCTTTCCTAAATTATGAAGCAAGCTAAAATGACTTTTTAAAGCTCCAAAAAATGTTGCGTGCTGCAAGTAGGGAATGCCAAATTCTTTTGCTGTCTTTTCTACAATCTTTGAGATTTTCGGATAGTGAACGTGACAAATAAAAGGGAATAAGTGGTGCTCTACCTGATGATTTAAACCACCAACTAGCCACGTAAACAGTCTGTTGTCAGTGCTAAAGTTAGAAGTAGTTTTTAGCTGATGGATTGCCCAATTGTTTTCCATACTAGTCCCAGTCTCTTCTGGATCATAAAAATGTGTTTCTTCTAAAACGTGAGCCGCTTGGAAAATTAGAGCCAAAATAAGTCCACTAAGGAATTGCATCATAAGAAATCCAGCTGCTACTTGACCCCAATGAATATCCAATATCATTATAGGTAAAACAATTGTAAGTATGATATAAACCACCTTGTAAGTTAAAATCTCTAGAACTGCGTTGCGTGTTGTTCTGTTCTGTCCTTTCAGGAGATTTCTCTTACCATATCTAACTACCTGATCGATATCTTTTGCCACTAACCAATAAAAGGTAAGAAGACCATAGAAGATAGGGGCATAAAATGCCTGAAATCTGAAAGCTTTTTTATACGGCTGTTTTGGAGAAAAACGCATTACAGGCTTAGTAATATCTTCATCATGTCCCTCTATGTTTGTAAACGAATGGTGAAGCACATTATGCTGTACTTTCCAGTTAATATGATAGGCACCAAGAAAATTGACAATCCAACCAAAGAATGAATTTATATTTTTATGACTTGAATAGGCACCGTGGTTAGCATCATGCATCACAGAAAGCCCTATACCAGCCATTCCTAAGCTCATAATGAACCACATGGAATACATTACTGGAGTATTAGTAATATATCCAGAAAGCATAAGAATAAGTGGGATGAAGTACAATGAAACCATAAAAGCAGTTTTTAAGTACATACTCCAATTTCCAAATTTAGAGATATTGTTCTCCTTGAAATAGGTGTTTACATTCTGTCTCAATGCAGTTATGAATTCGGTGTTATTTCGATTGTTAAATCTTACGATTTGTTTACTCATTGCTATGTTACTAATTCTTGTGGGATTTATCCGAAATTGGACTGAAAAGATTGATTTTTAAGGCCTTAATACGGTTCGAAGGTATGTTAAAAAAGTGGGTTCCAGAGTCTTAGTTGTTCGGTTTTTAAGAAGAGGTAGCTTTACTGTTTGATAATGAAAGCCTTAACATTTCTAATGCAGCAAATGCGGTACGCTCAATTACCTGCTCTCTGGTGCCATGAAATTCGTGCCGCTTCACTTGAACAAATCCATTTGGACCTGCAATTCCTATATAGACTAGACCCACCGGTTTGGTTGCTGTTCCTCCAGAAGGACCAGCTATTCCAGTAGTACTTATGCAGTAATCTACATCTAACTTTTCTCTTGCGTTAAGTGCCATCGATTTACAAACCTCTTCACTGACAGCTCCCAGCTTGTTAAGTGTATCTTGATTGATATCCACTATTTTTACTTTAGTATCATAGGCATAAGAGATTATACTACCCTTATAATAGGCAGAACTGCCAGGCACAGCTGTGATTTTATGAGCAATAAAGCCACCCGAACAGCTTTCACACGTTCCTAATGAATTCCCACTTCTGTGTAGCAAAGCACCCACTAATTCCGCTAGGTTTTTTTCTCCATCAAACCATACGGTCCCTATGATCTCTTTGATTTGATCAAAAAAATCATTTACCTCTTCACGAAGTTTAGCTTCTGAAATACTTATTGATTTACCACTTAGCCTTAGTCGTACAAGGTTGAGGTGAGGTAAGTATGCAAGTTTTAAATGGCTAGGTAAACTGTCCTCTATTGCCTCAATCTGATCTGCGAGCAATGATTCTGGTACACCGACAACGGTAATGGTATGATGAACGATGGAGTAATTATCACCTATAGAATTTAGCTTCTCAAAGACCATGCGTTCCATCATATCCTTCATTTCATAAGGAACACCGGGCATACTTACATAGACCTTATTGTTTTCTTCAAAATACATTCCGGGAGCTGTACCTTTATGATTGAGAATTGGAGTACAATTTTCTGGAACTAATGCCTGGTCTATATTGGTTTGCAGAATAGATCTACCTTTTCTAGACAAAATGGCTTTTATATTGTCTAAGGCTTCATCGCTTTGAACCAATTGGGTGTTGAAATAGTCAGCTAGTACTTTTTTAGTGATATCGTCCTTAGTAGGGCCTAAACCACCAGTTATTAAAATAACATCTGCTCTGGATTCAGCCAGTTTGAGTGCGTCAATTATTGAACTTTGTTTATCGTTAATCGAAGATATTTGAATGACTTCAATTCCATATTGGTTAAGTCTTTTTCCTAGCCATGCAGAGTTTGTGTCTACCGTCTGACCGATTAATATTTCATCTCCAATTGTGATTATTTCAGCAAGCATTTAATCTATTAACAATTTTAAAATTATTTTCGCCGCAAATTATATAATATGAGGGAAGCAAAGGCAAATTTAGCAATCAATAACTTACTAAAAGAGGTTACTTCTTCGTTTGATTCAGACAAGGTGGTTGCTCAGCTGCAAGAAATTAGAACTATGGCCTTGGAAGAAGAAGATCCTACCGCCGTAAAGATATGCAGACTTGCTAGTGAATACATTTCTGAAAATGGAAACTTTGATCTTGGCTATGTAGCTGAGGAAGAAATTGGGGATATGTCGGACATGGAGTATTTATTAGAGCTTATGCTAAAAATAGATAAACCTGCAAATCGTGAAGAAATCCAAGAAATTAGAGATAAACTGAAGGGCGAACTTTACTAAGTTCTTATCCCAGACTTTTTTGTAAGGAATGAATGATTACTTCGTTGCATTCATTATTAAATAAATTTTAAAAATGAAGAAGTACTTGTTAACCATAGGCATAGTCAGCCTCACCCTTTTATCTTTTGGTCAGTATCGTGCCTCTACAGGTATAGCAGTAGGTGAAAATGCAACTATGTTTACTGTAGGAGCAGAGAGAGAATTCAATATAATCTCAGACAAGATTCACATAAACCCTAGTGTAAGAGGGAATTTCTACACCGGTGAAAATTTAGATTTCATAACAGTACCAGCTGAGTACACTGCCAATGACGAAGATGTTGAAACGCTTTATAGCGTAGGGAATAGCTCTTTCAATTTTATCAATGCTTATGTTAGGCTTGGGTACGACATTACCGAGAAATTGGCCATTAGTTTTGATATTGATCTTGTCGGACTGACTTTTGGTTCGGTAGAGAACACTCTCTTGCTAGGAGAAGGTGAGAGTAGCAAAAATGATAATGTCACAGCAACACCTGTCAATGGAGCTAGTCCTACAACCATTAACTATTTAATTATGGGAGATCTAGATAACGGTAGTTTGAATTCGACACTAGAGGGTTTGAGACTGTTATCGAATCTTTAGTCTATTCTTTAATTATTTTGAAAGACTGATGAATATTTCCGTCTAATTTCACGAAATAAATTCCATCAGATAAATCTTGAATATTTACAACTGATTTTTCTTTTTCAATCTTACCTTCAGATACTTTTTGTCCAGAAATTGATGTGATAGCATAACGATTTCCAATAAATTCTGAACCTACACTAATATGAATAACATTTTTAACGGGGTTAGGATAAACTTTAAAATTTTCTATATTATTTTTATTTATTATTGATGCTGTTGAACATTCAATTATTCCATTTATGTCATAGCGAGAAACGAATTGCCAAATCTCTGAGCTAGCATCAATTGTCATATTTCCAAAACTTCCAGGCCAATCATGTCCTCCTCCTATCACCTTTAATTCTTCCACATAGGCGCAACCTGAGGCAGTTGACCAAGTATATCGCTCTACAGAGGGGCTTACAGAAATCATAGTAGCAGTTGTATCACAATTATTGTGCGTTGCCCAGTATCTATGTGTTGCCGCTGCGGAGAGATAATATTCAATTCCGCCAAAGGTAATACCATTATATGGAGATGTAAAATCATTAGAGCCAAGTATTGTAAGAACTCCAGTGGGGTGCACCGGAGAGCAAAAACTATTTGGATTGGCTTGCGTGGTTCTTGCTACTGGAGCTGTAGCTGCAATTCTGCTATTGAGTTTACAAGCAAGCTCAAAGGACATATCACCTCCTAATGAATAACCACAAGCATATATTCTATTCTGGTCTATTTGGTAATTACTGGCAATCGTATCTATCAATGAACTAAAAAAGGGCACATCATCAAAAGTGCCTGGGACTTTAGTAATCCAGTTTAAAGAGTTCCCATCGCTTGGATCTGGGCGTGCCTGAGGATAAACAACAATAAAGTTTGCCGTATCAGCGATTGGTCTCATGTCAGATATAGCCTGCCAACTTGCAACCCTGTCATTACCTCCATGAAAATTGAAAAGTAATGGAAATTCAGAAGTCCCGTCATAACTGGACGGGATATAGATGCTGTATTCCCGGGTAAGACCATCAAAGTCAATGGTTTTATTGATAAAAGATTGAGCTGATGAAAGAAATGAATTTAATACAACAAGAGTCAAAACAATGATTTTTATGTTCATGATAATTTAAGGATTTATTTACTTGCATTTCTGAAGTAATATATAAATTCGTATAAATTAAAGTATAAAAAAAATGAAAAAAACAATTTTATTATTAATCACAGTATTTGCTATTTCGTTAGCTAATGCTCAAAACGAAACGAAAGAATTTGCGAATTATTCGGTAGGGGTATCCGTTAGTCCATTTGGTGGATCGTTGGGTTTTGGCTACAATCTATCTACAAAAACAACATTTCAAGCCTCAATCGGAGGATTTAAAGGATCTGCACCAATTTCACCCGAATATGGGAATGATGAATACGATGTAGAAAATTCGTCTTCATGGGTTGGGATGTTTGTAAATCACAGACCATTTGAAGATTCGGATTGGTTCAGGGTAGGAACTGGATTTGGTGTAGGTAAAATACAAAACGAACTAACCAATACGAACAATGCAAGTGATGTTTATCATGCCAATTATGAGGGAAATATAGTTGCTTATGTTGGAGTAGGAGTAGGTAGCCGACCAGTTAAAGGGTTGCAATTTGGATTGGATGTTGGAGTGCTTTCAACAGGTGGAGCAACAGTATTTGCAGACCGAGACAATCTTGCACCCGAAAATGCTGTTCTCAAAAAAATTGAAGATGATTCATTTTTTGGATCTCTATTACCAAATGTTCAGCTTAACATAAGCTGGGGTTTTTAAAATTTATTTAAGTTCAAATCAGGGCGGAATCGTGAACTAAAGTTCAATGATTCCGCCTTTTTTTTATTGTTTTTGCCAATCAATTGGTCAATTCATGTAACTTAAAAAATAATGGAAATTCAGAAGTGCCGTTATAACTAGGCGGAATATAGATGCTATATTCCCGGGTAAGACCATCAAAGTCGATGGTTTTATTGATAAAAGATTGAGCCGAGCAAAGAAACGAATTCAATACAACAAGAGTCAATACGATGATTTTTTTGCTTGCATTTCTAAAATAGTTTATAAATTCGTGGAAATCAGATTAATTAAACAATGAAAAAAATTTTTCCATTACTTCTTTTGTTGACAACGATAATTTATGTTGGATGTTCTGAAGATGATGATTCGCCCGCACCCAAGTCTTCAGAGCAAGCATTTGTTGATTATTCTGGGGCTTACCTCGGCACTAGATACGTAAATTATTACTCTACTCAAACAAATTCACTTTTAGATTCAAGCAGTTTCATTGATACTATTTTTGTATTTAAGCATAAAATAAATAGTGACAGTTTTTTTACTTGGGGATATTCTGATGAATTTCAGAAGAGTGTTAATTGGGGGAGATTAAATAGTGATGGTTCTTTTAGGAATACCGGAAGTTGGTATGATGCAAATGCTAATGATTCTTTTACACAACAACATAATCATAGAATTTCAAATGATACGTTTTATGAAGTTATTGAAACTTTTAGAACAAACTTCCGATGGCATGGTGAGGGGGTATTCATAAAAATGGAGTAAGTAAATGACAATATTATAAGAAAAGGGGACATTTTAATGTCCCCTTTTTTTATTCAATTAGTTGATTGTGCTTATTTGATGAGGTATACAGGACCTTTATAATAATGTATGTTTCCTCTAAAATCGAGGGCTTTTATGTGGTACAAATAATACCCAGATATTGCGTCTTTACCGTTCTGAGCAAAGACTCGATAGGTTCCATATATATGAGGTATGGAAATTATTTTTAACATTTTTGTTTATGGAGTTGGCGGACTAATTGTTTTGTATTTTTTTTGGTTAGCCCTAAACTATTTTGGGGAGTGGTTAGAAGATAAAACTAATATGCAATTTTTATTAGGTTTTGTTCTCATAGGTTTGTTAGCAATTTTTTCATTGAGTTTATACGTTTGGTTAGTATTTTGATTAATTAGTTAATGAATATAATCTGACGCTTCTTGTCCAACCAACATCAAACCATAGGGCTATCCCACTATTCTGAGCAAAGGCTATGGAAATGAAACCGATATTCTTAAAGGATAAGGGGGTGTTGAATATGAAAAATAGTTCGGATTTTTTTAGGATTTATCTGTAAAACGATACCTAAATCGATACCCTGAGGCATAAAAAAAACCTACAATTATCTGTACAACAGTTAATTACAGGTTTTAATGGGTAGGCTTGACTTACAATCTAACCAAAAAGTTTGCTATCGATGCAGGTTTTGGTCTCGTGTTTACTGAGGTTACATCGGATATAGCTGTTGGTTATGATGGAAATGATCGATTTAGAAATAAGAACTTGTTGGGATATTTAGGAGTCTCATACGGTTTTGGGAAGTAATTATTGCCAATGAAATAATTTAGAAAAGCTAGTCCTAAACGGCTAGCGTTTTTTATTTGATAATTCTCAGGTAACTAATACCTTCGTCTTCGATATGACTAGTGATCAGTTTAACGACATTAAAGGCCGTACAGCTAAGCTGGCGGACTATCTTTGACGTAGAAAAGAATCTTGCTCTCATAGCAGATGAAGAGCAGCAAACGCACGATCCATCCTTCTGGGATAATCCAAAAAAAGCAGAAATACATCTCAGGAATATCAAGAAAAAGAAAATCTGGACTGATTCTTGGGTTGAAATCAATGCTGGAGTTGAAGACATAGAAGTGCTTCTTGAATTTAAAGAAATGGGTGAAGATGTGGATGAGGAAATTGAGACCAAGTATCAAGGTACACTTCAGAAGTTAGAGAACTTGGAATTTAAAAACATGCTTAGCGGAGAAGAGGATCAATTGGATGCAATTCTGGAAATCAATGCTGGAGCTGGAGGTACTGAGAGTAACGATTGGGCAGCTATGCTGAGCCGAATGTACACGATGTGGGGTCAGAATAATGGATATAAAGTCGAAGTTCTAGAGCAAGTCGATGGAGACGTTACAGGTATTAAGTCTATTTCCTTACAGTTTTCAGGAGATTTTGCTTTTGGTTATTTAAAAGGAGATAATGGTGTTCATAGATTGGTCAGAATAAGTCCTTTTGACAGCAGTAACAGGAGACATACGTCTTTCGCGTCAGCTTATATCTACCCTGTGGTAGATGATAGTATCGAGATTGATATTCCTTGGGGAGATATTGATATGCAGACTTCTCGAAGTGGTGGAGCAGGAGGTCAGAATGTAAATAAGGTGGAGACCAAAGTTCAGTTAACCCATAAACCGACAGGCATCATGGTGGTATGTTCTCAAGCCCGTTCTCAACTGGCTAACAAGGAAGAAGCCATGAAGATGCTTAAGTCTCAATTGTATGATATTGAGCTTCGTAAACAAACTGATGCTAGGGCCGAAATAGAAAATGGCAAGATGAAGATAGAGTGGGGAAGTCAAATAAGAAATTACGTTATGCATCCCTATAAATTGGTTAAGGACGTGCGAACAGGAGAGGAGACAAGTAATGTGCAAGCCGTGATGGATGGAGATTTAGAAGCTTTTCATAAGGCGTACTTGTTAGGACAGTAAAAGTGAAAAGATTTGCATTCGGCTTTATAATCCTTTTGTTGTTTGCTATTGAATCTTCAGGACAACATCGCATTAAGCTTAATACAGGTACCTCTTTGTTTGTTGAGATAAATGAATTATCCGATGATTCTGTATGTTTTCGTTTTATTAGACAAAAAGGATACAACTGCTTCGCCCGAAATGAAGTAGCTTATATTGAAGATCTGGGATTAGATGTCCACTTATTGAGCCAAAACTATAAACTAAGTAATCCATTCAAGTTTGAAAATCTCACTTTGGAGGATGAAATACAATTTAACTCCTATCTGAGGCACAATAAGTTAAACTATTATATGTTGCAGACTAAAGTACTAGAGATAGCTGCAGATAGCGTCCGTTTTCTAACTTTCATCGATGGTAAATACATTGAAAAAAAGATATCTAAAGATAGAATACTGTCTATACAGTATTCGCAACGTTCTCGAAAATACTTGTTCCCGTCTGATAGCGTTGATTTAGATTTTGAGGATATTGTTTTCTTGCAAAATGGGGATCAACAAAGAATATATGTCTATGAAGTAGGCTTCCAGGGAATTAAGTATGCTAAAGAATTATTACCGCACTACAGCACTAAACTTAAAGACGATAACTCAATAAAAACGATGAATCTTGCTGGATTAGAATTTCTGCATTACAACCAAATCGATAAATTGTATATAGCAAACGGTAGGATAATATTCCCTCCTAAATTAACAAAGAGCAGCAAAAGGGAAATATCTCGTTACCCTAGGCTTGTTTTGGGAGTAGAATACGGAGTTGGATCAATTAGGCAAGGTCTTATACAGTTCACTCAGATTGAAACTTTTGGGGGTGAAATTCAGGAAATTAGCCAAATAAGTACCTTGCCCCAAAGCTCTCAGTACTCTTTTGTAGCTGGGCTTCAATTATCTGACAATCAACGGGTAGAGATGAAATATTCGAACTGGGACAGTCAAGAAATAGAGTTTAGTGATAACAGGTATTCAAATAACCCCATAGATTTTTCTGATTTCTATCTGACTAAGTATGGTACAAAAATGCAGTCCATACAGATTTCATATTACCGTGAATTATACAAGGGTATAATAGGTGGCATTGGTGTAAATAGTGTTTTATTTAACAACGATCTACAAATCAAGAGAGCAAGGTATACTGGGACAAACTTTCACTCCGGTTTTTATAATTCTGCAGAGGTTTCGAATAAACCTCAACCTGGAATAGGAGCTAGTTTAGGATATGAATTAGATTTAGGAAGGTTGAACTTAAGATCACAATCTAGCTACAATGTGTATAGAGCAAATTTGAACCAATATTCTAATGAATCGTACCAATACGTTTACCTAAATGATCAAGGAAAAAGAGTCTCTACGAATAGTGGAAGAAAAGTCCGCAATGAGATAGAACAGTATCGATTGGCGTTCATTTCAAAAGAAATAAGCAGACACATTCTGTCTTTCGAAGCAACACTGCTGTATTAGTAAGTCTAGTTAACTACTTTACAATCTCCATGAGTTGATCTAACTTAGGCGTTAGGATAATCTCTATACGTCTATTCTGTGCTCTAGCTTCTTTTGTTTTAGCATCATTTATAGGTACGTATTTACTTCTGCCACTAGGTATAATCTTAATTGGATCCATTTTTCCTTCGGTGGTTAAGTATCTAACGACTGATGTAGCTCGCAGTACACTCAAATCCCAGTTATCTTGAATAGTAGTAGATTTCATTGGAACGTCATCAGTATGCCCTTCTACCATAATATCAAAATCTTCGATGTCTTTAAGGCTCTCAGCCACCTTAAGAAGAGCATTTTTACCTTTCCAATCGATATCTGTTTTACCACTTTGGAACAAAAGGTTATTGTCTAAGGATACATATATCCTACCATCTTTTTCAACTACTGAAATTCCGCTGTTCTTGTAACCAATCAAAGATTCAGTAAGTTTATTCTTCAAATCACTGACTGCCTTTTCTTGAGCTGCGAGTTTTGATTTCAGTTCATTTACGGTTTTTTCACGTTCACGCAGTGATATTTCTAAAGCATCAAGTTCTTTCTTTAGTTTATTAGTCTCATTCTCTTTTTCTATCAGGGTAGACTCTTTAGCAAATAGCTCACGTTTCTTCTCATCTAGTTTCTTATCTAACCTTTCAAGTTCATATCTCAGATCCTTTTTTGTGTTTTCATTACTGTTTAACAAGTTTTCATAGTTCTCATTCAGAATTTTGTACGAACGTTCTACCTTGTCAAATTCAGCTTTTTGATCAGCACATTCCCTTTCTGCTTGTTCGTATTCTGCAGCAAGGTTTTTGTACCTAGTATTTAGATCTTCTAGTTCGCTATCACTAAATGACTTTAATCTCTCCATTTCTTGGTACTTACTGGCTAGGTCATCGTATTTAACCTGTAAATCTTCAAGTTTTTTTGCTGGTACACAGCCTACTATCACACTGATCAGAAGGACAGTTATGAGTTTATATTCTTTATTCATCTTGATGTTCTATTTCTAATCATCAAAATTACAACTTGGTCTGATGCAGAATATTCACATATACACAGCGTGAAGGAATGTCTATTTATTATTAGACATGTTGTTGGTTAGTAAGGGTTTAAAAGTGAAGCTCTATAGATTTTTCTTTGTTAGATTCTTAATCGTCTTTGCACCTCTATTTTTAAAGCCAGCACTACCTTCGTGTAACTGAGCAGACAAGCTCTCAATCAATTCAGGAATAAGGTCAATGTATTTCTTGGCTATTCTTTCACAGACAGTCATGCTAAACACTCTAATTGCTATGGCTTCCTTTGGGTTATTAATTGTTTTTAAGCAATAGTCATAGAGTATACCTTCTATTTCCTCAGGAATTGTGGCAGTCTGATAGATTCTTACAATATTTCTTCTTACTGAATTGTGCACAGATGAATCAGCTAATTTTTCTAATAGTTGATTATGATACGGTTCAATCAGGCTTTGGTGTTTTTCAGCTATATGACCCACTGCCCAACTGGTAAGTTGAGATACTCGCACGTTACCATTCAGAAAGAGATCCATAAGTTGCTTAAACCGAGCAGAGTCACCATTTATATACTGGATAATATCGTCTATAGAGTTCTTATTTATAGGCAGCTTGCTTATCCCTTGTAACACCATTTAAACGATTAAAAGTAAGTATCTAAGCTACTCTTGTTCAACGTCTACAATTAGTTTTTCTTCTAAAGTATGCCTACGAATAGCTAAATCAATCAGTCTAGAAATCAAATCAGAATAGGGGATTCCTGTTGCTTCCCAGAGCTTGGGGTACATGCTTATATCGGTAAATCCTGGTAATGTGTTGACCTCATTTACAAGTATGTCGCCACTCTCGGTAAGAAATACATCTACTCGAGCCATCCCTTCGCATTCAAGCAACTTATATGCGGTAACCGCTACTTTCCTTATCCTTTCTTGCTCGTTATCCGTAATCTCTGCAGGTATAACCGTCTTAGATCCAGTAGCATCCTTGTATTTAGCGTCATAACTGTAAAAAGTATGCTGTTCTCCTATAGTTACTACCTCACCTACAAAAGAAGCCTTTGGGTTCTCATTTCCTAGAACAGCACATTCAATCTCTCGTCCTACAATGTTTTCTTCTATCAGTATTTTTTTGTCGTATCTAAAAGCTAACTCTATTGCATTATAAAACTCCCTCTTTGTTGTCACTTTGCTTATTCCTACAGACGACCCAAGATTTGGAGGTTTGATATACATAGGAGTTCCTAAATAGGTCAAAGCTTTCTCATAAGTTATTTGATCTTTTTCGTCATAATGATAACTAAGAAATAAACTACTTGAGATATTAGAATCTCGCAATACCTTTTTGGCTATATCTTTATCTATACATAGAGAACTGCCTAATATAGAAGGCCCTACAAATGCTATGCTTAAGCTTTTTAGAAGTCCCTGAAGGCTACCATCTTCACCGCCTGTACCATGAATGATAGGAAAGATTACATCTATATGAATAGGTTCGAGAGTAGATTTCAAAAGGAATTTATCTTCTCCGCCACCCGGAAAAATCACTACTTCCGAATCAGCTTTCTCTACGACAGTTTCTTGTGAAAAATCCTTTTGTGATTTTAAGTGCCATCCTCCTTGTTTATCTACTCCAAGTAAAACAACCTCAAAACGAGTTTTATCAATAGCTTGAGCAATATTTCTGGCAGAACGAATGGATACTTCATGCTCGGTAGACCGACCTCCATATACTATTGCTATTTTTTGTCTATTCATTCTTTTACTATTTTTAAAACGCCTTCGTATTCAGTTACTTAAACCTATTGTAAAACGCTGATGTATCTGACCCGTAGAGCCAATTTAATACATTTCTTTCCCAAATCTCTTGATGTTGTTGTTCATTTATAAGCTTTTGCTCTAGAGCCAGATCGAGTAGCTTTCCTGGATAACTACTTTGTGCATCACTTTCCATTTCGCCAAGAGGATACGGGTCATCAAGTCCCATCAAAATTTGATCGGTGCTTCCTTGCCTTTTGAGCATAACCTCAAAGGATATTGTGTCATGGACTAAAGTGTCGAAGTATATATTGGGGTGACCTACAGCTTTCCTTGGTCGTGTTTTTCCTTCAAAAAGGTCAGGTCTACCATCAAAACCCTGAACCCGCCTGCCAATGTTTATGTGATTAAGCTGTCCACCGTGAGCAAAACAAGTCCTTATATTAGGATATTTCTCATAGTATCCATTTAAGGTGTAGAAATGATAAGAGTCTGCACATTGGGCAAGCATCCATATCAAATGAAATCTCCAAGCTGTGTTTTCTAGTTTAATAAATTTTTCGCCATCGTACGGATGGACTTCTATTGCCAAGTTGTACTTATTGGCTAATTCTAGAATAGGCTCCGTATCAGCGTTGAAGATGCCTTTCCAGTTACCAGCGGTGTCAAGATAGTGAGTAGGTAAACAAAGCACCTTAAGGCCTAGCTTTTCTACACATCTCTCTATCTCCCAAAGAGCTCCGTCTACAAATCCCGCATGAACTACAAATCCAGTTGTAAATTTTTGATTGTAAGTTGCTTGCACCTCTGCATTAAAGTCATTTTGAAATCGAAGAGCTTGCTTCATATCACTATGAGTTAAGCCATTTCCATAGAGCTGAGATAGGTTTAAGACTACGGCATGGTCGATATTGTTTTGACTCATCCATTCCAACTTTTCATTTAGAAAAAAGCTTTCTGCTGTAATTGGTCTTTGCCAATTTTTTTGACGCATAAACTTACGATCACTATCTATCCAAAAGATCTCCTTGTCTTTCATAAACTTTGGAATCTGCTCTGGATATGGGAGTAAGTGTGAATGTCCGTTAATTTTCATGCTAGTCGTCTATTTAAACGAAAATACAACAGAGTAGTGCATCGAATTTGCGATGTACTTAAAATGTGGGTTAATCAGGCCTTACTGACTGAAATATCTTTGAGTAGCTTTCTTCCCTTCTTTATACAGGAGTTCTTGTTCTTCTTGAGATAGACTAAAATTAGTGATGGCAATGCCTTTACTATTAATTATTACCGTAGTTTTTTCCTTTTCTTCTGATTTAAAAAAGTCTACGTCTAGGGAGAAGTGTTGGCTACTAATCAGTTTGGAGACATTATGTCGGCAATTGATGGCAACATATTTATGCCCTTATATCAGAAGCAAGGTATGGATGGATTCTTCATTATCAAACCAGTGGAACCTTAAGCCATCTGCTTTCTTCTTTCTGTTTCTTTTGCCATGACATTGGAGATAGACTTAAATTCCTGGCGAATAATGGTCCATCGTTCCGGATACTTCTCTAAAAGATCAAATACCTTCTTTGATTGCCTGTTTAATGCATCTGTAATGCTGGCATTAGAAACCGCTGGTATACAGTGACTTCCGATATGTTTACCTATCACAGATAATCCTTTATCGTGAACTAACTTGGCTGCAGTTTCGTAACGGTCAAGCAGCTTGTAGGTTTTAGCAAGTCTACCAAGTGTTAGACTTTCGTCTTTTGCATTGATTCTGCGTTGCTTTTTTAACTCTAGGTTGTTCAAGTGGGCAGGAGAGAGGAATATCTCCGTTTCCCCACTAGATAAAGCTAAATTAAGCTCTACTTGCATGTGCCTTTCTAGATTATTCTCTAGACTTTCAAAGGATCCTTGGTGGTTTTTTAATGCTGAAATAAAAGCAGGAGTTAGGCGAATCGATATTGAATACTTTTTTTCTAACTTGTTCACAATCAGTTGTATGAACTGTGTGATAGCTATCTCGTAGTTTCTTCCCTGTTTTTGAAGTAGGGCTCGGTTTTGTTCTAATTCATTCTCAGCGTTAACCTTCGTCTTGGCTATAGATGATATAATAGCTCTGTCTTCTTGTGTGAGTTGGACTAGTTTATTGACGACACCTCGTATATTTATTTCAAACTGTTTCTTTTGGTCAGCTAGGAGATAGGTGTTTTTGTTTGGACCGAAAGGTCGCAGCTGTACAAGTAAGTGCATAGATCCGGCGTCAGTTGCAATGTTTTTAACAAAAAGATAGTCTTTCTTAAGCTCCATCTCTAGTGAAGTCTGACCAATTGCCTTACCAGAATCGAATGGAGTATCACTTATAGCATACCATCCATTATTTCCCTTCTCTATAAAATGAGCTAGTGTTTTAGGGTATTTCTCCTCGTATTCCCCATTGTTTATCTGTATTTGTATAGCTCCGTTATTGTATTGGAGTATGCCATACACAGATTGAGAATAGGGTATAGCTTCCTTGATGAAATTTACTGCTAGCTGTTGTATCGGTATGTTGCTGCTTAATAACAAGCTACACAAAAATACATTATTAAGTAATAAGTTAAGTTATATTAAGTTATATGCTTAGCTTAATTTAAGTTAAATAAAGATATATTAAGCCTCCCAAATAATACTTAATTAACTTTATTTCAATTGTTTATGGTAATAATATTGCCAAAGAATTAATCGTTAATAAAGCAAAATAATTAAGTATTATGGTAAGTGTAAGAAATGTAGAGGCGTACTTAATGTACGAGGTAGTAGTGTTAGTAGAAGTATTGATAGACCGGGTTTTGGGTCGAATGAAAAATCCATATCAATTGGAGCAACAATGGGATCAGGTAAAAAGAGCGTTCCATCTTTTTATGTTAGATCTAGAAGCTGATGATTTCAAACAGATGTATTTGTTCAAGGACTTGAAGCTACCCAGTGAACGTAAGACAAAAAGAGCAAAACCATCTAATAAAAAGTCTAAGGCTAAAAGACCTAAAGTAGGAAAGCAGCTTCAGTTGTTTTTTGGAAAGATAGTAGCTGTTTCTAGTTTAATAATTATAGAGATGAAAAAGGGTAGCACTGAGTTTTCTTTTAGATTTAATAAGAAGACTGGTGACTGGATACGAGTTTAACTAAAAAATCCCTCCCGCAATACGGGAAGGATTCCTTTTGTGACCTCGTCAGGATTCAAACCTGAGACCTCTTGAGCCGTAATCAAGTGCTCTATTCAGCTGAGCTACGAGGCCAGTTACCCTTTCGGGGCTGCAAATATAGTATCCTGTATTATTCTACAAGACAAAAAATTATATTCGTGGCTTCATTTTGAAACTATTAAAATTTGCTTCTATCGACGTAGGCTCAAATGCCGTTAGGTTACTGTTTACCAACGTATTTGAAACACCTAAAGGTCCAGTTTTTAGAAAGCTTTCTCTAGTACGTGTACCTATACGATTAGGGGAGGATGCGTTCATTCACGGGCGTATTAGTGAAGAAAAAACAGATCAGTTGGTAAGGACCATGCGTTCCTTCAAACACCTAATGAACGTGCATCAGGTATTGGACTACAAAGCTTATGCTACTAGTGCTATGAGGGAAGCTACTAATGCAAAGTATATCATTTCCGAAATTAAGCATTATGCTGATTTAGATTTACAAATAGTGAGTGGGGATAAAGAGGCGGATACAATATCTCTAGAAAATCTACCTGATTATATTCCTCGGTTTGAAGATGTAGTGTTTGTAGACGTAGGGGGTGGGAGTACAGAGCTGACTTATCTAAAAGGAAGTAATAAAGCAGCTGCTAAATCGTTGAAAATAGGCACGATACGTCTACTGCATAATACGGTTGACGATTTACTCTGGGAAGAAATGAAATCTTGGTTTAAAGAGTTGAATATATCAGGTAAAAAAATACCGATCATTGGTACAGGAGGAAATATCAATAAAATGCTAAAAATGCTTCGAAAGGAGCAAGAGGACTATTTCATATCTTCTTCTGATTTGTCTACCTTAAAAGAGGAACTAAAGTCGGTAGACTATGAAGAAAGGATAGCCAGATATGTACTTAATCCTGATCGTGCGGATGTGATAGTTCCAGCCGCTCATATATTTGAAACGGTAGCATCTTACCTAGGAAGTGAACGCATCTATATTCCTAAAATAGGATTGTCAGACGGTATTGCTAGATCATTATACAAGAAGTATGGGAGGTAGGATTTAGCGTTTAATTGCTATTTGTTTACTCTTCTTCTAGTTCGATTTTTTCTTCTGGATTTTCGATTTTCTTGATTGTCTCAATCTTCTCTCTACAGATATCTAGTAGGCCATCTTCCTCATTTTCATAGTTGTCAAGTATACTTTTTAAGGTAGCTTTCGCTTGGAAGTAATCTTCTTCTTTTACGTAAACATCGCTTAGTAGTATGAATCCTTTTACTACCCAAAAGTCATAAGCACTAAAATCTGCACTTAAATCAAAAACATTAGTTCTTGCCTTTTCTAGGTCATTCTGCTGATAGTAGATATAGGCTCTTTGATACAGGGCTTCAGCGGTCATAGCATTTTGACTTTCTTCTATGACATAATCAAAATGAAACTTAGCTGTTCGGAAGTTTTCATCTTTGAGTTGAATACGTCCGAGTGTCATATTTGCTTCTACTAGATCATCTTTAGGCACATCTTCGATTGGAAGTAGCTGTATGGCCTTTTTCTTGGCTAGATCATAGTTCTCAAGTTCATAATGGCATCTCATCTGCCCCATAATAGAGCTGATAAAAGTACTTTTAGAAGCAGCTATTGGCTCTAACTTAGCATAATACCCTACAGCCTTCTGATATCCCTTTCTGTAGTAATAGGTAGAAGTTAGTTTGATAAGTGATTTCTCAGTGTACTCGTTTCTGCTCTGAGATACCACATAATCATAGTGTTTAAGGGCTTCGTCTTCTCTATCTGTATAATAGTCAGCTTCGGCTTTGAAGTAGTGGGCCTGGATGATAAAGTATCCTTGATCTCCAAATCGTTTGATGTAATTACCTAGCTCTTTTGATGCTCCTGTATAATCCTTGTTATTATATACACTCATAGCGTGGTTATATATCACACTATCTTGTGCAGATAAACTTACTTCAGCTCCAGGTATATTTTTCACGTAATCGAAATAACCTTGAGGATCTCCTTGATTGTTATAGATGATCTCAATGAAAGTGAGAGCTTCTTTTGAAGATATCGTTTTAGGAAAACGCTCTACAACGGTTTTAAAGTATCCTAACGCAGCGTCATCTTTACTTTGATTATAGTTAATGAGTCCTAGTTTCAAGTAGGCTTGAGGTAGGTAAGGAGAATAGTCATGTTGAGATATAATGACATTGAATATACTCTTTGCAGTACTGTAATTACCTAGAATAGTGTACTCATTTGCAATCTCGAATAAGGCATCGTCCAAGTATATACTTTTCTTAAAGTCATTCTGAATTTTCTTCAAGGCATTGATTTTTTCTGAGTGACGTTCTTGTAAACCGTAAAGCATGCCTTGTTGGTAAAGTGCATAATCTGCTGATTTATAGTTGTTTTTAATGTAAAAATCATATTCAGATATAGCAGGAGAGTACTGACCGTTCAAAAAGTAGCAGTCCGCAAGTCGAATGGTATTATCGAGATATATGGATTTATTTACCTCAGAATAAGTCTCATTTTGTTTGAATTTCGCAAAATAATTCTGTGCCTTAGGATAATCTTTCTTCTTCAGATAGTTATAACCCGTACTGTAGTAGCCGTAGGTCTTATTTTTACTTCTATCCCCTTTGTTATTACTCATAAATCGGTTCATCAGTTTCAAGCTTTCGTCGTAATCGTTCACTTTGTACGCTATTTCAGCTTGCCAGAAGTAAGCTAAAGCCGCTAACTCTTCATCCTTTGGGTATTTTAGAGATTTTTGAAAGAAAATATTTGCGGTTTGCAGTTCATTATTGAGATACAATTCTTCACCTCTGTGAAAGGTTAATTCCTGATAGGCTTTTTTTGAATCGTTGTTTAAATCTCCAATATCTTCCAGTACTGCGATGGCTGCCTTGTAGTTTTTTGTACTCAAAAAGATATCTGCCATCATCGATTTAGCCTCGTTTGAGTATTTTGAGTTTGGGTATTGCTCTAGGAACTGCTTTATTGCTGTTACAGCAGTAGAGTTCTTACCCAGTTCAGTAGCTAACTTAGCATAGTTATATGCAGCTATTTCTGTGATTTCTTTATCGTAATTCTTACGTTTTGCTTCGGCGAATGCATTTAATGCACGATTTTTCTTTTCTATTTTTACATCAGACACCCCTAAGTGATAGTTCGCTGCTTGTCCCATTTCACTATCCTCATTGGCTATCAAAATGAAGAATTGTGTAGATTTTTCAAACTTGTCTGCTGCATAATTAGCGTGAGCTATTTGATAGATTTCGTCAGGTTGTAGCTCTTTTACATCTTGTTGATACTTATCAAAATGACTAAGTGCCACACTTAGGTTGCCTAGCTGATACTGAATCTTGCCTGTAAGTAGAGCAATCTCATTTTCTCGTTTCCTTATTCTAATATCTTTTACTATCCCAAAGGCCTTTTCATACTCTTCTTTTTCATAGTACATCTGAGCGAGGTACAATTGCATGGTCTTTGGACCTTTATTTCCTATTTTTTCGAATGTAGCAATCGCACAGCTATATTCTTTTAATACATAGCATTGGTATCCGTAGTAGTAATTTGCCTCTACAGCATATTTACCATCCCCGTTCATTATTTTTCTGAATTCGTTTCGGGCGGATTCGTAATTTTTATTCTTGAAATAACTGTATCCTTTCTTAAATGCTAATTCTTCTCTTTGTGCCTTGGAAACATCTGTTTCTTCGATTTTTTCAAGGTATTTTAATACTCGTGAGTATTTCTGATCATTAAAATAGTGCAGACCAAGCTCATAGGTTATTTCAGTATTTAGTTTATGCTCAGGTTCTGAACGTAGAAATTTTGCAAGATCTCTAGTTGCTCCTTGCTTATCTAGTTTGAGCCGAGCTAATTTAGTATAGGCTTGAGCTTCATAAGTAAAGTTAGGTCCTGGGTTGGTAGCTAAGAATTTACTAAACTCTTGTATAGATGGAACATACTGTTGTTTTATGTATAGTCTTTTTGCGTGCTCAAATAGAGGAGAGGATTCAGTATATTCTTTCGTCTTCTGAGCATTGGTGATTAAAGCAGTACAGCTGAAAAGCAGTGTAAGAAGGAGTATAGAATGTAATCTATTCATTAGTCTGTGCGAATTCGCTTCAAAATAACTCTGAAAAGGTGGGATAAAGTATTCTAATTGCCCACAATCTATTAAGGAATTACTGCGTACATGATCAAAAAAAATCCTTTCAATTTTATTTTAATTGAACAGGGTAATACTATATTCGCACCCGCTTTTGAAGCACAGAGCATTTGTTCTGATTTTATGGTGGTTGTAGCTCAGTTGGTTAGAGCACCGGTTTGTGGTACCGGGGGTCGTGGGTTCGAGCCCCATCTTCCACCCAGAAAAGTCCGACTATTTCAGTCGGACTTTTTTTATTGATCATTTTTAGATCATCTCAAGTCAATTACTTATGGGCTATCATTTTTGTTAAATTTGCATCAATGAAAAATATAGTAATTCTCTCCATTATCTTTTTTGCGGTAGCTTGTAATTCAAGCGACAAGTCTCAAGAAACTGCTTCTGAATCTGAAGAAGTGATTGAAGCAGTAGAGGAAAATGCATCTACAAACGGCGTATCTTTTAATGGTTTGGAAGATGGTTCTACACTTTCTTCTCCGTTCTTATTAGAAATGGGAGTAGAAGGTATGATAGTAAAGCCCAAAGGTGCACCAAGAGAAGGTTATGGTCATCATCATTTACTCATCAATGATGATTATGCTCCTGCAGGTACGGTAATTGTGGCGGATGATACTCACATCCATTATGGAGGTGGACAAACATCTGATTCAATAGCTCTAGAGCCAGGGGAGTACAAGTTGACTTTACAGTTTGCTGATGGTATGCACGTATCCTACGGTGAACAATGGGCTAAATCTATTAACGTTACCGTAGAGTAGATTTTTGTCGTTTGTTTCCTTGGAGTAATCTAATGCTTGCAGGCGTGCGTAAAGCTGCATTTGCTCTTTGTTTCAGTTTACTCCTTCTTACTAAATTTGGTTTTGGTCAGAATACTAATTTCAAATCAAACATCCTTCTTTCTCAGGTATTTTCAGATTACAATGCTGTCCTATTAGACGGTGATCCTACACCATTTGATAGTAGTCTATCATTGACAAACAGATTAAGTTATCAAAGGAGTTACAATAATAGATGGGAAGGATATGCTGGGTTATCCAATGGTTTTAGACAGTATTACACGATTGAAAATGAAGACTATAATAAGGTGTACTCATTTGCAGTAGATGCTGGAATAAAATATGTGCTATTTGCTCAACCAAACAACAGATAGCTAAGGAGGTTTTCACCATTTTTATCTGCAGGCTACTACTTAGAATACTTACGCGGATTAAGAGAAACAGAAAACCAGCTGTATTTATCAAATGGCCAATATGGTTTGGGGTTTGTTTCAGAATTTTCTCCAAGGTTGGGATTGCAAAGCAGCGTAATAATTACTCAGAAACTACAAGATGATTTTAATACATTCTTACAATACAGAGCTGGGCTCTATTTCAAAGTAGGTAAATCTCAAAGCACACCCATCGAAAATATTGAGGAGATTGATAATCCAGTTGTTGAAGGAGTAATTGAACCTGAATATTTAGTCAACTTAAGAGATAGTATTGATCAGGTATCTCAATGATTTGACTCCTTAAACAGCTCTAATTTGACCAAGATAAAGAGGTTAGAGCAATTGAATAAAGTGCTGAAAGATTCGTTGTCTAGTAACGAAAAGCAATCGATTCAGAGATACTTTGTCGTCGTCTTTTCTTCCAAAAGCTTGGAATCCATCAATACATTTGAAAAACGAATCGCAAAAAAGAATTACAAAACCGTAGTCTTGGAAAATCAAGCTGCTGGAAATTATAGATTAGCCATCCCTGCTTGCGATGACTATAGCAAAGCGGCAGTCGTATTGAATCAGGTTAGAGATTTAGTCACTGCTATTGCGTGGTTACTTTATCAGTGACATTTCTGCTCAAATAAGCTTTTTTCGGTCTTTAAGCATTAGGTTTTTATCGATATCATGTGGAATTGTAGGTAGATAATGCTCTATTTGCAGAAAATAAATTTATCACTTAATGAAACACATATCATTTTTATTTAACTTATTAATTTTAAGCATGTTAGCTACAGCTCAGAGCAATTTTAAGCTCGTAGAAAAGATAGAACCTCAAGAAGGTAAAGTAATCATACCTTATGAAAAGTACACCTTACCTGTAAATGACCTTACACTAATTATCCATGAAGATCATTCAGATCCAATTGTACACGTACAAGTAGCATATCATGTAGGGAGTGCACGTGAAAGTGCTAGAAATAGTGGTTTCGCTCACTTTTTTGAGCATATGATGTTTCAAGGTTCTGGAAATGTAGCGGATGAAGAACATTTTAAAATAATAAGTGAGGCAGGTGGTACCAATAATGCCTTTACTTCTTTCGATAAAACAGTTTATCACCAAACTGCACCTTCTAATCTTACAGAGACAATGCTTTGGTTAGAAGCAGATAGAATGGGAACTCATCTAGAAGGTTTTACTCAGGAAAAATTCGAAAATCAAAGAGATGCGGTTAAAAATGAAAAGCGTCAGCGTTATGATAACCAGCCTTATGGTATGGTAAGTGAAATATTATTTAAGACTATGTTTTACGATCATCCTTATGAGTGGACTCCAATAGGATTCGTAGACGATTTAGACATAGCTACTTATGACGACTTAAAAAACTTCTTCTTAAGATGGTATGGTCCAAATAACGCTACATTGGTAGTAGCTGGAGATGTGAACCCTGAAGAGGTGAAAATCTGGGCTGAGAAATACTTTGGAGGTATAGCTAAGTGCCCTGAAGTAAAAGATATGTATCCTAAAAAGCCTCTATTGACTAAAGACCGTTATGTGAATTCGACTGATAACATTTATGCTCCATTGACCATATTTACTTTCCCAACTGTACCAGAATATCACAAAGATGAGGCGGCATTAGATATTTTAGCAGAGATATTAGGTGGTGGGAATAATTCAATACTTTACAAAAACTTAACTAAAGAAGAATTAGCTCTTCAAGCTGGTGCTGGTCATTCTGCTCTTGAGTTGGCTGGTGTATTGCAGGTGCAAGTAGTTACTAAACCTGCAATGGCTGGAGGTCTTACTTTCAAAGAAACTGAGGATAAAATAAGAGCCTCTCTAGCAGAGTTTGAAACAAGAGGAGTTACTGATGAAGATATGGGTATTGTTAAGTCTAGAGTATTGACTTCAACTTACGGTGCTCTTACTAGTGTACAATCTAAGGCTTTGACATTGAGTCAGTTTGATATGATGAAAGATGATAGTTATAA
Organism: Bacteroidia bacterium; assembly: GCA_965655315.1. GTDB lineage: Bacteria > Bacteroidota > Bacteroidia > NS11-12g > UBA9320 > UBA9320. The sequence continues at coordinate 49,991 of CBFHGJ010000009.1, forward strand.
TCTTCAAGATGAGATTGATAGATATAATGCGGTAACCAAAGAAGATATAGTAAGGGTATATAATAAGTATATAAAAAATAGGAAGGCAGTAATTCTTAGGGTAGAAAGAGAAGCAAAAAAGGATGAGGATGACGATACACCTAAGAGTATTAACCCAAGAGCAGATCAGCCTAAGAAAACTGATAAGCAGTATGAAGGTCTATCGTATACACCACCAAAGGACAATTTTGACAGATCAGAACGTCCTGTTACACCTAAAGCGAAAGCATTGACTCTTCCAGAGTTCTATGAAACTAAATTTGATAATGGGTTGAAAGTAATTGGTACCAAGAGTTCTGAAGCTCCTTTGGTATATTTCTACATAGAAATGGAAGGTGGACATCTCCTGTCAGCTGATAAAAAAGTACGAACAGGTACAGCTATGATGACTTCGTCTATGATGGGTGAAGGAACTTCTAAGCTGACTACTGAAGAGTTTTCAAGAGAACTTGATAAGTTAGGTAGTAGCATTAGATTTAATAGCGGTACGATGTCGAGTTCAGTATTTGTAAGCACTCTTGCGGAGAATGTAGATGCGACATTAGCACTACTAAAAGATGCTTTGTTTGAACCAAGATTTGATGAGAAGGACTTCAAGCGAATCAAAGATCAGATAATAGAAGGATTACAAAATCAAAAGTCTAGTCCATCTGTAATGGCTTCTAAAGCTTGGAATAAAATAATGTATGAGGGTACAATTTTAGAGCAGTACTATTACGGTGATTTCAAGTCATTGAATAAAATAAGTCTAGATGATGTAAAATCATTCTACAAGACATATTACTCTCCAAATGTGAGTACGTTAGTAGTTTCTGGAGATATCTCTAAAGAAGATGCCTTAAGTAAGTTGTCATTTCTAAAAGAATGGGAAAACACTAATGTTACGGTTCCTACTATTCCAGCATTAAAAATGCCAGAGAAAACTACCGTATATCTTGTAGATAAGCCATATGCTGCTCAAAGTACTGTATATGCTGGTCACCCAGGTCCTAAGTTTGACTACAACGGAGACTACTTCAAAGCAGGAGTTATGAACTTTGCCTTAGGTGGAGCTTTCAACAGTAGAATCAATCTTAATCTTAGAGAAGATAAAGGTTATACGTATGGAGCAAGATCTAGATTTAGCGGAAACAAGCAGTATGGAGTATATAGATTTAGCTCTGAGATTAAGAAAGAAGCAACTGACAGTGCTATCCGTGAATTAATGAAGGAAGTAAAAGGATTTGCTACTAAGGGAATCACTGAAGAAGAATTAGCATTCACTAAGAGTTCTATAACATTAAGTGAGGCATTGGACTACGAAACGCCATTTGATAAGCTTAATTTCTTAAGCCGAATAGCGGAGAATGAGTTACCAAAGGATTTCACTACACAACAAGCAGCAATGATTAATGAAATGACTGCGAGTGATGTAAATGCTTTGGCTTCTAAGCTTTTAAAGCCTGAGAATATGGTCATCATAGTCGTAGGTCACGCTTATAAAATAAGAGAAGGGTTAAACAACCTTGGCTATGGTAAGATCGAAGAAATTACAGTAGACTAGGTAGTAGGAACGATACTAAATTAAAAGTCGCTTAGAATACCCTAAGCGACTTTTTTATTTCCTGTTAAACTAAAAAAGCCAGACTCTATAAAGTCTGGCTTTAGCTTATTGTTAAAATTCTATTTAAAACTAGTGATTGTGTCCACCAGGGCCATGAACGTGTCCGTGGCTGATCTCTTCTGATGTAGCTTCTCTTAAACTTGCTATACTACCCGTAAAATGTAGCTCCTTACCAGCAAGTTGATGATTGAAATCCATTGTGACTGTATCTTCACCGATGGCTTGTACAACGCCTACCATAGGCTGACCGTCTTGATTCGTCAGTTGAAGTTGAGCACCTTCAAATACTTCAGTACTCATACTACCATCTACTAAGAATATCTGCTTGTCTAAATCTACTACAGCTTCTGCATTTAACTCTCCATAACCTTCTTTAGGCTCTACTTGGAAATCAAATGATTCACCTTCAGATAAACCTTCTAATTGGCCTTCAAAGCCTGGAATCATCATTCCGTGACCGTGTAAATACATCAGTGGTTTGTCTCCTGAAGCATCAAGCTGCTGACCATCCACTTCTAATACATAGTTTACGCCTACTACAGCGTCTTTGCTTATTTTCATGAGGTGCAAAGGTAGTAAACTAGAATAACTGAGTAGCTATTTTTACTATTTTCGCCGCCCGTGAAATATAGTCGAATAGAGAAGGACGAATTAGAAAAACTAGAGAAAGAGTTTGTTGATTTTTTAGTTGTTAATGGAATTACAGCTGAAGACTGGTTAGCAATCAAAGAGAATGAACCATTGAATGCAGATGAGATTATTAATCAATTTAGCGACGTAGTTTGGGAAAGTATTCTTAGAAGTACTAAATACTTAATGAAAGTAGAGGAGAACGCTGCTTACTATTTTTATTGTGGTGAAGATAATATTCAGCTAATACGCGTGATTAAAAAGGAGGGAGGTAGAGCTGAAAAACAAATGTTAGATAAATCTTACGCAAAGACAAGAGAACTAGAGATCTTTGAAATGATATCGAATGGATGTGTGATTTGTGAAGGAGATGAATACAACCAGCTAAAGTCTTAATAACTTATTCTTTTACCCGAGGAGCTTCTTCATCTAGTTTATCGTTAGACTTTAAATAGGTGTTGGGTAGAATTTCCTTGGCGGTGTAAGTCACTTTATAGGTATAATAGTCCAATTCATATTTTAAAAATAATGCCCCATTAGTTTCTTCTATGAAGTAGTTGAAAAGTTCATCATTTACGTTTGCGTACTTTGACTTATCAATACGTATAGTTTCATCATACCAGTATTTAATTGCTAGAAAGTTACCTTTTGCCATTGGATATGGGCTTTCTTGAGCAGCAATTGCTACTTGTTTCAGCTCACGATCTAATAGCTTCAATGATTCGTTTGATGTTCTTAGGTCGTTTAGTTTTGAATAATTTCGTTTTTCAAGAGAGTGTACATGGAGAGAATCAGAATCGTTGTACTTTTCGAGCACCTCTTTATCTTCTAAATCTATATAGCGGATGTCATATCCAACAGTGCTATCTGAACCTTTATACAAGCGTTGAATATCCCCATTTTTATAAATAGTCAAGTGCATTTCATTTCCCAAAACACTCGCTAGATTACCTTCATATTTTCCTTTTAGTGGTGATTCAACTTCAATATCATAAACAATAGTGCCTCTGAATAATGGAATTTTCTCACCTGAAGGAGTTGTGAATTTCTTATTACAACCGATGGATAGTACAGAAACAAGGAATAAGATACTATAGAGATACTTCATAGATTATAAGCAACAATTTTTATTCCGCTTTTGACTTTACAACTATTCTTTTTACTGGCTCAACCAACAACAAGACAATAAAACCAATTACTAGGCCTAAAACTAAATCATTCAATATCGGTGGAATACCATGAACCAAATCGTGAATAAAATCAATATTATGTCTGAAAATACCTCCAGAGACTAAAAATAGAGCTACTGTACCTACAAATGAGAGTGTTTTAATCACCCAAGGAAGACCTTTAACTAACAATTTTCCAATTCTCGAGCTGAATTCACTACTGTTAGATTTGATCATTCTATAGCCTAAATCATCCATCCTCACGATAAGAGCAACTACTCCATAAACACCAACTGTAGCCAAAATGGCAATGAATGATACTACAAAGATTTGAACCATCATCTCTGCTTCAGTAACTGTACTCAGGGCTATTATTATAATTTCAATAGATAGAATAAAATCTACTAATAGAGCCGATTTCACCTTTGTGTTTTCATAAACCTGATAGTCATCCTCATTTAATTCTTCGTGAAGTTTTTGAACTTGTTTCTTATCGGAATGAAAAAATATGTGATACACCTTGTGGGCACCTTCATAGGCTAAATAGAGACCTCCAAATAGCAGTATTATGGTGACTGCTAGTGGCACAAATACACTCAATAGAAAAGCTACAGGTAAAATTATTAGTTTATTGAGAAATGAACCTTTGGTAATTTTCCATAAAACAGGTAGTTCTCGTTTGTTCAAAAAGCCTGAAGACTTTTCTGCATTTACTGCTAAATCATCACCTAATATTCCAGCGGTCTTTTTAGTGGCAATTTTTGTCATGCTTGCCACGTCATCCATGAGTAATACTATGTCGTCAAATAGTGCAAAGAAAGATGATGACATAATCTGTAGTAATTGGTTTTAGGAAACAAATATAGCCTTAGACTTAAATCGTTTGGTCAATCTAGCTTTTTGGTGTGTCAGCTAATATTGCTTTTAAAAATTTCCAAAACTTAGCAGTAGAAGCAATACCACATCGTTCATCTGGGCTATGTGCTCCTTTTATCGTAGGACCGAAACTAATCATATCTAATCCTAGGATACGCTCTCCTAGAAGTCCGCATTCTAATCCTGCGTGGATAGCCATAACTTTTGGCTCTTCATCGAAAAGTGATTTATACTTGGCTACTAGGACATCTAAAATAGCTGACTTTGGGTTTGGATTCCAACCTGGATAAGAACCACCGTGTTCTACCTCACAACCCATAAGGTGGAAAGGTGCGGCCACTGTGTAAGCAACATCATACTTTCCGCTTTCTGAAGAACTTCTTTGTAAACTCTGAGTTTTGAAAGCCCCATCTTTGATTATAACTCTGGCCAACGAAGAAGAAGTTTCTACCAACCCTTCAATGGTTCTACTATATCGAAATACACCATTGTGACAGGCGTACAGTGCTTGAGTCACTTTTTTTGAGTCGCTAGTACTCATAGCTGTAGAAGCAGATGCAGCTGATTCAATTCTAATTTCTAAATCACTGTCTTGTACCAGATATTCTTCTTTTATGTCCTTAGCAAGATTTAAAACGTGATTTAAGTAATCTTCAGTAGCAGTAACTACTGCAAAGCTTTCTCGTGGTATTGCATTTCTTAAACTACCTCCATTTACCTCCACTATCTGCAGGTTGTATTGCTCCGCTTTATACATCAAGCGATTCATAATCTTGTTTGCATTTCCCAGTTCTTCATTGATCTGAACTCCAGAATGTCCTCCATTAAGTCCTTTTACTGATATGCTATAGGTGTTTGAATTAGCAGGAACATCTACACTTTCATAGTCATACGTCGTATTTGTGTCTATACCTCCAGCACAACCTATACTGAATTCATCATCATCTTCCGTGTCTAGATTAAGAAGTATAGTCCCATTTAATATACCCATTTCGAGATTCATCGCACCTGTCATACCAGTCTCTTCGTCTATAGTGAAAAGTGCTTCTATTGCTGGATGAGGTAAATCTGTAGAACTTAATACAGCCATAATAGAAGCTACTCCCATACCATTATCTGCACCTAATGTAGTCCCATTTGCTCTCACCCAGTCCCCATCCACGTACATTTCGATACCCTGAGTACTAAAATCAAAATTAGTGTCCGAATTCTTTTGATGTACCATATCTAGGTGACTCTGAATAATAACAGTTTGTCTATCCTCCATACCTGGTGTGGCTGGTTTTCTAATTATCACATTGCCAACAGAATCGGTATAAGTCTCTAAATTCAAACTTGCACCAAAATCCTGCATAAAGGCAATAACTTTTTCCTCTTTTTTACTAGGTCTTGGCACTGCATTCAAATCAGCAAAATGATTCCATACTGATTTTGGTTCTAGGTCACGTACTTTCATAGGGCGAAGGTAATAAGAGTACGTTGTTTATCCATCTAAATAGCAGATTAGTAGCAGTAAGAAAAATGAATTCGTTAAAAAAGCGAACTTTGACCTAGAAATGAGTTTAAACCTTATTCTTTTGATCAGTATAGGAGCAGTCAGTTATATCAGTTTTTCAAATGCAGAAATGTTTAGAAAGCTGTTATTTAATCCTTATACAATTATTAGAGAAAAACAGTGGTATCGATTTATCTCTAGTGCATGGTTACACGGAGATATGATGCATCTTTTTGTAAACCTTTATGTCTTATACAGTTTTGGGAATTACTTAGAAATGGTTACTACAACCTGGTTTGGTGGGGCAGGATCATTCTATTATTTATTCCTTTTTGTTGGATCGGTAATCATTGGTCATATTCCATCCTACATCAAACATAAAGATAATTACTCCTTTTCTTCTGTAGGAGCGTCAGGTGGAGTCTCCGGTATTTTGTTCGCTTGTATCCTAGTAAGTCCATTGATGCAATTGAGACTATTCTTTGCTATTCCTATTAACAGTCTAATTTTCGGTGTTTTATATCTGGTATATACCTGGTATATGTCTAAAAAAGGAGGTGATAATATCAATCACGATGCACACTTATGGGGTGCACTTGGAGGTATGATTTTATTGATAGCAATAAAACCCGTTGTACTAACTAATTTCTTCAGTCAGCTGCTTAATTTTTTGCCAGGTTAGACTTTTTTGAAGGCGTGAACCGCATCAATATCTAACTCAATGTGCCCATCTTTTTGAACGTCAAAGTTTCGGATAAACTGAGCATTTGGCTCTATCTCGTCTGCAGTATATGAAAATCAGATTCTAATATTTTAACCAAAAGTTTCATCGTATCCTTTTAGTAAAATTAGAAACTCTGCTTTTCGCTTTTTTAAATCATCAAGACTATATGAATTTAATGGACTGTCTTCCCCAATAGGATGAACAATAGTCCAACTCAATGGAAAGAAAGTAATGTTATTCGTTTCGAAATCTAGATTGTAGAATCTTCTGACAACTTGCTCACTTTCATCAGTGTCTAATACTAGTAATAGTCGAGCTTCCATTTCCATAAGAACATTAGGCCTTCGATTTACTACTCTAAACATAAATGCTTCTCCGCCTTGATAAGGTGAAATTAGAGCATTGTCACTATATACAAGTCTTGCATTTGGCTAACTAAATCGTGTATAGATGACACCCGTAGCTACTGCGAAAAACATCCAGCCAAGCATAACCTGCATTCCAGAAACAAAATTGGTAGCTTGATCTAGCGGAAAAATACTACCAAACCCAACGGTAGTAAAAGTTTGCATGCTAAAGAAGAGTGTTTTTAGAAAGGGAGATAAATCAGAAGGATTACCTGCAAAACTTAGATGTTCTGTTCCTAGACTAAGATAAATCAAGGCAAAAAGAACATTAATCACTAAATAAGCCCCTAATACCCATAGTAGAAATCCACCCATGGGCATAGTTATAACAGTTTGAAAGCTTTGAATACGAACTCCTTTTCGGCTTACATTAAAGCTACCATCCTTATTAATAAACCTTTGAGGGTCATGGTCGTATTTTTTACTTAACCCTAAGTCAAACTGATTCTTTCTGTTTCCAGACAAGGCTTGTCAATTTAAAGATATCCTTTTCAACTAAGGATAGAATAGATTAAAATGGTAAGTCTCCTTCATCATCACTACTGAAAGAAATCCCAGTGATATCACTGTCATCACTCGTGTTTGCAGCGGATGAATTGGCGGCTGAAGGAGATGAAGAACCTTCGATTCTCCAAGCTTTGATATCTGTATACCAGCGTGAGTTATATTCTCTACTTTCTATATTTATTGATACCTTGAGCTGATCGTTTGGTTGATATTTCTGTATTTCATCAGCCTTTTCATTCCAACAACTCACACATATTTTTTTAGGATATTGATCCGCAGTTTCTAAGATAAAATCCTGTTTCTTCCAAGCACCTCTTGTACTTACACCTTCCTGAACAGGTAGTACCTGCACTAGTTTTCCTTCGATTACTAAATTGTCCATTTTACTTGGTGCAAGTTTAAGTACTTATGTAAGTTTCTAACGTATTTGGATACGAAGATTTTTTAAACAATTTTTGATGCCTTGGAAGTTCTAAAAGCTTTTCTAGTAGCACTAGTCTTTAGTTTCTTAGGTTCAGTTTTTCTGGGGCTTGTAAATGTAGCAGTTATAGAAACTGCAATACGTAAATCTAAAAAATCTGCATTGTGGTTAGCTTTTGGTGGTGTTCTTCCAGAAATACCATATACTCTTATTGCCATTTTTGGAACTCAGTATGTGGATATACTTGAGGGGTATAAAAGCCAAATTGGGATTGCAATAGGAATTGTATTTCTAGTCTTGGGCATTGGATATTTCAAGTCAAAGAGCAATGTAGAGACTGGGAAGCCAATAGAAACTACTGCCATAAAAAACTTTTCAAAAGGGTTTCTTTTGGCAATAGCGAACCCTCAACTTATCTTTTTCTGGTCTGGATATTTAATTTTATTTCAAACAGGCACTTTTTCTGGTGGTGAACCTTTTTTTAAATTCTCAATGGGTATAAGTGATTCAGTAAAATGGAGTTTCGCTGCTGGAGCAGTAGCGGGAGCTTACTTAATACTCTGGATATATGCAATGCTAGGTTCGATTTATAAACAGAAGTTAATTAATGTTATAGGAGATAGATTAGGCAAAGTAATTGGGATAGTCTTTATAGGTGTCGGTATATTTACGGTTATAAAAAATGCGATTTAAATCATTTCCTGTCCTTGTATTGATTTTAACTATTTCAACTCTTTGTAAGGCACAGCTCCCCGCCAAAAAGTTTAAATGGAAACATTTAGGTCCCTTTGAAATGGCTCCTAGTAATGTAGACACTGGAAAGTGGACGGCTGTAGGGCAGGGTTGGATAGAAGATGTTCTAATCACAGATAAAAAGTGGTTTGCAGGAAGTATTACAGGTGGTTTATACTCGAGTAAGAATGAAGGACGAAAATGGAAGAAAGTTGATACCGACAGTATTCAAATGGGATCATTATGTTTACTCCAAATAGAAGATACTATCTACAGGGGCACTGGAGTTACCCATTACGGAGAGAGATTTGGATTTGGGCTATATTGATCTACTGATTTCGGTAAATCTTGGGAAACTACTGGTTTGACCTTTAATGCAAAAGAGTCTAAGGTAATAAGGGATGTAGAAAATTCTTCGGACGGAAATACTTTGATGGCTTGTACAGATGAAGAGGTTTTTTAAGCTTGGATGATAGTAGAGCTTGGGAGTCAGTATTATTTAAAGAGAAAGGTAGTTTTAGAAAGATTCTGTTTCATGAAAATAATCCCCTAGAGGTTTGGCTGGCAGGAAGTGAACTCTATCATAGCTTAAATGGAGGGAAAACTTGGGAAGATGTAACCCCACAAATTACGCAAGACTTAAAGGAACGCGAAAAGAAGCTAAGCCGTATTGATATTGCCCAAGATTTAGTTAATGCTAATCGACTTCTGGTGTTTTATGGACTCAGAAATGGAAGTTGTGTATTAGAGTCGCTAGACGGAGGAAAATCTTGGAGTCAGATACTTTGGGATCTTGACATTAGACGGGCTGATATCCATCTCTTCGGCTTTTACATAATCACCTATGGCGAATGCATTTCTGGCTATCTGAATGCTATAAGATGTTTTTTGTTTAGAATTTGAGGTCACACTCATTTCCGGTAATTGAGCCATACTTGCTAAGGTTGTTAGCAGTATAATCAAGAATAAAAAGGAATGTTTATTCATTATTGGGGTAAAATTCGACAATATATTTCAAACTACTGAGATTGTGTGTTTGCTATAGAATTTGCAATAACATAAGACTCACTCCATGCTGCTTGAAAATTAAAACCACCGGTGATTCCATCAATATTGAGTACTTCACCAGCAGCGTAAAGATTTGGATGAGTATTTACAGCCATAGAACTAGAGTCGACCTGAGTCAAATCAATACCTCCTGCAGTAACAAACTCTTCTTTAAACGTGCTCTTGCCTTCTATTCTCACATCAAAATGACACAATAGATTTACAAGTTTGTTAATTCCTTTTTTTCCAACCTCAGACCAATTTGTAAACTCACGTAAGTTGCTTTGTTCAAAAATTGAATGCCATAGTCTTTTTGGTAGTCCGTGATCTTTCCAAGCTAATACTTTGCTTTTAGGGTTATCAGTGGTATTTGATTTCAATTTTTGTCTTAATTCTTCTTCATTGTAGTTATTCCAATTGATCAAAAAATTAAAACTGTAGTCCAAATCAGATAATTCTCTAGCATACCAAGCACTTAGACGAAGTACGCTTGGTGCACTATAACCCCAGTGGGTTATGAGTAAGGGTCCAGTTTCTCTGGCCTCTTTAATCTGGTTTATTCTAACTGAAGCATTCGGTACACTAACACCGGCTAGTTTTTTTTGTGGGTGTTCTTTAGCATTGAAGGTAAATAGGGAAGGGACTGGGTCTACAATCTCTATACCTGCTTGTTGCAGCAGTTTGTATATTTTAGGATTACTGCCTGTACAAAGTATCAATATGTCAGCTGGAACTAAAGCGTTATTAATCGTTAATTCCCATCCAGAATCAGAAAAGCTTATGTTGCTTAATCTATGGCTGGTCTTCAGTTCTACATTATTTTTTCTTGCTAGAAGAGTTAAACAATCATATATAGATTTTGAAGAATTACTTGCGGGGAAGACTCTTCCATCAGATTCAGTTTTAGTTGGAACACCCCTCTGATCAAACCATTTTCGGGTATCATCAGAGTTAAATTGCTCAAAAACAGGTTTAAGAAATGATCTACCTCTTGGATAATGCTCAATTAGCTTCTTTGGTACAGAAATTTTATTAGTGACATTGCATCTGCCACCTCCGGATACCAGCACCTTCGTTAAGACTTTATTGCTACCCTCATATATGGTAATATCAGCTTCGGGAAGACGTTCAGCAATGTTAATAGCAGAAAAAAAACCTGCAGCTCCTCCACCTATTACTGCAACTGCAAGTCCCATTAGTCGTATAGTTGAAAAAACTCTATAGTTTCAGTTATTGCTTCAGCAAATACCTTAGGAATCTTTCTTTCAGTGAGAGGATGTGAAGTATTGAATGTATGGTTAGCTCCTTCTATTTCTAGTAGTATGGCGTGAGGCACATCTTCATAAATGGTATGTGTATCGTCTATAGGTACAACATTATCTTTATCACCGTGGACTATAAGTAATGGAGCTTCAATTTTTTCAAGGTTCTTATCTAAATTTAATACTGAGGCATGATTGGCGTATGCTTCGACAAATTGAAAATAAATAGGCATATTTTGATTTGTTCTGCCATTTTTTATGAAATGTACTCCAGCTTCTTTCCATTCACTAAAGTTCTTCATTTCAATATACCTCTCCAAGTTGCTTACGCTAGCCCAAGTTGCACATTTGGAAATTCTCTCATCTTGAGCCGTTTTCAGAAGGGTTATTGCCCCACCTCGACTATGACCTATGAGACATATATCGCCATTCCAGTCAAAATCAAAACTTGGTGCTTTTCGACTAATGAAATCTATAACACTCCCTAGATCGTCTAATTCTTTTTTGAAATTGTTGTTCCCAAAAGACTCTAAATCAACGAACTCTGATAAGTTTTCAGGGGATGTACCGTTGTGAGAGAAATTAAACTTGAAGAAAGGTAAACCTTTGACCGCAAATATTTCAGCAGCTAATGGCCAGGCTCCCCAGTCTTTGAAACCCTTAAATCCGTGAGCAAAAACTACTATAGGAACCTCATCTTGATACTTAGTATAAGTGAGATCTGCAGTGATGAGTTTTTTATCGCTGCCTTTAAACTTATACTCCTTTTTCTGAATAGGAGAATTCAAAAGTCTATTTAAGCTTATTGAAGGTATCTAAAGCATCAAATTTCTTTGCTTCGTCACCTACTCTGATAATATCTATATCCATATAAATAGGACTTCTAGGTCTGTTTGATCCTGTCTTATTTACATCTGCGATAGCAGTCACAACGTCTTGACCAGATACTAGGTATCCGAAAACGTTGTAATTCCCATCTAAATGTGGGGTAGGAACGTGAGTTATAAAAAATTGGCTTCCATTTGTGTTTGGACCCGCATTTGCCATTGAGAATGTTCCAGCTTTGCTGTGACCAAGATCAGGATGAATTTCATTTTTAAACTTGTAGCCAGGACCTCCAGAACCATTTCCTGCAGGATCTCCACCTTGAATCATAAAGTTAGGAATTACTCTATGAAAAGTAAGGCTATCATAATACTCAGCTCCATCTGATTTTACTTTATTTGGCATACTACCTTCGGCTAGTCCCACAAAGTTTGCTACGGTAAGGGGTGCTTTCTCATATTCAAGCTTTCCAACTATATCGCCTTTAGAAGTTTTGATGTATGCATATATGCCGTCCTCCTTTAAATCTGGGTACTTCTGTAGAACACGCACCAACTCAATTGCTCCAGTTTCTTCAGATTTTTTAATCTCTACCTGATATATGTATCCAGCTTCGTGAGTAAATCCATTGATTGCAGTATTCATGGTTTCCCATTCATCTCCAAGTTTTTGAGTTTTTTGCACTTGAAGACAGGTGGCAGGGTCAGATTCAGAACACACTACCTTTTCACTGTTAATCCATAGGGTGTTATCATCACTTTTACCCGATTTAAGTACACTGCAGCTAGCTAATAATATTGCTATCGCTAAAATTCCTGTAAATTTCATGGTTGCAAAGGTAAAATTTGCTTTAAGAGTACGAACCTAAAGTTTACCTTTCTTCTTCATTTTTTTATAATCTTGCAGGACCTTTATGAGCCTAGAGCAAGAAATAGCAGCACGGAAGACTTTCGGAATAATTTCTCACCCTGATGCAGGTAAAACAACTTTAACAGAGAAACTACTTCTCTTTGGGGGTGCTATACAGACCGCGGGTGCTGTAAAAAGCAATAAGATTAAGAAAACTGCTACTTCCGATTTTATGGAAATAGAGAAGCAGCGTGGAATATCTGTAGCTACTTCTGTAATGAGTTTTAACTATAAAGGCAAAAAAATCAACATACTAGATACACCTGGTCACAAAGACTTTGCCGAGGACACCTATAGAACCCTTACTGCAGTAGATAGTGTTATCCTCGTTGTAGATATAGCTAAAGGTGTAGAGGAACAGACACGTAAGCTGATGCAGGTATGTAGAATGAGAAACACACCGGTTATCATTTTTGTGAACAAAATGGATCGAGAAGGACAGGAACCTTTTGATATCTTAGAAGAACTGGAAGAAGAGCTGCAAATTAGCACTCGTCCGCTTAGTTGGCCAATCAATATGGGTTCACGTTTTAAAGGTGTCTACTTATTGCACGATAACTCTTTGAACCTATTTGAAGCTGAAAAGACAAAGAAAGCTGATGATGTGGTAACTATCGAAAATCTTGAGGATGCCAAACTAGATGAACTAGTAGGTGAGTCTGATGCGAATCAACTCAGAGGAGATGTAGAGCTTATAAATGGAGTTATGGAACCATTTGACAAAGAGCTTTACGAAGAAGGTCTTTTAGCACCCGTTTTTTTCGGATCTGCTTTAAACAACTTTGGGGTAAAGGAAATGCTCGATACGTTCGTAGAAATAGCTCCAAGCCCAAGACCTCGACCCACAGATGTCCGTGACATTCAACCGTTAGAAAAGAAAATGACTGGTTTCATTTTCAAGATTCACGCCAATTTAGACCCAAATCATAGAGATAGAATTGCATTTCTACGAGTTTGTTCTGGAACATTTGAGAGAAATACATTTTATATCCATCCAAGAACAGGTAAAAAGATGCGTTTTAGTAATCCTTACACCTTTTTAGCTGATAGTAAAGAAGTTACTCAGTTTGCATATCCTGGCGATGTTGTAGGATTGTACGATACTGGAAACTTCAAAATTGGTGATGGATTGACGGAAGGTGAAAAGCTAGTATTCAAAGGCATTCCTAGTTTCTCTCCTGAGCTATTCAGAGAAGTAGTAAATCTTGATCCTATGAAAAGCAAACAACTTGAAAAAGGCTTGAACCAGTTGACGGATGAAGGGGTTGCTCAATTATTTACTCAGCAACCAGGAAATAGGAAGATTATAGGGGTAGTAGGAGAGCTTCAGTTTGAAGTGATTCAATATCGATTGGAACAAGAATATAATGCTAAGGCACGGTTTGATATGGTAAATTATCATAAAGCTTGCTGGATGACCGGACCAGAGGATAAGATTGGCGAGTTTATTAAGTATCGTCCTCAGGACATTGTTAAGGATAAAGATGAAAACTTGGTATTCTTAGCTCAAACAGCTTACGTTCTTCAAATGGCAAAGAGTAACAATCCTGATTTAGAATTTCACGAAACTAGTGAGTTTAAGGTAGGATAAACGACCTAATCTTACTTAAAAAGTAGTTCTTTTGTGCACTCGAGAGGATTCGAACCCCTAACCCTCGGAGCCGAAATCCGATATTCTATCCAGTTGAACTACGAGTGCAATTAGACGGCAAATATAATTGTCTCTATCCATTTGCATTTCTTTTAGGTTTGATATTTATATTCTATTTTTACGCCCTATATGTCAGAACAATTCCCTTGGTTTAAAAGCTATCCAGACTTTGTACCTCAAACTGTAGATAACAATAAATACAAATCCTTAGCCGCAATTTTCGATGATGTTGTAGCTAAATATGGTGATTCAGTTGCATTCCAAAATATGGATGTAGCACTCACATTTAACCAACTTAAAGAACAGGTAGACGCATTTGCGTGGTATTTGCAAAACAAAACGAATTTAAAAAAAGGAGATAGGGTTGCAATTCAAATGCCCAACTTGCTTCAATTCCCCGTTGCAATGTTTGCAGTTATTAAGTGTGGATTTGTAGCTGTAAATACGAATCCGCTTTACACGGCCGAAGAAATGAAGCATCAGTATAATGACAGTGGTGCTAAAGGTTTAATCATCTTAGAAAACTTTGCTTGTAATTACGAAAAAATACAAGCTGAGACTACAGTGGATACAGTTATAGTTACGCGAATCGGTGATATGCTTGGCGGACTTAAAGGAACTATTGTAAATCTCGTAGTAAAGCACGTTAAGAAGATGGTTCCTGCCTACAATCTTCCTAAATCACATAGCTTTAAACAAGTACTCAAGGATGGGAATGGAAAAAGTCCAGAAGCTGTTGAGATTACGTACGATGATACTGCGTTCCTTCAATATACTGGTGGTACAACAGGAGTCAGCAAAGGAGCAATACTTACCCACGGAAATATCTGTGCTCAGTTATCACAAATCGACGGTTGGTTAACCGGTTTATTTAAAGGTGGTGAGGTAGTAATAACGGCTCTACCTTTGTATCATATCTTCGCTTTGACTGCAAATTGTCTTACCTTCTTTAATTATGGTGCTAGAAATGTATTGATCACAAACCCTAGGGATATGAAGGCATTCATAAAGGATCTAAAAAAGAATCCATTTGCTCTGATTACTGGTGTGAATACCCTATTTAATGGGCTACTAAATCAGCCAGATTTCAAAGAAGTTGACTTTTCTAAACTTAAAATCGCTTTAGGTGGAGGTATGGCGGTTCAAGACGCTGTTGCGACCAGATGGCAAGAACTAACAGGTTCACCTTTGCTAGAAGCATACGGACTTTCTGAGACTTCACCTGCAGCAACAATAAATCCAACAAATGGTACACATAGAATGGGTACTATAGGACTACCTATTCCAAATACAGACATTAAGATTTTTGACGATGACAAAAAAGAAGTAGCTCTCGGTGAAAGGGGAGAAATTGGAATCAAAGGCCCTCAGGTCATGGCCGGTTATTGGAATAGACCAGAGGCTACAGAAGAAGTGATGCATAATGGTTATTTCTTGACAGGAGATATAGGGATAATGGACGAAGATGGATTCTTTAAAATTGTGGATCGGAAGAAAGAAATGGTCTGTGTATCAGGGTTTAATGTTTATCCGAGTGAAGTAGAGGCTGCAATATTTGAACATCCTAAAGTGCTTGAAGTTGGGGTAAGAAGTGAACCAGATGAAAAGACAACGGAAGCTGTTATGGCTTTTGTAGTTAAGAAAGATGATAGTTTAAATGAAGACGAGATAAGAGAGTTTTGCAAAGAAAAATTGACCAACTATAAGCGTCCAAAGCATATTGTATTCAGGGACGAGCTTCCAAAAAGTAACGTAGGAAAAATTCTTAGAAGGAAGTTAAAATAATCAACTATCCGCTAGATGTTTTACTCATAAAATGATTTAGCGGTCTTGATCTAGTATAGTTCAGTTCTAGATTTATGGAGTACAACCCAATGTTAGAGGGCTTATTAAAACAATATTGGGGTTTCAATTCTTTTCGTCCATTACAAAGGGAGATTATAGTATCTGTCATAAGAGGAGATGATACATTAGCATTATTACCTACTGGAGGAGGTAAGAGTTTATGTTACCAGCTGCCTGCTATGGCCAAAGAAGGTGTCTGTATCGTGTTTAGTCCCTTGATAGCACTAATGAAAGATCAAGTGGATAACTTGAATAAGCGAGGTATTCCTGCTTTAGCTCTTCACAGTGGTTTGGATCGGAAGGAGATAGAGACTGAACTTCAAAATACTCTATATGGTAAATACAAGCTTGTCTATTTAAGTCCAGAAAGAGCGGCAACCAAGGTATTTAGATCTTATTTGAAGAATTTCAATGTTAGTTTCTTTGTTGTAGACGAAGCTCATTGTATATCACAATGGGGGCATCAGTTTAGACCAGAATACCTACAAATAGGTGAGCTTAGACAAATTTTACCAAACACTAATTTTATTGCTGTTACAGCTACAGCAACAATTCAAGTAAAAAAAGATATTGTTAAATACTTATCGTTTAAGCCAGGTAAGTACAATGAGTTTTCAAAGTCATTTGTCCGAGATAATCTCAGTTATCTTGTTTTACGAGAAAGTAACAAATTAAAAAGACTAATAAAGATATTAGGTAAGCTTAAAGGTACAGGAATAATCTATGCAAATACCAGACGGCAATGTGAAAATATCTCACAGTTTTTAGTTGAGAATCAAATTTCTGCTGCGTTTTATCACGGTGGCTTATCAAACGAGATAAGAAGCAAAATCCAAAATGATTGGATTTCGAATAGAACTCGAATAGTGGTGTGTACAAATGCTTTTGGTATGGGCATTGACAAGCCTGATGTAAGAGTTGTAATACACTATGATATGCCTCAAGGACCTGAGGCATATTATCAAGAAGCTGGAAGGGCGGGTAGAGATGGCTTAGCCGCTTATTGCATTTTGTTAACTGAACCGGAACCTGATAAGAATTTATGGACGAGTATTCCTACAATTGATCAACTTGAACACACTTTAAAAGCACTATATAATCACCACGAAATTGCATTTACGGCAGGCAAAGGAGAAACATGTTCTTTAGAATTAATGAGCTTTGCAGCCAATTTTAATATTCCTCCAAGAACTCTAATAAATAGCTTAGAACTATTACACACATTAGGTTATCTGAAACTAAATCAGAGTGTATTTCAATTGCCAAAAATTAAATTTGTGGTAAAACAAGAGGAACTTTATCGATATCAGGTACAACATCAGGTTCAAGATCAGTTTATAAAGCTTTTGTTAAGATCTTATGGAGGATTATTTGACCACTATACAACCCTTCAGTTTAAGGAACTAGCCGCTCGTCAACGGTGTAGCGTAAGAGACCTGGAAAAACAAATTGAGACCTTACAAAAGGACAGTATAATTGAATACATCCCTGAATCAAAAGGGAATTCAATAACATATTTATTGCCTAGACCTACTAAAGTATCATTCAATAAACAACTGTATATAGAACTAAGAGATCAAGAGGCCTATAGGAAGCAGTATATATGCGACTATACTCTGAATACAAAGTCTTGTAGAGAAAAGATTCTGCTACGGTATTTTGGAGAACAAATAGATAAGAGCTGTGGTCATTGTGATTTATGCCGGTTATTGAACAAAGCAGAAATTACGGATTATTCACTTATTCGAATTACTAATGATATTCGAGACCTAGTTGTTGATAAAGATTTGGAACTTTATGCAATACTAGCTTTCTTTCGCACGTTCGAAGAACATCAAATTACGGCTGTCATAAAGTGGCTGCTAGATAACGAATACCTAACCAAAACTAACCAAACCTACTCTTGGACCAAAGGCCGAAAGTTATAGCTACTGTTATAAATGATGTGTTATACGATCAACGAATGATTCGTATATGCACTTCACTTTCAACACATTATGATGTAGAATTGTGGGGTAGAAAAAGATCTGACGAGTCGGCAACAATTCGTGGGTATGGACAAAAAAGATTCAATTTCATTATTAATAGCGGTCCCTTATTCTATCTATTTTACAATATCAGGCTTTTTATCAATCTCTTACTTACTAAAGTTGATATTCTTCACGCAGTTGATTTGGATACGCTTCCTGCATGTTATTTTGCTAGTAAAATAAAAGGCACATCGCTAGTGTATGATTCACATGAGTATTTCACTGAGGTTCCTGAGCTAATTTACAGACCTAAAGTTAGACGAATCTGGCTATTAATAGAAAGACGTATTCTACCAAAAGTTAAGAATGCAATAACTGTAGGAAATAAAATTGCACTTGAGTACCAGGAGAAATATAATGTTCATTTCACTGTGATTAGAAACTGTCCTCGACTTACTGAAAAACCTAAAGTTGAATCTAAAGTTGAGCCTTATCTGCTTTACCAAGGGGCTCTGAATAAGGGTAGGGGATTAGAAGCATTAATTGGTGCTATGCCGAAGTTAGATATGGAATTGAAGATTGCGGGCACTGGTGATATTGACCACGAGCTAAAAACACTTGTGAGAAGTTTAGGCGTAGAAGATAAAGTCCATTTTTTGGGAATGTTAAAACCTGAAGAATTGCCTCCACTTTCTAGTTCTGCATTTGCTGGAATTAATGTTTCAGAAAACCTTGGTTTGAGCTACTACTACTCTTTAAACAATAAGTTTTTTGATTATATACATGCAGGAATCCCGGCAATAACGAATCCTTTCCCTGAATATGAAGCTTTGAATGAAAAATACGACTGCTTAGTTTTTGCCAGTGCAAAATCAGAAGAAATAGCTGGTGCGGTAAAATTACTTCTCAATGATAAAGATAGATATAGTCAATTAAGAAAAAACTCGTTTCTTGCGAGACAACAATTAAATTGGGATAAAGAAGGAAAAAAGCTTCTCGAATTCTATAAAGACATTGCCTAAAAATAAATTACATATTGTTGCTTTTGATGTCCCTTATCCGGCGGATTACGGCGGAGTTATAGACATTTATTATAAGTGTAAAGAACTGAATAAGCTAGGTGTTTCTATTGCTTTGCACATTTATCAGTATGGTAGAAAGAAAAATGATGAAAAGCTAAAGGAGGTTTGTGATCATTTATACTACTACAAAAGGCATACATTTAAAAATCCGTTTGTAGGCAGCAAGCCCTATATAGTAGCTACCAGAAATGGAGAAGAACTGCTAGAAAATCTGAGAAAAGATAACGCCCCGATTCTTTTTGAAGGGTTGCATTGCACTTATCATATAGATGCGGTTTCTTTAAAAAATAGATTTAAAACAGTTCGCACACACAATATAGAACACCATTATTACAAGCATTTAGAACGATCAGAACTAAGTTATTTTAAAAAATACTTCTTCAGAATAGAGGCAGAAAAGCTACGTAAGTATGAGTCTAAGTTAAAACATGCAAGCTTGATAGCTGCCATTAGCCCAAATGATACAGCATATTTTTCCAAGAAATATGACAACGTTATCTATTTGCCTGCTTTTCACAGTAACGAAGACTTAAAGTATTCAGGTAAGAAAGGAAAATATCTTTTATATCATGGGAATTTGTCTGTCCCTGAGAACTACATGGCAGCAATAGAATTAGTTAATAATATTTTTAACGAACTAAATTCTCCTGTGATCATTGCTGGGAATAATCCACCGAAGCAATTAATTGATTTATGTGAAAAATATGAGCATATTCAGTTAAGTACTGACCTGCAGACCAAAGACTTAAATGAGTTAATTAAAAATGCACATATAAATGTGTTGTACACTAATCAGAATACAGGAATTAAACTAAAGCTACTTAATGCATTATATAGAGGTAAGTTTTCTGTGGTTAATCCGCTTATGGTTAAGGGTTCAGGACTGGAAGAGTATTGTTTAGTCGGTGAAGACTTCAAGGCGATGCTGCAGCACATCAGAAACTACTTATTGCTTGACTTTACCAAGGCATACGCCGAAAAGCGTGCTTCATATTTAAGCGATAATTTCGGGAATTCTAATGGAGCACAATTACTCATTGACCAAATAGATTTTACTGGGGTAGACAAGCCCGTTAGACAATCAGATAAAGGGATCTTAAAGCGTTTATCCCAATTATCTTCTGTTATGTCTTACTTCTCGCTCTAAGTTTTCGGTATTTAGGGAATACTTCTACATTTGCAGCCTTATAAAATTGTATGGATAGAAGTTCTAGTATAGGATACATTGTTATTCTATTCCTTTTCATTGGTTTTTATTATTTCAATAGTAAAAATAAAGAAGAATTAGACGCTCAAGAGAGGAAAGTTGAGCAAATGCGTGCGGATAGCCTAGCGTCACTAGCTGAAAATCAAGGTTCAATTGATGAAGCAAGTGTGTCAGAAACCGAGACCACTGAAGTTCAGGATAGTTTTACTCCTTTGGTAGAGAGCAAAGCAACGTTAAGTAATGAATTGTTGTCCATTGATTTTTCTAGTATTGGTGGTAAACCAAACAAGGTAAACTTAACTGAATTTCATAAATATGATTCGTCTGATTTAGTCCTGTTTGATGGTAAGCAGATGAGATTAAATTATGCTATACCATTAGCCAACGGCACAGTTATTAATACTGAGAGTCAGAGTTTTAAGTTAGAAGAGTCTGAAAATCAGATTGTAATGACTTTAGATTTGCCTAATAATGCTAGTATAGTTAAGACTTACACTTTAGAGTCAAACTCATATAAGTTAGATTATAATGTAACCTTTAATAACATCGGTTCTGTAGTGGCACCAAACAACCGCTTTGCTGAACTGGCTTGGTCTACTGATATACAGGGACAAGAAAAAACGTTGAAGGATGAAAGAGCTGCTACCACTTTATACTATAGATATGGTACTGATGATGAAGTTGATTATCTGAGTGAAACTAGCAGTGATGACGATGAGCTTCACGCAAATGTCCAATGGGTTTCATTTAAACAAAAGTTTTTTAATCAAACATTGATTAACAACGGTCAATTCATCGAAACAGGGACTAAAATTGAGATCATTGAACCAGAAGATGAAAATGTTGATTATGTAAAAAAAGCACAGGCTCAGTTTTACATTCCATTAGACAAGAATACGGTGGAAGAGAGCATGGCTTTCTACTATGGCCCAAATCACTACCCAACATTAAAGAATCAGGGTATTGAGCTTCATAAAATCATCCCATTAGGTTGGGGAATTTTCGGTTGGGTAAATAAGCTTATCGTTATTCCAATTTTTAATTGGTTAAATAACTACTTATCCAATTTTGGCTTGATTATTCTCTTGCTGACATTGATTATCAAGACAGCACTCTTTCCATTTATGTACAAAACATATAAGAGTACTGCGAAAATGCGTATTCTTAAGCCTGAGCTGGATGAGATTAAAGAAAGGGTAGGAGATGAAATGCAAAAAGCCCAGCAGGAGCAAATGAAGCTTTATAAACAAGCTGGTGTGAGCCCACTAGGAGGTTGTTTACCTCAGTTGGTGCAGATGCCTATTCTTTTTGCAATGTTTCGATTTTTCCCATCTTCCATAGAGCTTCGACAAGAAAGTCTATGGTGGGCGGATGATTTAAGTACTTATGATAGTGTTTTTGATTTCCCAAATGGTTTTGAGATACCATTTTACGGAGATCACGTTAGTCTTTTTACACTGATGATGACAACGGTAACGTTGTTATACACGTACATGAACAGTCAAAATAGTGGTCAAATGGTTGGGCCAATGAAAACTGTAATGTATTTAATGCCAGTAATGTTCTTAGGCTTCTTCAATAATTACGCTGCAGCATTATCATTTTATTATTTCCTATCTACTTGTATGACTATTATCCAAAACTTCATTATAAGAAAGTTTGTAATAGATGAGGATAAACTGCACAAACAGATACAAGACAGTAAAAAGAAAAAGGTAAAGGTAAAGAAGTCTGGTCTTCAGAAAAGACTCGAGGATATGGCTAAGAAAAGAGGCATAGACCCAAAAACGGGAAAGCCTTCTTCCGGTTCTAAACCTAAACGTACTAAGAAAAAGAAATAGGCTTTCTAAAGTCTTTTTACCTTCGGTAGCCAACTATTGCCCAACTGACAATAGTCCTTAAGCTTTCATCGATAGAGAATTTTTTGTTTTAGTTGTATCATTATTTTTGATACAAATCAAAGTAGATTGATAAAAAAAACTAATAGTCATATTATTTATGTTTTCTAGTTTCACTGGCTTTTCACAACGAGCTGATGATTATTACAATCGTGCAGTAGCCAAGTACAAACAAGGCGATTATGGTGCAGCTGCGATTGAATACACTAGAGCTATTGAAATTAAAGATAATGCTTCAGTCTTATACAATAATAGGGGAGTATGCTATTATAAAATTGAGCGATATTCTCAAGCACTCAAGGACTATGATAAAGCACTGCAATTAGATAGTGAGAATGCAAATGCACATTTTAATAAAGGAAATGTATTAAGGGCATTAGAACGGAATAATGAAGCTCTACTTGCATATGATAAATCTATAAAGTTTAAACCAAATGATAAAAAATCATTTCAAAATAGAGGTTTGGTTAAGCTTGTTCTAGCTGATTATTCAGGAGCAATTGAGGATTTCACCAAGGTGTTGAACGTTAGTCCAAA
Source organism: Bacteroidia bacterium (assembly GCA_965655315.1). GTDB lineage: Bacteria > Bacteroidota > Bacteroidia > NS11-12g > UBA9320 > UBA9320. The sequence continues at coordinate 72,827 of CBFHGJ010000009.1, forward strand.
CAATGTGAAAGCATTATTCAATCGAGGAACTGCATACTCAAAGAAAAAGGAATATAAGAAGGCGATTGTTGATTTTGATAAAGCACTTTCTATTGATCCAAAATACTATAAAGCATTGATAAATAAAGGTATTTGCAAGACGCAATTGGATCAGACAGAATCTGCAAAGAATGATTTTTCTACGGCTGTAAGTTCAAGCCCTACTAATGGAGAAAGATATTATTACAGAGCTTTAGCAACCCTTGATCACGTCAATCTTGTAAAATCAGATGCCCGTAATGCTATGAACATGAGAGCTATAAAGAAAAACATCTTAGCTCAAAAAGAGGCCTGCTCTGATTTCGAAAAAGCGAAAGTGTATGAATATGCTAAGGCTTATGAAGCAATAAAAGAATATTGTGTAGGAGTAAAATAGGCTATTACTTCAGACCAGCTAGCAGAAATTCAATTTCTCGTTTGGGTAGGTTGTATCTTTCGGCAAGAATACCATTTGTTAGTTTACCTTTAAACATGTAGGTGCCTTCTCTTAAACCCTTGTGGTTTCTAAGACATTCTTCCAAACCTCCATCATTTGTTATCTGTTGTAGGAGTGGTGTGAAAATATTACTTAGTGCATAACTGGCAGTACGAGCGAATCTAGATGGGATATTTGGAACGCAGTAATGTAGCACACCATGTTTTTCAAATACCGGCATTTTATGATTTGTTTCCTCAGAAGTCTCAAAACATCCACCTTGGTCTATACTCACATCTACAATTATGGATTTTGGCCTCATATTAGCCACCATTTCTTCAGTTACTATACACGGACTATACCTATCCTTACTTCGCATTGCACCTATCGCTACATCACAGTCTGAAAGTGCTTTTGATAGGATTTTTGGAATGACAGTTGAAGAATGAAGTCTTCGACCTACACTTTCTTCAAGCCTTCTTAGCTTTTCTAAGCTATTGTCAAATACTTTAACAGATGCCCCAAGACCAAGTGCAGCTTTTATTGCATACTCTGCGACAGCACCTGCTCCTAGAATCACAATTTGGGTAGGCTGTATTCCTGGCAATCCACCAAACAATTCACCTTTTCCAGAATTATAATTACTCAAATATTCAGCAGCTATAAGTACAGATGCACGTCCGGCTAGTTCACTCATACTTCTGATAATTGGTAATGAGTTTGCATCATCTCTTAAGAATTCATACCCAATGGCGACGATACCTTTCTCAAGCATCCTCTTTATTACAATTTCCTTTGTTCTAACCATTTGTATTGCACTAATAAGGATTTGGTTGGGCTTCATTAGCTCAACTTCTTCTTCAGTAGGCGGTGCTACTTTTATGATTATGTCTGCCTTATAGACCTCTTTAGCATCTAATACTATTTCTGCACCGTGACTACTATATTCAATATCAGGGAAGTTTGCTTTTTCACCACAGTTGGACTCTATTTTTACAGAATGTCCTTGCTGTACAAGTAATTGAACAGCCATTGGAGATAATGGAATACGATGCTCTTGAAAAATAGTCTCCTTCGGGATGCCGATACTGAGCGAATTATTATCCTTTTTTAGAGCTTGAAGTTTTTCTTGAGGTTGTAAACTTGCTTCTTTTGCTAACTCGCCAAAAGATGGATTAGAAATTGTTCCCATTCTCTAAAATAATTTACTGCAATATAGTGTTAATTATATAATATTGAACACTTTCTAGTTCTGTTGGTAACGGAAGTGAAATCCTAGGTAAGGTTAATCTTACTTTGTAAATTATGAAAAAAAGCATCATTCTCCCCATTCTCATTATTGCATCACTCGGAGCAAAGGCCGGTGAGGATGACTCTCTATCTTTATCATCATTTGGAGATGAAAAGAGTGATACTTTATCAATCATAGATACTTCAAATTGTTTAACCGGTGAAAATACGGAAGTAACTTTAGTTTCTTTAAATAACCCTATTAAACAAGAAGAGTACACTTCAAATGAAGTTGTAATGTTTCTTGAGAATAAACTCCCAATAAATGAAGAGTTATTTAACTTTCATGTCAGCACTAAGGAGTTTAGTATCCCAATGGTGTACAATAATCATGTTCGTGCACAGATTGATTATTTTGGGACTAGATGGCAAAGTAAACTTAAGGAAATGGTGACCAAGTCACAGTACTTTTTCCCTTACTACGAAGAAGTATTGAATGAATTTAATATGCCTTTAGAGATAAAGTACTTATCTGTAATTGAGTCTAGTTTAAATCCATATGCATATTCTAGAGTTGGCGCTGCAGGGGCTTGGCAATTCATGCCCGCAACGGGTCGCATTTTTGATTTAAATCAGAATAGAGTATATGATGAAAGAAGATCAGTAGAAAAAAGTACTAGAGCGGCTTGTACTTATTTACAACAGATGTATAATATGTATGGAGATTGGCTAGTAGCTTTAGCAGCTTACAATTGTGGGCCAGGAAATGTTCGTAAGGCAATGAGATACTCTGGTAAAAAGGATTTTTGGGGTATGTACAATTACTTGCCACGAGAAACTAAAAACTATGTACCTAAATTCATTGCTATGGCTTATATGATGAATTTTTATTCTGAGTACGGGATAACTCCAGTACCCTATGAGGGCAAGAACTTCGAATATGATCGCGTTTTTTGTCAGGAAGGGTTGCATTTTTCTGCAGTGTCAGATCTATTAGGCTTAACAGATGAAGAGCTTAGGAGATATAATCCAGAATTAAGCAAGCCGACTATTCCGTATAAAGGCAATGGTTATGAGTTAAATATTCCAGAAGGATATTCAGAAGTCTTCTACAACAATGTAGAGGGTATGCTTGTAAGGTCTAAAGAAGCTTATGAGAAAGAACGGATAGAAGAAGCTAAAAGACCGAAAGTAGTATATCATTATGTAAGGAAAGGGGAGTGCTTACCTATTATCGCTCGAAGACACGGTTGTACCGTTAGTCAATTGAAAAAGTGGAATGGTATAAGAGGTAGCATTATTTACCCTAAACAGAAGTTAAAGATTTACAGGAGTTAACCTTTAACCTTTTAGAAGCAAACATTTGAAGCCATATTTCTACCTATTATCATTATACTTATTAGTTGGATGCCAGATGTCCGACGAAGAGCAGAAAGCTTTGTTACCTGATTCTACAGGACAAATTGCAGAAGTTGTAGTAATTACTGATTCCAAATCGGCAGACAGCCTATTCAATTTAAGTATAAAAGGTGCATTCAGTAAAAAGCTAGAGGGTCAACCACCCCCTGGGGAACCAATGTTTCAAGTTCAATTCACAGACGAGTCTTTTTTTAAGGGTTTTTTTAAAAAACACAACAACATCTTTGTTTTTATTAATGCTATAAATGCACATTTATTGAAACGTATACTGCCGTCTTCTACTATCGATAAACTGGTTAAGATCAAGAAGGATAAGCCTGGCACCTTTGGGGTTCTCCAAGAAGATGTATTTGCAAAAAATCAACGAATTTTCTATGTACTTGGTAAAGACAAAGCAGATCTAGAAAAGGTATTAGCAGAAAAAAGTGGTGATATATTAAATCTGGCTGAAAAACACGAAACACTTGCTTGGGGATATAAATTATTAGGTTCTAAGAAAGTGGCGAAGGACAGGTTTTATCAGAAGCAGATAAAACAAAAGAATTTTGGCATCCGAAAACCTGAGTCCTATCGAATAGCGATAGATAACCCAGATTTTGTTTGGTTAAGGAAATCTTCTACAACTTCTGAACTAGAACAAGGACTATTGATGTATGAAGCACCATATACCAATAAAGAAGACCTCTCAACCGACAGTCTCATCGCAGCGCGAAATAAGTGGGTAAAGCAATATATTCCCGGTGAAATAGATGGGAGCTATATGAAGTATTCGGATGTTTTTGTTCCCGTAAGGAAAGACCAAGATTTCAAAGGAAAATATGGAGTTGAAATTAGAGGTTGGTGGGATGTTGAGGGTGATTTTATGGGTGGACCATCTTATATCCGTGCGGTAGTAGATGAAGCTAGAGGACGAATCGTTTTTGCTGAGGGATTTGTTTTTCATCCCAATGAGAACAAGGCTAAGCCTATGCGTGAATTAGAAATACTAGTAAATACACTATCTATAAAGTAATGAAGCGACTTGAGATATGGGCTTCTGGTGGTGGTACAAATGCAGATGCGATTTTCAAATACTTTAAAAACCATAAAGATATTTCTGTAGTACATCTAGGATGTAACAGAATCAAAGCTAGAGCATTTGACGTAGCAAAAAAGCACTCGGTTAACACTACATACTGGAATAAAGATAAATGGAATGCGACTCATGTATTAGATCAACTTAACAAAAGAAACATTGATTTTATCATTCTAGCCGGGTTTTTAAAACTAGTCCCATCCGAGGTGACAAAAGCATATAGAGGAAGAATACTAAATATACATCCAAGCTTATTGCCAAAATTTGGTGGCATAAACATGTATGGCAATAACGTTCACCAGGCTGTACTAAACTCAAAAGATGATCAAACTGGAATTACCATACACGAAGTGAATGAAGAGTTTGATAAAGGTAAACCAATTGCACAATTCAGTGCAGGATTAGTCCCTGGAGTCGAAACAATAGACTCTATAAAATCAAAAATTCAGCAGCTTGAGCACCAAAACTTTGCACCAATAATAGAATCTTGGGTTAAGGCAAAGTCTATTTAGTTACTTTAAACTCTGTCCTTCTGTTGATCGCTCTTCCTTGTTCAGTGCTATTCGATTTAATAGGATTATTGTCACCATAGCCTTGATATGTTAGTCGTGTAGAAGATACACCATTCTTAACTAGGTAGTTATAAACAGACTTAGCTCGATTAGTAGACAATTCAATATTATTAGTTTTATTACCAACATTATCTGTATGACCACCTATTTCTATTGAGATGTCTGGATTGATTTTCATAAAATCTATCAGTTTTTGCAGCTCATTAATGCTATTTTCTTTCAACTCGCATTTGTCAGTATCAAAAAATACATTCTTGAGTACCACACTTTTACCGATTTTTACTTTTTTCAAATCAATTATAATCTCAAATGGTTTGTCTGTATCCACATTAGGCATATCAAAATACTCCGAATGGAATAAGTAACCGTCTTTATCTATTGTGAGGGCATATTTTTGATCAGCTTTTAGTGGTACTAAGAACATACCGTCTGTTTGATCTGCGTATGTGTTTGTGCTTACACCACCAGATTGAGGTGTGAGAATCACACTGGCTGCTAGTGGTCTTTTTGTATCAGCATCTCTTATAAATCCACGAGCGTAGCTAACTCTTTGGGCTTGCAATTTTGTCGGTAATTGAAAAGTGTAAATGTCTAAGCCTCCTTTTCCATCAGGCATTTTGTCACTGCTATATAATGCTGTTTTTCCATCTCTTGCTACTATCATATTCCAATCGTAACCAGATGTATTTATTGGATGTCCTAAATTGACGGGAGACCCCCAATTACCTTCTGGCCCTAATCGTGATAAAAAAAGGTCACTTTTGCCCATTCCAGGATGCCCTTCAGAACTAAAGTATAACGTATTGTTATCTGAATGTATAAATGGAAATTGCTCGTCAAATGGAGTATTTATCTCTGGACCTAAGTTTATAGGTTCTTCCCAACCTGTTTCACTAAAATTGGCCTTCCACAGATCTGTTCCCCCATAGCCACCTGGTCTGTCACTAGTGAAATACAAGGTCTTACCATTTGAGGCGATAGAAGGTTGTGATTCCCAGTGCCTAGTGTTAATGGGGGCTTGAAGATTCATTGGTTCTGACCATTCCCCATCGTTATCTATAGTTAGCCAGATATCACATTGTCCTTTTCCTCCGCGTCTACTGCAGGACGTGAAAAATATATAATGTCTGTCTGATGATATACTAAATGCTCCTTCATTATCTGAAGTATTGATTGGCCTACCTAGGTTCTTGATTGGATTCCAACTTCCATCGGTATTTCGAGTGGCAAAATAAATATCCTCATTAGGTCGACTATCTCTTAAATCACCCGTCCTTCTTGTGATGTACATAGTTTGCTCATCAATAGCAAAAGCAGGAGAATACTCTTGTTCATTGGTATTAATTGATGACCCGATATTAATTGGATTAATATCCATCGGGTTAGCGATAGCTTCACGCATGAAAGAAATATTTTGAAGGTTTCTTACCGCTATAGAAGTATTTTTATCTTTTGTCTTATTGTACTTTAGAAAAGTTCTGAAGTAGTACTCTGCACTATCTATCTGCTCATTTGAAATGTATATGTTACCAAGGGAATATAGAGCGTATAGATGGTCTGATTTCAACTCAAGTAATTGTCTGTAAACTGAAACTGCTCTATCTGATGCACCAGCCTTTTGATAGGTGTGTGCCAGGGCATCATAAGCATCTAAAAAACCGGGTGACTTCTTTATTGCAGCTTTGAATGAACTAACTGCATCATTATATTCTCCTAAACTTTGTTGTTGCAATCCTTTTGTGAAAAGTGCTTGAGACTTTTTCGATGGCTCATTTTGAGCTGTTGCTTTTTTTGTTTGACCACAAGCTGAAAAGATCAAAAAGGCAGTTGCAATTAAAAGTGCATTTTTACACATTTCTATCATATTCTAGTACTTGTATATCAATAAGTTTGCCATTGTCTATTCCAAATTTAACCATTGTTCTTTTTTTGTGAAATCCTTTAACCCCAATTGCTCCGGGATTGATGTGTAAGAGATTTAGTTTGTTGTCCTTCATTATTTTACAAATGTGTGAATGGCCGCATACGTAAAGGTCAGGTTGAAGTTCTAGTAGCCTTTCTTTTACTATTTTTCTGTATTTGCCTGGATACCCTCCAATATGAATCATATAGACCTTTAGACCTTCTATTTCAAAAGAAAGGTCTTCAGGAAATTGACTTCGAAGTATCTGGCTATCAATATTCCCATAGACTCCTCTTAAAGTCTTTCCTCTAAGAGATTTTATGAGGCCTTCATGATTTCCCCAATCTCCTACATGCCACACTTCATCACATTCTGTGGCATGTTTCACTATCTCAGAACCATTATACCCGTGAGTGTCAGAAAGAAGAAGAATTTTTTTGATGTTGTAAAAATAAGATGGAGTATTTAAAGCACCACCAACTATTTTTGTCTTGTGTTTGTATCCGGCTTTACTTTCATAAAAAATGCTGTAAAACTAGACTATCCTGTCGCAGAGGCTATCAAATCTATTTTACCTTTAGTGGATGAGATGATTGTAGCCGTAGGAGAAAGTGAGGATACAACACGAGCTTTGATTGATTCGCTTGGACCAAAGATTAAAATTATTGACACAGTATGGGATGACTCACTCAGAAAGGGAGGAGAGGTTTTGGCTGTTGAGACAAATAAAGCACTTGATTCAATTTCTGAACAAGCTGATTGGTGTATTTACATACAAGGAGACGAGTGTGTTCACGAAAAGTATCATTCAGAAATTCTTGAAAAGATGAAGAAGCATCAAAATAACAAGAGGGTAGAAGGACTGCTGTTTGACTATGCACATTTCTATGGGAGTTATGATTATATAGGAGATAGCAGAACATGGTACAGAAAAGAGATTCGTGTAATTCGAAATGACCCAAAAATAAGAAGCTATCGTGATGCACAAGGATTTCGAAAAAATGGAAAAAAGCTTAATGTAAAGCAAATCCAAGCAGAAATCTTCCATTACGGCTGGGTCAGGCATCCAAAATATCAAATGGCTAAACAAATTGAGGCTCATAAACTCTGGCATTCAGATGATTATATATCGGAAAGATTTGATCCTGATGAAGAGTTTGACTATTCAGAGATAGATTCCATCAAACCTTTTAAAGGCACTCATCCTGCAGTTATGCAATCTAGAATTGATCATATGAACTGGAAATTTGACAAAGATCCACAAGTGAAATCCTTCAATCTAAAACTTAAGCTACTTTATGCAATTGAGAAATGGACTGGAATTCGAATAGGAGAGTATAAAAACTATAAAATAATCTAATTAGAGATTCAGTTGTGCATCCTTTATCATTGATTCATACACTCTTCTCCAACCTTTCCACCTTTCTGTTTCACTTAAACTTTCGTTATGCCAAAGTGAGACAAACAGGCCATTCACTTCTTTTACCTTACTCATTAGTTTAGCAATAGACTGTATAGCTTCGTCTGGGGACTCTTTTCGATAATGCAATGATGTTATATCCATAGCACAGAATGGGACTAGTTTCAAGTCAGTGGCTTCATTTATTTCTAAGTCAAACCAAGAAAATGCTGATGCTATCCCAGCTCTAAAACCCAAATGAGTACTATATCCTAGAGTATGATCTTCTTTAATACCATTGCTCAGTAGATTTCTATATGTTTTTGGCATTCTTTGCATTAAAAAATGCTGCCTAGAAACTTCTATCGTTTCACTTGTGATCCTAGCTAGTCTATTTCTTTCTAACTTTACTCTCCTATCCTCATTGTTGCTAAGGTAAGAAGGGTGTATACCTACTTTATGATGTTTTGAAACACTTCTAATCAGGTGCCTAAACTTCTTATTTTTATGTGATATATTTTTATCAAACTCACTGTAATCGCCCAAAAGAAAGAAATAAAGCGTTTCAAAGTGATACTTATGTTCTAGGCTTGTGTTCCAATCATATTGATAAAATGGATCTGCTTTTAATCCCAGCAGCACTGGCCAGCGATCTTTAAAATTTTCCCACTTACACTGCTTAAAATCCCGGATTGTACCAAGTATACTTCTTAATGCCCCTTTGTGCTTAAACTTCCATGCCTGGTCTATGTCAAGTGTACTCAGATAGCTGAATGATGAATCTTCAAAACTTAATTCATCATATTTGTTTTCCAGTATAGACTTTAACAGGATTACCCATTGGTTTACAAGAGGTTCACCTAATTTATCTTGTTGCATTAAAACACTTTCTTCAGCTGGAAATCTATTATGAGCATCAGCTTCAAAAGGTAAGTACTCTTCGTATCTGCTTAATAAAAAGAATGAAGCTGAAAATAAATCATATGACAACTCATTTGTACCTGTTTTATAAAAACACCAAGAGTTTTCCAATTTCTCAAATCTAACTTCCTCTTTATGAATATGATCTACCCCGATTTCTTCAAGAAGACCGTAGGGTATACAGTCTATTTTATCTGAAGGAACTGAAGAATAGTTGATGTGACATTCGGAAATATCTGATACAAGTTGATACCTTGAGCTGCATAATTCCTTAAATATGACATCAAAAATGTAATGATGCCTATTCGTAGGATTTTGCACATATATTTTTACTGGTACTTGCAATAGATTTCTTCTAACTGCTTTGCAAGTTTACGGTCTTTAGCAGTAACTACATTCCCTGAATCGTGAGTTGTAAGCTTGATTAATATTTTATTGTAGACATTGCTCCATTCAGGATGATGGTTTAACTCTTCAATAGCAGGAACACATTCTTGAATAAAACGCATGGCTTCTTCGAATGATTTGAATGAAATATTTGCTACCAGTGCGTTATTTTCTTCTTTCCAAATGCTGCCCATAACTCACTTTAAACGATTAATACTTTACTATTTTAACGCTAGATCTATTGCCTCCACAAATAATATCTATAACGTACATACCTGCAGAAAAATCGCTAGGATCAAGTGTAATTTCAGTTCGTTTAGAGTTTATTATTTTTTGTCCAAATAAATTATACACGATGAATTGACTGCTGGTTGGGACTTGTATTTTTAACTGTCCTGACCCTGAAGCAAACGCTGAGTGATTCAATACTCTGATATCGTCAGTTAGAGTAATAACAGGAACATTCACACCTCTAACAATAAATCCAGCATCAACAAAACACTGTTTTAACTGATTGCCATATCGACCATCAAAATCTGCATTATCTATTCTTAATAATTCTACAGCCATTTCAGACATAGTACTGTTTGCGTACTGATAATAAAGATGTTCTAGTACAAGACTGTCTGCCTGCTTTTTACCGATAAAATCCTGAACACACATAAGTGCACTTGACCAAATATCGCGATCTGAATTCCTATCTCCTTTTAGATCCGTGGGGTATCTCTTACTAGAATTGATGTCAATTCCTGCCCAAAACTCATTGTGTCCATCCCAAGAAAAAACTTGGTCTCTAAAGAAAATTGAAACCGTTTGGCTATAAGACTTACAGAAATAATCTGCAGTCCCTTCTTCCATAGCAGTACGTTCTGAACCTACTGTATTGTCAGGAGAAGCACGCTCACTAAGGCTATGAGCGAATTCATGAACAACAACTTCACCATCTTCTGCATCATCTACACCACCATCACCAAACTCTAAGGAATGTAAACTTGGTCTGTATCCAGAATTGTCCGCAAAACCTGCGTGCACATCTACTAAGAGTGTGTCTGTTAGCTCATCGTGACCCATTAAGTCAATGTATTCCGCTATCGTATTGATGTGATAATATGCATTCATTTTTTCAAATGGTTGCATGTCCCTAGTATAGACAGCTGTATCGTTGTTTTCATACGTAATGGTATCGACAGGTCCTCTGATTTCACCAAAGTAGAGATATTCAGATTCAAGAAAAAAGCTATCGTTTTCATACTTTACCTGAATAGGTTTCCAAACCATCTGATTTTCAAGAGCTGTGCTTGTAGAATCATTTCGATCAGTAAATACATCTCCATAGGCTATACCCGAAGAGTGAATAGGGTTAACCGCAAACACCTTTGTGAATAGGGTAGTGTCTTTCCTGATATACTTTACGTGGTCTATTTCCATCACAATCTCGCCATGAATATTACTGAAAGTCTCTATATCCTCGTTTTTCGTACTGTTTGTTAGAACTACTCCTTTTACTGAAGGTAAATAACTGTTTGCAAAAGATTCGGGTTTAGGAAATCGTTCATAAATCAAATTGTTTTGGATATGATAAGTATTATCAAATTTTAAATGTATCTTGACTTCCGCAAACCTTACTCGTAATCCATTAGTAATCTGCTGAAAAGTAATGTGCTCCGCAAACGGGCTGTTTACTCTGTTTGTTTCGATTAAAACCGTGTTGTCCGGCAAATCAATATTGGCCAAAACCAAGGACAGGGCAAAATTCGAAGGTGCCTTAAAGTTCGAGCTCTGATTGATCTTTATATCCTGAGCTCTACTTTCAAACCGTACTAAACCGATAAGCAGGAATATGATTGCAAAGTATTTCATTTATCAATAATTGCTAAGGTAGCAATATTCAGTAAGTCTTCGTGTAACCTTGGAGTCATACTTTGTGCATGAGTTAGGCTAAATTTACCATCGTGCGTTGTTTGATATGAAATGTTGGGTTGACGAGAAAGATAATTGTAAAGGAGGTAAGACTTAGCACTATTAATAGAACAGATTGTAGTTTCTTTCAGTGTCTGAATCTCAATACTCGCGTCTTCCAAACAAAGCAGAGATGTCTTTCCGTAAGCTTCTATTAACCCTGGTATTCCTAGTTTTTTGCCACCAAAATATCTTACCACTACACAACCGACATAAGATATTTCCGCAGACAAAAGATTGTTCAATATTGGACGGCCGGAGCTATTACTATGTTCACCATCATCACAACATCTTTGATACTCTCTGTTTACCCCTATTACACAAGCTGAGCAAACATGATTTGCATCAGCAAACTCAATTTTATAACTCTTGATTTGCTGTTCAAAATCAGAAATATCTACTACTGGAAATAAATATCCATAAAACTTGCTGCTGCTTGCCTTATATTTGCTCCTGTAGAGCTTATCTATTCCGTTGTATTGATCAGTTTGCATATGCTATAATGGAAATAGAAATAACTGCTAGTGTAAGTCCAATCTTATTCTTTTTACTTAAGTTTTCTCTGAAAATCAGAATAGATAAAAGCGTACTAAGGACGACGACTCCTACATTATTGATTCCAAAAACTAAAGCACTCTTATGTTTGAAAGAAACAATTGCGATGAGCAAAAAGTAAATAGAAAAATAATTTGGTACACCCAGAAGTATACCTGCCACAACACTCTTCGTTGTTAATGCAGGTGCTCCTCTTCGAGTTCTGAAAAAAAGAATAACTAATCCAGCTAAGAATGCACCTAAAAAGATAGAGTATGATATGGTTTCCGTGGCAACAATATCAGAAAATTCAGACTCAAGAATTTTTAATGAAGTATCAATAATTCCGCCACCAAGGAAGACAATTATTGGGAGTAAAAAATAGCGTCTATCTAAAGCCAATTCTTCTTTTACACTAATGAAATAAATACTTAGTAACGACAGGATTACTCCAAAAACAAATAGGAATGAGACTTCTTCATTTAAATAGATAAAAGCGAATAAAATGGGAACTACAACTGACATTTTACCACTTACGGCGGTTACGCTAATGCCCATTTTTTCGGTTGTTAAAGCCATGGAAAAAAAGATTGCAACAAAAAGGAAACCTAGGAGTATGCAATATGGAAACCAGCTATTGCTTAAATGACTCAATATATCACGATCTGAAGATAATAGATAACCTACGACAAAGCACACTAAGTAGTTAACTATAATAGCCTGGAATTTATCAACTTTGTAATCCTTAAACCACCTAAATATCAAGTTTATCGAGGTGCTAAATACTATGCTGAGTGTAAGGAATACGATAGCCATATTTTATGGTTTAAAGTATTTTATTCTATCATTGAAAGAAGTTCTTTCTTTTATTGAAGGAATGCCTATCCAAGGTGCTTTTATACCTTTTGACCAAACCTTATTTGATTTTAATATTATGGCTTCATCCCAAAGTTTTTCACTGAGAAAAGCATTTAACACAATCGATCCACCTTCAACAAGTACGCTGTGAATATCACGCTTGATTAAATCATCTAAGAATGCATCTAAGGTAAAAGGATTTAGAGTTATAGTTTCAACATTTTTAATTGAAAGTTTTTGTTGTGCTTCCGTGTATATTATGGTTCTTCCCTCTGAAAATAGTTTCAACTCCCTGTTCAAAGTATTGGATTTAGAGAGAATTACTTTAATAGGGGAGCTCCCTTTACTGTGTCTCAAATTGAGTAATGGATCATCATGATTCGCCGTTTTTGCCCCGACTACAATAGCTTGATGCGTAGCTCTAAGTTGATGGACAAATTCATCATTCTCTGATGAACTTATTTTAGCTGAGCTGTTATCGCCTTCAGATCGTGCTATATAGCCATCTTTCGTTTCAGCCCATTTTAGAGTGATATAGGGTTTTTGGACAGTATGTGCTTTAAAAAAAACTTTATTCAACTCGAGGCATTCTTGTTCCAATATACCTACTTTAACCTCTATACCTGCCTCCAAAAGCATTTTAACACCTCTGCCAGCCACTTTTGGATGTGGATCTAAGGTGCCAATAACCACTTTGCCTGGTTTTCTATCAATCAATAAACTAGCACAAGGTGGAGTTTTTCCATAAAAAGAACAAGGTTCTAAGTTGACATAGACTGTGCACTCATTGATTTCAATAGACTCAGGAAGATTTGCAAAGGCATTCACCTCAGCATGTGCTTCTCCGTATTTTTCATGAAAACCTTCAGCTACAATAACTCCATTATGAACTATCACACAACCAACCATAGGGTTTGGAGCAACAAAGAGTTGTCCTTGTATGGCTAATTCTAAACATCTGCCAATATATTTCTTATCCTTATCCAATATGATGATTGTAGAACTGCAATAATAGAACTAATGTTTTTCAGGCTTCCATTTAAATTTAGATAGTATAATTGTCAACCAAAGATTTACTAAATACTAAAAATAGGTTCGTTACAATATGTCTGTGAAACTATCTACAATAAAAGCTATATATTTAGATGTTCTAACTAAACTGTATACGAGATCTGAGGCGGAAAATTACTTCTATATTGTTTTACAATGGTTAGAAAAAAAATCTAAAACAGATGTAATTGTTGGTAATGAAACTTTGCTTCAATCTACCTACCTTGATTTACTTTCACAATTAGAAAAAAGTGTCCCTATACAATACTTCACTAATGAAGCTCCTTTTTACGGGTTAGACTTATATGTAGACGAGCGAACGCTTATTCCTAGGCCAGAAACAGAGCAACTTGTACATCTTATTCTTGAAGAAAATCAAGGTTTTTCAGGTAAAATATTGGATATCGGTACTGGAAGTGGCTGCATTGCTTTGACGTTGAAAAAGAATCTTCCAAATGCTACTGTGAGTGGATGTGATATAAGTTTAGATGCACTAGAAGTAGCTAAGAAGAATGCTCATTTATTAAATATAGATGTAGATTTCTTTGAGTTAGATGTATTGAATGACACAATTACACCTAGCAATATTGTTGTGTCAAACCCTCCCTATATAGCACTAGAAGAAAAGGTTAATATGGAGTCCAATGTGATTGATTATGAGCCAGATGTCGCATTATTTGTAGATGCAGAAGATCCTCTATTGTTTTATAAAACGATCGTAAAAAAAGCATTGAAGAACAAGGACACGGTATGCTACTTTGAAACGAGTGAGTTTTATAGTACCGAATTGGATGAATGGTTAGCGTCTAGTAATTATCAATATGTATGGAAATCTGATTTTCAACTAAAGGATAGAATATTGAAAGTATGGCATTGAAAAAAACACGATGGAGCAAGTTTGTTAGAGACCCTGAGTTCTGGTTTATCATCTGTTTCAATGCGATGATAATCTTGCTATATCTCAATAATTCTTACAATAAAAACATAGCCATCTGAGGGTATTATTTGCAGTCCATTTTTGTAGGCTTGCAATATGTATTGATCCGTACAGTGAAAAGGGTTAAATCTACAGGTTCAATATTACCCTTAAAGCAACATGCATTTACTGGTTTTTTTATACTTCATTTCGGTCTTTTTCATTTTGTTTATTTCATCTTCCTACTTACAATGTTTCTTGGAGGAAATGGAAGCGACCAAGCGTCTTTTATAACTTTTATAAAATCTAGCTTAGCGTTTCTTGTCATCAATACGCTATTTCATACTGGTCGAGAAGTATTGCCTGGCACACCAAATTATCCCGCACCATCTGTTATAGCAGCATATGCAAGAATTGTCCCAATACATTTATTGATAATGATTGCCGGGTTTCAGGATGATAGAATGACTATTGCCTTTTTAGTATTTATGGTTTTGAAAGTGTTTTTTGATCTACTAACCTACGTATTTACTATGCCTTCTGCATGGGAATCAAAGCAGAAAAAAGCCCTCTGGTAAACCCAATAGACACTTTCTGTAAATTATCCCCATTATAGTACGTTAAATGTGGGTATTTTGGGGTCTTCAAGACGATTTGATTTAGATATATAAAATAACTTGCAGGCCAATTTAAACCTTGTAATTAATGAATTCGGAAAACGAAAAAATTATTCCAATTAACATAGAAGAGGAGATGAAAACAGCATACATTGATTATTCAATGTCTGTCATTGTATCAAGAGCCCTCCCAGATGTTAGAGATGGTCTTAAACCTGTGCATAGACGAGTACTTTATGGTATGACTGAGTTAGGTTTAGCAAGTAACAGAGCCCACAAAAAATCAGCTAGAATAGTAGGAGAGGTACTTGGTAAGTATCACCCCCATGGAGATACATCTGTTTACGACACTATGGTGCGTATGGCTCAAGATTGGAGTCTTCGCTACCCGATGGTAGATGGACAAGGAAACTTCGGTAGTATAGATGGTGATCCACCTGCAGCAATGAGGTATACGGAAGCACGTATGCGTAAGCTAGCTGAGGAGATGTTATCTGATATAGACAAGGACACCGTAGATTTCAGACCAAACTTTGATGATAGTTTAAGTGAACCAACAGTATTGCCGGCTCGAATTCCAAGTTTATTGGTAAATGGAGCTTCCGGTATAGCAGTAGGAATGGCCACTAATATGGCTCCACATAATCTGACTGAAGTGATAGATGGAACAGTAGCTTACATAGAGGACAATGAAATCTCAATTGAGGGGCTCATGGAATATGTTAAAGCTCCTGACTTCCCAACAGGAGGAATTATCTATGGTACAGAAGGTGTAAAGTCTGCTTTTGAAACTGGCAAGGGTAGGATTGTAATGCGCGGAAAGGCTGAGTTTGATGTAACTAAAACTGGAAAGGAGCAAATTATTATTACTGAAGTTCCTTATCAGGTTAGCCCTTCTCAAATTATTGTGAAAGCGGTTGACCTTGTAAACGATAAAGTAATCGAAGGTATCAGTGAAGTTAGAGATGAAAGTGGTAGACAAGGTCTCAGAATAGTTTTCGATTTAAAACGGGATGCTATTCCTAATATAGTACTCAATAAACTGTACAAATACACTCCGCTTCAAACTAGCTTCAGTGTCAATAACATAGCATTGGTAAATGGTCGTCCTCAAATGTTAAATCTTAAGGATATGATTCATCATTATGTTGATCATAGACACGAGGTTGTAATTAGACGTACAGAGTATTTACTAAAGGAGGCTGAGAAGAGAGCACATATCTTAGAAGGACTAATTATAGCATCTGATAATATAGATGAGGTAATTGCATTAATAAGATCATCTAAAAATGCTGAAGAAGCTCGAAATAAACTAATCAAACGTTTCGAATTATCTGAAATACAAGCTAAAGCTATTGTTGAAATGAGATTACGTCAACTGACTGGTCTTGAACAAGATAAGCTGCGAGCTGAGTATGATGAGTTGATGAAAACCATCTCAGATTTAAAAGAAATTTTGGCTGACAAAGCTAGGAGGATGCAAATCATCAAAGATGAGCTACTAGAAATTAGAGAAAAATATGGTGATGACAGAAGAACTGCCATAGAGTTTGATGCTGGGGAAATCAATATAGAAGACCTGATAGCCAATGAGGAAATGGTAGTGACTATTTCTAGTATGGGTTACATAAAGAGAACTCCACTCACTGAGTATAAGCAGCAGAGTAGGGGTGGTGTAGGCAATAAAGGTGTGAAGCACAGGGATAAAGACTTTGTGGAACACTTATTCGTTACCATGACGCATAATTATATACTCTTATTCACAGATCAAGGTAGATGTTTCTGGATGAAGGTATATGAAATTCCAGAAGGAGGTAAAGTATCTCAAGGTCGAGCCATTCAAAACCTCATCAATATACCATCAGAGGATTCGGTAAGAGCTTTTGTTGCAACTGGTAACCTGAAAGATGAGGAATATGTGAATAGTAATTTCATCGTAATGTGTACTAAAAATGGTACAATCAAGAAAACTTCACTAGAACAGTATTCTAGACCAAGAACGAATGGTATAAACGCTATCACAGTAAGAGATGGTGACCAATTGCTAGAAGCTAAGCTAACAGACGGAACCGCGGAGATACTATTGGCTAAGAAGAGTGGAAAGGCTATTAGATTCAAAGAGTCTGATGTTCGTCAAATGGGTAGAACAGCTTCTGGAGTAAGAGGAGTAAGGCTTGAAAATGATCAAGATGAAGTAATTGGAATGGTTTGTGTAAATTCTTATATGGAAGACGCGACTATAATGGTGGTTTCTGAAAAAGGTTACGGTAAACGTACAGATATAGAGGATTATAGAATGACCGGTAGGGGAGGAAAAGGTGTGAAAACACTGAATGTTACAGAGAAAACTGGATCACTGATCTCTATAAAAGACGTGACTGATGAGAATGACCTAATGATAATTACCAAATTAGGGATTACAATACGAATGAAAATGGAAGATGTTCGTATTATGGGGAGAGCAACTCAGGGAGTAAGGCTAATAAAAGTAAGAGACAAAGATGATATTGCTTCTGTTGCCAAAGTACCTAAAGTTGACGAAGAAGACGAAGAGAATATTATAGATGGCGAAAACACCGAAACAGACATAACAAATAACGAATCAAATGAAACAAATGAAGATTAAACTAAATACTTTAATAGTCTTGGTTGCTTTAATGGTGACTGGACTTACAACAAATGCACAGCGATTTAATGTAGAATCTATCAAAATGGATTTAGAAGATCCATCGCTGACAGATGCAGATAGAGATTTTGACCAATTGCTAAAATGGGCTGAGGAAACAAAAAATCATCCTAAGACTAGTAATGACCCTAAAATGTGGTACTACAGAGGTCTTGTTTATCTGAAAGTTGCGAATTTGAATAATGAGATTACTAAAGCTAATCCAGATGCCATTAAAATAGCATTAAAGTCCTTTAACAATGCGATAGAAACAGATGCTAAAAATAAGGTGACAAAAATGGCTAAAGGCAACCTGCTAAATGTTGCTATAGGGTTATACAATTCAGGATATAATGCATATCAGAATGAAGATTTTGGTGCGGCATATGATGATTTTAGTATGGCATTACCTTTGATGAAGTATGATACAGATGGTTTACTGAAGCAAAGCAATCTAACTGCTGACGTATTGGAGCAGATGATGGCATTTTCTGCAATGAACAATGGTGAGGACGGAAAAGCTATGAAAGCGTTTGAAGGAATGATTAATAAGGGGTCTATTGATCCAATGGTGTATGCTAACCTTGCTAATTTACATCTGAAAGGTGGTGATACAACTAAGGCTCTAGAAGTGGTAAAAGATGGTAGAGAAATGAATGAAACAGATAAAACGCTAACTAACTTGAAATTAAACATTTATATGTCCCAGGGAAGAAGTCAAGAACTTATTAGTGAGTTAGATGAGGCAATAGCGGGAGATCCAGGAAATGTTGTTTATTATTTTGCTCGTGCTAATAGCTTTGAAGCTATGGGCGAACTAGATAAAGCTGCTTCAGATTATGATAAGATATTAGAAATTGATCCTTCTTATTATGACGCTGCTTATAATAAGGGTGTGATGTATTTGAATAAAGTATCAAATGTTGTAGATGAACTTGATGGAGTTTATAAACCTAGTATAATTGCAGAGAAAGAAGCTGAGATTATGGGATATTACAAATTAGCTATTGTCCAATTTGAAAATGTATTTGAGAATAATGATGATATGCCTATCGAGGAAAAAGTTGAACTAGGTGGAACAATGAAGAAAATATACGCTAGACTGGAAAAAATGGACAAGTATCAAGATATGAAAGCATTTGTTGAACAGAATCAATAAATGACTAAATACTGTTGTTAACCATAACTGTTGAGAGGGGAGTTTCAAAGAGCTCCCTTTTCTTTTTAATACATAACTTAACATAATATATATTATAGGTAATATAGGTGTAAATCCTTTGTCGGTATAAAAATTCCATCTACAGGTATTTCTAAATACATAATTCAAATACATTCGCACTATGCTTACAACATTTAGAATCGTTAGTTACCTAGAAGGAATCTCTTACCTTTTATTATTAGGTATTGGTGTTCCGCTTAAATATATAGCTGAGAATGATTCTTGGGTTAAGGCTCTAGGAATGCCACACGGTATGCTCTTTATAGCTTATATATTTCTAGCCATCGTAATAAGATCACAAAAGAATTGGGACACAAAAACAACTGCCATAGTCTTATTAGCATCTGTTATACCTTTTGGTACATTCTACGTAGACAAAAAATATCTCTAGATCTACTTGTAACTTAACATAATAATCTACTACTTACGGATTACATAACAGATAAAAATATAATCAATATGACTACTCAAGAAGTTGCAGAAAAACTCGTAAGTTATTGTAGAACAGGAGATTTTGAGACCTGCTACAAGGAATTTTATAGCCCTCGTTGCATAAGTATAGAACCCAAAGGTGCAATGGTAGAAATTGCAAATAGAATGTCTGAAATTGCACAGAAAGGTAAAAATTGGAATAAAATGGTTGCTGTAATGCACGGTGCACGTGTTGGTGATCCTATTGTAGCAGGAGATTATTTCAGTTTAACCATGTGGAATGATATTACGTTCAAAGATGGTAACCGGATGCAGATGGATGAGTTATGTCTATATCAAGTAGTGAATTGAAAAATTATAAAGGAACAATTTTTCTATAATAGTTCAAGTTCATAATTTATTGAAGGCCAACTATATAGATGTAGTCTATTTCAGCTACATTTGAACAGAAATGGCATTTCTAAAAGGAATTTTAACTGGTTTCACAACACTAGTATTTCTAGGTCCAGTATTCTTTACTCTATTAAAAAATGCTCTGCAAAGAGGACCTATGTCAGGTGTGCTAACAGCTCTTGGTATTCTGATCAGTGACATAGTTGTATTACTTATTTGCTATTTCTTAGCTGCTGATTTGATAAATGAGTATATCAATGCTCCTATTGTAAAATTCATAGCAGCCTCCATCCTACTAGCATTTGGTGTGGTTTTTTTCATAAAGCCTGTAAAGCAATTAAGTTCAAGTGAAGGCATAGCTAGTAAAGGTTTATTGAAGTCGTTTAGTCAAGGATTCTTAGTGAATTTTGCTAATCCTACCGTGTTTGTAGTATGGATTGGTTTTGTGGCTCTAGCTCACTCCATGTATGCTGAAACCACAAGTTTATTGCTCTACTTTGTTGGTATACTGACTGCAATATTTGTTACTGATACCTTAAAGTCAATTGGTGCTTCAAAGCTTAAACCTTACCTAAAATCGTCTTATCTCTCTGGAATTTTTAAGATAATTGGTTTACTAGTTGCAGGTACAGGGATTTATCTTGCTTATCAAGGATTTGCTCAATTGAAGTAATAACATATGTTTGGAAGAAACTAATTAACAAATTTTATGAATATCCCAGCATTTTTCGTTGCAGCACTTATTCCAATGATCGTAGGTTTTATTTACTACCACAAAAACCTTGTTGGCACGCCTTGGATGGCAGTGACTGGAATGACAGAAGAGAAAGCCCAGGAAGGTAATATGACTTTAAGATTTATTGTGAGTTATATCTTATCTGTATTGCTTGCATTTGCATTAAGCCAGATTGTTATACACCAATCAGGTGTATTCTTACTATTTGGAGGTAATGCCGAAGATCCACTTTTGAAAGAAGTAATGAACCTGAAAGGAAATGATTTTAGAACATTTAAGCACGGTGCATTACATGGCTTCTTTTCTGGATTGTTTATAGCACTTCCAATATTAGGTACGAATGCACTTTTTGAACAAAAGGGTTGGAAGTATATTTTTATAAATGTGGGTTACTAGACCATCACATTAGCTCTTATGGGCGGATTATTATGTGCTTGGCAGGGATAGAGTATTATAGATAAGAAAACTATCTCAACGGGAAATTGCTTGTCTTTTCCCGTTTTTTATTTCCCCCATATTCGATTCCATAGCACGTTCATTGCTTCACCCATTTCTTCAGTTTCAGGTTCTGGTTGTGTTACTTCTATTTTACCATTTGTCTCATTAAGGCGATATCCAAAACCATACCTAGGATCTCCATCAGATGTATAAAACGGGCCAAATCTCGCATCATTAAACATCTTAACTCCTGCAGAATCTTCAGAAACTACATACCAGTTTTTGGATAAAAACTGCATCCGATGTAGTGTCTCCTCATCTTGAACAGAATTTAGTAAGCTGTGATTAGTTTTTACAGACGTAAAGTCAACCGATTTATCTTTGTCAAAAATGGAATACAAACCGGTATAATACAATGAATCCGCATCCGCAGTTGCGGACCACAAGAAAGTATTTAAAGGAGTCGGAACCGTCATTAGTCTATTGTAAGCTACACCTTGTTCTTTTAGATTATTTTGGAAAATATTGAAGGTATACCACTTCGCTCCTAGTGACCAAATCATATATAAGGAGCTAAGAACAAGTCCAATAGATACCATTTTTAATCTGTTTTTGTGTTGTCTACCATAAAACATACCCACTAACACAAAGACTAGAAATGGCACCGTATATAGTGGATCTATTACAAAAATATTATTCCAAGCAAGTTTATACGGTAGAGGCCAAAGTAATTGAGTACCCCAAGTGGTATGACAATCTAAAAATGGATGTGTAATGAGACTCCAGAAAAATAGCCTTGTCCAGTCTTTTTTCCTAACCTGCGGATACTTCGTATAATCTCTGGTTAGAATTAACCAATTAAGAAGGAAAATAACGACTCCTAATGTTCCTCCAATGTACCAGTTGCCAGTAGAAACTATAGGATATGCTAGTATGATTGTAACTAAAAATGCTAAAGTTAATTTTTCTTTTGATTGAACTAACCAGGCTAATAACGGAGCTATTAGTATACTGAATAGTATCGAGTGTGAGAATCCTCTATGAAGTTCATTTGATCTTAAGGCATCAAAAAATAAAGATTGATAAACATCTAAATCTGGAATGGTGCCAGCAACAGCACCCCATAGCATAGCCCTATTTCCTATTTTCTTGCCTAGGACTACCTCTCCTACAGCTGCACCTAGAATTATCTGAGTTAGAGAATCCATTTATTCCTCTAATTGATCGTAGTAGCTCTTCTTGAAGGGCTTCCTTAATTCAAATTCACTCGGACTTAGGTTTTTGATAAACGGCTTCAGAATCGCATTCGTGACTTTATTTCTATGTTTGGCATAGAATACCATATCAACGGGTAAAGCTCCTACTCCACTTTTTATTTCTTCAGCAGTTCGACCGATATGAAGTTTTTTCGCTCCAATTTTTATAGCGTGAGAAACAAAATCGTAGAGTATTCTTTGATATACACTATAATCTCTGTTAAAGTCATAATCTAGCCCTATAAAATTCCCATCTAATACGTTTTCAAATACAGTTGCGGTGCTAAAGCCAATTAATTTACCATCTAGATAATATCCCCTAATATAGAAAGCATCACCAAGAGCTTTTTTTACTTCGTAAAGTGTAACTGCATTGAGCCTACCAAAACTAAAACTAGCTCGGTCTACTATGGTATTATATAATTCGTCGATTTCCTCAATTTTATCGTAAATGTTAGATTCATTGAAGTCTACGATATTAAGTGGACTAGATTGAGATAGAACATGCTTTGCTTTAGTTCTAAACTTAGAATTCATTGCTTTGAGATAATCATCAAAAGACTTCCATTCTTCTAATAGATTCAGAACCATGTTTACGTCTATCTTTATCTCGCTACAACCTGTTTCCTTTAAAAAACTAACGTCATCAAACGATTCAGGCCAAAATTCCTTGATTAGAGTGATGCCTATTTTGTTATTTTTCTTTCTTTCAGCTAAATGAACTTCATCAATAGCTCTTGAAAGAATCTTAAGTCCATCTTCCTTATTTACCTCAGGCAAAAACTTAAATCCATTTTCGCCACTAGCAAACGCATTTCCACATATCAGAACTTTTATATCTATACTATTGATTATAGACTTGGGTAGCACACCTCCCATTCTTTTGGAAAGATCCTTTGCATTTATTTCCGATGAAGTAATATGAATGATCTGACAATAACCAATGCCAATAGGTTGGTCATCACTGTAAAAAATAAAGTATCTGAACCCATAGGCTGTTAAACCTGTTTCTAAAGCTTTTAAATAAGGCTCTGTCAAATAGATGTTTTCACCATTTAGTACTTTTTCCCAATGATCTTGGTTAACGTCATCTATTGAATTACTAAAAACAATATCCGAAACAGAAATATCGGTGCTAATTGCACAGTGGTCTATCAAATCCTATTTTATTATATCTTGGATATGGTTATCCAAAGTGATGAAAATCTTTTGTTTATTCTCTGTAACTTCAAATACAATGTTTAAATCATCATCTACAACCAATACCTGCGGAAAATGTTTTACCAACCCTGTCTTTAGCTTATCACTGTATGCCTTAGAGTCGACAATATGAGTGAAATTAAATGGGAATTTATTTAAAGATTTCCGCACTGTAGCTTCATCCTCATCAGAGAAAGCAAGAAAACTTACTTTATTGTTACCTTCATACTTCTCCGCCAATGCATTAAGCTCTGGGATCTCACGAATGCAGTCTCCGCACCAAGTAGCCCAAACACAGATGACCGTGGCTTTACCTCTTAAATCTTCTTCACTAACGACATTCCCATCCATTGATTTGTACTCAAATTCTGGTATTTGATTGCCTTGTGGTGATTGACAGGAAAGAATGCTCATTATGATTATAACGACAATTGATTTATACATAAATGTGGTATTACTCTATTGAACGAAAATAATCTTCCTTCCTTATCTAAGGAGGTGAATTTCACCTGAGTAATTGTACCATTCTGTATTTTTAGGATTTGTGAACCTAATTAGGTAAACATACACGCCTTGTTGAACAGGTTCTCCATTGTAGGTTCCATCCCACCTATCGTTTGCATCTTTAGATTGAAAGATCAGTTGGCCCCATCGATTGTATATCTTCATATCTAGCTCTACTACTCCTTGAGTTAATCCACCCAAACCATAGGTGTCATTGACCAAATCGCCATTAGGTGTGAAAGAAGTAGGGATATGTACAAACAAATCTGCATTGATGTAAATGGTTTTTATCTCTTCATCTGTGCAACCGTTATCGTCTTCTATTACAAGTGATATTGTAAATGTTCCTGAATCACTAAAGGTATGTTGAACCGTACTTCCAGTATAAACACCTCCATCAGAAGTACTCCAATCGTAGTTTACAATAGTACCTTGACTACTGTCATTAAAAGTTACAAATTCAGTAATAGTGCTTGGTTCCTTAGGAGTGAAGGTGAAATCTGCATTTGGTAAGTCATATACGGTAACTTGAGATTTTAAATCTATACTATCGGTACATCCTTGATCAGAAGTAGCCTTAATCTTCACATCATAACTACCGGGATTTTTGTAGGTGTAAGAAGGATTAGCACCAGTAGAATTGTTTCCATCTCCCCACGTCCACTCATAAGAATTGATGCTACCAGAAGCGATAATAGAGTTATTGACAACAGTAACAGAGAAAGGCACACAACCGTCATACTCCTCTAGAACTATATCTAGTCCTGGTAATGGATGAATCGTTACAGTTTGAGTAATAGTATCTCCACAACCATTGTCTGATTCGGACATAAGTGTCACATCAAAATCTCCAGGGCCACTAAACGTATGATTTACGTTTGTACCTGTTCTATTTGAACCTTCGATAGTCCAAACTGTAGAAACTATTGATCCTGAATTGATAGTTGATGTACTCACCAAGTTTGTTAAGTCTCCATCACATTGATTAGTAGTAGTAAATGAATTTGTAGGATTAGGATTTACAAATATTACTTTGGTGATCGTATCCTTACATCCATTTGCACTTTCTACTACTTGCATAATATTTTGATTTCCTGAGGTAGTTGTTTGTATGACTGGGTTTTGTTGATCTGACACCTGCACTCCATCTACAAACCATTTATACCCCGATATAGTACCCAGTGCATCTATGGTAGAGTTATCTGTCGGTAAAACCTCTTGACCTAAACATACTGGAGTGATAAAGAAATTTGCTCTTGGTGAATTGAATACTTCGAAGCTATCTGCATATGTAATCTCACAACCATTCTTAGT
>CBFHGJ010000010.1:0-92099 GCA_965655315.1 Bacteroidia bacterium
GTGGAGAATACCGGATTCGAACCGGTGACCTTTTGACTGCCAGTCAAACGCTCTAGCCAACTGAGCTAATTCCCCTATTCTTTAATCTATCGAATAACCTCATTCATTTACAAAAAGGAGGCTACTATCTCCGTAGGATAAAAATCTATAATCCTCTTCCAAGGCTTCTCCATATATCTCTTTCCATCTATTACCTACCACACTCGCAATGAGCATTAGCAGTGTACTTTCAGGTAAATGAAAGTTTGTGATGAGACCATTTATACTTTTCAATTTATAATATGGTAAGATTAGAATTTCGGTGGCCGCTTGCAGCTTTTCTAATCCTTTATCAATCAAATGAGATTCTATAATAGCCAAAGCCTCATTGTAGCTCAAACCGCTAGAGGTTCTATATGGTTCTAGTTTATTTACTACGTATTCTTCTTTGTTGGCACTTAATTGGACTCCTAGCCAATATAAACTCTCCAAAACTCTCAAAGAAGTAGTCCCGACAGCAATTCGATTTTTTTTTGACTTAAGTATTGATAAAGCATTTCTAGTAACTTCAAAATACTCTCTGTGCATGTCATGATCTAGCACATTTTCTTCCTTCACAGGTAAAAAAGTACCTGCTCCTACGTGCAAGGTGATTTCAGCTCGAATCACGTTTTTCTCATCTAACTTCTTAAAAACTTCTTCGGTAAAGTGGAGTCCTGCTGTTGGAGCTGCGACTGAGCCTTCTTGCTTTGCAAAAACTGTTTGATAAGTTTCATTATCCCCAATTTCCGTATCCCTATTTAAATAGGGAGGTAAAGGAAGTTCTCCTACCTTCTTCAATAGCTCTGTGAAAGTAAGACCACAAGACCAAGAAAGTTCAACAATTCTATTCTCTCGATTTATTAACCTAGCATTTAACAAATTTTTATTGTCATGTAAGCTAATAATTTCATCCTCTTTCCACTTTTTGCTATTACCAATTATACATTTCCAGCTGCACTGTGCATCAGTATTAAAGACTTCTTCGTAATTAGCTGGAGATATAGGCTCAAGAAGTAGCACCTCAATCAAAGCTCCTGTTTCTCTCTGAAAATACAAACGAGCTGGAATTACTTTAGCATTATTCATTACCAGAACAGTGTCATCTGGCAAAAACATATCTAGATTAGCAAATGAGCTGTGCTTGACTTCACCGTTATACACTAATAATTTAGACGTGTCTCTTTGCTCTAAAGGATACTTAGCAATTCTGTGCGAAGGAAGATCGAAGTAAAACTCCGACTTAGATAGTGCTAGAGTCAACTTATTGAAGCTTCTGAGCTTTATTTAACTCAAAAAGTTGAACCTTACCGTGATTGATTCCAACGATGAAACAAGGTTTGCCATCAACTGTTATATCCTGTATATTCTTAGCATTTCCAGGAACATAAAACCCTGAGAATTTTTCTTCTTTAAAATTACCTTTACCATCACCAAGTAGTACTAAGCCGTTAAGCCCATCTACCCAACCAGATTCTACTCTATTGTTGTAATTGTTCCCAGCAACAAGCAAATCGAGGTTTCCGTCTCCATTTACATCAACACTCTCTAATGCTTCAACAGGAGCAGCTTGTGCGGCTTTAGGTAAGTCTTTCTGAATAAACTTACCACCATCATTAATAAATATTGAAGATCCAAGATGGTTCACTTCGCTCCTTTGAGCAGTATTCAATTGCCCAAGTATGTCGGCAGTCGAAGAAACTGCATAATTTGCGTAGTACTTATAATTTGTTTGAACGAAGTCCCTCATTTGATTTGCTAGGTTAGCTTTAGAATATATCGGCTCCAACTTGCTGTCAAAATACATGCTTATCATAGCATCCCAACTCTCATTGTTGTCTAACTGTCCATAATCAATTACCAAAGGCTTAGACTGAGAAGCAGTGTATTGTGAGTTGTACCCCTCATTACCAACTATAAGGTCAGCATCTCCATCATTATCAATATCTTGGATTTCCAATTCATTCCATAGACCACGATATTTATCTAATCCTGTCTGATTCGTAATATTAGTCCATTTTTCTCCAACTTTAGAAAATACCGTGACCGGGTTCCAATCTCCAGAAAAAATCATCTCAGGAGAACCATCTCCGTTGATGTCAGCCAATTCAACCTCATCACAAATCATTTGGTCTGTAAGGCCTGAGAAGTATTTTTCAGTTTCATCGACAAACTGTTCTCCACCGTTATTTATCAGCAATTTACAATTGTGACTCATAGGATATTTCATCGCGAGCACTCCCCCTGCTAAAAATAAATCTTTATCTCCATCTCCATCAAAATCGTGAGATAAAACGTCAGTGGTATTAATTCTAACATTCATTTTTATTGCCTCAGTAAACGAACCGTTTTTGTTCAAATAAACATTGTCGAAATAAAAGTCATCTCCGTTATCATTTTTCTCATTGCTTCCATTCCCAATATACAAGTCTGGGTAATCATCACCATTTGCATCAAAGAAATGGACTACTGATTCTTCAAAATCATTGTCCACTGTCCAAGGACCATTTTGCTTTCTAAACTTTCCATTGGTACCTTGAATCATCAATTGAGGACTAGAAATAGCGGTTCCTGCTAAAATAAAATCCTCTAGACCGTCATTATTTACATCTCCTACAGACAACTCAGGTCCTTGTTTAGAATACATCTGTAATAACAATGGCTCCCATTTGAAATCAATATATGCTGATTCATCGTGCACGACATCTGCATTGTACTTCTCAGAAACATCAGTGAATAACTTCTGACTCTGAGATTCATATTTACTCCTTACTTCTGTATTTTCTTCTTTTACCAATAATTGCTTGTTTATTTCAACATTGGTTAGTGTTTGAAATTTACCATTTGGCCATCTTAACACAATGGAATCTACTCCAGTATCCTCTCCCAATCCAAAATGTAACATTGAGCTAACCGATGAATTATAACCTCTTGTAAGATGATTTACAAGAAACTGTTTTCCAGATTTACTATAAAGTGTTGCTGCTACTCCTACTCCAAACTTATTACTCTCTGCCCCTTCAAACTTTAACTGAATAAAATTGGAATTTTCTGTGGTGTTTTTATAAAGAAAAGCCTCTTGGTTTATATTACATACAACCAAATCTAAGTCCCCATCATTGTCCAAATCAGCGTAGGCAGAACCATTTGATACACCTGATTTGGTTAGCCCCCAGTCACTAGTAACTTTCTGAAAGGTTAAATCTCTATTATTCTTGTAGGCGTAATTTTCAAGTCGTTTTACTGGTAAAGTAGCTACTAGTTGCTCAAACTCCATTTTCTTATCTTGTTTGTAACGAGCATTTACCGTACTGTTCATGAAGTCCTGATTGGTATAATCACGGTAGTACCCATTAGTGATAAATAAGTCTTTCCATCCGTCGTTATCAAAATCTGCAAAAAGTGGAGCCCAACTCCAGTCAGTAGCATCCACCCCTACTAAATCAGCTACCTCTACAAACTTTTCATCACCTGTATTTAACTGAAGCGTGTTCTTCATATATTGCTTTCCATAACCATATTTCCACCTTTTTACAAAAAGATCAAAATTAGAAGGACCTATAAGGGTCTTCCTTCTAAATCCAGTTTCTGGAAGCATATCTACGGTCATCAAATCAATAAGTCCATCATTATTGTAATCAGCAGCATCACATCCCATTGCCGCATAGCTTGTATGTTTAAAGTGGTCTTTTTGCTTCTCAGTGAATGTTCCATTACCATTGTTGAGGTAAAGCAGATCTGGACCGTGATAATCACTTGTAGAATAGATATCTGGCAAACCATCACGATTGAAATCCGCAATACTAATACCTAAAGTAAATGTCTGTGAGGATAAACCTGCTTCAGACGTAACATCCTTAAACTTGGTGTTATTCTCATTTCGGTAGAGTCGATTCGTTCCTGACGCTAATCCAAATTTATAGGCATCATATTCAGTAAAATCACCCATAAAATTCACCAGGTGATTACCTAAATATAAGTCCAAGTCTCCATCCAAATCGTAGTCAAAAAATGCTCCAACGGTACTATAATCTTGACCTCCTAATCCGAATTCTTTGGCTTGCTCCTTAAACGTATTATCTCCTTGGTTTATGTAAAGTAGATTTGATGTCAGCTCCTCAGCGAGTAAAGCATTTGATCGGCATACGTAAATGTCGATAAATCCATCATTATTAATATCAGCCATTGTAACTCCTGAACAATATCCAGATGTTGCAATTCCTGCAGGTTCGGTGATATCCTCAAACTTGAAATCACCCTTGTTCAAGAATAGTTTAGACTTTGCTGAGTTTGAACTAAAAAACAAATCCTGCAATCCATCATTATTGATATCTCCTACACTTACACCGCTTCCATTATAGAAGTATTCATATAGAATTACATTTAGCGAATCATTTTCTATTAAAACATTAACAAAATTCAGACCTGACTCAGCAGTATCTATGAGCTCGAATACAGTATTTCCTGACTTAGGTATGTTCTCACCAGCTTCTTTGTTATTCTCCTTACAAGCTGCTAATACAAGCAAGCTTAAAACAGCAGTATATATAATCTTCTTCATTATTTTAATAACTTAATCTTTCCGTTTACTAAATCACCCACATTATTCCCAAGCTTGACTCCTTCAGTGATTGCTGGCATATAGTGAATCCCGCCATAGAGTCTACTTATTGCAGCTTCATCACTCGCATCTCTAAATGAGCTAAACTCTCTAACTGGTAACCCATATTTTAATTCTGTAGAATCTATAAAAGCAAAGTTTTCTCCTAACAAGTCGGTTAATATAGTAGCTGCAGATGCAGATGCTACACTATGCCCACTTGGGTATTCAGGAAAAGCCGGAGTCTGAAGAATTGGTTTCCAATCCTCATTAATATTGGCTCGAATTACCGTCTCGGGTCTAACGTAATTACTGTAGTACTTTTCTTCCCAGCAAGCTACGAATGCATCGTGTAAGCCTATTCCCAAAGTCGTCATCACGGCTGCCCCTTTGCTAAAGTTCATTTGCTTATTATCTAATGCTTGAGTCGCAATATGTATCCAATGTCCCCCAGGAGATATTTTTTGTAAAAAGTACATCACGTGACCGTGATGGTGCGAGATGTTCGGGTTACAGTCCCAGAAAAGAGCTATTTCTTTTCGTTCTTCATCAATTGTATCCACGGCATAAAGGACTTCCATTGTCTCATTATAGAAGGCAGCTCCTTCGGTCATATCTAATGTTGTAGGTCTTATCGGCATGTATTGATTAGAGCTATCCAAAACCAATGTGCGGATAGTTCCCCAGAAGGGCTCTATTGCAGGCATGTAGTCTGGAGAAGTAGGTTTCCACTCTTCATATGCTTCTCCTGGCGAAAACTCTTCAAAGTTTCTTGTTTCTTTATAATTATCTCCATCAGCCCAAGAAAGTACATATTTGGCTACATCATCCGAATATTCGATGGAGCGGTCATATATCGATGGATCCAAGGTTGCTTTATACCCAGCTAATCTTGCTTCTAAGAAATTAGATATAACTGTGTCACTATATACCATTTTGAGTGCTACACTACTAAAAGAGTTCAACGCCACCACCTCTAAATTATAAGCCTCTGAAGTATCAGGATAGACCTCACAATTGAAGTCCTTTATCTGTCCATTTAAAGTGTTTAACTCCGTAAAAAAAGGTGAAGTAGCAGAATACAAGGCAATATTTGAGTATGCATAATTTTTTGCAGCTACGGGAGGGGTAAAATGCCTCTCTACTAGTGCATCAGTTAGATTGGAATTACAATCAATAATGATGTCTGAACTTAGATCAAGATTGGTGTCAACCTGAGTTTCTTTACATCCAAAAAACGTAAGTATCAGGAGGAATGAAAAGAAGCTAAATTTATAATTCATTATAATAATTTAATACTGAAAAAAATAATACGCAAATATATTAATTTACACATTGATAACGCTTACCAGGGAGCGATATAATGCAGTTTTTCATTTCTAATTCTAGCAGTATTACCGCAAGTAAACTAGGGGACATTTTAAGCTGAGAACTTAGGGAATCAATTCCTACAGAACCCGCAGCTTTCAAAATATTTAATACAATCTCTTCATTTGATGATAATTCAACGAAAAGTTTAGGCTGATTCTTTGACTCTTGTAAAATATCCCAGTTCAGCAGCTGTACAACATCTTCAGCACCTTCAATTAGATTTGCCTTGTGATTTTTTATTAGGGAATTGCATCCTGCTGAAGAATCCCTGCCAAAATCTCCAGGCAATGCTAGAACATCTCTGTTATACTGATTTGCCAGCTCAGCAGTAATTAGTGACCCTCCCTTTCGAGCTGATTCTACGACAATCACTGCGTCAACAAGTCCTGCAACTATTCTGTTTCTCATTGGAAAATTCTCTCTATTTGGACGAGTTCCACTGGAATATTCTGTAAGCACCGCGCCTTGTTTTTGTATCATTTCACTAGCGACTTTTTTATGCAAATCGGGATACAGTCTATCTAAACCATGAGCTACAACTCCTATCGTGGGCACATCGTTCTTTAAACACTCTTTGTGTGCTAAGATATCTACTCCATAGGCCATTCCGCTGACAATTGTAGGATTGTAAGGTTTCAAATCTTCTACTATAAGTTTGACAAACTGCCTACCGTATTCTGTTATTTTTCTGGTCCCAACAATTGCTATAATTCGTTCAGGAGAGAAAGAAATATCTCCTCGAGAATAGAGTAGTATAGGGCAATCAGGAATATTTCTTAATCTGTAGGGGTAATCTTTATCTAGAAAAAATGTGGTTTTAATGTTGTGCTCTTGTATAAATTTTACTTCACTTTCAGCAGCTGAAAAATCTGAAAACCCCTTAATATTTGAGGCTACTTTTTCACCAACACCTGGAGACTTTTGTAAAAATGATTTGGATTTAGAAAAAACCTCTTTTACACCACCGCAATACCCTACTAGACTCTTTGCTAGCACACTACCTATGCCTGGAATCTGAGTCAGTGCTATTTTATAGATTAAATCTTTATCCACTTGAAAAAAGCGAATTTAGAAGTAATCCGTACAATTCAAAGTCTATCTATTATTTAACACATTTGAATTTCTAGAAACCATTCCTATAAGCTCATCATAACCATAAAATTGATTTTTATGGTAAATTAAAATCATGTAGTCATTTTCAGTTTCCTGAAAGTTTCCCTCTGTGAGCGTGTAATCTATATTACCCGTTTTATCTTTTAATACAAAATGGTAGTTGTAATAACTCTGTTTAAGTAAAGTAGATAAACCATACATATCATAATCTGGGAAATAGGTCATCTTAAAATTATCCTTTAACTGCCAGTCCGTTAATTCTCCATATACATAAACATCACCCAGTTGAGCCAATGACTTACTTTTAAAATAGAAATGTATCATAGCATAATCCCCATCTTCTACAATATTCACTCCATCTGAATTGGCAATCACTCGCTTTCCATTGTAATCAAGCCAATTGAGATGCTTTAAAGCATACCTAGGTTCTTCTGGTCTTAAAACTGCGTTTTGAATACTATCGGTATACTTTTTTATCACATTATTACTGAAAAAACGCAATGATCGAATATCGAAAAATCGAAATTCATTGGTACCAGGAAAAAGATTCTTATCCTCATAGTTAAAAACCAATTTATTGCTATTTACAAAGAGTGGAGGGAGATTATAAATAGCATTGTTCCAGCTATTGTTTTGAAGAATTGTAGCCGACAGTTCGGTAAATGGATTGGGAATCTGAAATCCTTCATGATTTACTTCGAAATCTATTTCTTGATGAGTAAATCTATATTCAGGAAGTGTTGCACTTCTAAGATCCACAGTAATATTAGTCTGATTATCTAGAACCATAAATCTTCGAGTTAGCACCAAATCCTCATCATCAAAATTCCTGAATACTTTTAAAATGTAATTCCCTGACTTTGTGATTGCCATAGTTGGCTGCGGAAAGACTAAGCTGTAGTGTGTATACTTTTGATAGGTATTCGTTGAAAACACAAAATCAGTTATTTCACCCATCATATCTCCTGAAACATAATCCATATATTGTAAATCAGAAGGCTTCCAATTCTTGTCACAATGCACAAATGAATAATTAAAGAATTCATTATTTGGGCTTAAAATGTCAAATGAAATTCTGAGAGCATTAGAGGCACCTAACTCCATTATAGGTACTGGATCATATAAGTCAGAATTCTTTTGTAGAATAACTGTTTTTATATCTTTTAAGTAGTTTTTATTGTCCAGCTTGGTACTTTGCCCAAAAATGTAAATGTTCAGAAAACACAGAACCCCTAATTGTATTATTCTTTTCATTGGTGATAACATTTCAATAATAACGCCAGAATGCAAAAGTTGTTGATTTTCAGGAATAATAACTAATCTATAGGCTAAATAAGTATCTTGCTTAGCTCCTATTTTTTGCCTTGTCCCAGATTTGGTCCATCTCTTCAAGCGACATTTCCTCCATTTTTAGCTTGTTTTCCTTTGCAAAAGATTCAATTTTTTCAAATCGATATTTGAATTTTTTATTCGTCTTCTCTAGAGCGTCATCTGGATTAATTTTCAACCAACGTGCATAATTCACTAGACTAAAAACTAAATCTCCAAACTCATCTTCCTTTTCAGCTCCTTCAGCCTCTTTGAACTCTTGCAGTTCTTCTTCTACCTTTTCCCAGACATCAGACTTGTTAGGCCAATCAAACCCTACCTGAGCAGCTTTATCCTGCATTCGCATAGCTTTAACCAGACTAGGCATGCTATTTGGAACTCCACCCAGAACAGTTTTATTCGTCCCTTCTTTTAGTTTTATCTGCTCCCAGTTTTGCTTTACCTCTTCATCATTTTCTACTTCCACATCTCCATATATATGAGGGTGTCGGTGTATGAGTTTTTCGCAAACTGAGTTCAAAACATCAGTTACATTAAACTTATTTTTTTCATCGCCTATTTTGGAATAAAAAACTAGGTGTAGAAATAAGTCACCCAATTCTTTTTTTATTTCTTCATCATTCCCATCTAATATAGCATCGCTAAGCTCATAGGTCTCTTCGATAGTAAGGTGTCGAAGCGTTTCGTTGGTTTGTTTTTTATCCCAAGGACATTGCTCCCGCAAATCATCCATGATATTTAATAGTCGCTCGAAAGCCACAAGGCGTTTATCCATACTATAGAATATTTTTAGATTTCATTAGTCCAACAAAAACCTCTTTGTAATTTTTCCCTATTGGCATTTTTACTCCATTCACTTCACACCCCGAAGTGGAAAATGAATCTACATGCTCTCGATTCACTATATATGATCTATGGACTCTACTGAACAGTTCGGCCGGAAGACGTTTCTCCATGTTCTTCATAGTTTGTAACGTCACTATTTTTTTGTCTTCCAAAAAGATTTTCACGTAGTCTGCAAATGCTTCTATGTAGTATATATCACTGTAAGCTAACTTGATTAGTTTTTGATTCGCTTTAACGAAAATATGCTCATTTTCTAGATCTGACTCTGCAACATCAGCATTCTTCTTTATATTAAAATACTCCTTTGCTTTCTCTACTCCTTTCTCAAATCGATCGTAGGCTATTGGTTTTAGAAGGTAGTCAATTGCATCAAGCTCAAATCCTTCAACCGCGTGATCTGGATATGCCGTAGTAAACATAAATAGCGGTTTATTTTCTAGGGATTTTACAAAAGTTAATCCATTGATCTCTGGCATATTTATATCCAAAAACATTAGATCGACACTTCTCTTTTTTAGCACTTCACTAGCTTCAGCTGCATTATTACAACGTGCTACTAAATTTAAATCAGGATGCTTATTGATATACGCCTCTAAGATATCTAAGGCTAGTGGTTCATCATCTACTGCTATACAATTCATATTATTTTTATTAAGGTTAATTAACTTAGTTTTATGTTTAGTGTTACATGAAATTCTTTATCCGAGCTGTCTACATTAAGAGTATGTTTATTTGGATATAAAAGCTTGAGCCTCTTCTTTACATTGATCAGCCCAATACCGCCCTTGTACCCTTTTTTGCTGCTAACCTCAGAACCATTAATTGGTTTACTATTGGCTATGGCAAATTTTAAATTTCCGTCAGCTGCATCTACTAATACTTTCACATAGCCTTTAGACATATCTTTTCCTAGACCATGCTTGAAACTATTTTCCACAAATGGAATGAGTAGCATTGGAGCAATCTCTTCTTTGTCAGTATCTCCAGTAACTTCTATTTCTAAATCCATTCTGCTTCCGTGCCGTACTTTTTCTAGTTCTAAGTAACTCTTCAAATATTTCAATTCTTGGGCCAAACTCACCTTTTTTTCGCTTCCATCATATAAAAGGTATCTTAGAATATCGCTCAACTTTAAAATAAGATCAGGTGCTAAATCAGATTTCTGAAGTGATAATGCGTAAATACTGTTCAAACTATTGAACAAAAAGTGTGGATTTATCTGAGACTTAAGATATTTAAGTTCTGTTTCTGTATTTACTTTTTCTAGTTCCTTAGCTAGCCTCTCTTTCTCGTACCAATGCTTTACTAACTTTAAACTCATTGTAATGGCAGTAGTATATGTTATTGCCATTGCGGTGCTTAATAAAAATCTAGGTGACAATAAATCTACCTTGAATTCATCTCCCACGGTATTCAGAAGTGTGAAGGAGCCTGCTTGCATAAGTGAACCCAATGAAATGGATAACAAAATAGCCAAGAAGTATTGCCAGTAGAGTCTTTTCTGTAGAAATACTGGAAAGAGAAAATAGATATTAAAATAACTGACTACAGCATGTATTGATACTATAACTGCTGAGTTGATATAAAAATCTGACTTGGTAAGGCCTGGACTAAGTACATAGACCCAAAATAGAAAATACAAAACCCACAAAAGAATGTGGTGCAGATTATATTTAGTAATCTGTTTGTATAAGGTAGAATCTACAATTGAGTTTGACTTGTCAGCCATGTTTATGATTCAAAAATAAAGGAAGCAAATAGGAAACTGTATCACGATTGCCTAATCGGCAGTAAATCTCTACTAATCTTTATCGTCTGAAGTACCTAAGCAGCGTGTAACTCCAATCCAATACATTCACTCCAGCTTTGAAATAAGTATTGTTATCATTTACCGTAGTAATCGTATCCGTAGTAGGATGCTGTGCTTTAATATTTGAAGCTACGGTGTAAAACAAGACTAAGTTTAAAAACAACAATACCAGAATTACCAAGGTAGATTTCTTTATTTTTTTTAGTCTTTGTGCCATCAGTTAGATAAATTTCTATCTCCTATTAAGCTCTACGAATATAGTGCCAAAACGTTACATAGCTTTTTCAAGCTGTAAATCTGACACCCACGTGTTCCTATTATTGACACTTTTGAAACAGACTCAATAGGTTAATTGTTTTACCTTTGTACCACTGATAAATTCTAGTATGCATATGCAATTTTTTCTCGTAATAGGATTAATAATTACCGGTCTTCTAATAGCACTAGGAGCCATGGCTGTGAGAATGTTCTTGGTCAAAGACGGTGAAATGCGAGGTGGATGTGCGGGTAAAAATCCAATGATGCAAGAAGAAGGAGTGGCTTGCTCTATGTGCGGAGCAATGCCAACAGAAGATTGTAAATCTGAGGAGTTGCCACAGATTGGCTAGCCTGATTAGGCCTTTTCTTCGTAAACCTGCACTAACTCTATACAAGTCTTAATAGCCTCCTCCATATCTTGAACGCTAACATATTCATGTTTGCTGTGTATAGCCATCTCACCGGTAAACAAATTAGGGCAAGGAAGTCCCATGAAAGACAATCTACTTCCGTCAGTTCCTCCTCGCACTAAGTCTTGCTTAGGTTCAAGCCCAATTCTATCCATGGCCTCAACTGCATTTGCCTCAATATGTGGATGATCTGCCAATATTTCTCTCATGTTACGATACTGCTCTCTGATCTCAATCTGATAAGTAGCACCTGGGTATTTGGCGATGGTCGCTTGAGCCAATTCTTTCACTCTGTTTTGATGATTGGCTAAATTGGCAGTTTTAAAATCCCTCACAATAAAATCTACACTAGCCTGTTCTAACTGTCCCTTGAGATTATAAGGGTGCACAAAGCCTTGGTCTTTAGACGTTGTTTCTGGCGAAAAACTATCTTTTGGAAGTGATTCTAAAAATGAAGCCATCACTTTTACAGCATTGACCATTTTCCCTTTTGCGTAACCTGGATGAGCACTTATGCCGTGGAATGTTACTGTCATAGCGTCCGCCGAAAAAGTATCGCCTTCTAGCGACCCTCTTGGACCACCATCAAGAGTATAACCCACATCCGCATTTAGCTTCTTCATATCGAGCTTATCTACACCTCGCCCAACTTCTTCATCAGGAGTAAAGAGTATCCGAATATCTCCATGCTTAATGCTAGGATTATTAATCAACTCCTCGGCCAGTTGCATAATAATAGCAACTCCCGCTTTGTCATCAGCTCCTAGTAGTGTAGTTCCACTAGCTGTGATTATATCATCACCTATTCTAGAAGAAAGATAGGGATGTTGTTTGGTCGTAATCACCTGAGTTTCATCATCCGGCAATACAATGTCCTGACCAAGGTAGTTCTTATGTAAAATAGGCTTCACATCAGCTCCACTGCAATCTGGAGCAGTGTCTACATGAGAACAGAAGCAAATGGTTTGAACTCGTTTATCAGTATTACTAGGAACTGTTCCAAAAACATAACCCCACTCATCCATATAAGCATCTTCTATTCCAATATCCTTTAATTCTTTAACTAATATCCTACTTAAGTCTTTCTGCTTTTCTGTACTTGGAAATGTGTCCGAATATGGATCACTTTGTGTATCTATACGAGCATATCGTATAAATCTTTGTGCTACATTATTTGCCGT
Organism: Bacteroidia bacterium; assembly: GCA_965655315.1. Taxonomy (GTDB): domain Bacteria; phylum Bacteroidota; class Bacteroidia; order NS11-12g; family UBA9320; genus UBA9320. The sequence goes on from CBFHGJ010000010.1 coordinate 12,937, forward strand.
TTCTGTCATTTTATTTTCTAATAATTTTCAGTTTAATTAATATACTCTCCGTTCAGTTCGCCATTCTCGTTTACAATGAGGTAAGCTGATAGTGTGCTGTCGCTTTCAATCATGCTAAGAGATTTATCCAATCCTAAAACCATACAAGCAGTAGCATAAGCATCCGCAACCGCACAGTCTTGATTCAATATACTAACACTTTTGAGATTGTTGATTATTGGTTTACCAGATCTTGGATCTAGAGTATGACCAACTAAAGAATCATTTACATAATAGTAGTTTTGATAGTTTCCACTTGTTGCAATAGCAGTATTTTCAAGATCTAAAGTCTTGAAAAGATCTGTTGACGATGCTCCTTCTACAGGGTTATTTATACCAATTCTCCAAGGCTCATTTAACTTATTCTTTCCTGCAACCTTCATTTCTCCACCTACCTCTACCATCACATTTTCTATACTTTGACCAGTTATGTAGTTAGCTATAACATCAACTAAATAACCTTTTGCTACAGCATTAAAGTTTAACTCTAACATCGAATCTAATTTCTCAAATTCCCCATTCTTCAGAGGGGCTATTTTTTCCATTCCTTGACTTCTTAGACAATTCTGAACAACGCTATCTCGTAAAAACCCTCCTTCCTTTTTGGCCCAACTGTATTCTCTGAAAAGAGGACCAGCACTAGGGTCAAACGCACCACTCGTATGATTATAAATCACATTAGAGACTTCAATCATTTTACCAAAATGCTCTAAATCTGCAGCATATTCTTCAGCACTTATCTCAGATTTCCAGTTTTCAAGTGTATTGTTATTGAAATGAGAGATGTACGAATTCTTGCGATACGTAGATAAAGAGTGATTAATTACCTCAATTAGCGAATCTACTTTCTCTTCAAGATTCAGGATCTCATCCCCTATATAGGTAATGTGATAGGTGGTTCCCAATGCGTTACCAGCCAACTTGTATTCTTCAATCTCATTTTTGCTACAACCTACTAGTAGTGAAACTAGCGAAAATGACAAGAATAACTTTTGAAACACTTTTTTACTCAACACCTATTTGCTCAATATTATCTACCTCTGGTTCTTCTCCTTTGAGCTCTTGATAAAATCTAGCCATCGTCAATTGCATTACTGGAATTAAGAACAGATATCCAATTCCTAAAGTGAAAATGCAAAGTATAGATAACAGTCCAAAAATTAAATACAGTAAAAACAGTTTCGATTTGCTCCCTTTCATCATTTCCTCACTCATCCTCAACGCATCCATTCCTTTTATTTCAGGATTATCTGCTAGAATGTAAAAAACTTGAGAATAAGCTAGGGCCTTTATAATACCGGGAATTATAAACAGTAAAGTCCAAAGAAAAATGAGTAGTACCATTAACAAAAAGGTGACTAGTGAATTACCGAAATTTGAGAAACCATCAAAGATTCTCTCCACATTGAAATCATTATCTCTAATGACACTCAATGACCATATAGTGAAGCCAAGGGCTAAAGGTCCTCCAAGTAAAAGAGCTAGTCCAGGTATAAAACCACTCACACTAGAAGCCAGCATATAAACTAATCCGGCAACAATGGCTCCACCCCAGTTTTCTGAGGCTATATTTTTGGCTTGTGAAATAAGATCAGTATTTGAAAACTTAATCAGTCTAGTCATCGGGCAAAGATATAATAGAATTGCACTCAACTATTGAAGGTTACATTTACAGTTGATTCCTTAATTAATAAGCTACCTTTGCACCCATTTTAGAAAGCAGATATGCAGGATATACGCAACGTAGCTATTATAGCTCACGTAGACCACGGTAAGACAACATTAGTAGATAAAATTCTTGAAGCTTGTCAATTTTTTAAAGATCACCAGAAACCTGGTGAACTTGTAATGGACAACAACGATCTTGAGAAAGAACGTGGAATCACAATTTTATCTAAAAACGTATCGGTCCAATATAAAAACACAAAAATCAACATCATAGATACGCCTGGTCACAGTGATTTTGGAGGAGAGGTAGAACGTGTGATGAATATGGCCGATGGTGTATTGCTGCTTGTGGACGCATTTGAAGGCCCAATGCCTCAGACTCGATTTGTACTTGAGAAAGCTTTAGAAGCTGGTCTTAAACCTGTAGTGGTTGTGAACAAAGTAGACAAAGAAAACTGCACACCTGACGAAGTACACGAAAAGGTATTTGACTTAATGTTTGCCTTAGATGCTAGTGAAGAGCAGCTTGATTTTGAAACGGTATATGGCTCTGCTAAAAACGGTTGGATGAGCACAGATTGGAAAAACCCAACTGACAATATGTTCGCTGCGTTAGATGCCATAATAGAACACGTTCCACCGCCTGTGCAAGAAGAAGGGGATACTCAAATGATGATAACTTCTCTTGATTTCAGTAAGTACACAGGTCGTATCGCTATTGGTAAATTAAAAAGAGGTTCGTTAAAAGTAAACCAAACAGTTGCATTAGTAAAGAGAGATGGAAGTGTTACTAAATCTAAGGTAAAAGAGCTTTTTGTATATGACGGTTTGGCTAAAGTAAAAGTAGATACTGTGGAAGCTGGGGAGATTTGTGCTATTACTGGTCTTGAAGGTTTTGAAATCGGAGATACCATCTCTGATCCTGAAAATCCTGAGAAACTACCTTCAATCACTATAGACGAGCCTACTATTAGTATGCTTTTCACCATTAATGATTCACCATTCTTTGGTAAAGAAGGTAAGTTCGTTACAAGTAGACATATCAAAGATAGATTAGAGCAAGAGTTGGAAAGAAATCTAGCAATGAAACTAAAAGATACATCTACTGCTGACTCTTTTCTAGTTTACGGTAGAGGAGTATTACATTTATCTGTATTGATAGAAACTATGAGGCGTGAAGGGTACGAGCTACAAATCGGTCAACCTCGTGTAATCATAAAAGAGGTAGATGGAGTAAAATGTGAGCCTATAGAAGAATTATCCATTGATGTTCCTGAACACCATAGCGGTAAAGTGATAGAGTTTGTGTCCACTCGAAAAGGAAACATGCTATCTATGGAGCCAAAAGGAGATGTAATGCACTTAGAATTCGAAATACCATCAAGAGGTATTATTGGATTAAGAAACACATTGCTTACATCGACTCAAGGTGAAGCTATCATTTCTCACAGATTCAAGGAATTTCAACCGCATAAAGGAGATATACCACAACGAATCAATGGTTCATTAATAAGTATGGAAAATGGTAACGCGATTCCATATTCATTGAATAACTTACAAGATAGAGGTAAGTTTTTTGTGTCACCTAATCAAGATATCTATGAAGGTCAAGTGGTAGGAGAACACTCTAGACCAGGTGATGTAGTTGTGAACTTAACCAAAGCAAAAAAGCAAAGTAATGTGCGTAGTAGTGGAGCTGATGAAAAAATGAAATTGACTCCACCACAGATTTTCACCTTAGAAGAAGCACTAGAATATATTCAAGCAGATGAATACGTGGAGGTGACTCCGGAAAACATTCGTTTACGTAAAATCTACCTAAAAGAACATGAAAGAAAAAGAGCTAAAAATGCAGCTCTAGCTCATTAACGTAAATAATGAATAGTAAAAGGCCTTGGCAAAAATGTCAAGGCCTTTTTTATTATCACTTAGGTTAAATTTCTTCCGTTTAAATTTGCTCCGTGAGTCAACTACTCTTTTATCTCATCATTAAACCTCTCTCCTATCTCCCGATGAGATTGTTATACTTATTATCAAGTACTATTTCCTTTGTATTCTGCTATCTAATACCGTACAGGAAAAAGGTAGTATTAACTAATTTAAGAAACTCATTCCCCGACAAATCTGAAAAAGATATAAATCTTATAGCTAGGAGATTTTACAGTCACTTAGGTGACTTGATAGTCGAAAGCGTAAAATTGTTTTCTATTTCAGAAATAGAAATAAGAAAAAGATTTGTTGTTAACAATCCAGAGATTCTTCAACCATTTTTTGGGAATAAGCAAAGTGTTATAATAGTTGGAGGTCACTATAACAATTGGGAAATGCTGGCCTCAGGAATTGATCTGCAAGTACCCCACGATAGTGTAGCACTCTACTCTAAATTGAAAAACTTGTTCTTTAACGAAAAAATGAAATCGTCACGTGGCAAATATGGTTTAAGAATGGTGACGACTAAAGACTCATTTGCCTATTTTAAAGAATCATTTGAAATACCGAGAATGACCATTTTTGGTGCAGATCAGAGCCCTACTTATAGTAAAAGTGTTCATTGGATGCAGTTTTTGAATCAAGATACGGCTGTAGCACTTGGGACAGAACGTTTTGCTAGAAAATACAACCTACCAGTTGTATATGGAGCTATCAATAAGGTAAAAAGAGGATATTACAGCTTAGATATTTCGCTATTGACAGAGGACCCCAAATCAACTGCAGATGGTGAGATAACTGAGAAACATACAAAGGCTTTAGAAAGGCAAATCATAAGACAGCCAGAATTCTGGCTTTGGACACATAAACGATGGAAACGCAAAAAAGAACCTGTTTCATAAAAAATATCAGAGCATCCTTTCTTGCTGTACTCGTTGTTCTATGTGTCAGCTCTGTTTACTCCCAAAAGTCAATCACGCTTCAACCAAATAAAGAAACTGGTATTGATGCATTTGTATTCGAAAAAGAACCTGATAAGAACTTTGGAACCTACCAAGATTTCATAACTTTCGAGTGGACATTTGGTGGTGTACCAGCAAGGGGAGAATCCTACTTGAAATTTGATTTATCTCAGCTTCCTAAAGGTTCACAAATAAGGAATGCTACCCTTTCATTGTATCATAATCCAACATCCTCAAATAATGGTCACGAAGGGTCGAATGCTGCCCAACTTAAAAAGGTTCTATCCAATTGGGAGGAAAATAAAATTACCTGGGCTAACCAACCTAAAACAGAAAATTCTGGAATTTATCTTCGCCAAAGCACAAGTGAAACGGAAGATTACGTGGACATCGACCTAACTGAATTTGTATCTTTCTGGCACGCAAATCCAAAGAAGAACTATGGTATGGCTCTAGATATCTTAACTGATCAGATATATGCAAGTATGAAATTCTGCAGCAGCGACCATTCTTCAAAAGCCCTTAGACCAAGACTAATAGTTGAATACACAAAAAATCGTGTTTGGGTAGAGCACACAGTGAGTGTATATCCTAATCCGACAAGCGATTATCTCATCATAAAGAATAACTATCCAGATAAGGAGACCAACATGTTTTTATTTAATTCTTTGGGGCAACTTGTCTGGGGAATGAATCTTACTCAAAGCCGCACGTTTATTGGTACAAGTGAACTAAGTTCTGGAATTTATTATTATGAAATAACGAGTGGAGGTTTAAATAAGACTGGAAAAATCATTAAGCAAAAATGAAATTTGAAGATAAAATCATAAAAGGTAAATCTGTATTTATCGCACCAACCGCTACTGTTATAGGTGATGTAACTCTAGGAAGTGAGAGCAGTATTTGGTTTGGTGCTGTATTGCGTGGAGATAGCGACCAGATTAAAGTAGGAAAACGCACCAATATACAAGACAATGCCGTAGTTCACTGTGATCCAAGTGATCCAGCTATTATCGGAGATGATTGCATTATCGGCCATTGTGCTATTGTACACGGTGCAAGATTGGAGAATAACGTTTTAATAGGTATGAACGCAACAGTGCTCAATAATGCCTTGATTGGAGAATTTAGCGTCATAGGTGCTAATGCTTTAGTAACTGCCGGAACTATAATCCCTCCAAGGTCACTAGTACTGGGCTCCCCAGCAAAAGTTGTGAAAAGTCTTACAGAAGAGCAAATAGAAGGGATAAAAGAAAATGCCGCGGTTTACGTAGCCAAGGCAAAAACTTACCTAGACCACTACAATTCAAAAAAGTAAAGGGCAAAAAAAAAGCTGTAATCAAAATCTGATTACAGCCTTACACAAAATCAAAGCAAAAATCTATTGCTTGAAAGTCTTCGTGGTTAGTTTACCCTCTGAATCCCACATTTTCCAAGTTCCTACTTTTTGACCCTCTTCGTAGTACATTTCAAATCTCTGTTCACCATTCTCGTCCCACACTATCCACTTACCGTGCTTTTCATCTGCTTTGAATGCAGCAACAGTGCTTATATTACCTAAATCATTGTACTGATACCACTTACCAGACCTTTTACCTTCAGAAAAGTGTCCCTCTTCTTTAACACTTCCGTTTTTGTGGTAATACATCGCAGAACCAGAAAGGATCCCATCCTCTACTGACAGCTCTGCTATCTTATATGCATCTTGGAACTGAGCATATTGTCCACTAAATAACGTTCCGTTAACATTAAAATATTTACCATTCTCCACTATAAGTTCTTGATTCTGAGAAAAAGACAGCGTTGTTAAAGCTACCAAAACAAGTGTTATTATATTCTTCATACCTTCTTATCTTAACAATTACATAACAAATTTAACATTAATTTAACATACGGGCAACTCTTTTGTTTTAGTCAGTCCATAAAAACAGTCATTCCAAGGGTTTATTACACTTAAAGGAGTTAACATCACTAGACTATTGGTTTTGATTATTTGTATATACTCATATACTATGTACAAATGAACTATAGCTTGACGTCGGATGTTAACTTTGCAGTAAGAAAAATAACATAGAAATAGATAACATTATGTCAGTACTAGTAGGAAGAAAAGCCCCAGAATTCACAGCTGGAGCCGTGGTAAATGGAGAAGAAATAGTAGAAAACTTCTCATTATCAGAATATGCAAAAGATAGTTACTCAATCTTTTTCTTTTACCCAAAGGACTTCACCTTTGTTTGCCCAACTGAGTTGCACGCTTTCCAATCAAAACTAAGCGAGTTTGAATCTAAAGGATGTAAAGTAGTAGCGTGTTCTACGGATACAGAGGAGAGCCACTGGGGTTGGTTACAAATGTCTAAAGACAACGGTGGTATAGAAGGTGTAACTTACCCAATAGTAGCCGATACTGCTAAGACAATAAGCACCAACTATGGTGTGCTTGCAGGAGACTACGATTACAACGAAAACAACGAGCTTGTAGCTACCGGACCAATGATTGCTTACCGAGGCTTATTTTTAATTGATAAGAATGGAGTGGTTCGTCACCAACTAGTAAATGATTTACCTCTAGGTAGAAACGTAGATGAAGCAATGAGAATGTTAGATTCATTGATACATTTAGAAACTCACGGTGAGGTTTGCCCAGCAAACTGGAGCGAAGGTAAAGAAGCTATGAATGCAACATTTGATGGTGTAGCTGACTACCTTTCAAAAAACTAAAATACACGATTAGATAATTAAACTTTCAGCCTTGCTTCATCTAGAAGTAGGGCTATTTAGTTATTTCACAAAGCTATCAGCACCTATTATAACATAGTCTCCTGCTGAATACTTCTTCGTTTTGGTCTCGTCAGAGATAGATAGCACACTGAAAATACCTATCTCATTAGGTTTATGTTCTTTGACATAGATTTTTTTTGGTTTAACATTTTCAGGAAGTAGTATAACATCCAAATCACTTCCATAACTCGATATTACTGGGGTTATGGCAGCTTCTGTAAGACTCAAAGTTTGAAAAGCAATGCTAACATTCTTTGAAAAGCTATCTACCACATACTCATAATCTATATTGAATACATAAAATTTGTTGAAATTTGATTTTGCTGTAATACTTGTTGTCCCTTCGTTTTGTTTGATTTGTCCTGAAGCAATAGCAACTAGTAAATCATTTTGATGAATTCCCCGAGCGGGACCTGCATATAATATTCTCAAGGTCCCATTATTATTTGTATATCTATATTGGGTCCCATCATAAGAACCTCTGCTACTAGTACGTTTATACGTCCCTTTAAGATTGGTTATCTCAACACCAAAAGACTGTGACATCCCATCTTTCAACCTCTTGTTATCATACTCAGGACCTTTTGGCATTTCCGCTTGTGCAAAGCTTAAGTTATAATACGTGTAGACAATACATGCTGAGAAAACAGCTAAGCCAATTAGAGGAATTCTTTTCATCATTTATCAAAGATAGGAAAAGAACAAAAAAATGGTTCAATCTGAACCCAAACAAAGAGTTACCTCAGGAAATACTATTTCTTACCTTTAAGGTATATGCTCGTAGTGCAGTCTTTAGATCAGAACCCTCTTCTGCCATATGCTCTTTGATGAAGACAGCCGCAAGTATATGAGTAAGCTGCTCGCCCTCATCATCTCCTTTGACCTCTATTGCCGGAGATTCTTCATTGTACAATGCTTCTTCTGCAGCCTGTAGTTCTTCTAAACTGTAATTTTCAGCGAGCTTTTTAATTATTGGAATTTTCATAATGTATTGATCTAGGTTATAGATTGATTTACTTATTCAACCCTTCCATCATTTCTACTACCTTAGTTTCCAAACTTGTAGCAGCTCCCTCTTTCAATTTACCATTTTGAAAAACTGCAAAAAAAGGCAGGTTGTCTACTCCTGCTGCTTTTCTTGCCTCAGGGTTCTCCTCAGCATTTACATCTAAGAAGGTGACTCCATCAAAACGCTCATCGATAGAAAGACGTCTATATTTTGGAGCGAAAAGTTTACAGCTACCACACCAATTTGCGAAGTACTTCACTACTACCTTATCATTATTTTCCACTAGACTATTAAAGTCTACATCTGTTGCTACTTGTATTGACATAGTACAAAGGTACTGTGCTATTCAGACAGCTTAGGAATAATAAATCTAATGTGAGTATAAACTAGTCTTATAGATGGCTAGAAAACAAAAACGAAATTACTTCTTACGAAGTATTACTTCAATCTCTTTGTTTGAGTTTGGCGAAACCTTTATGAAACCTGATTCGTAGCCGACGTACACTATCTTGTAAACTTTAGTATCCTTAAGCTCAGCGAGCTCCCCCACTCCATCAAAGTCGGTGTATAAGGTAGAGGAAGATTTAACTTCTACAAGCTTCACTCCCGTAAGCGGTTGCTTATTCTCATCCAACACGTGAATTTTCAATGGCGTATTAGCCATTGCTCTTGTGCTTAATACTAAAAGTAATATTGTAAAAACTTGTTTCACTACTGCAACGGTATACTGTCAATATTATGCTAATGTTAACTCTACGCTATCAAAATAGAAAGTGGATAAACTCTATCTTTGCAAGGATGAAAAAAATCCTTATTTCACTTCTTGTTTTTGCAGCTTGCTCACCAAAACCACAAGGACCAAACAAATATGCAAATGATGAAAAGCTAATCGCTATTTATGAATTCCAAGATCAACGAAAGACGGACAAACTACTTCCTCTGCTTAAAGCAAAAAAAGAATCTCATCGAATAGCTGCAGCACTTGCATTCGCTAGTATTCAAGATACAGTAGCTCTGCCCTATCTCAACCAAATGTTACAAATCGATCAAGATCCGATGCCAAGGAGAGCTGCTGCTTACGCGCTCGGACAGATTGGAAGTACAAAAGCACTTGGAATTCTTAAATCAGCCTTTGATGGAGAATTGTATCCTCCAAATAGGAGATACATATTAGAAGCTATTGGTAAATGCGGAGACGAAAACACAATTCAACTATTCGAAGAGAATAATTATCAAGACTCTCTGTTACAAATGGGTTGGGCTTATGGTGCGTTTAGACTAGCGTTAAGGGGATATACTTCCAAATCACTGAATAACAGAATGATTGAATTGCTAAATGATGAGAACAAGGATTTGGCAATTTTGGCGAGTCATTACGTTTACAGAGAATTAAGAAATAATAAGAATATTGAACTAGTTGATTCGTTGACTGTTGCCGCAAAATACTATAAAGTAAAAGAAAGATTCATGTTACTGAAGCCCCTTGAGCTAAGCAACAGTGACAAAGCGATATCCCAGACCTTTGGCAGACCTTGGCTGTCGGAGTTTGAAAAATCAAATACCTATCAAAAAGTTGCTAAAATCAATGACCTAAAAAGCGAGTATACCTCAGCACAAAAATTTCTCCAAGCTATTATTCAATCAGACAGTAGTTCAGCAATACTGAAAAATGCTGCTTTCAGTAAATACTGTGAGTTCTATCCAGAAAAAAAATGGAACATAATTATTCAAGCACTAAAGTCCGGAGATATGGCCTTCCAAAGTTTAGCTGCATTAGAAATTCGGAATAAAACAACTGAAATTGAAAGTAAAAGAGATGAGTTCGAGCTAGAAGTAATGAAGAACTTGGAATCTGTAAAATCGCAAGTAAAATTACCCGAACAGGCAGAAACCTACATCGATATTTGTAAAGCGATTGAAGCATTGGGAGGTGAAAAGTTTGAAGGTTATCAACCTAAGTACAATCACCCTATCGATTGGGATTATGTAAAAACCATACCCGCAGACCAACAAGTAACCATTGAAACCAATAAAGGAATAATCACACTGCAACTTTTTGTAGAAGACGCTCCTGGTACCGTTTCAAATTTCCTTCAACTGGCGGACTCAGGTTTTTATGATAAAAAATACTTCCACCGAGTAGTCCCACAGTTTGTCATACAAGGTGGCTGCCCTCGTGGTGATGGTTGGGGAAGTCTAGATTGGACTCAGCGAAGTGAGTTTAGCAATTACCAAACTTACGAAACCGGAACCGCAGGTATAGCATCGGCAGGTAAAGACACCGAAGGAGTTCAGTTTTTTGTCACCCACTGCCCTACTCCGCACCTAGATGGGAGATATACCATATTTGCTCGAGTAGTAGACGGAATGGATGTGGTGAATAAGGTGCAAGTTGGCGATCGAATACTGAAGATTGAAAAGAAGTAAGGAGGTAATTTTTAGATTCAAAATAGAATTTTGATAAATGCCACTATTTCAGCTAAAACTCTTCTTAAAATAGACGCATTCGGAGCTGCAATTTCCTGCTTTTCCCTTTCCTATATCCTAGTTCATTATGAAAATGTTTTTGGTATTCCTAGTGAAGTGTTATATCAATTGGCTATCGTACCAGCACTTATTCTTCTATATGATCTGTATTACCTAGCTCATAATGCTACAAAATCAATTCACCTTAGATTGCTGGCTTCTATTAACTTAGTTTACTGCATCTACTCTCTTTTCTTAATCTCTTACCATTACCATTTCATCACTATTTGGGGCTACTTATATGTTGGAGGAGAAATATCTATAATTCTATTACTAGTTTACTTTGAATGGACTATTCCTGATAAGTAAAAGAAGAGCATTTAGATTTAGTCTAAAACTCTCAGATTAGTAGAACTCTATCTCCCTACCTTTGTTCTCCTTCTAGCAATGTGGCTCAAACTCGCTTGGCGAAACATCTTTAGAAATAAAAGACGAAGCTTAATCACGGCTTCATCCGTCATTTTCGCTGTACTTTTTGCCGTCTTTATGCGAAGTCTTCAGTTTGGAGCTTATGGTAATATGCTCGATAATATAGTAGGCACCTACATTGGCTATGTTCAAATACATGGTTCAGGATTCTGGGAAGAAAAGACATTAGACAATAGCTTTTCTCAAGATGATATTGGCTATTTAAAGGATTTAGAAGAGGTAACGCATATTAGCCCTAGAATAGAGAGCTTTGCACTTGCTAGCTTTGGCTCTGAGTCTAAGCCTGTTGCAGTATTGGGACTAGATGCACAAAAAGAACAACAACAAATTGGTTTGGCCAATAAGGTTGTGGAAGGAAATTACCTGAACGGAGATGGTGTACTTGTAGCTATTGGCTTACGAGATGTCCTTCAGCTAAAAATAAGTGACACGTTAGTTTTTCTTAGTCAAGGTTACCAAGGATCAATGGCTTCAGGAGCTTACCCTATAGCAGGTTTTATAGACTTAAGTACTCCTGAACTCAACAAGCGTACTGTTATAATGAACTTAGATAAAGCTCAAGAGTTTTATGGCATGCCAAACCTAGTTACAACTGCAGTTATTGGGGTAGATGGTAATAATTGGGAGCGAGATTATGAATCCGTGCTTGCCCAAACAGATACCAACACATTAGAGGTTATGCAATGGCAGCAGATGCTTCCCGAGCTCAAGCAGCTTATAACCGTAGATCGAGCAGGAGGTACTTTTATCTTGATTATATTATATAGCATTATTGCTTTTAGTCTGTTTGGAACAGTACTTATGCTCACTGAAGAGCGAAGCTTTGAATATGGCGTTTTGATATCTATAGGAATGGCTAAAACAAAGGTGATACAAGTCGCTGTTTTCGAAACACTAATTCTCACGGTTGTGGGAGTGATTGCTGGTTTAATCATAGCATTTCCTTTCGTACTGTATTTCAATATAAATCCTATAAATCTTAGTGGTCAAATGCAAGAAGTAGTAGAGCGTTTTGGTTTTGAGGCACTCATCCCTACTTCATTAGATCCATCTATAGCCATTACTCATAGTGGCATTATATTCTTGCTAGCACTCGTAGTGAATTTATATGCTGTGTTTAAAATAAAGAATCTAAATCCTGTCAAAGCAATGCGTAAATGATTGTACGTATAGCATTTAAAAATATTTGGAGAAATAGACTTCGCAGTTGGACTTTGATCATAGCCATAGCACTAGGTATCTTTGGTGGACTGGCGGTGGTAAGCACCGCAACTGGCCTTACCAATATGCGGCAACGTAATGCAATAAGCACCTATGTTAGTCATATTCAAATACACGATAGCAATTACTTGAAATATGCAGGATTAGAAGATCTGATTGCTAATGAAAATGAGGTAGTTTCTTATCTGGAAAAAAGTGAAAAAGTAAATGGTGTAAGTGCCAGACTGCGTCTTGAGAGTTTTGTGCAAAGTGCAGGTGGTTCAAGCGGTATTGTGCTGAATGGTATTCATCCAGAAAGTGAAAAACAGGTGACCAACTTGTATACAAAGCTTCAAGACAGTAATTATTTAGAACGCTACAAAAGAAAATCTCCTATACTTATCAGCCAACGATTAGCAGATAAACTAAATGCTAGAATAAAAACGACACTTCAAGTATCTTTTACAGGGGCTGATGAGATCCCTATCACAGGAGTATTTAAGGTTGTAGATATTTTTCAAACAAGTAATTCGCTATATGATGACCTAAATGCGTTTGTACGACTAGAAGATCTGCAAGCTTTAAGTGGTGTGATGGGTAGCCACGAAATCGCAATTACCCTTCACGACGATGACGAAGTAGAGGGTTTAAAACAAGAGTTGGAGATTAAATTCCCTACCCATCACATAGCATCGTGGAGAGGCATAGCTCCTGAATTGGGATATGCAGATAAAATGATGGGATTGGTGATGACTATATTTCTTATAATCATTATGCTGGCTCTAGCATTTGGTATAGTAAACACTATGCTAATGGCTGTCTTAGAACGTAAAAAAGAGCTAGGAATGCTAATTTCTGTAGGTATGAATAAGCAAAAAGTATTTTGGATGATTGTTTGGGAATCTATATTCTTAGCTCTTATCGCAGGCCCAATTGGCATCGTTGCAGCTTACTTAGGGGTTAATTTTTTTGGCACTTATGGCATTGATCTAAGTTTTGCTGCAAAAGGATTGAGAAGTGTAGGTTTGGAAAGCACCCTATTCCCAGAATTAGATTCCAATTACTATTTGATAATCAGCATATTGGTAGTTTGCACTGCGATACTGTCTTGTATATACCCTGCATACAAAGCACTTAAATTAAACCCAGCAGAAACCATAAGAACAGCATAAAATAAGTGAAGATATGATACATGTTTCTAACGTAACGAAAACATACGATGACGGTACAATTAAAGTCAATGCTCTAAGAGGTATTGACTTAGAAATACGTGAAGGTGAATTCACAGCTATCGTAGGACCTAGTGGTAGTGGAAAAACTACGCTATTGAATATCATTGGGGGACTGGACTCTGCAACCACTGGTAAAATAGAAATAGGATCTACAGACATCTCTACTCTTTCAGAAAATGAACTAATAGATTTTAGACTGAATCACATAGGTTTTGTTTTTCAGAGTTACAATCTTATTCCTGTCCTAACGGCTAAAGAGAACGTTGAATTTTTGATGCTATTACAGAAGAAATCAGAAGAAGAGCGGGAGAAACGGACCACTAAACTTCTTCAAGCAGTCGGCCTAGCAGATCAGATAAACAAAAAGCCAAATGAAATGAGTGGTGGGCAGCAGCAGCGAGTAGCAGTAGCTAGGGCTTTAGCCAGTAAGCCAGATTTTGTGTTAGCTGATGAACCTACCGCCAATTTAGATTCGAAAAGTACTGCTAACTTATTGGATATTATGCTTGAGTTAAATAAGCAGGAAAACATAACCTTCGTATTCAGTACTCACGATCAGAGAGTAATAGATAGGGCTAAGCGTATTATCACCGTTGAAGACGGGCAAGTTTTAAGTGACGTGACCAAAGGATAGAGCAACCTTGAAGACAACTTTACACTTTACTTAGTTACTACAAGGTAAAGTTTTCAGGCGTTGTTAAACCTTTATTCTCTATGCTAGTTATATATAAAATTTTTATGCAGATTTGAACGTTGGATAATCAGATGAGAATTTTACCCTTTGTCCTTTTGCTCTTGTGGAGTAGCATTTCGTTTGCACAAATAGGCGGAAGCAGTGCATTCACATTTGCACTTATCGAGAATAGTGCTAGACACGCTGCTCTTGGGGGATACTCTATTACAAATACAGCCTCAGACCCTGCAGCAGGTTATCAAAATCCTGCACTTATCAATATAGATATGCACAACAGTGCATCCCTTTCTTATGCCAATCACGTGGGGGATTTGAAGTATGGATTTGGAAGTTATAGCCATAGCCTCGATAGTATTGGGTCTTTCTTATTCACGATTGGCTATTATGATTACGGCGTATTCACTCGTACCAATGCTGCCGGAGATATCTTAGGAGACTTCACTGCAGATGATTACAATTTCCAAATAGGCTACAGCAGACCATATAACGATAAGCTTTCCTATGGAGTTAACTTTAAGTTTTTGTATAGTGTATACGAAGCGTATGTCAGTACCGCTGGTGCTTTTGATTTTGGAGCTTCTTATAGGGATGACGAAAATCTATTCACAGCTGGATTACTGATGAAAAATGTAGGGTACCAGTTTATCCGATACGATGATAACAGCCCACGTGAACCACTACCATTTGATTTGCAAGCCAGTGTAAGTAAAAAACTAGAGCACAATCCATTACGATTTACCTTGCTACTCCATAATCTGCATAGATGGAATAACTCATATGTAAACGTGAATGCTAGAAACCGTGAAATTGATTTAGAAACTGGCGAAGTGAAAAATCAAGAACTTAGTTTTGGTGAGAAAGCAATGCGGCATGTATTGTTTAATATAGAGTTAGTTTTTTCAGAAAAGTTTCAACTTCGAACAGGATATAACCACCAACGTAGAGCCGAATTAGGCCCAGAAAACCGACGAGCAATGACTGGATTTAGTTGGGGTTTTGATATTGGAGTCAAAAAATTAAGACTAGGCTACGGAAGTGCTGGTTACTTCCCAGGTATCGCTTCAAACTATTTTACGGTGAGTAGAGACTTGACCAGCTTTAAACGTAAGCCTGCAAAGTCCAGTTCATTTTAAATTGAGAAGTTTTTACTCTTACATCAAGAGTAATCCTTTGTTATTTTCATCTATTTAATCTTGTATACGTGAGTTTATTGTGAACTCCTTAATATTACATTATATCCTTTCATATTTAAAAAATACCGTTAAGTTTGAACTGTATTGCTCCCGAAAATCAACATAGCAATTGACGGCCATTCCAGTTGTGGAAAAGGCACTTTAGCTAAAAATATAGCTAAAGAGTTGGATTATATTTTTGTGGATAGCGGTGCTATGTACAGAGCCGTAACATTGTATCTGATGCAGCATGACATTCCTCTAGAAGAGGTAGCAGAAGACCCTGCATTGCTTGGCAATATCAAAATTAGATTTGAATACGAACACGAGCGTGAGTATTACGAGACATATCTCAATGGAGTCAATGTAGAGAAAGAGATTCGTGGTATGCACGTTTCTAGAAATGTAAGTCCAGTAAGTGCCATTAAAGAAGTAAGAGACTTCTTGGTTGCCAAACAAAAAGAAATAGGGCAGGCTAAAGGAGTAGTGATGGATGGTAGAGATATAGGTACTGTTGTATATCCAGATGCTGAGCTAAAAATATTTATGACCGCTAGTCCAGAAATCCGTGCCAAGAGACGATATCTAGAACTAGAGAAAAAGGGAATAAACGTCAATTATCAAGAGGTGCTCCATAACATCAGAGAACGGGACCATATTGACAGTACTCGTGCGGAAAGTCCTTTGATTAAGGCTGAAGATGCCATTACTCTAGATAATTCGGCTATGAGTAAGGAAGTTCAAGCAAAACTTGCATTGAAATGGGCCAAAGGAGTGATTGCGTCTCTTGCTCAAGTCTAGCTTTCATAAAGCACTACAATGGGGTGTAGTTGGTTATTTATTCTGTTACATCATATTCCTATTTACAAATCTTCATTTGATGCCCTTAGCTTGGGTAGATGAAATCGCAGGACTTGAACCAGCCATCAACTTTTTACAAGGGAAAGAATACACTTCAAAACTTTGGCCTTACAATGGAGTCGAAGAACAATTTTTAGCTTATTTGCCATTGCAAGGTTGGCTTCATATTGTATTTCAAAAATTATTAGGGTTTTCCATATACCTTGTAAGACTTCCATACGCATTATTTTTACTCACAGGAGCATATTTCTTTTATAAGGGTTTAAGACACAAACAAGTGCCAGTTTTACTATCGCTCGCTCTACTAGTTCTCATATTCAATGAAAAGTCACTCTTTGAAACTATTAGAGGAATACGGGTAGAACCCATTGCATTTCTCTTAATTAGTCTGGCGTTTTATGGAGTTTTTAAGGATAACAAACATCTAACCTCTATTGCCATAAGCTTCCTTCTCATCTTGCATCCCTATGTTTGGCCGGTAGCTCTGATTCTTTTTATAGGATTAAACCAAGAACTAAGAGAAAAGAGTACCATACTTGCTTATCTAAAACCGAATATTTACTGGTTTTATCCTGCATCCATTTTAATCCTTTACCTAGTATTTATTGATTTTAATATTGAGCTTTTCCTATCTCAATTCACAGCTCAGATAGACTATCACCAAACCTTCGGTGGATTCTCCGGCAGACTTTATAATCATTTTATTGAGCGATTTTGGCCCTATTATTTTAGCCAACCCTTTGTGCCACTAGTCATATATCTGGCATTCATAGCGAGTATTTATAAACTAGCTCATAGACAAGCTCAAATTGCGGATGTTGCCCTAGTGTTTTCCCAAATCTGTTGGTTGATAGCTGTAGGACCAATGCATAGATACAACTGTGTGCTTTTCATCCTTAGCATAGTTTCATTTATACCTTATTTTACTAGAATAAAAATAAGTCAATTTACTCCATATAAAATCATACTGCTTGCTGGCTTACTAGCAATAAGCAGCATAGATGTGGTTGCTCGACAAGTGCTCGCAACAACCCAACGAGTTGAACGAAATCCATACGCATTCATAAGTTGGTTGAATAAGCAAATACCAGAAGGGCAAACGATTATTTCAGGACACGAAATTGCCTATTATCAAACTGCATATAACTCAAACCAGGATTTCTTCTTGTTTAATACAGAGCCCTACAGGTTTAATTTTGACGAATATGAAAATCGATTGATTCTCTCTTACGATAAATTGGATAAAGGAGAGCTCTTAGCTACCTATAACGTAAGAAATAAAAGCTCTTTCGATTGGATAAACAGAGCCAATTCTCTCACATATGATGGAATAAACTTGTACCAGTTTAAAAGTGCTAGTGCCTATCAAGCCGAACTAAAGATTTTGAAAAGTTTAAATACGGCGAAAAATAATCAGACTAAATACGACTGACTATTTCAAGATGGTAACAGTACCATTTGCATTGTGCCTTTCATTGTCCCAGCCCTTGTAGGTGACAATCCAAAAGTATACGTTACTATATGGAAGATAATCGTCTTTGTATTCTCCGGACCATTCAGCATTTTTATCAGTTGTTTCATATACCTTTTCCCCCCATCGGTTGTACACTTTCATTTCAAACTCACGGACAAAGACATCACTCCAACCAAATATTTCATTTAGATTATCACCGTTTGCAGTCACAGCATTTGGCACAAAAACTAACGGTGGTTGGATAAGGTAAATATCATTACTTCTGCTAGTTGCATTCAAACTACCAGGTCCTTCATATGCCAAAACACTATACCAATAACCTCCCCAGTCAAAATCAAGATTTTCATCACGATAGTTCTGATACTTGCTGTAAATATTGACTATCGGTCTAAGGACGCCTGTGTCTACCGACCTCAATAGCTCATACTCTTGCACTCCTCCATCCCAATCAATATATGGATCCCAAGTTAAGTCCATCTTGAATCTGGGTTTTTCTCCTTTATTGTTAATTGCCTCACCCCTGATGACGATAGAACATCCTTTTTTAGTGAATGGACTAACTCTACCGCAGTTGTCTGCAACTCTCACTTGATAACAATAAGAAGTCTCTGACACATCAACATTAGTGTCCACAAAAACGGTATCATTGATATTAAAAATAGAGGCGTAATACTGGAAATTTGGTATGCCTGTTCTTAATGTTCTGTATATATCATAATGGTCAAAATCAGGCTCTGTTGATTTCAGGTAGTGTACTTCTATAGCCTGACCATTTACGGTTACCGTCTTAAGAGGAGTAGGTGTTACTGGTATCTGGCTCTCTTTTACCGTGCTTAGTAATATGGAGCTGTCACCAAGAACGCGACAGTAGTTTTCTAATCTTAGGTAGTAAGAGTAATCATTGTTTCGGGGATCTATAACATCTCGATCAATATATTTCCCTGCATCTTGCTCGAGAAAAGTACCTATGACTTCTTCACTCCCATCAGGAAATGACTTATACAGCATCATCCTATAAAACTCTTCTGTTTCAGCAGTTGCCTGCCATTCTAATCTTAAAGAACCGTCATCTTGAAAAAACAAACAGACTACCTCTGGTGGTGGTAAAGGGTCCGGTGGATTTACGACTATAGTTATGACAGAAGAATCCTCTTCAGTTGTAGGACATCCATTATCCCAAGCCCTTACTCTTATTCTAAATGTGTCAAACGCATTTTTACATGTAAAGAATATTCGAAAATTCACATTCAATGTATCTCCACCAATAAAGTATTCCTGCAAATCAATTACATCATTTTTTAGAGACTCAGGAAAATCAAAAAATGCAAAAATTGAATCCCCTTCTGGATCTATGATTTGATGACTAAACTCAAAAGTATCAAAAACAGAAACAGTGATAGTATCTGCTACATCCGAGAAGAAATCATTATCGTCAGTGATAGGTGCAGCATTGAAGTTAACCGCCGCATACTTAAAAGAAGCATTACTACATCTGTAACTGAGATTTCTCTCTTGATATGCTCCATCCGTAACTGGAAAGTCTGACAAGAAAAATTGATTTGCACTTGATGGACAACTTGAACAAACACTTTGGTAAATAATTCCTCTCTCATCAAACCTACTGGTGCCCCCATCTACGTGATCACTTGATCTATTTCCTCCAAGGTAACTTGCGTAGTCTAAACTAGCTAACTCCTCTGTAAATACGATAATATAAAAATCATTGCCATCTGTGTTTCTCTGCAATGCGTCTGGAGTCAACGGCATATCGCCCAACCTATTCCCAAATGTATAAATTCCTTTATCATCAGTATTTCCTCCCCATCCTGAGACAAAAATCTTCCCACATTCGTCTACTAAAAAAGCATTCAAAGTAATATCAGGCCTACCTGAACCTGAACCGAAAGTAGTAACCAATAACTGGGTCGTTAATTCATTATCATACTTAGCAATAAACTGGCCACTGTTTTCATTGACATAAGTGCCGGAAGTAGCTTGTATATTTCCATCCGTTGAGCCTACTACATATACGTAATCATCTGTATCAATGTGCAAGCCCATTACCTGATCATAGCCTACAGTACCTACATAAGAAGTAGCTAATTGGCTTGTCCCATCATTGGAAATCTTGGCGATGAACCCATCCGTTCTTCCTTGAAAGGCAGGTTGTTCTGCATTTGCACCGCTCAAGGCCGTTGTGTTTGTACCACCGGATACATAGACATAATTATTATCTCTGGAGAAGTCTATCGAATAGATAGCATCATCACCCTCTCCACCAAAGTAACTCGACCAAATGACATCACTAAAATCGTCATTCATAGTGAACACTAAACCATCTAACCTGCCAGCATAAGAAGACTGAAACACCCCATTAGTAGTTCTAATATCACTAGAATAAGTACATGACGCTACATACACTTTACCTTCTCGGTCTAAGTTTACCTCACCTCTAAATTCATCAGCATAAAAGTCTCTAGTTACACCGTACCCTTCATTCAAACCATCGTTTTGCGACCCTCCAAAAAATGTAGAACCCATTAATCGAGTGGCATCATTACTTAATTTGGTAAGAATAATATCTGAAGTAAAACTTGATATCCCGTTTCCATTTATCCGATTCTGATAAGCATTATTGGTAATAGGATAATCATCTGAAAAAGTCGTCCCGTAGACAATTAGCTGATTCTGATCATCTACAATTAAGCTATGCGGGTACTCATTTGATGAGCCTCCTAGGTAAGTTGCATATATGAGAGTTGATCCATCTGTTGAGTATTTGCTTATTGCTATATCACAGGGAGAATCATTTCCATCCACTCCAGCAAATGTCCCACCATTATAAACAACATCAAAAACTCCAGGAGTTACTGGATATTGACCTCGAGATCGAGGATTACTAGTAGGAGATAATACTATTCCTCCTGAATATAAATTACCCTCAGCATCATATGTCGCTGTAAATCCAAAGTTATCCAAGCTACTACCTGAGTAAGTGGCAAAAATGAGCTCAGGATCAATGACCAAGGATGAGTTTTTCTTTGTCTTAACCTTTCTCAACTGGATGTAACCATCTTCTTCAACATACCAGACCTGTGCAGGAGACTTGCCTTCTTCAGACACCCAATAAGAGATTGGCATCTCTTCGTCTAGAGGACCAAACCTGGTATCTACAGTAATCCGATTTTTTCCTACATTGTATTCCGCACCTTTTATTTTGAATTTTATATCTTCAATATCTGCACCTGGGCGTAAAATAAAGTTATACTTAAACCTTCTGTCTAGGACGACAAATTCGACATCTATATTTGGGTACACGTCAGAAAACAGCACCTTCTCAAAGCTTTTCACATGTGAAGCCCATTTAGCTTTATCATTTCCAAGAAAATAATTGTAGTAAGCTGCCTCCGGTCTTACTCCTACCGGACTGGACCAATTAGCATTCTCAAACAAATACTTTATGCTTTGAAAACCCAAGGTACGCTCAGCACTTTTATTTCTGCTGTTAGGTAAGCCCTTATTTTCGTGAAATTCTTCTGCTATCTGAGACCACACTGACTCATCGTGCAATAAAACGGTAAAACCACTATCATCCAAAAAGACTTTGAATTGTCCGACATCCGATCTGTATGATACCTTAGAATGAAATTGGCCTTTATTCTCAGTAAAACCAGTCTGAGCTAAACCTGATATGGCAAAGTACGAGACTAAAGAAAGTGTTATATATCGCAAAAATCTCAAGTGTGCACAGTATATTTGCTATAGACGTGCAAGATACCTAGAAAGTTGCAGAAAAACAGAAGCTATTTACCTGGGTTATAGTAAAATGAACGTATGGTATAGTTATATTTACGTCTGTCTGACAATGTAACCTGTACATCAAAGTTACTTCTATCTGGTAGGCTACCCTTTACGTATTGTGGTTGAAATACTAGTGTAGGTGCTCCATATCCTCTCAAAAACGGCTCAACATTTACTGCTAACGCTTTTCCATCTTGCTTGACTTCCACTTTTGCGTCAGTTAAATCTCGATAGATTGAGAAGGTCCAATTTTTGAATAACATCATCTGCGGTACATCTCCTTCAGGAGGCCAAGTTACTGGCAAATCCATATACTGAGTGGTGTCCGTACTTCCACTATCATCTAATGCCCAAATTACTGCGACATCATTCGTACTTCCATGTCCGTATACTTTTCCATTTGGATAAAGCAACCACCTTCTGTTTCCAGCGGTCGGATTTTGATCATCCATTATGTATGTCACTGCCATAGAAGTATTTGCGTCTTTGATTAACAGTGAATGTTTTGCGGCATAAGCACCTTCACTAGACCAGCATCTCCAGCTCCTTGGAGGGTCGTGTTCCAACTTTCCGTTAGCAGTCATCATAAGAGCTGCTTTTTGGCAATACTCGTTTGTAGCTGCATCTAATAACACTTCCGGAACGCCTGCATTTCTTCTGAAATAATTGATTCTATCTGCTACTTTTTCTTGGATATCTTGATCTACTATTCCTTCCTGACAGCTACTCCTATCTCCGCTCCAGGTAAATGCTCGAATCATATTCCCATCTATATCTTTCCCTTTGGTTCTTGTTAGAAAGTAGTTTTGGTAAAAATCTTCTCTTGCTAGAAACCTTAAACGTTCGCTATGATCTACATCTGGTGCTAATTGCATTTGTTCCTTCATTACTTCTTTAGCAGTGCTGAAACGGTTAGAAGCTGCTAGTAGTCCAATGTATTTATCATTAATAGCTAGTAATTTCTTTTTGTTATCCCCTGTAGAGAATTGTTCGTACTCATCCTTCATCAGAAGGTAAAGTGCACCTTGCTGATCGACATCAGTACCAACTACTTCTCTTTCTGCTATTACTTCTCTTCTGGATTTTAGCAAATTTTCATTTGTTGGATATTTTTTGATGGCCTGTTGTAATACAAAACTAGCGTATGGCAATTCTTTAGTCTTAAAAGCATAATTGGTAATGATGTACCATCTGTCAGCAATTGCTTGAGACGTTGTATCAGCTGCGGTATTATTGATGTATTTGCTTAAAACATATTCAGCACTTTCTTGATGACTATAGGTCTGGAAATACTCAGCTAACTTCCAAAGTACATTCTCCCCTTTTTTCTCAACAAAAACATCAGTATTCTTTATCAATTTAGCATCCTTGTAACTAGATTTCTCTACCTTCTCTCTTACAAATCGATTCAATAATGTTTCTGCTTGAACTGTGTTTCTATTCGTTATTGCATTTTTTATAAGATAAATGTAGACCGAGTTTTCTTTATGTAAAAAGTACTCATCTTTGGGACTATAAATTAGTACTTCTTGGACATAATCAAGAAGTAAATTGCTCGGAGGCATATTCTTAATTTGGTCATAGGTTACTTTTACATCATAATAGTTCAGCTTAGCATTATTCCCAAATATTTCTCTTCCATTTTTTATCCAATACTTGGCACTATCATAGTTTTCTGCCTGCCAATACTTATCTATAAAGTAAGCGTGCGGATCTACTACTTGCTCTGCACTGTCTATGCCTTTCTCTAAGTCCTCATTGTACCATTCTATGAGTTGTTTATAATAGTTCTCACCAGCAGCAATTTCTCCATAAGCCAGGGAAGCTTTTCCTGCCATATATCGTGCGGATCTATTTGTACTATCAAGGTCTATGACGTAGTTAAACATTTTAACCGCCTTAGACATTTTCTTTATGTTGTATTGTCTTTCTGCTTCGTCAGTTTGTCTCTTTACCACGTTGTCCAAAACTTTAAGAAAATCTCCAATGAGAGCAGCTTGGTTGTCATCTCGTTTGTACCCCTTTAGCATATATTTTGTAGCCAATTTTACTGCATCTGGATTCTTTTCAAATGCAAATTCATCCATTGACTGCTCAACGTAAGCCTGAGCCAGATAATAATAAACTCTAGGATTCTTCTTTAGTTGCTTGTCTTCTAAGGCATTTAAAGCAACTTTCTCAAGTTTCTTGAAATTCTTATCTTCTACTGCCTGTTCCATTTTATATATTTGAGAAAAAGCAGAGTTCCCTATTCCTATAAAGGCCAAAAGGTAGATTGTTTTTACTAGTGATTTCATTTGCGTTACAATATTATCTACTTTAATTTCAAACTCCAAGCCATTGCTTTTGTACGAAAGAGTACGTTAGTTTTTGGCCATACAGTTCCAAATAATTCAGAGTTTCTGTAGTCATCTAAGTAACTCTGATTCAGCCAAGTACTATGTGTAAATATTATATTGCCATCGGTAGCATCTTGGTACAACTTTAGATTAAGAAGTCCAGGCATAGCCTCTATTTTATCTTTTATAGTATCAAAATAGGCTAAAAAAATAGCCGTTTCTTCAGGTCTAAATTCCATCTTTACTAAACGTAGAATCATCTCTTTTCAATTATAATGGGCTTATATTTCCTTAAATTTAATAGTCTTTTGGCACTGCTCTTTTTAATAGCAACGACTAAATATCCGTGGTCTGAAAAATAACCAATTGGGTCACCTTCCTGCACTTCAGAGAAGTTTTCAGAAATTCGATTAATTGCAGTATGCCTGCTTAAACTGATAGAATAGGACTCGTGCTGAACAAATTCATTAAACTCATTCTCACTTATATTGGTATAGGCATTGCCAAAATGGTCCACGAATAATACTGTACCCCTTAATTCTTTACCATCATTTACCGGAAACAGTCTTGCTTTAATTTTAATATTATCTGCACGTTCAGTTATCTTAGCAAGTGAATTCTCCTCCTGTAGTTTTTCTATAAAAGGTATATATGCCTTCTGTATTTTCTGTTCATATTGTTCTGTGGGTACTCGATAATAGTCATTAAAATCTTCGCCAAAGATGAGACTTAAGATACCATTATCAGGTGCCAAAAAGTACTGACCATTGAACTCTGCAGCTAAATGACCATCAAAAGAAGTTGCAACTACATTAGTAGCCAGAATGTGTATACTTCCTGGAGCAAAGTCTTCATATACCATAGAAGAAAGATATGCTGCTTCTACAATATCAAAAGGTTCAATACGGCTAGTTATCTCAATAAAAGGTAATTTGATAGTGGATTGGTCTATAGCCCCTCGGAAAGAAGCCAAGTAGTGCGAGTCTGCACCAAAATCACTTAAAAAAGTAAGTACTGCCAATGGTTTTTTTACCTATTTTAGCTGACGAAAATAAGAACTCAATACAACATTTGCAGAAATAACATTGGCAGAAAAAAAATATTTAATTGAGGACATTTCACCTTCTCGATTTTTTGGACCATACAACGCTCATTTCAAAGTATTTAAAGAGAAATACCCCACACTTAGTTTATCTTCTCGAGGAAATCAAATAACCATAAAAGGCGAAGAGTCGGATATAGATGAATTTATCAAGGTGGTAGACTCTATCATTAAATTTTTAAAAATAAATAAGGAGGTAAGTTTGGGAGATATCGAACGAGTGGTCCAAGGAGAAGAAAATCCAAAGTCTAAAGAACGTGGAATCATAATTCACGGTCAGAACGGTAGGATAATCACGGCTCGAACAAAGAATCAGCAGGAACTAGTAGATAAGGTAAATAAAAATGATCTCGTTTTTGCAATAGGACCGGCAGGAACAGGTAAAACGTATACCGCTGTTGCTCTGGCAGTAAGGGCTTTGAAAAATAAAGAAGTAAAAAGAATAATTCTTTGCAGACCAGCTGTAGAAGCGGGTGAAAGTTTAGGCTTTTTGCCCGGGGACATGAAAGATAAAGTAGATCCATACTTAAGACCACTTTATGACGCTCTTGCCGATATGATTCCTCATGAAAAAATGAAAGCCTTTATAGAAAAAGGAATCATTGAAGTAGCTCCATTAGCATTTATGAGAGGTAGAACGTTGAATAACTGTTTTGCTATTTTAGATGAAGGACAAAATGCTACTGACACGCAGTTAAAAATGTTTTTAACTAGAATGGGACCAATTTCTAAAGTTGTTGTAACAGGAGACTTGAGTCAAGTAGATTTACCTGCTCGTATAAAAAGTGGTTTAGAGCCTGCACTTAATCTGCTAAAATCTGTCAAAGGGATCGGCACTGTAAGGTTGAATGAAAATGATGTAGTGAGACACAGATTGGTTAAGGATATAATCAAGGCATATAATAAACGGAAGCCAGCCAATCCTCAAAACTAAAAATGGTAAATTTTCCTATTAAAAGTTATGGAGCCGTTTATAAGCTAAACCATTTACCCAAATTTTTATTCGCACCGTATAATTATAAAAATAATCACATTTAAGTTTTTGATAGTCATTCAATTATGCAACACAATCAACCCCTATTTGAAACACTTCTAAATTGAAAAAATGTGCATATCTCAAACATCCTGATTTTCACGTCTAACTATATTTGCACCGCATCATGTTAACGCAATAACTGAATGTATAAACTAAACACTTCCGTCCTACTGACGATAATTTTTACATCTACTAGCACTTTATCATTTTCAAATAATAATATGTCATCATTTTATTCAGAATCTACGTTTCTCGCGTTGATTATTCTATCTGCGGTACTGATTGCAATAGCTGCACTGCTGTTTGGAATCAAAAGACACCTTAGTGAGCTAAATAGCGAAAAGAACCCAGAAAGTTCGGAACCGTCTTTTTATCAAAGTAGAATCAAACCAACCATAGAAAGTTGGAACCCAACACTAGCTACACTAGCAATTGCAGGTATTCTACTTGTGGTTTTAGGTGCTTTTGGATATAAATTTGGTATGGATGAAGTGGGTGTGCAACAAGGGTACGCTCCAAGTCAACCAATCAATTTTTCACACAAGATTCACGCGGGTCAGTATGAGATGGATTGTAAGTATTGCCACAGTACAGTTGAAAAATCAAAATCTGCAAGTATTCCATCTTTAAACACGTGTATGAATTGTCATAAATACGTTAAAGCATCTGAGAAATATGGTGGGGAAACATCTCCTGAAATCCAGAAAATTTATAACGCTATTGGATTTGATGGAGAGAATATGGAATACATTGAAGGTTATGAGCAAAAACCAATAGAATGGGTAAGAATTCACAATCTACCTGACCTATCTTATTTCAACCACTCTCAGCACGTGGTTGTAGGTAAACTAGAATGTCAAACTTGTCACGGTCCGATCCAAGAAATGGATAAAGTTGGTCAATACTCTACTCTGCAAATGGGCTGGTGTATTGATTGTCATAGGGAAAGAGGTATAGATACCGAAAATGAATACTACGAAGATGTTCACAAGAATATGTTAGCCGAAGGTAAAGACTACATCACTGTAGCTGAAAACGGAGGTTTAGAATGTAGCAAGTGTCATTACTAATTAATTAAAGAAAAGAAATTATGTCTTCAAATAAATATTGGAAAGGTGTAGAAGAGCTAGAGCAAACACAAGAGTTTGTATCGTCTAACACTAATGAATTTTCTGAAGGTTTACCTCTAGAGAAAGTCTTCGCTAACGATGACTCTACTAGAGCAAACAGAAGAGATTTTTTGAAATACTTTGGGTTTGGTCTTGGAGCAGTAACTCTAGCTGCCTGCAACAGAACCTCAGTTAAAAAAGCAATTCCATACGCAGAAAAGCCTGACAACGTAACACCTGGTGTTCCTCTTTACTATGCTAGTAGCTCTATCAGTAATGGCGAAGGATTCCCGGTATTAGTAAAAGTAAGAGAAGGCCGACCAATAAAGTTTGAGCCTAACAAAGAAGCATCTTACTTTGGAGGTGGATTAGACGGTCTAGGTCACTCTGCAATTCTCTCTTTGTATGATACTAACAGACTAAAAGGTCCTGTGAAGGCAGGTAGCCGCAGGACTCAGACTTGGGCAGATTTGGATAAAGAAATTGTTTCATCCCTCGACAAAACTGCCGCAGCGGGTAAAACTATTGCCATAGTAAACAACGGAAATACTAGTCTAGTTACAAACCAAGCTATTGAAGATTTCAAATCAAAATACACCAATACTGAGGTAGTATCTTATGAGCCTATTTCATATTCAGGTATTATGAGAGCTAACGAAGCATCAATTGGTAAAGCTATCATACCTGCTTACAATTTCGAAAATGCAGATGTAATTGTGAGTTTTGGTGCAGATTTCTTAGGAACATGGATTAGTCCAATTAAATTCCACTCAGACTACAGCAAAAATAGAGTGCCTAAAGACGGTAAGATGTCTAAGCACTATCAATTTGAGTCGCTAATGTCTCTCACTGGTGCCAATGCTGACATAAGAGTTCCTATTTTGATGAGCGACGTAGGACAACACTTAATAGCTCTATATAGAGAATTAGGAGGCAATACACCACACAAAGGGAAAGAAGGTGCAGGAAATGCTGTGAAGCAAGCTGCAGCAGACTTGAAAGCTACAAATGGTAAAGCACTAGTCGTTTGTGGTAGTAATGATGAAACTGTACAGCAGCTAGTAAACGCTATCAATATGATGATAGGAGCTTATGGAAGCACTATTGATACTACTAATTACTACAAAGGTCAAAGTGCAGATGAAAAAGAATTTACTAAGTTTTTAGCAAGTGCCAAAGGAGGAAAATATGGTGCTGTTATTACTTTGGATTGTAATCCGGCCTATTCTCACCAAACTGCTGAAGAAGCATTTGCTAAAATACCGGTAAGAATTAGTACAGCTATAACTGCAGATGAAACTACTTCAAATGCTACTCACGTTGCAACAGGACTTCACCCTCTAGAAAGCTGGGATATTAAAGAACCATACAATGGTAGATTTATATTCTCTCAACCTACCATATCTCCAGTATTTGATGGAAGACACGTAGCAAGCTCTTTAGTAGCTTGGACTGGTGCAAAGGTGGAAGATCAACAAGATTTTTCTCACGCTTATGTTTACACAAAAAATGTATTTGATAGTAAAATAGGTGGGGACTTCAATAAAACGATTGAAAAAGGAATAGCTACCAAGACTTCTGGTTCTAGCGTTCCTGCTCTATCAATTTCAGGGAATTCAGTAGCTGATAAGCTTGCTTCTACTAAGTCTAGTGAAAATGAGCTCGTACTATATCAAAAAGTTGGTGTTCGAGACGGGGCTTATGGAAACACTCCTTGGGCACACGAAATGCCAGATCCAGTATCAAAGGTAACTTGGGATAACTATCTAAGTGTATCAATGCCAGACGCTAAATTAAACGACTGGGAAAATGGAGATATAGTAACCGTTGGAGGAATTGAACTTCCGATATTGATTCAACCTGGACAAGCTAAAGGAGCTTATGGTATCGCATTGGGATATGGTAGACAGCTTCCGGAAGAGGTAGAAAATGACCTTAAGGATTTAGGTAAGAATGCCTATCCGTTAGTGGATACTTCAAAAGGATTCGCAAATTATGTTTTGACCAATGTAACTATAGAGAAAGTGGCAGGTGCTAAACCACACGAATTTGGTATCACACAAACACACTACTCTATTGAAGGTAGAGATATAATTAGAGAAGCTAGTTTAGAAGAATATAGAAAAGATCCTAAATCAGGTTCTTACGTTCACAAGCCAAAACCAATTTCTCTTTGGGATGATTACGATTATAGCAAAGGACACCATTGGGCAATGGCTATCGATCTAAATGCTTGTACTGGATGTAGTGCTTGTATAGTAAGTTGTAGTATCGAAAACAATGTACCTATTGTAGGTAGAGATGAGGTAAGACGTAGACGTGAAATGCATTGGCTACGTATTGATAGATATTACAGTTTTGAAGCTGCTACTCAAAAAGATTTAAGCCTAAGCTTAGTTCACGGTGGAGATCAGACGGTAGAAGAAGGTGAGCAAATGACCAAAGAAAAGGTTATGGAAGCTTACTCAGACGCTTCTGAAGATCATGATACTGCATATGACTACTACCAAAATGTAAGAGTTGCTCATCAACCGATGATGTGCCAGCACTGTGATAACGCTCCTTGTGAGACCGTTTGTCCTGTACTAGCTACGACACACAGTAGTGAAGGTCTAAACCAAATGACCTATAACAGATGTATTGGTACCAAATACTGCGGTAATAACTGTCCATATAAGGTACGTAGATTTAACTGGTTCAAATACAACAACAACTCTAAGTTTGATTACCACTTTAGCAATGACCTAGGTAAGATGGTGATTAATCCAGACGTAACTGTACGTTCAAGAGGTGTAATGGAAAAATGTAGTTTCTGTGTACAGCGAATCCAAACAGCTAAGCTTACTGCAAAAAGAGAAAACAGAAAACTAGGTAAAGATGAGTTTACCACTGCTTGTGCTCAGACTTGTCCTTCTAATGCAATTGTATTTGGAGACTTGAATGACAAAAACAGTGACATTGCTAAGCTTTACGCAAACGATAGATCATATCACGTACTTGAAGAATTAGGTGTTAAACCAAGTGTTCAGTATATGACTAAGATTAGAAATAACGATAGTACTAACCAAAATAGTTAATTAATAAACAGCATGTATTCAGCAGATATAAGAAAACCGCTCGTAACTGGCGGCAAAACTTACTCCGATGTTACAGCAGACATCTGTAGGCCAATTGAAAATAAGCCGACCAGTGCCTGGAAACTAGGGTTTGGAATTGCCTTTTTCTTACTACTTGTGCTTGTGGGGACACTCGCTTGGACAGTTTGGGAAGGTCTTGGAACTTGGAACGTAAACAAAACTGTAATGTGGGGTTGGGATATCACCAACTTTGTATTTTGGGTAGGTATAGGTCACGCAGGGACATTGATTTCTGCCATCTTATTACTTTTTAGACAAAAATGGAGAATGAGTATAAACCGATCAGCAGAGGCGATGACAATCTTTGCTGTATTCTGTGCTGCTATTTTTCCTTTGTTTCACATGGGTCGTGTTTGGTTAGGTTACTGGCCACTTCCACTTCCAAATGCATTTGGATCACTTTGGGTAAACTTTAACTCACCTTTACTTTGGGACGTATTCGCGATATCTACATACTTATCTGTGTCATTGGTATTTTGGTACTTAGGACTGATTCCAGATTTAGCTAGTATCAGAGATAGAGCGACTACAAAAGCACGCAAATTCTGGTACGGATTCTTTTCAATGGGATGGAATGGTTCAGCTAAGTCTTGGGGACGTTACGAAGTTGTTGCACTTATACTTGCTGGTATTTCGACACCGCTAGTACTATCAGTTCATACAATTGTATCCATGGACTTTGCTACTTCGGTTATCCCAGGATGGCACACCACCATATTTCCTCCTTATTTCGTAGCTGGAGCGATTTTCTCTGGTTTTGGAATGGTTCTAACGCTCTTACTTATTGTAAGAAAGGTAATGAACTATGAGGCTTATATAACCACTGAACACTTAGAAGCAATGACTAAGGTGATATTGCTTACAGGTTCTATTGTAGGTGTAGCCTATATAACTGAGTTCGTTATTGCTGCATATTCTGGTTATGAATATGAGCAGTATGCATTTGCTAATAGAATGTTTGGACCGTATGCTTGGGCATACTGGACTATGATGTTCTGTAACCTAATGGCTCCTCAAGTATTTTGGAGCAAATGGGCAAGAACTACTCCTTGGTTCATTTTTGTTGTATCTATAGTAGTGAATATAGGAATGTGGTTTGAACGTTTCGTGATTATCGTTACTTCACTTCACAGAGATTTCTTACCAAGTAGCTGGGTAATGTATCACGCATCTTGGGTTGAGGTTGGAATATTCTTAGGAACATTTGGACTATTCTTTACCTGTTTCTTCGCATTTGCTAAGTTTATGCCAGTTATCAATATGGCTGAGGTTAAAACTATTTTAAAAGACAAAGAGTAATATGACTGATAAAAGTATTTTACTAGACGATAAAAAATTTACTGTAGGTACGTTTACTGATCCAGATAAACTACTTCACGCGGTAGATAAGCTAAAAGCTAAAGGAGTCAAAATATTTGACTGCTACACACCATTCCCGGTTCACCATTTAGACCATAAACTAGGATACACTAGGACTAATCTAACTGTAGGAGCATTCTTATGCGGTATCACTGGTACACTGTCTGGTTTTACGCTAGCATACTACATGAATGTAGTGGATTGGCCTATGATAATAGGTGGTAAGCCACAAGACATTAAAGTATTTACTAGTTTCATACCAGTAATGTTTGAGTTGACAATACTATTCACTGCATTTGGAATGATGGGTCTATTTTTTATGAGAAATAGAATGGCTCCAGGTATCAGAGAAGATTTATTGGACAGAAGACAAACTGATGATCACCTACTTATAGCTATAGATAATGCCGAAAAGCAAGACGTTTCCGCATCAGAGATAAATTCTATTCTAAAAGGAGAAGGAGCTATAGAAGTTCGTGGTTCAGTTGAGCCATTCAATACTTCCACTACTTCAGAAGAAGATCTAGAGACTCTGTTTGCTAGTAATTCAGATAGTACTGTTTCTGAAACGACTACTACGTCAAACAAAACTGCAAAAGCTGAAGTCAAAAAGAAAAAGGTTGTTCTTACAGATGAAGAAAAAACTGAGAGACTTAACCTAATAAAATCTGTAATGGGTGATGCTTCTGCTGATGCAAAAGATGACTTAAAACTAATAAGTGGTGTTGGACCAAAATATGAAGAAACCTTAAACGGTATTGGTATATACACCTTCGAACAAGTTTCTAAATTGACTCCTGATACTATTCAAGCTATAGAAGAGATTACACAGTATTTCCCAGGCAGAATAGAAAGAGATGATTGGATAGGTCAAGCACTTAAACTAATGAACAAATAAGAAAATGAAACTAACTAATAGTATGAAAATAGGATTCATTTTAGGATTACCGCTTCTAGGAATGGTGTCCTGTACTAGCTCTGGAGATAATCCAGGAATAGAATATGCTCCACAGATGTATGTATCTGATGCATACGAACCTTACTCACAGGAAAAATCTTACGAGAATAATCCGAATGGTATGAGTATGAGACTTCCAGTTAATGGAACAATAGCTAGAGGTCAAGGTATTTATAACTATCCATATCCTACGGGTGCTGAGGGGTATGATGCGAGTGCAGAGTTAGCCTCTTGGGTAGCTCCTACGAAATCAAATATTGCAGAAGGAGAAAGACTATATATGACCTATTGCTGGCACTGTCACGGTAAAAAAGGTAAAAATGATGGTCCAATCTTTAAAGATAAAAAAATGCCTGCACCGGCTTGGCCAGGATATGAGAGTGATTACATAAAAGAACTACCTGTCGGAAAAGCTTACCATACTATTTCATACGGTAAAGGATTGATGGGACCACACAGCTTCTTGTTAAACCCAGACGAAAGATGGCAAGTAGTTCATTACGTAAAGTCACTAGCTTATGGTGACAGTTATGAGTTTGCTCCTGAGAATATGACGAATGCTCACTTAGAAAATAGAGAGCAATATACTAGGAATGGATATTTCAGTCCAGCTGCTGCTAGTAATCATCAAAACAATGGACATAGTTCATCACACGATGGAATGCATAGCAGTGATCATACATTTCCTGGTACACCAGCTGAAAAAGCTATGATAATGAGTGCTATGGCTAAAGTAGAATTTAAAGGTATTCCTAATCGTAAAGAGATTAAAGACAAATCTTTTGGAAGTTTAGATCAAGTTGCTCAGTACTTAACTGATCATCCTGAATTTACAGAAAGTTTTAAAAAGAAAGTATTACCTGAAATATTAGAATCTCTTGAAGAATCGGCACCTAAAATATCGAATAGGATTGATAGTCTAGACAACATTGCAGTTGTCTATAATACCTTAAATGACAATGGTATACCGTTAAATAACCCTAAAGTTCCTGATGCAACAACAATACCTGACGGTTTTAATGAAGTTTCCTTTGATGAATATCTTAATTTGATGGACCAAATTGAGGATGGTTCAATTGATATTAACAGTGTCAAAGAGATGAGAGTCGGTAATGGGGAATGGATATATTTATATAAAAAGTCGAATTAAAAATGGATAAGAAATTACAACTAGAGATTAATAGAGCAAAAAGCGTGAAAGCATACCTTGTACCTAAAGGAGTAAATGCTGCAAATCTTTCAACTCGAACGGATGCAGATGCTTCTATGGAAGGCGAAGTAACTTCGAGTGAAGATAGACAGGCGAATAGAAGAGTTGAAATAGAAATTTATAACTAAACTAAACCTAAGACAATGGGACACCATATCATAAATGAAGTAAAGCAAGAAAAATTTCAGTTCTCTGGCAGAGCTAAAATGATTGCTATCGTATTATTTGTAGTTGGAGCTATACTGGCGAGTGTAGGTGCTATGAATGTAGAAAAACATTGGGACGATGTTCATGTAGAACACGCAGAAGATCACGGTGCCGAAGCTGAACATGCAGAGGGGCACGGAGATCATCACGCTATGTTAGCACAAGCTGCACATACTCCTCAAGACGTTGTTCCTGCTCACTCGGCTGAAGATGCACACGCTGCAGAAGAGGCTCACCCAGCATCAGGACATGGAGAAGAAGCTCACGCATCTGATCATCATGGACCTACTTGGATGACAAGAGTCTGGGCTAATTTGCTATTGAACAGCTACTACTTCTGGTTATTTGCAGTTGGAGCTTTATTCTTTATAGCTGTAAATTATGTGGCAAATGCAGGTTGGGCAGTAATGCTTAAACGAATCATGGAAGCACAAACAGCCTATTTAGGGATTGGTTCCATAATACTTTTTGCAGTAATAATACTTGGAAGACACGAGCTCTATCATTGGGTGCAGTACTTCGATGGACCCGCAGCGGGAGATGCTATACTAGATAGTAAGCACTGGCTATTGAATAACTCATCGATCTTCTTCTTTATACCATTCGTTTTGATCGTGTGGTATGGAATAAGATTTAAACTCAGAAAAAATAGTACTTCTGAAGATGAAACTCCAGGACTAGATATGTTTAAGAACTCAACAAGATGGTCTGCAGGATTTATCTTCTTCTTTGCATTCTCTTTTTCTGCTATCTCTTGGTTAGTTATAATGAGTATAGACTCTCACTGGTATTCTACCATGTTCTCAGTTTACAACTTTGCTATATCTTTCGTAACGGCATTATCTGTTATGATGCTCATCCTTCAATACTTGAAGTCTAAAGGATATATGGAAATGGTATCTGATGAAGTAGTACACGATCTTGGTAAGTTTATGTTTGCGTTCTGTATTTTCTGGACGTACATCTTCTTATCACAATGGTTATTAATTTGGTACACCAACCTTCCAGAGGAGACCGTATATTTCGATATGCGACTTACAGATCACTACAAGCCGTTGTTCTTCTTGAACATCGCAATGTGTTTTGTACTTCCATTCTTTGGTCTTATGATGCGTAATGCAAAAAGACACTCTTGGGTACTACTTTCAGCTGCACTAATTATTGTAATTGGTCATTGGGTAGATACATACATGCTTATTATGCCTGGCACCGTAGGTGAGAAAGCTGGTATCGGTATGTTAGAAATAGGAACAACAATGGCCTTTGCAGGACTGTTTATCTACATTGTATTGCATTCATTGGGTAAAGCTAATCTTTACCCAGTAAATCACCCTTACGTGCTAGAATCTGCAAACCACGACGTAGGACCATAAGTCTTATAGCATTTAATACAATTAAAAAAGCCCTAGTTGCTATGCAAGTTGGGCTTTTTCATTTTAAACTTTAAAAACTAAATCTCTTACTTTTTCTTTTTCACCGACTTACCGGCATTTGCCATTAGGCTTTTCCAGTCGTTTAAGTCTTCATTGGCAAATTCTATCGTTTCTTGGTAGTCTCGTTTTGTTACCGTTGCTCTGGCAATAGGCACGGTGATATACTCTTCGATTTCTTTTAACAGTTCTTTTTCATTTGGAGCACAGAATGATACTGCTTTTCCTTTAGCCTTCGCTCTTCCCGTTCTTCCTACACGGTGTACATAGTTTTCTGCTACTTCCGGCAGGTCATAATTCACTACGTACTCTACTCCTTCTATATCTATACCTCTTGCTGTAACATCTGTAGCTATCAAAACTTGACAGGCTCCTGTCCTAAAGGCTAGTAATGCTACTTCCCTATCCTCTTGCTCCTTGTCTCCGTGAATAGTAAGTGAATCTATATTCACTCGCTCCATAGCTGCTTTTACCCTCTCAGCTCTTACCTTGGTACGTACAAAAACAAGAAACTTTTTCCCTTTATTCTCTTCTAATAACCGTTGTAAAAAGAAACGCTTATCATCCATCTTCACAGAAACTATTTGGTGATCAACGTTTTTACTCACTGGATCCTTAGGAGAAATTTGAATACGAATAGCATTGCTATTGACCATTTTATAGGCTTGTTGTTTTATCTTCTTACCTATTGTAGCTGAGAAGAATAAGGTTTGTCTTCTTTTAGGCAGTCTTTGTATTAAATCATTAATGTCTTTAGCGAAACCAAGATCAAGCATGTGATCGGCCTCGTCTAAAACTAGTATGCTCACTTTCCCCAGCTTAAGATGTCCCTGAGCCTGAAGGTCAAACATTCTACCCGGAGTACTCACCACTATGTCCATACCCTCTAATAGTCTCTTTACCTGATAATCTTGCTCCACACCACCATAGATACAAACAGCCTTTACATTACTCCCCTTACCAATCTTATTAAAAACTTGGGTAATTTGTTGGGCTAGCTCTCGTGTGGGAGCTATCACAATTGCTCTGACAACACTTCCTTTCTCAAAAGCCTTGTATTTAATCTGTTGAAGCTTATCTATCAACGGAATGGCAAACGCGGCAGTTTTGCCTGTCCCTGTTTGTGCTATAGCCAGTAAATCTTCCCCACGTTGTATATGCGGTATGCATTTGAATTGAATATCTGTAGGCCGCTTAAAGCCCATTTCCTCCAGGTTTCTTTTCACCTCTTTCGATAGTCGATATTCTTCAAACTTCATATGCACTGCAAACATAGTCCTTATCCTATACACCATTATATAGACTGCTTATTCACCAGAAATATACTATGAAGATGTATATTGATGGCTTACCTTCGTACCATATGAGTTTACACGACTTAAGACTTGAAGTAATGTCTACCATAGGAAAATCAATGGATTCCCTACTTGAGAAGTACTTAAAACCTATAGAGAAAAATTGGCAACCTTCTGATCTACTTCCAGACTCTAGAAATCCCGAGTTTATTGATGAGGTAAAAGAAATACAAGAAATAGCCAAGGATATGGACTATGACTTGCTTACCGTATTGATAGGGGACACTATTACAGAAGAAGCTCTACCCACCTATGAAAGTTGGCTAATGGATGTGGAAGGTGTGAACCAACAATACAACAACGGAGGTCCAAATGGATGGAGTCAATGGGTACGCGGATGGACGGCAGAAGAGAACAGACATGGAGATCTGCTTAACAAATACCTTTATCTATGTGGAAGAGTGGATATGAGAGAAATGGAAGTAACTACTCAGCATCTGATCAATGATGGTTTTGATATTGGCACAGGTACAGATCCATATAAAAACTTTGTTTATACAAGCTTTCAGGAACTAGCAACTAATGTATCTCACCGCAGGGTAGCTACTCTAGTAAAGAAAACTGGAAATTCATTGTTAGCTAAGATAAATGGAATCATTGCTGCAGATGAAGCTAGACACGCAAATGCTTATTCTGCTTTCGTCAAACGAATCATCGAACTGGATCCAAGTCAAATGATGACTGCTTTTGAAGATATGATGAGGCGGAAAATAGTTATGCCAGCTCATTTTATGAGACAGACTGGTGATAAAGTAGGTGAATTATGGGAACATTTCAGTGATGCCGCACAACGCACTAAGGTTTATACTGCTCAGGACTATATCGATATACTTAGCTCTCTTATAAAAGATTGGGATTTAGAACATTTGACAGACCTCAATGAAGCAGGTGAAAAAGCTCGAGACTACTTGATGAGATTACCTAGTAGACTGCAACGAGTAACGGATAGAATGGCTGAACCTGAAAAAGAGTATGAATTTAAGTGGATAGGTCAAATCACCTAATCTTAGCATAGGATATACAAGTATGTCTGCCGGTCAATATCGAAAGAATATTACTAGAGGTCTTGAGGTTGAGATTGTATTAAAGAAAGACCAGCGATCTGGTGAACTAACTCACGGTTTTGTAAAACGAATCCTTACCAAGTCTGCTCAACATCCACACGGAATTAAAGTACTGTTAGATTCAGGTGAGGTAGGAAGAGTAAAAAACATATTGGAAGAAGAAGATCTTTCAGCTTATTTCAACTAAATATATAATCAATTGTTACTCTAACAATGAGTAAATTCTGCGACCTACAAGCAAAAACGCCTAGTGGCGAATTAATTCAAATGTCTGATTATAATGGTAAGCCTGTGTTAATTATAAACACAGCTACACAATGTGGACTTACTCCTCAGTTTGATGGATTAGAAAAACTGCATAAAGAGTATCAAGATCAAGGTTTAGTGGTTCTGGGATTCCCTTGTAACCAATTTGCAAGCCAAGAACCTGAGTCCAATGACACCATAGAAGAAGTATGTAAAATTAATCATGGAGTTACTTTTCAACTCACTGAAAAGGTAGAAGTAAATGGAAGTAACACGCACCCAGTTTTTGAATACCTTAAAAAAGAACAGGGTGGCTTTCTTGGCTCAAAGATTAAATGGAATTTTACTAAATTTTTGGTAAATAAAGATGGAGTTGTTGTTGAACGATACGCTCCTACTACTACACCTGATAAAATTGAAAAGGATATAAAGAAGGTCCTCGCAGATTAACTTTTCAAAAAAAAGAGCAGACATTTCTGCCTGCTCTTTTTTCAATCCTAAATTGATTAGTTCCATTTTATTAGTTGAATAGGCTTCTAGCCATATTCATCAATCCTTCTTTACCTCCTGCTAATTCTGCAATTGATCCTAGGTCAAACTCTCTATCTTTTGGATCATCTGAAAGAAACCTTTCTTTAATGGCGTCTATCATTTCAGGTGCTCGGTGTTGAGCTTCATTTTGAGCTTCTGGTGCTGCCATCCCTTGATTCTGAAGGATATCTGCCATCTTACCTTGTAGCCCTTGAAATAATGGATTACTTTGTGTACTGTTTCCGTCATTAGAAAAAAGACTAGTGATTTGACCTAACTGTCCGTTAGTAATTCCTTCAGTCAGACTATTTATGAGTTGACTAGCTCCTTGGTTTGCTGCGTTTTGAGTTTCTTGTTGTCCTAGGCTATTTGATGCCATCTTTTCTGCAAGCTGCTGCATTGCTATTTTTTTGATTTGTTCTAACATTCTAATAATAAGGCGTCAGTTTTCTTTTTGGTCACTAATTGGTTGAATACTAATATGGTGTATCGCTGCATTAAGCTATTTACATTCATAGCTTTTCTACAACCACAAGATTTATTCACACTGGTAGAGTTGCATCGTACTTTTTGATATTTTTATAATCAAAATAATTGATAAATATAATGCCAAAAGTAATTGCTCATATGGATTTAGATACCTTTTATGTATCTGTAGAACGGCTGTTGGACAGTAGATTAGAAAACAAACCTATTCTACTAGGAGGCACTAATGACAGAGGCGTAGTAGCTAGCTGTAGCTATGAAGCACGTACCTTTGGGATACATAGTGGTATGAGTATGAAAATGGCTAGGGAACTTTGTCCTGAGGGAATCGTGATTAAAGGAAACGCCGGGACCTATAGCCAACACTCTAAAATAGTTACAGAGATTATACGAGAAGAAGTACCCATACTAGAGAAAAGCAGTATAGATGAATTTTATCTAGATCTTACTGGAATGGATAAATTCTTTGGATGCTATAAACTAGCGAGTCACATTAGACAACGTATAATTAAAGAAACTCGATTACCTATTTCTTTTGGTATGTCTATTAACAAAACTGTATCTAAAATAGCTACTGGAGAGGCCAAGCCCAATAATCAAATCAATGTATCTACTGGAGGCGAAAAAACTTTTCTAGCTCCATTAAACGTTAGAAAAATACCTATGATAGGTAAACAAACTGCATTTTTATTGAATAGAATGGGGGTGCAAAAAATCTATACTATACAAGAGATGTCCCTAGAGCTTATGGAAAAAGCATTTGGTAAAAATGGGAAAAGTATCTGGCAAAAAGCTAACGGTATAGACCACAGTAAAGTCATCCCCTTTCACGAAAAAAAATCTATAAGTACCGAACGAACTTTCCTAAAAGATACCATAGATATAGCTAGACTACGCAATTTTGTAACTGCTATGATAGAACAGTTAGCCTATGAGCTACGTAGTAACCAGAAGGTGTGCTCCTGTATATCAGTAAAAATACGCTACAGTGATTTTCAGACTACTAGCAAACAAAAGCGTATACCCTACACAGCTATTGACCATACACTAATTCAACACGGAAAAGATTTGTTTGATCAACTCTATAACCGTAGGATACGTGTAAGACTAATAGGAGTACGTCTAAGCGACTTAGCAGGCGGAGGTCATCAGATAGACCTATTCAACGATGACGATAGAATCATGAGTCTCTATCAGGCGATGGATAAGATTAAACAACGCTACGGTGCCAATGCGGTACGTAGAAGCGTAGCTCATGAAATAAATGGATTGGGAAGGGGAAATCCTTTTAGTGGAGAACCTAATGCAGTGCCAGGGCATAGGAATGCTTAACAGAAATATTTAAGCGGGAATCATTCAAATACAAAAAAAGAGGCTCCTACTAAGTAGAAGCCTCTTCTATATTTTAATGAATGAGTTAATTAACCTCCAAAGTCGTCAAAAGCAACGTTCTCAGGTGGAACACCCCAATCATCACACATTTTAAGTACCGCTTGATTCATAAGTGGTGGGCCACAGAAATAGAACTCTATATCTTCCGGAGCCTCGTGCTTGGTTAAATATTGGTCAATCACTGCTTGGTGAACAAAACCATCAAAACCATCACCCTCATTATCATTGACATCTTTTTTCACAGTCCAATTATCTTCTGGAAGTGCATCTGAAAGCACAACGAAAAATTTGAAATTAGGGAACTCCTTAGCAATCTGATTAAAGTGATCAAGGTAAAAAAGCTCTCTCTTAGATCTACCACCATACCAATAGGTAACTTTACGACCAGTCTTTAGGGTATGGAATAAGTGGAAAAGGTGAGAACGCATAGGTGCCATTCCAGCACCACCACCTATGTAAAGCATCTCTGCCTCAGTTTCTTTGATAAAAAACTCTCCATAAGGTCCAGAAATAGTAACCTTATCACCTGGCTTACAACCAAATACGTAAGAGGAACAAAGTCCTGGATTTACATCCATCCATTTATTGTTTTTTCTATCCCAAGGTGGAGTAGCTATACGAATATTTAGCATCACTATATTACCTTCTGCAGGATGATTTGCCATAGAATATGCTCTAAAAATGGTCTCATCATTTACCATCTTCAAGTCCCAAAGACCATATTTATCCCACTCAGATTTGAAATCCATAGGATCTCTACCTTGCTCTACAAGCTCAGGGTGTGCTGTGATGTCTATATCTGAAAATTTTACTTCAATAGGTGGAACATCTACTTGAATATATCCCCCAGCTTCGAAATCCAGATTTTCACCTTCAGGTAGTTTTACAACAAACTCTTTTATGAACGAGGCAACATTGTAATTAGAAATAACTTCACATTCCCACTTCTTGATACCAAATACCTCCTCAGGTACTTCTACTACCATATCCTCTTTCACCTTAACTTGACAAGCAAGTCTCCAGTTATCTTTTTGCTCACCACGTTTGATATGGCCAGTTTCCGTAGGAAGAATATCTCCACCACCTTCATGAACCTGACACTTACACATCGCACAAGTACCTCCACCTCCACAAGCAGATGGTAAAAATAAATCAGCTTGTTGAAGAGCTCCTAAAAGGGTTCCTCCAGCCTCTACTTCTACTTCTTTTTCTCCATTAATGGAAAGTTTGACAGCACCTTGATTAACTAATCGCTTAGCTGCAACTACTAGCATACTTACCAATAAGATGATAATCATCGTGAAGACGATGGCT
Organism: Bacteroidia bacterium; assembly: GCA_965655315.1. GTDB lineage: Bacteria > Bacteroidota > Bacteroidia > NS11-12g > UBA9320 > UBA9320. Next base: position 54,989 of record CBFHGJ010000010.1, read on the forward strand.
GCTAAGATTACAACTGTTGTATTTACTAATAATAACATATACTTCTTTTAATTAAAACGGTAATTTGAATCCTTGGAAACTCATAAATCCGAATGCCATTAGACCCACTATTATAAATGTAATTCCTAAACCTCTTAATGGTTTTGGAACATCGCTATAAGCCATTTTTTCTCTTATAGCAGCTAATGATACTACCGCAAGGAACCAACCTATACCTGAGCCCAGAGCAAATACTGTAGCTTCTGCTAGATCATAACCTCTTGTAGGTAAAAACAACGCCGCTCCTAATATTGAACAATTAACAGCTATAAGTGGCAAGAAAATACCTAATGAATTGTAAAGAGATGGAGAAAATTTCTCTATCACCATTTCAGTAAGTTGCACAAATGCTGCTACTACTGCAATGAATACAATAAACTTAAGTACCTCTAAATCTATACCTGAAAACTCTTGGCTTATCCAAGTAAGAGCACCTTCTTTTAGTAAAAAATTATATGCCAACCAGTTCAGCGGCACTGTGATACCTAATACAAATATCACAGCAGCTCCTAGACCAGCAGCAGTTTTATATTTTTTGGATACAGCTAAGTATGAACACATACCTAAGAAGTAAGCAAAAATCATATTGTCGATGAATATCGACTTAACAAATATGTTTAATAAATTTTCCATTTTATTCTATCTTTTAATCAGTTAATCTTCAACGTAGCCACTTCGAGCTCTTAAAATCCAAATGATAATTCCTAATATTATACATGCCGCTGCGGGAGTAGCAAAGAATCCATTGTTGACATACCAATCACCTAATACTTCTATACCAAATAGTTTACCTGCACCAAACAACTCTCTGAAAAATGCTATAGCAATTATTATCCATCCATAACCAATGGAATTACCAACACCATCTAAAAAAGAATCCCAAACTTTATTTCCCAAAGCAAAAGCCTCTAGTCTTCCCATCACAATACAGTTTGTAATAATCAGACCGACGAATACAGATAAAGCTTTTGACTGCTCATAGGCAAATGCTCTAAGCACCTGATCTACAATTGCAACTAAAGATGCAACTACTACGAGCTGTACAATAATTCTGATTCTATTTGGAATAGTATTTCTCAGTGCTGAGATAATTACATTAGCAAGTACCAATACGAATAATACCGCTAAGGCCATAATAACTGTACCCTCTAATGCAATAGTTACAGCTAAAGCAGAACAAATACCCAAGACCTGAATGGTAATTGGATTATCTGTATCCATTGGATTACTTACAAGCTGCTTCCTTTTCTTACTTAAAAGGGGCTCTGATTTTTTTATTTCGTTGCTCATAGTTTAGTTCTTTTTACTCGTTAAATATGACTTATAAAGAGTCAGATAAGTATCTAACATGTCGTTCACTCCTACGGCTGTGATAGTGGCACCACTTAGTCCGTCAACCTTGTTTGTAGATGAGCTATAATCTATACCTTCACCTTTTTGAAAGTCAGGAGCGTCAATTCCATTGGCTTCGTAGGCAATTTTTTTACCTTCAAATCTTTGCTGTACCTCTGGATCAGTAATACGAGCTCCAAGTCCCGGAGTTTCGCCTTTATGATCAAAAACGACACCCTCAACTGTTTCTAAATCACCGTCTATAGCGACATATGCCCAAACATTATCCCAAAGACCATTACCATACGTAGGTAATACATAAGATTCTACTTCAGAAGGGTTGTCTTTTTTACCAACAATATAAACTGGTAAACTTCTCTCTGATGAATTAGTCTTCTTATACTCTTTGAGAATGGAAAGCTTTGCTTCATTTACGTCAAGTTTGTCCCCTTTAGAGTTTACTATATCTACCTTGACTACTTTGTTATATAACTCGGTAATCTCTGGTCCAGTCATTCCCTCCAATGCTTCAGCTCCCATTCCTGCTTTCAGAATGAATTGTTGTTTTTCTAATAACACTGCAGCCTTTTGTTTCTCTTTTAGTCCTTCAGAAACAAATGCCAATAAAGTACCACAAACTAGTGTGAGCAAAATGGCGTATCCGAAGATATATCCGTTTGAATTTTTGTTAAGCTTTGACACGTTTTAATCTCATTTTAATGTTAGACTGAACTACATAGTAGTCGATAAGTGGAGCAAATACATTCATAAATAGTATAGCCATCATTATACCTTCTGGATAACCGGGGTTAAATACTCTAATTAAGATAGTAAGCACACCGATTAAAAAGCCATAAATCCATTTTCCTCTTTCGGTTTGTGCCGCGGATACAGGATCGGTAGTCATAAATACAGCACCAAACATAAATCCTCCTATTGCTAGGTGATACCAAGCTGGCATATCTGTCCATACATTCCCGCTAGCAGAAATGTCCATAATCCATCCCATAAATAAGCCTCCCAACACAGTACTCAACATTATCTTCCAAGAACCAACTCCAGTTCCGATTAAGATTGCAGCTCCGATTAAAACTGCAATTACAGATGTCTCAGCTATCGACCCAGGAATAGTTCCAATTACACTATCCATAATACTTCCTCCAAAAAGTAGGTCATTACTCCAACCTTCTCCAGCTGCTGAAGCAGTAGCCATATTACCAAGACTAGTAGCTCCAGAATATCCTTCTACTGTTGATGCTCCTTCTGGTATTGGTACCCAACACTTTTCACCACTCATATCAGGAGTGTATCCTATATATAGGAACATACGTGCTGTAAGTGCTGGATTCAATAAATTCATTCCAGTACCTCCAAATACTTCTTTACCTATGATAACGGCAAAAGCGGTAGCAAGACCAACCATCCATAACGGAATATCTGCTGGCATAACCATCGGTATTAACAAACCCGTCACAAGGAATCCTTCATTTACTGGATGACCTTTCCACTGAGCAAAAGCCATCTCTATTCCTAGACCTACACCGTAAGATACTATGATAATAGGAAGAGTCTGAATAAAACCTACCCAGAAATTACCTAATAAATTACCATCTTCACCAGTCAATGCTAATGACTGAAGGTGACCAATATTCCACATTCCAAATAGTAAAGCCGGAATTAGAGCAATAACCACTAAGAACATAGTTCTTTTCAAATCCACTCCGTCCTTAATGTGAGTTCCATTCTTAGTCGTATGATTTGGTACGAAAAGGAACGTTTCTAATGCATCGAATGTCGAATGCAAAAAACTAAGCTTCCCTCCTTCTGAGAAGGTCGGCTTCAATTTATCTACTTGATCTCTTAAAAACTTCATTATGATTCTTCTTCCATTAATGCTAAACCTTCTGACAACACTTGCTGCACATTTATCTTAGAGGTACATACGAATTCGCATAGGGCAAAATCCTCTTCTATAACCTCATATATTCCTAGATTCTCCATTAGTTCTAGGTCTTTTGCCATAACAGCTTTTATAAGCTGCTGAGGCATTACGTCCATTGGCATTACTTTTTCATACTGCCCAGTTACCACGTATGCTCTTTCCTCCCCGTGTGGGTTAGTGTTTGCTTTAAACTTCTTCTTAAGAAATTTAGAAATAGGCAAGGTAGAACTAAGTGTAGGTCTTGGGTAAGAAGGGAACAGCCATCCTAACATTTCGTAGTGGTCTCCCTCAGGAATAACTGATATTTGATTATCAAAGAAACCTAAATGTCCGCTACTAGTGATTCTAGAACCTGTAAGTACGTTTCCACTGATAACTCGAACATTTTCTTGTGCTAGGTTATCAGACAACAATGTTTCAACATTAGCACCTACTGTGGTTTGATAGTATGCTGGTTTATTAATTTCAGAACCGGCAACAGCTATCTTTTCAGAGAAATCTATCTTACCAGTGTTAAACAACCTTCCAATAAATGCTACGTGTTGTGGTTTTATAGTCCAAACTGTATCACCTTTGTTAATCGGGTCTATTTTATTAATCTGAACACCGACCAATCCACTAGGATGTGGACCTGAGAACGTGTTGGTCTCAACACCTTCTACTCGGCTAAACACAGAACTATCTTTCTGGCTATGTAAGTTTAAGTTTACAGACCCATCAGTTAGTTTTTTTAGCACGTCGAAGCCCGTTTTCAGATTTTCCTCTTCACCTGCCAATATGATTGACAAGTCAGCTGCTAGAGGTGCAGTATCAAAACCAGAGACATGTATTGATTTTGGCGAAAGATTTGTATCTGCTAGAACACCGTATGGCCTTTGAATTATAAATGGCCAGTGACCTGATTGAAGTAATACTTCTTTTACATCTTCTCTAGACATATCAGAAAGACTAGAAGTAGAAAATGACTTCTCTCCTCCAGATCCGTCTGATTTAACGACTATTTCTAAAATAGCTCTTCGATCACCTCTTACGATGTCAGAAACCTCACCGCTAACTGGCGAAGTAAAACAGATTCTATCGTTCTTTTTGTCTGTAAATAGACAGTCACCTGCAGAAACCTTGTCTCCAGCTCTCACTTGAAGCTTTGGTAATAATCCCTTAAAATCAGTTGGTTTGATTGCAAAGGTTGCAGGGGCATTTACGGTGTGAACATCATTCGAAGGCTGACCTTCTAAATTGATATCCATCCCGCGTTTAATTCTTACATTTTTACCCATGAAATGCTTAATAAATTTTGCTGCAAATGTATGATTTTGGCTAAATAAAAAACACGACTTGCTTATCTTTTGTTCGCTCACTTAGCACGAATTATTAACACCCATTTTGAGACTTAATAACTTGTAAACTTAGAGCTGAATTTAGGCCTTTGTTATCAGCACTTTAACTAGACTTTTTTGTTTCCTTAGAATTGACTCCTAAAACTAAAAATAACAATGCAATGACCATAATTGAAGCTAAAAATAAAAACACATATCTGAAGTTAGAGAATGTGTTATCATAGATATACGCCGAAACAAAAGCACCTACTGTAATACCTGCTTCCAAGGTTATAAATAGTGTTGCCAGAGCACGTCCACTTCGCTCTCCATTTGCAACATCGACAGCCCAAGCAAATAACGCTGGTGAATTTATACCAGATGCCATCCCACAAAGTACTGCTGCGATGTAAAAAGTTGTTAAGCTGGGAAACATGAGTAGAATGGAAGCCAAGAGCCAAAAACTAGTTCCTATTTTACAACTAAAAATGCGACCTTTTACATCAGACAACCTACTCGTAGTAAGCCTAGTAAATACTGTAGATATCGTAGCTATTGATAGAAAAAGTCCTTTGTTCTCAATTCCAAGTCTGATAGAATAATCAGGTATTAAAGTAATTATCGTCCCAAAAAGTGTCACGGACAATAACATAACTACCGCAGGATCTTTTGCCCTTTTGTCCCAAAGGTCTTCAAGTCCTACTTTGAAATGATTTAATCTAAGTGGCTGTGGATTCGGAAGTGTCTCTTTCATGCGAAAAATGATAGCTACTGATATGAATGCAACTATACCTGAAAGCCAAAATAAACCTTGCATACCAATTCTATCTGTAATCAAAGTGCTAAAAGCATTCCCTGCCATTAGACCAATGTTATTCATGATACCAACAAGACCTAAGGCTTCTCCTCTTCTTTCGCTTGGAATGATATCAGAAAGATAGGCTACGGTTCCCGTTGGCATAAAACCAGTGCTTAACCCGTGAAAAAATCGCAAAGTCAAAAATCCGTAAACAGCAGTAAACATTGGATACAATACAGATAATACAACGCAGACTGCACCCCCAAAAATCATGACCGGCAATCGACCTATTATATCACTTAACCTACCACTTAAAGGCCTTGATAATCCAGCAGCTATGGTAAACAAACCAATTGTAGCTCCTTTATAATCCTCACCACCTAAAGATGTTATATAGTCAGGCAATTCAGGAATTAGCACGCTGAAACTAAAGAAAAATTGCAGTGTACTTAGACACAACAACCAAAATTGAAGACTATATCTTTTTAGCATCTTTAAAAAAAATGGAGCCTGCTTATGCAGGCTCCATTTTGTTATTTCTTTTTCTGACGACTCTTTATAAAGTCATCAATTTCCGGAACTTTATCATAGGACTTCCCATTCCAATATCCCAAAAACTCAACTGTCTGAGGTGACCTTGCTATGAGCTGTTTTATCTCAGGAATTGTATCCTTACTAATGAGCACATTAGTCTTCTGGTAGTTCATAGAATTCTCTACTTTTACAGTAACATAGTAAGCTGGCCTTTTGACTACGGGTTTCGTAGGCGGCCTGCCCATCTTCTTCTTATCTTCTTTGTTATCTTTTTTCTTTCTAGCCATTACAACCTTTGTTCATACTGAGAACGCTGCAAACATATCAAAGTTTGCTAATAATCATAATTATTTACAACAAAGATTGGTCCAGAAAAAACTAGTCGTTATGGTAGCTTCCCCCATTGAGGATTGTAAAAGCTCGATAAAGTTGTTCGAGAAAAATAGTTCTCACCATATGATGTGGAAAGGTCAGCTTCGATAAACTAACTAATCCATTTGCTCGGTCTCGTATTTTCTCAGAAAATCCAAATGCCCCGCCAATAATGAAACAAATATTAGGTTGGTTAACCATATGTCGATTAAGCAACTTTGCAAAAGCTCTGCTGGAATACTCTGCTCCTTGCTCATCTAACAGAACAACATAATCTTGATCTCCAATGTGCTTCAGAATGTGAGACTCTTCCATCGATAAGCATTCTTCTCTGACAACAGAGTTCTTAGATGCAGGCAATTGAGTATATGAGAGCTTGCAGAACTTAGTTAATCGTTTTAGATACTCTTGTTCGCTTTGTTTAAAGAATTTTTCTTTGGTAGGTCCAACTACCAATAGTTTGATGGCCATGTACTAAGATCTATCTAGATCTATCAGTTCTCCATGAGCATCCGTGAAGTTATAATCAAGCATTCCCATTTTTATATCTACATTCACTTTTACCCAACTCTTGTATTTACTAAACCATTTCATCTGCCTTGAAGGGAAACCTTCCTTGGCATAAGCTGCTAGGTATGGATTGGTTTTGAGGGTAATCTTATTATGTTTAGCTTTTGTAAATAGATGGTCTAAGTCTTGCTCCATATCATCCCCAAGTGTAACCGAAGAAACAACAGAACCTGTACCATTACAACCCGGACAACGTTCTGCAGTTTTAATGGACATCTCTGGTCGTACTCTTTGTCTGGTAATCTGAATCAATCCAAATTTACTCATTGGCAGAATTGTATGCTTTGCATTATCCTCAGCCATAGCATCTTTAAGCGTATTGTAAAGTTGCTTTTTAAAGTTTGGAGTACGTAGATCTATAAAATCTATCACGACAATACCTCCCATATCACGAAGTCTTAACTGTCGAGCTATCTCTTTTGCTGCATCTAGGTTAGCAGCCAACGCATTTTCTTCTTGATTAGATGATTTAGCCTGTTTGCTACCGCTATTTACATCTATAGAATGGAGAGCTTCGGTGTGTTCAATAACTAAATAGGCCCCTCCTGAACAAGAGACAGTCTTCCCAAATGAACTCTGGATTTGTTTATCTACACCGTAATGGCTAAATATCTTCTCTCTTCCGTTGTATTGCTTTAATATCTTTGGTAAACTCTTATTGATTCCGGATAAATGAGATTTCATATCCTCAAACAATTGTTTTTGATTTACCGTAATACTAGTAAACTCATAACTAAGAAGATCTCTAAGCAATGCGAAGCTCTTTTGATCTTCTCCTAGTACCTTGTCTCTTACATTTGCTACTGGCAACTTCTGGAATACACTTTCCCATTTTTGCTGCAACTCAAGAATATCTTGATGGAGATCTTGCCCCCCTTTTTCTTCTGCGGCAGTTCTACAAATAAGTCCAAGTTTAGGAGTCTTTAAGCTGTTCCCTAAATTCTTTAGTCTTTTCCGCTCTTCTAGGGTTCCGATCTTTTTTGAAACATTGACTGTATCATAAAATGGAACCAATATAAAGTACTTACCCGCTATAGATATTTCTGTAGTAAGTCTAGGACCTTTGGAAGAAATAGGCTCTTTAGCTACTTGTACAAGAATCTTTTGATTTCTCTTTAAGACTTGGTTTATTTTACCTGTCTTAAGTGTTTCTGGTTCTAACTCAAAATGTGTTAGATCACCGTTTGTCCTGGAACCATCAAGTGTCTCTTTAGTTATCTTTAACCAAGACTTTATGTATGGTCCTAAATCGTGGTAATGTAAAAAAGCATCCTTTTCGTGTCCGATGTCGATAAATGCCGCATTTAGACCGGGCATTATCTTTTTTACTTTACCTAAGTAAATTTCACCTACACGGAATTTGCTGCTATCGCTAATTCCTTGGTGTAATTCTACGAGTTTCTTGTCCTTGAGTAGAGCTATTCTTTCTCCTTCTTGCCCTACGTCTATAATCATTTCGTAGGCCATATCTCTCAAGAAATATTATTTCTTTTTCTTGTGTCTGTTTTTTCTTAGACGTTTCTTACGCTTGTGCGTAGCAATCTTATGTCTCTTCCTTTTTTTACCGCTTGGCATAATACTTAAATATTTTAAATGTTTTTATTTTCCTAATTTCGATTGAATCTCGGATAGCTTTTCAGCATATTCTTGATTTTCGGGCTGCAAAAGTACTAATTTTTCAAATCTTTTCTCAGCTTTTTCCAACTGTCCTGATTCAACTGACATTACACCTAACTGATATATTGCTTTGACATTTTCAGGATCCCTTTCCAGAACTGCTTTTAGCTTCATAATACCTCCGTTCATCACCAACATCATATCTCCATCAGCTCTACCTTTTTCAATATTTGAAATAGCCTGATCTACAACCTCATCTAAATCTGCATCATCGGCTAAATTAGCATCTTCCACCTGCATAAATGGAGGCTTCTGCGGCTCTTCGCTGTGATCATGACCAGCATGGGTATCTTCCAAATGTGAAGAATCTTCGGTAGATTTTTCGGCTTGTTGGCAGCCTGCTTGGGCTAAACCGATAGTTAAAACTAACCCTAACACCAATATCAAGGTATTCAAGGTGGTGTTCTGAGAAATATTCAAGAGAATTTTGGGTGATTAACCTTTCTTAACCTTTTCTACAAAAGTCTTAGCAGGTTTAAACTTAGGAATGTTATGAGCAGGTATAGTGATTTGCGTGTTCTTGGAGATGTTTCGAGCAATTTTCTGAGCTCTATGTTGAACTACGAAACTCCCAAAACCTCTGAAGTAGACGTTCTCACCTTTGACAAGAGAACCTTTGACCACTTTAAAAAAACTTTCAACAGTTTCTTGAACAACTGTCTTCTCAACGCCAGTGCGTTCTGAAATCTCGTTAACTACTTCTGCTTTAGTCATTTGTCTTTGGGTAAATTTTAGTTGGATGACAAAAGTAATTTTTTTTTGACACTTTTATCCGAATAAACATTTTTTTTGAAGAAGATTTGGAAATAACCTCCTCAATTATAGAGTGGTACGAGCAAAATAAACGCGATTTACCATGGCGAAATACCTCTGATCCATATAAAATATGGTTATCAGAAATAATTTTGCAACAGACTCGGGTTCAGCAAGGTATGCCCTACTACGAGAAGTTTTTAGCACACTATCCTACTATTGATTCTTTTGCGAATGCTGAAGAACAGGAAATCCTTTCACTTTGGCAGGGGCTTGGATATTATAGCAGGGCAAGAAATATGCACGAAACCGCTAAAACAATTGTCTCAAAATTCAAGGGTAAATTTCCTGATAACTACGAAGATATACTAGCTTTAAAGGGCGTAGGCGAATACACCGCTGCCGCAATTGCAAGTTTTGCCTATAATTTACCTCATCCGGTGCTCGATGGCAATGTTTACAGGGTATTATCCAGGTTATATGGAATTACAGATCCAATTGATAAGCCCGCAGGACAGAAAGTGTTCAAGCAAACGCTTCAGCTTATATTCGACCCTAAAAGAATAGCTCAATGGAATCAGGCAATTATGGAATTCGGTGCTCTACAATGCGTTCCAAAATCTCCTGATTGTAACACGTGCCCATTGGAACAACAGTGTGAAGCTAAAAGTAAAAACCTAATAGGTGACCTACCAAGGAAAGCAGGAAAAACAAAAGTAAAGTCAATTGAATACACCTATTTAGTTTTTAAATATGAGAACAAAGTACACATCAACCAGCGGACCTCAGGTACTTGGAAAAACATGTTTGAGTTCCCACTAATTGAATCACATTTCAATAGCAAACAATTACCCGAAAAAATAAACGCTTTGATTCAACCGAATCAAAAGATTGAAATTGGGGATCTGTTTGAGTGCAACCATCTGCTGTCTCACAGAAAAATTAGTGCTAAATTTTACACAATCTATCTAGAATCAAAACCAGTTTTTTTAAAAAGCGATATATTTGAAATAGAATTAGACGCTCTAGGAAATGAATATCCAGTTAGTACTCTAATCAAGAAATATTTAGACCAAAAAAGAGATGATAAATAAGGTAATTCTAGTTGGCCACCTTGGCAAAGATCCTGAAGTTAGGTACTTGGATCAAAATAGAGCTGTAGCAAATCTAACCTTAGCAACAAACGAAAGGTATACCGACCGAAATGGCAATAAGGTAGAGACAACTGAGTGGCACAATTTGGAAATGTGGGATGGATTAGCCAAAGTAGCAGAGAAATATCTAAATAAAGGTTCGCTTGTATACGTAGAAGGTAAGCTTAAAACTGAAGAATGGGAGAAAGATGGAGTAAAAAGATACACTACTAGAATCCGAGTGAACACCATGAATATGCTAGATAAAGCAGCAGGTGGCAATTCTCCTAGTCCTTCAAACAACACCACTGCTGCAACTCCGGTTCCTGAAAAGGAAATAGAAAACCACAATGAATCCGCCGTCGATAGTATCATAGATAACGGTGATGATTTACCCTTTTAATTAATCTAAAACCACTTGAAAAGCGACTCCGAACCCTTTCAACAGATCTTCATTTTACTCCAGAACATTGGTCAGACAGAAGCTAGTGGAGATGTGTTTGTAGGAATTATTGGTCTCATTGTCATTCTTGTCTTTTTGGGACTGTCTGCACTATTTAGCAGCTCTGAAAATGCATTCTTCAGTTTGAGTCCCAGCAACTTAGTAGAATTAAATGAGGAAAATTCTCCGTCTTCAGCTGTAGCTCTTGACCTGATTAACGAGCCCGATAGGAAAACAGCTACTGGACGACTTCTTGCAACAATCCTATTGATGAATAATCTCATCAATATTTTCATTGTAATTTACTCTAGTTATCTATTTGAAAGACTGTTTCATTTTGAGGAAATTGAAACCCCGCTTCTGACTATCGATCCGAACTTTTTTATTCAAGTAGTATTAATCACTTTCCTGCTTGTACTCTTGGGTGAAATTATACCTAAGATATACGCGACGCAGAATAATTTAAAAATTGTACGCTTCATGGCAAAACCTTTGAAGTTTTGCTATACCATATTCAAACCGGTGGTCTTGTTATTATCCGGGAGTTCTCATTTGTTTGATAAATATCTGAAAAAGCGTATGCATAGTATTTCAATGGAAGAAATAAGTCAAGCAATTGACATTGCAGATAAGAATAAAGAAATAGAAGAGAAGCATATCCTTAAAGGTCTATTGAACTTTGGAAATACAAGTGTAAAGCAGATTATGAAGCCTCGGACTGAGGTTAGCTGTATTGATATTTCTACCAACTCGCAGGAGTTACTTAAAACTGTGATGGAATGGAATTTCAGTCGAATACCTGTATACGAATACAGTTTTGATCAAGTTAAGGGTGTACTTTATGTGAAGGATTTACTCCCGTACATCCACAATGATTCTGCTTTCAATTGGACTGAAATAATGCGAACTCCACTTTATGTTCCAGAACATAAAAAAATAGATGATTTACTTGAAGAGTTTCAAGAAAAACGAGTACACATGGCTATTGTAGTGGATGAATATGGAGGGACTAGTGGCATTGTGACAATGGAAGATATTCTTGAAGAAGTTTTTGGGGAAATAAAAGACGAATTTGATAATGAAGATTTATCCTATTCGAAACTAGACGACTCTACTTACATCTTTGAAGGTCAAACAGCAATACACGACGTAGTAAAAATCTTAGAACTGTCTTCGGATATTTTTGATGAGACTAGAGGTGATGCGGATACAATTGGCGGTCTGATTATGGAAGTTCAGGAGGAAATCCCAGCAAAAGGAGAAAAAATAAATATTGAGCACCTTACGTTTACAGTAGAATCTGCTGACAATAGAAGAATCAAAAGAGTTAAACTGGAAATTAGGGAATTAGAATCAGATGAAAATGAATAACACGCTATTTGTAGTCCTTTTGTTTCTAGTATTAGTAGGATGCAACGATTACTATCCCAAGCCACATGCTTTCCCTAGGGTTATATATCCTGAAAAGAACTATAAAACAATTGAAAATGAGTGTCCATTCTCATTTGAGATTCCGGAATATAGTGAGCTAAAACCATATCAAGACGATAATTTGTGTTGGTTTAATCTTGAATATACTCCTTTCAATGCAACGTTACACCTCAGCTATATTCCTATTAAAACCTCAAACGATTTGGACTCCTTAGCTGAAGATGCTTATAAAATGGTTTTCAAACCACACCTGCAGCGTGCGGAGGAAATAATTGAACGAGAAATTCAGGATAGTTCCCAAAATTGGAATGGAATGATATATGACTTAGAGGGCAAAACGGCTACTCCATTCAATTTCTATATCACTGACGGAGAAAATCATTTCTTTAGAGGGTCATTTTATTTCAACGAAAGAACCAATAGAGATAGCGTCCTTCCTATTTATGAGTTTTTGAATGAAGATATCATTCAGACTATTGAGACTTTCAAGTTCAAATAAATTCTAATCCTCTTCCTAGCTTTTTAAACTTTTGCTTAACTACCTACTTCACTCTCAGTGTGCGTCCAATTCTAAGAGTTGTATTCCGTCCAATACCATTTAACCGACAAATGGAAGTGACTGTAGTACCATATCTCCTAGCAAGACCTGAGAGGGTATCTCCGCTTCTTATCCGGTGATACCTTTTAGCACCAGCAGGGACCACATTTGCTCGAGTATTGTTTCCTCGGATATAGGGAAACCATAGATTATTTATAAAAGCATTATCTGTTTTAAGTTTAAAGGTGGTAAAATCAATAATTCTAGCTGGATCAAAAGCCTGGCCCATAAGCCTAGTCTCAAAATGAAGGTGTGAACCGGTACTCCTACCCGTATTTCCTCCAAAACCAATAATCTGTCCTGCTCTCACTGTCTGATTTGGTTGAACTATCGGTTCGGACAAGTGACCATATATTGTTTCTAAGCCATTGTAATGTCTGATTAGCAGATAGTTTCCATATCCACCGTAGTTATATTTCTGAATACGTACAACGCCATCCCAGGCCGCATACACAGGATCGCCAATCTCTAGGTCAATGTCAATGCCTTTATGCCATCTTCTTCCTCTCCATCCATATTTAGAAGTTATTACTCCTTCAAAAGGATGTACATAAGAACACCCCTCCTCGTCTAAATCGATAAGATAACCCCATTTCATTTTCTCTGCATCATAAGCAGGACTATCTACGTTTTCATTATCCCAACTTATACCGTAAATACTCTGAGCAGGAATTAATCCTAAATCGAAATTCCAATATTCAACTTTCTTAAACTCTTCCTCCAACTGAGTTTCAGGATGCAACAGGTCTAGGCTATCTTGTGAAAAGCTATCGAAAGAGCATAATACTATACAGATGAAACTACTCCACTTCCAATATTTCCCTAATCTTCTTCTCATCCTCCTTTAATTGATTTACTAATGCATTTAAATCATCAAACGTCTTTTCATCTCTAGTACGTAAAACGAACTGTATGTTAATTTTCTTGTGATAGATGTTCTGATTAAAATCAAATATATGAACCTCAATACTCCAATTCTTATCATCAAAAGTAGGATTGTATCCTATATTGAGCATACCGGCGTACTTGTTTTCATCCACAAATACCCACACGGCATACACTCCATTCTTAGGAATCAATTTATAGCTACTACTAACACGAACATTAGCGGTAGGGTAACCGATGGTTGTGCCTCTTTGGACCCCTGCCTCTACAAGTCCACCTAGTTGATATCCAGAGCCCAGATAAGTAGCTGCTAAATCAACTTCCCCATTTAAAAGTGCTTTCCTGATTTTTGTGCTGCTTACTGTACTTTCTTCTATATCCTGAGCCGGAATTTCTTCTATTTCAAAGTTAAAAACAGTAGAATAATGCCTCATCTCTTTTATACCCCCTTCTCTATTCCTTCCAAATCGGTGATCGTATCCAATAACTAGTTTGCTCACTTTAAGTTTCTCTACCAAAATATCACGAACAAATTCGTCAGCTCGTAGTCTACTCAATTCTTTAGTAAATGGTAATATCACCATATAATCTATACCTAAAGCATCTACTTTCTGAACTTTTTCTTCAATGGTAGATAGCATCTTCAGGTCATTGTCATCTGGATAGAGGACAAGTCTCGGGTGTGGGTAGAAGGTAAGTAACACACTTACCCCTCCTATTTCTCTTGCTTGAGAAGCAATGCTCTTTAAAATCTTTTTGTGACCAAAATGTACTCCATCAAACGTACCTTGTGTCAATACCACTGGTTTGTCTATCTCAAACTTGTCTATGTCGTATATTAGTTTCAATAGTCAAATTGTTTTGCTGCTCTGAAAAAGTCTTCTTGTGTCTTCAAATCTTCCATATCTGTGGCTTGTGACAACAAGTATTCCCCGATCCTAGTACGTACCAAGGAAGACATATAGGCTCCACTATCCAGAGCACGACCAAGGTCTCTTACCAAAGAACGGATGTAAGTTCCTTTGCTGCACGTTATATTAAAAGACAAGGTAGGAAACGCATCTAAATTAACATCAAACTTAGAAATAAAAACTTCTCTAATTCTAAGTTTTACTTCCTTCCCTTTTCTAGCGTGTTCATAGGCTCTTTTTCCGTTTATTTTCACGGCCGAATGCTGCGGAGGAACCTGCTCTATTTTCCCTATGAATTGCTGTAGTCGTTCGTTAAAAAAGTCCTTATCGATATGTGCAATAGGGTATTCAGCATCTACTACAGTTTCCAGATCAAATGACGGGGTGGTTTTGCCTAGTTCAAACGTTCCTTCGTATCCTTTTTCTTGAGCCTGAAATCCTTCTATTTTTTTAGTGTACTTACCATAACAAACTATAAGTAAACCGGTAGCCAATGGATCTAATGTGCCCGCATGACCAATTTTCTTTATTTGAGATACATTTCTAAGTTTCTTCACCACGTCAAAACTGGTCCAAGTCTTAGGCTTATTGATCAGCAAATAGCCTCCTTCTTCAATAGTTAAATCACTCACTTTTGGGCAAATTTATAAAGTATGGCAGCTATTACACCAAAGATTAAATTAGGTATCCAGACGGCAACTAATGGCGGTAGTGAGCCACTGGAACCATAGGCAATAAAAAACTGAAAAACCATTAAAAAGGTAAAACTGGTTAACAATCCTACACCCAAATTGAGTCCTATACCTCCCCTGGTTTTCTTAGATGCAACTGTCACACCTATCAGTGTGAGTATGATTATGGCAAATGGCATTGACATACGTTTATACTTCTCTGTAGTATAAAAAAACGTGTTTCCAGTACCTCTCATTTCTTCGAAACCAATCATCTTATCCAACTCTCTCATATTGAACATCTGAACATCATCATTCTTTCTAAAAAAGTCTTCTGGATTGAAGGCAATCATTGTATCTATAGATGAGCCTCGTGTTAGTACTTCGGCACCGTCAATAAACTCTCGAGTCCACCACTTTGTAAGTTTCCATTTATTCGTATTCTCATTCCAAGTTAGTCGCTCTGCAAAGAGTTTAGAAGTAAGTTTTCCGTCTTCCATTTGCTCTAGACTTATTTTGAAACCAGCACTATCCGAAAAATTAAAATTGCCAATACTTAGTATCTGACCAGGTGCTATTTGTGTTTTAATTTGAGACGCGGTGTATCTAGTTCTATCTCTGATATATTCGTTTTCGAACTTCACTCTAGTCTTATCCGCGTGCGGGATAATCCATGCAGACATAGCAAAAGAAACTATAGCCAACAGCGAAGCAGAAATGATATAAGGTACTAGCAATCTGGAGTAGGAGACCCCACTTGCCAGAATAGCAATAATCTCTGACTTCTGAGCCATCTTAGAAGTAAAAAAGATAACCGATATGAATACAAATACTGGACTAAATAGATTTAGTAAAAATGGAACCCAATTGATGTAATAATCAAAAATTACTTCATCAAACGGAGCACTATTCTCCATAAAGTCATCTATCTTCTCTGATAAATCAAAAACGATGATAATAACCGTAAACAGACTGAGTGCTAGGAGGAATGCCCCTAGGAATCTCTTGATGATATAAAAGTCAATTTTGGTTAGCTTCACGAAAAAATACTTACTATAAAGGTATTGCTCTAGCTCTCAGGCTTTACCTTGGTAAGTGCTAATGCAAATAAACGTGAAATGCCTTGGCTTTCTTCTAAAATAGGATCAATTATGCTAGAATCCAGATAACCTTCTTCTTGTATCAACTCTAGCCAATATTGACAACCATCACTAGATTCTTTGGCATCACCTAGTTTATTCAGGAATAATTCAGGATTTTGACTTGCCATCAAGCCTTTTGACTTTATAGCCATAGCCGTTGCTCTATCTATGAGATGCCCTCTAATAAGATTTGGCAAGACTTTATCTGTAGGCAATACCAACGCGATTTTCAAACACGTTTTACTCAATAATTTAGCTCTCTGGTAAATATCCTGTATCATAATCGTCGATCTAATTTAGCCACCATTTTGTTCTTCCAAGGTAAAAAGGTATCAGCCTGTATTTGTTTTCTAGCTTCTGTTACTAGCCAGAGATAAAACTTTAAATTGTGCTCACTAGCTATCTGTGCTCCAAGGTACTCTTTTGCTTTAAACAGGTGTTTTAGATAAGCCTTAGAATAATCTGGGGTAAGATCTTCATCCACTGCACTATAGTCATCTTCCCACTTCTTATTCTTCATGTTCATTGTTCCCTCTTTGGTGAATAACCATCCGTTTCTGGCATTTCGAGTAGGCATAACGCAATCAAACATATCTATACCAAGGTGAATACACTCCAACAAGTTAGAAGGAGTCCCTACTCCCATTAGGTAACGTGGTTTGTCCTGAGGAATGATGCCACATATCTGGTCGGTAATAGCATACATATCTTCGTGTGGTTCTCCTACAGAAAGTCCTCCTATAGCTATCCCATCTGTATCTTTACTGAGACAATACTCAGTGCTTTCTAGTCTAAGATCTGGAAATACACTTCCTTGAATAATAGGGAAAAGCTGTTGTGTATGCCCATATAAAGGTTCAGTCTCAGAAAACTGTTTGATACATCTGTCTAACCACCTGTGAGTAGTATGCATACTATTGGTTGCATACTCTCTAGTAGCTGGATATGGGGTACATTCATCGAAAGCCATAATGATATCTGCACCTATTACCCGCTGTGTATCCATTACATTTTCAGGAGTAAATAGCAGTTTGTGACCATCTATATGACTTCTGAAAATAACTCCTTCTTCAGTAATCTTTCTTTGGTCTGAAATAGAATATACTTGAAAACCTCCGCTATCGGTGAGCATTGGTCTATCCCAATTGATAAACTTGTGTAAACCACCTGCTCGGTTTAAAATATCAAGCCCAGGTCTAAGGTATAGATGGTAGGTATTTCCGAGGATAATTTTGGCATCGATATCTTCCTTTAGCCTATCTTGAGCTACAGCTTTTACCGTACCTTGAGTACCTACTGGCATAAAAATAGGTGTAGGAATATCTCCGTGATCGGTATGAACTACACCTGCACGAGCACGTGTATTTTTATCTGTGTGTTGTAAATCGAAGAACACTACTGGAAGATTAGACAAAACTGAATTAGCTTAGGAGCCACTCTTTTCAGACTGCTCGCATAGATAAACTCATCAGGTACCAACTGATTGCCAAGTCCATTGCTAATTTTCACCTCTGGACTAAACTTGAAATAATCGTAATAAAAATCTAAGCCGATTCCTACGTCATATGAAAACGTATTTGGATACAATGCCACAATAGGCTTGGTATCACTGCGATCTGTATCTTCATCACTGGTAAAATCATATCTATAAGTGAAACCAGCTAGTACGTAAACCCTAGTATTTTTATGCCTTCTACTCTTATACTCAAAATTCAAAGGAATCTCCATATACGTAGACTCAATAATCGGAGTCTGAACTACCTCTTCTCTGAAGATGTAATTCATATCCCTACGGGCAAACTGAATGTTTACCATAGTTTTCAAATCCCAATGGTCAGCTATTCTGATATTAGCTAAACCACCGAGTCCAAATCCTGGATATGATACTGCCTCTATAATCTGTAGTGAATCGTAACTCAGGTTGTTGTTATTGGTAGTGAATTTCAACTTAGCTGTAGAACCTATAAGTCCAAAACCAAATCTAACTGGTTTACGATCGTACAACGGATTAGTCTCCTGAGCTTGCATACCCAATGCA
The DNA here is from genome assembly GCA_965655315.1 of Bacteroidia bacterium. Classification (GTDB taxonomy): domain Bacteria; phylum Bacteroidota; class Bacteroidia; order NS11-12g; family UBA9320; genus UBA9320. The sequence goes on from CBFHGJ010000010.1 coordinate 73,574, forward strand.
AGTAGGATAAGAGCAACAGTGAAAATTATTTTATGCCTTGATAAATCGAACATATACCTAGTGATAAACGTGTATCGGATACGTCTTGGTATCCGACCTTTCGCATGATATTATTAAACTCTTCTTCTTCCGGAAATGCTTTTACCGATTCTGGAAGATACGTGTACGCAGCATTGTCTCCTGAAAACAATCTTCCCCAAAGTGGTAGTAAAGTCTTGTTGTATAAATTGAAAATAGCACCGAAGAGTCCTTTGGGTTGCGATAGCTCTAAGATAACCGCTATTCCTCCTGGCTTCAGCACTCTATTAATCTCAGAAAGTCCTTTATCCAAGTTTTCAAAGTTTCGAACACCAAATGCCACAACAACAGCATCAAAACTAGCATCTTCATATTGCAAGTCTTCACTATCTCCAGACTCTAGTCTAACGTTCGTTATTCCTTTAGCCACCAGTTTTTTTCGACCTACTTCTAGCATTCCTTCAGAGATATCCACTCCTATTACTTCATCCGGATTTAGCTCCAGAGCTGCGATTGCAAAATCACCAGTACCAGTTGCTATATCTAAGATTCGCTTTGGTTGATGAGCGGAAAGAATTTTGATCGCTTTTTTTCGCCACCCTTTGTCTATTCCCATCGATAAAAATCGATTAAGAAAATCATAGCGGTGAGCTATGTTGTCAAACATTTGCTGAACTTGCTCCTTCTTGGAGCCATCTGCACTATACGGCTTTACCTTGGTACCCATTACTGAATGTAACCGCAAAGATAATTGGATAGTTTTGGGAGAAGTATGGTAAAGGCATTAATGTTCAGGAATCTGATTGAATAAAGAGAATTGGTGCTTAAGAAAAATATATGTACTGCTTCATAACCTCTAATAATGGTATAAAATCCATAATAGGTTTTACATCCATCTCAGCCACTATCTTCTAATTTATAACTAATATTGTGCTGATACCAACAGGTTACGCTGCAAATAGAGGATAATTGGTAGTTGGCGTGCATTAAAAAAAACCGTTGAAAATTGAAAATAGTAACTTGGAATTGTAATGGAGCATTTAGAAAAAAGTTCGACCGAATTTCGGAGCTGAATGCGGATATTTATGTAATCCAAGAATGTGAAAATCCTACTGAATCAAAACACAAGGAATATCAGAATTGGGCTGAAAATTATATTTGGAACGGAGACACCAAAAACAAAGGACTTGCAATTTTTGCTAAACCTGAAATCGAACTTGAAAAATTAGATTGGTCAAATGAATTCAAAGACCATAGTGTAAAACATTTTTTACCGTGTCGAATAAACGGAGAATTTAACTTATTAGCTGTTTGGACTCATAGAAATAACTCTCCAAATTTTGGTTATATGGGACAATTTTGGAAGTATCTTCAAGTAAACCGAGACAAAATGAAAAACATTCTGTTGATTGGAGATTTTAACAGTAACAAAATATGGGATGAATGGGACAGATGGTGGAATCATTCAGATGTCGTGAATGAACTTAAAGAACTTGGAATTGAAAGCTTCTATCATAAGTTAAAACAAGAAGAACAGGGTAAAGAAAGTATGCCAACTTTATATTTTCAGCGAAAACTCGAAAGACCTTATCATATCGACTATGTTTTTGGCTCAACTGAATTTGAAAATAGGTTGAACAAATTAGAAGTCGGAACTGCTGAAAGATGGTTGGACATTAGCGACCATATGCCAATAATAACTGAATATGAAAAAAAATAACGACACGCCAACAATGTATAAAAATAATAGCGGTTTAGTCGCTAAAACGAAAGTAAGTAAATATAAAAAAGGTCTGTGTTTAACTGAGAAGTTAGTGAGTAAATATCCGCTACTATTCTTATACTAGACCGTTAGGCACAATACAGATAAATGACTTACGTTCTTAGTTAGAAAAAATAGTTAAAAGATGGTCAAAAGAAACTTTGTAGTTTTAGTTATTATTGGATTTTTCGGAATGCTAATGATTCTTGAATCTTGTGAGAAGGATGATGGTATTATTGACTCAGGTAGGACTGCACTTGATCATGCTTATGAATGTGAAGGCGTTTTAGGGCCGCTTCCAAAATTCAGTTGTGCAGATGCAATTGAAGTACCTGCAACAAAAAATGGAATCCCAGTAACTTTTCCATCGGGTGAAGAAGGTAATGGCAGCACAAATCCAAACGACTGTGACCATCCGTGGGCTTTTGGAATGGCTTGTCAAACAGGAAATAAAGTAGGTCGCTATCAAGGCTTGAACTCAGATGGTTCTGAAAATCCAGACGTTGTATTCATAACATTTTGCCGAGATGGTGGATTAGGCGTAATTGGGCATAAACTGTCGACAGGTGAAACTTGCTTTTTTTCAATAATTGACGATGGTGACCCGAATAATTCTCCTAAACCAGGAGAAAATGGATATAATGAAGCATGGATGACACCAAGCGTTGTAGCTGCTGACAAATGTCAAAATTGTCATATGGCAAGTCCATTTTTGCATACACCAGCTGTTGACCAACTAAGAAATCCTGCTGACACATCAGAGTCACTTGTACCATTTACAGGAAACAATCCTTATTCTGTAATAGGACAAGAATTTCATCAACCCCATACTACGAACATTCAAAATTCCTGCACATCTTGTCACCGACCTCAATGCACCCAACACTTTGAGAATTACCCTTTGGATGAATTAACTATGCCACCACCATTTCAAAATACAACTGATTTTGACCATAGTTCAATTTCAGATGCGGACAGAAAAGCGATTAGAGATTGGTGCAACACTTTAAATCTAAATTAAAATACTGTGCCTAACAAGGTATAGTGCATACCCTTCGGGATGCGCACCATACACAGACCGTTAGGCACAATTAAAAATAAAAAAAATATGAAAAATTTACTTCTATCTATTCTTATGACCATAGCAGTAATTACCTCAGGGTACGCTCAAAATTATATTAGCAAAACAATACAGTATGGTGGCTTAGCAAGAGAATACAGTATTTATGTTCCAGCAAGTTATAATGGAACTACGAGTTTTCCTTTATTATTCAACTTTCATGGAGGTAATGGTGTTATTTCTGATTGGCAGACAACAGCCGATATGAGGCCCATTGCCGATACTGCTGACTTTATTCTTGTTTACCCCCAAGCACGCCCTGACCCTAGTGACGGAAACTCTCTGAACTGGCTCCCCAAAACGCCAGGCATTTTTGATGACGTGCCCCTTATAAGTGCATTGATAGACACGATTGCTAGTAATTACCAAATAGATCAAAACAGAATATATGCTTGTGGGTATTCCTTAGGAGGAGATATGTCATTTGAGGTTGGCTGTAAACTCAATAACAGAATTGCAGCCATAGCCCCAGTCGCCAGAACGATGCAAGCCAATCCAAGTAGTTTTTGTGCTCCGGTGCATCCCACCGGTGTTCTCACAATACTTGGCACGGATGACTTTATTTCTCCATACGGTGGATACCCCGGTTATTACTTATCTGCAGACGGAACGCATAATTATTGGGCAATCCATAACAATTGCAATACAACTGCAACCATGAGTACTGTAAGTGCAAGTGTAGAGCGATACACTTGGTCTACGGCATCAGGCTGTGCCTATGTGGAGGAGTTAAAGGTAATAGGAGGAGGACATGATTGGCCAGGAAGCTTTGGTAATATGACTATTGATGCTAACGAAGAGATTTGGCAATTTGTATCCCGCTATGATATAAATGGATTAGTTGGCTGCACAACTACATCCATAAATGAAAACAACAGTACTGCCAATAATATTTCAGTTTACCCGAATCCCTTCAATAAACAGCTAACAATAGAAATAGAATCAGTAAAAGATATTGAGTACAAGGTATACACTATTATTGGCGAATTGGTATACAGCGGTAAAATGAATTCTCAAATAAATACTATCGACTTATCTTCATTGGCTCCTAATGTTTATATTCTGAATATTGAAAATCAGACGATTAGAATAATAAAAACAAAATAAATGTGCATAACAATGTATATGCGATAATGCACCCTAAACGGTTTCACTACGCATATACTAACCGTTAGCCAAGATAAAAAAACGACCGTTAGTAGGATGCAATAAATACCTCTTGCCTTATAGAATAATCAAGAGCGATAGAGATGTATTTTATCTCAATAATCTAAAAAATGAAAACCATAAAACAATTTTGCTTATAGTTCCAGTCCTATTCTTCAGCTGCAATGAACAGTCAACCTTGGAAGGATTATGGGTGGTAAAAACGGTTCAAGTAGGCGAACAAGAAATGACTCCAAATGCGAGATGGACTCGTTTTAATGCTGATCACACACAAGAATCAGGAAACGGCAGATTTCAGCATTCTTATGGAACTTGGCAGCTTGATGAAGCAACTTATTCATTATCTGTAACTAACTTGAATGGTCTCGAAGATTCAAACGGACCTTTTACGGTATCCATCAGGGACGACAAAATGACTTGGACTAGAACTGAGGAAGGACAACCTGTCGCCGTAACTTTAGAGCGTTCGTCTACTTTGCCCGAGACCTACAGTGACAGATTACTCGGATTATGGAGCTTAGACAGTTTATCTGGAGAAGGGAAATACTTTAACCAAAGTAATACTGCTGGTACCGCCAGTTATATCTTTTTCAGGTGGGACAAGCGATTTGTTATTCAATCCGAAAATGGAAGGATCAACGGTGTATATAATGTACACGGACATAAGCCTGAGGTAGAACTGATCCCTTATGGAGGACAGCTAGACCGAGATTTTTGGAAGGTGAATTATGATGATGGATATATAAGTTTAAAACTTTTAAACTCAAATAAAAACATAACAAGAAGGTTTAGGAGAATAAACAAGTTTACGGAATAAGACCTGTGGAAACTCCACTATTTAGTATTTTCCAACATTCCTTTTGCTTCTGTATTAGGTAATCATAAAATCGTGGCCTAGTACTGACCTTATCTACGGATGAAGCTGTTGGTGGGCAATAGTTACCCTCACAACCGTAGGGTATGGTGATGTTGTTCCTATCACCGCAGGAGGCAAAATATTTAATTTTTTTGTGCTCATTGTAGGTGTTGGTATAGTCACAGTCCCAGCTGGTCTAGTTGCTTCTGCGGTTTCCAAAGCACGTATCATAGAGCAAGATGAGAGAGAGTCTGATAGGAACTTAGATTAACTATTTTAGTTAATAATCAGAATCCGTCCGAATCATCTTTAACCACGAAGCTTAATGTTGCTATCTTCATTCTTGTCTTACCTTTGCACGGTGAGTTTACACAGAGCCAAATTCAAGCGTAGTTATAGTGCCGTTCAGCAGATTACAGATTCTAAAACGCCCGAATTTGCCTTTATAGGGAGGAGTAATGTAGGCAAAAGCTCACTCATAAATGCACTTACGTCTAAAAAAGACATGGCTAAAACCAGTGCTAAACCTGGTAAGACTAAACTCATCAATTTTTTTGATGTGGACCACGCTGTAAGCCTAGTCGATCTTCCTGGATATGGTTATGCTAAGGTGTCCAAAAAACTACGTGAAGAGTTTGAAGGTTTAATCACCGACTATCTCCTCAAAAGTGATAATCTCTACATCGTATTCGTACTGATAGATGCCGCCATTCCTCCGCAACGTATAGATATGGAGTTTTTAGAATGGTGCGGTGTGCATCGTGTACCGCTTGGCATCATATTTACCAAGACTGACAAGAAAAAACCAAAACAAACTGAGGCAAATATGATTGCATTTGAGCAGCAGTTGTCTCAATATTTTGCAGAGCTTCCTGTTATTTTCGAAACAAGTGCTAATACAAAACGTGGAATAGAGACCTTACAAGACTGGATCCTAGAACAGGTCCAGGCAATGGGAAAATAATACCTCTGGTAATCGGCTATGCCTTCAGTTATTCAATATCTCAAATCAGCTAGAGCACTTTTTCCAAAGTGGCTCTATCTCATAGCCCTATTACCATTTTTAGTCACGCTGTATTATACCCCTGATTTGATAGATTGGAGGCAATTGCTCATTGTTTTTGCCTGGATTAGTCTATTTACTACATCTTATATTCTCACTGGCAAGAAGTTGTTCTATTGGATTCCGTTGGTCTTCTTTTCTATCACCAGTTTTGTAGAACTTTTCAATCTATTTTTATTAAAGAGTCCAATAAATATTGTAAGTCTACTCACCTTATTCAATACACATTTTTCAGAAGCTCAAGAATATTTAGAGACCAAAGGATTCTATCGCCTATTATTTGTCCTACCCTTTCTGACAATAGTCTATCTAGCAGCTAAATCTAAGCTTAATCGAGCGGCTGTTCCGAGAATATTAACCTATCTTATTTTAGGTTTTGCCGTTGTATTTCTCGGAGAAAACCTTATCAAAAATAGGCTCTTGAGAAAGGGAAGTCCGTTTCTAGTGAAGACAGGTGTTGGCTTTTTGGAAACAGTGAATACCTTATCTGAAATGAAAGGGAAAAACAAGTCTCGCTTGGTTGAGGTTCAAGAAGAAAAACCTGAGCTGGATAAAACCATAGTGCTTATACTAGGCGAGTCCACAAGCCGGAGACATATGCAGCTCTATGGATATAAGCGAGAGAATAACCCCAGATTATCGAGCAGAAACGATATAGCAGTTTATAAAGATGTAATAGCTGGGTTTTCTAATACCATTAGTTCAGTCACTAGAAGTTTATCCAATCTTAATATTACACATCCAGATACCCTTCCCGCTGATCTTGACATTCTTGACTTGATGAATTCTGCTGGGTATGAAACCTACTGGATCTCAAACCAACCACCTATTGGCATATGGGAAAACTGGATTACTTTACTAGCTAAAAAATCAAAGCACACCATATTTACAAACACTCATAGCAACTCATCTCGTGAGGCAAACTACATCAAATCTTATGATGAAAAACTTTTTGAGCCCTTTGAATCAGTATTGAGCGACTCTGCTAAGGACAGATTTATCGTCCTACATATGATGGGGAATCATACGTCTTACAGAAAAAGGTATCCTAAAATTTTTGAAAAATGGACTGGATCAAATGAATATGATGCCACCCAAGCTCAATACGATAATTCTATTCTATACACAGACTATGTAGTAGATCACTTACTTACTAGTCTCGAAAAAAGCAAAGGTGTTTCAGCAGCCATTTTTACATCTGATCACGGAGAAAATGTCTATGATGAGTTTGACAACTGTGGACACGATTATGGTGCAGTCTTACCCAAATCTAACATGGAGATACCATTCGTCTTTTGGCTATCAGAAAATTATAATATTGCTTTTCCAGAGAAGACTAAACGAATTACGAAACGAACACATCTCCCGTATAAAACGGATGATTTGTTTCATACTTTAGCCGATCTATCCGGAGTTTTCACTCCATTGATAGATTCCACTAGAAGTGTTTTTCACGAGGCTTACGATAGCACTCGTCCTCGAATTCTAGAAACTGGCGATAATTATGATACGTATTCGTACTAGATTAGTCCACACGAATTTTTTGTAAATCGTAAGCTAATCCTTTAGAAATTACACCTACGAAGTATACTCCAGAAGTGAGTTTAGATATATCTACGACTTCCTTTTTTGTGTTTGGCTTCACCTCAACAGTTTGTACTACTCTTCCTGTAAGGTCAGTAATCTCTATGGTATCAACACTTTTTCTGTCCCCCAGCTCTACTGTTATTTCTTTTGATGCGGGATTAGGATAAACCTTGAAACTCGGAGACACCTCAAGCTCCAAAGTAGATGCTAGATTTGCATCATACATGGCTAGTGTATATTGACCTTTCTTTAGTTTACTAATTTCCATCGTACCTCTTTTGTCAAATAATGAGCCAGCATCTTTTGTATAGTCCTTAGCCTCAGCCCAAGGAGCCTTTGCGTGAGGTCTGTATAATAAGACGAGGCTATCTTCTGTGATACGAATCAATTCATTATCTAAATATCCAAAAGTGGGAGAATTAGTAATGAGGCCACTATAAATTAACTCAGTAGCTATTTCTGTATTCTCATCCCAAACACCATCTATGGTCCAATATCGTTGTCTGCTCAATTGAGCTCCGACAGGACCACCATAGGTGCCATCTGCAGGTGCCCAATGGTGATCAACTCTTAAAAGTATAGAATCTTGAGAAGTCGTAACCTTTACATTATTCAGCATTCCGTGCTCCATGTCAATCTCCTCTTCATTTTCTAGAAAGGCCCAATCCGTAGTAACTGCATCACTGATTAAATCATCAAAATCAAACGACCAGAATTCAGGCTCAAATGGACAATCTACTAAGAACACTTGTTCACTTTCATTGATTACAATTTGCTGATCAAATCGAGTAAAATCCGACCCAAAAGCAGATAGTGTAACAACTACACCCTTGTATACTTCCTCATTAAATCTAGGAGTTTGTTTGATAGTAACTGAATAGCTGTCCCCTTCTTTACGAGCTCTCAAAATGTCAAAATGCGGGAACCCTGCCGTTTTTACCCACTGATCAAAAAATCCACTAATATCGAAACTGGAGTAATCTTGAAAGTGATTTTTCATATCATCTGTTGATACATCTTTAAACCTAAACTTTGCTTGAAAAGACTTACACGCCTCAAAAAACTTATCATCTCCCATCATACCCCTCAAGGTATGCACCATATCTCCACCTTTATTGTAAACATGTCTACCGTAAGTATTGGCGTGGCTGACACCACTTACAGGCAGAATTGCACCATCTTGCACATGGGCAAATTGCAACACTTGTCTATGATTCGCCTCTACCTCCTCATCGTATTTCGCACGCCCATAAACTTCTTCTAGAAATATATTTTCAGAATAAGAGGCCCACCCTTCATTTAACCACATGTCTTCTTGGGTCCTGCAGGTAATAGTATTTCCCCACCAGTGATGGGCAAGCTCGTGAGCATATAAAGTTTCAAAATCTAACCCTCCTCCTGCTATTGCATAGCGTGGATAGGCTATGTTAGTAGCATGCTCCATAGCTCCAGCATTGAATGGTACGATATTAAACCCTATTCTATCGAAAGTGTGGTCACCATACAAGGACTCAAAGCTTCGAATACACGACGGAATATTTCTAAAACTGCTTCGCAAGTTCGCTGTGTCAGCTTCTACAGCTGTAAGTAGGACAGGAATTCCATCTACATCAAACTTTACTTCTTCATAGGGAGCAATTGCTACTGCGGCCAGATAGGTTGGGATAGGCTCATCCATCGTCCATTTGAACGTCCGGGTGCTATTTCCATTATTAACTACTTCAGTAAGATAACCATTTCCATAGGCTCTATATCCTGAGTCTACTGTCACGTTCATATAGTATTCTGCTCTATCCACAAAATTGTCAAAGCAGGGAAACCACACTCTTCCAAAATTATGCGGGTCGGCGGCAAAACCAACGCCCAGGTTATAAGCATACTCATTTCTAAAATAAAAACCACCCCATTGAGAGTCACTCTGTGGAGTCCCACTATAGCTGATCTCTACTTTGATGTTTTGACCTCTCAGCACAGAAACTGGAATGTGTATCTTGGGAGAGTTGTATGTAAACGAAACTGTAGCTCCGTCTATTTTTACCTCAGAGACATTAAGCTCTAGCAAGTCTAAAGAAATACTTGTTGCCGTTTCCAGTACATCTATATCTAAGACAGTTGAAGCATCAATCTTTTGATCTGTTTGATAATTTAAAAAAGCAGCATTGATGGTATAGCTCAAGATATCAAATGTATCTGTCCTCAAATCTATTGAATTAGTGGTGGTAAGTTGTTCCTCCATTCGCATATGCTGGCAGAAACTTTGAGCGAGTAAACTCAGACTAAAAAAGAGGGAGATAAGAATACTAAAAACACGCATGAAATAATTCTCTATTTTCGTACGAATATACTTCTTCTTTACCTATGAGATATTTTTTGAACCTTCCATTTCTTGCTCTTCTGCTGATTTCATTTTTAACAACTACGGCACAAACAATTCCTGAATCTAGAGCAGTAGGAGCCTATGCTATCTCAAATGCTACCAGCAAGACAATTACTATTCATTGGGCAAAGACTAGTGATGCTCAAAATTTTGCGGTATATAAAAGAACACCTGGAGATCAAACCTGGGGCAACCCAGTAGTAAACCAGCAAGCTTCTGGTGATACTTTTTTTATAGACACTGATGTGACCCTCGGCGAGGAATATGAGTATAATGTGGTAAAGTTGACCAACACACCTGACCCACTAACCTCCAACAATGACATTAGGGGATACGGATACTTGACAGCAAGTATCGAAAAAAATGCCATTCACAGTCGAGGCACTCTTTGGGTACTCGTGGCAGATAATTTAGGTACTGGATTGGCTGATGAAGTAAAGCAATTGGAGAATGATTTGATTGGTGATGGCTGGGAAGTGTATTCCGAAATAATACTATCTTCAGTATCTCCGCAGGAGTTAAAAACTTCAATCGAACTCAAAAAAGCTCAAAATGGTTGTGATGCTATCTATATCATAGGTCATGTTGCTGTTCCATATTCTGGAACTTTCTGCACCGATCTAAGCTATCAAGTACCTCCAGATGGTCATACTGCAGCTGCTCCACCTTCACATTGTGGAGCTTGGCCAAGTGATTTGTATTACGGCGTATTTTCAAACAACTGGACTGATAACGATGTAGATTCTACAGGATCAAGAGAACTAAATAAAAATAGAAAAGGAGACGGGAAGTATGACAATAACTCAATTCCAGGAACGGTAGAAGTGGCAATTGGTAGGGTTGACTTTTCGGATTTACCTAAATTTTCGAAAAATGAAGTAGAACTTACCCGTCAATACTTAAACAAAGTTCACGAGTTTAAAATTGGACAGACTACGGTTTTACAACAAGGAATAATAGAAGACAATTTTAGAAGTGGTGGAGCCGCTCGAGAAGGTTTTAGTTCCGCAGCTATACGGGATTTTTCTGCAATCTTAGGCCCAAATAAAACTATTAATGCAGATATATTTAATACCACTAGAACTGGAGATTACTTGCTGTCCTATGGGTGCGGTGCAGGCTCTTTCACCTCTTGCAGTGGAGTTGGAAGGACAGATTCTTTTGTTAATCATAATGCAGCTGCTTTCAACCAACTATTTGGGAGTTACTTTGGAGATTGGGACTCCAGAAATAACTTAATGCGATCTAGTCTAGCAAGCACAAAACTTGGTTTCACCTGTGTATGGAGTGGAAGGCCAAAATGGGTAACTCACCCTCTAGCGTTAGGTGCCACATTTGGCGATATCACCAAGCTTTCTATGAACAACCTGCGTGACTACGATGGCAGTTATTTTCAAAATGGGACACATATGGCACTATTGGGAGATCCTAGTCTTCGTGTGCACCCAATTAAACCTGCAGCTGGTATAAGTTTAGAAGCTTCACCGGATCGAGATGCAACTACAATAGCTTGGACAGCTTCTGATGAAAGTAAAATTTCTGGTTACTACGTTTACCGAAGCCACAAAGGTCACGGCGGTTTTGTATTGATTAATGAAACTCCAACGAATGACTTATCATTAGTGGATAATAATCCTTATCAAGGAACCAATCATTACATGGTCAGAACAGCCAAACTAACAACTTCAGGAAGTGGCACATATGAGAACTTAAGTCTTGGAATCCGAGCAGAAATTACTGACATGCAAGGGGTGAAAGCTCGTATAAATGAAATAGCTTTTGCTGCTCTTAAGGTGTACCCAACCTTATCACATAATACTATCACGATAGAAAAATCAACCGCTGAGTTGATGAAGTACCGAATAATGAACAGCTTAGGTCAACAAGTAAAAGAAGGAGAACTACATGGAATTAAAACTACTGTTGAAATAAATACTCTGCCTCAAGGCACATACTTTATTACAGCTGGCGTCACCAGTGCTAAGTTTATCAAGCAATAGGCTGATCCATTTTTTCATCAAATCTTGTGATATTCGCTTCAGGCAGGATTGGAGAACGGCTTAACATAAAATCTACCATTTCTTGACTTAATACTGGAGCCATACTTACTGCCTTACTGCCCATCCCATTAAAGATATAAGCATTGGGATATTTCGGATGAACACCCAGTAGTGGTCTACGATCACTGGTTGCAGGTCTAGTTCCTGTCAAATGTTTAATAACCCGATATGGAACTCGAATTACTCTATCAAGTTTGGTGATCATATCCTGCTTCTTTTCCTCTGTAGGATTTAGGCTCAAATCATCTCGGGCATAGGTTGACCCCACCCTCCAAACCTTGTTGTGTCTATGCTGAATAAATACTCCACCTAAGTAGATCTCACCTCTAAAATCTAAGTCAGTTTCAATTTCTAATAACTCTCCTTTGGTTGGAATGAGTTTTACTAAATCTCTAAATAATGGATTATTTATAACCTCATATCCTTCTGAAAACACAATACCTTTAAATGAAATATCCCCGTGCCTGCTAGTATCTAAATCTAATTCACGGTGATTGAATACTTCATCCATTGTTGGGAGTTTAGCTGCACAGGCATTCATAAAATCTTCTGTTTTCAGTTCCCCTCCTTGATGTACACTGATTACGCCATACGGTGTAGCCATTCCAGTAATATCTTCGTGAGCAAAACTGCAGATAGCCTCATATTTGGGCTTGCTTTGTTTACTAAGCCAAATATTCTGTTCACCGGGAGTGGCAATAATCCTTTTCATCTCACACGGTCTAAAAAATGAAGCATCTAGTCTATTTTCGATATCTTCATAAAATGATCTCAAATCAGAAAAGAATTCTGGAACACGCCAGCCAACGGTAAAATACTTACCAACGAGTGGATTTGCTAAACCTGCAGCTACTGCACTGCTTCTATTATTATTGGCTTGATCGTACACTAAGGTACTTTGGCCTCTACTCTCCAACTCTAGCTGGATTAACCTACCTGCTATCCCTCCCCCAACTATAAGAAAATCAATCTGCCTAGCCACTATCGACAAAGATAGTCTCCTAATTATTTCTGTTATTTGCAAAGTGAAAAAGATGCTCGTAATCTGTGCGACTTGCTTCCTTCTGCTCTCGTGCAAAGATGAGTTCAATATACCGGAATCTGATTCCTACATAGATGGGGATGCTCCAGAAGTGACCGAAGTTATTTCACCAATACAAAACGAGGTGTATACAAATACCACCTCTTTACCTATAATCTTTACAGTAAAGGATAATTATTTTCTAGGCAGCATTGAGGTTGAAGTAAGAGATATGAGTTCCAATCAGTCCATTTTTGATGACAATATTTCTACCAAGGATTCTACATTTGAATATTCTTTAGCAGTTCTACTGCCTGAAAATATGCCAAATAACTATGAGCTTTATATCACGGTAAAAGATGAAGTAGAAAATGTAAATTATAAAATTGTTTCATTCTCTACGCAATAAGCAGGATGTATAAAATAATAACGGGATTTTTCTTTTTACTAGTTGGTTGGAATGCCGCTTTTGGCCAGTTACTAGATACTAGTGCTGCTCAAAGATTTAAACCCGTGGAGGTTTATGCATTGGATGCAGAAGAGGTGTCTTTTTTTAATACTGATTCAACTCAAATTGATACTCAACTTAATTCATTTTCGAACTACTATCCAGCCTACCAAGCAAATTTCCCATTTATAGACTTAGGCTTGGAGGCTTCCCCACTTTTACCTTTAAGCCAGCCATTGCATAGAAAACTAAGTTTAGAACTTGGCATGGATGGGACATTACCATTGTTTTTTGATGATAACGTAACTTTATATCATACTGACAGACCTTTCACACGATTGCGTTATTCTCAGGGACCAAATGAAATGTTACAAGTTGAAGTATCGCACGCACAGCAAATATCAGAAAGGCTAACATTTGGACTAGACTATCGTCGTATTAAAAATCAGAATTTATACTTTTCAAACATTCAAAATATAGCAAGTGCTAGACTAAATAGTCTCTTCAATTCTAAGTTTTATGTTGGTTATTATACCCCAGATAGAAAGTATGAATTGGTAGCTGCATACCTTTGGAACAAGAGTGATAATGTAGAAACAAACGGAATTGTTTCAGACTCTACTTTCAATAGTCTACCATCAGATTTGAAGTCAAATAATAGTGATGTGTTGTTAACTGATGCATCCGGGATTCATGCTCGAAATTCATTCAATATTACTCAATATTACCGACCTGGAAAGCCCAGTAAAGATACTACGGAACGATTTTCACTACGTCAATATGACAATCAATTCTACCTAACCACTCATTTTGATAATAACAGAATTCAGTTTATGGACGAAAGTCCAGAGCCCATAATTTATGGCGATACGTTAGATGAGGTAAATGACTCTTTTTATCACCGTACCTTATCCAATGAATTTGGCTATGTCTACAATTACAAGACGATACTACTAAAACTAGGGCTACAACACGCCTATGAACAAGTTTATTTGAATGGGAGTGAAGAGAATTTTCAAAACATATATGGACTTGGTCAAGGGAAACTAAATTACAAAACCTTGCAACTTGATGCTACTACTAAACTAGGATTACTTGGATATAATCTTGGGGATTATGAGGTGAACGGAAGACTAAAGACCGAATACCGTGGATTTAGTATTACTGCTCAGATACTATCTCAACTTGTAGAACCCACGTACATTGAATCTAATTTTCAAGGAAGCTCACTTTCATGGACGAACGACTTCCAAAAGATTGCTCAAAACTCACTTTCGGGAAGAGCTTCATATAGCCAAGCACATCACAATATATCATTTAAAATAACAGCAGAGACTAGTTCCAATCGCGTGTATTTAAATAACCTAAGTACACCTGTACAATTTGATGGAACAGTTTCATTACTCACTTCTACTGCCTCTTATAGTCTAGTAAGACCTCATTTTGGGATAGGAATCGATGCAATTTTCCAAAACTCTTCGAATCAAATCGTTCTCCCAAGACCTGCAACCTCGATTGCAGGAAATATCTATACCAATTTTAATGTTTTTAAGGACAATCTAAAATTACAACTCGGGGCAAAAACATTTTGGATGAGCGAATTTAAAAGTCCTAGATATAATCCTTTTCTACGAACTTGGTACAATGCTGATAAGACCTTTATTCCTTATCCACCAATTCGATTATATCTAAATGGTAAAGTTAAAAGCTTTTGCATAGGTTTAGAATTCTTTCATATTCAGGAAGGTTTTATGGGAAATGAATACTACAGTTCACCCTCCTATCCAATGTTACCTAGAAGTTTTAGACTTCACCTAAGATGGGATTTAAGTAACTAAATACCGCTATCAGTTTTGGTAGTTAGACCAATTAAACTTCCTTAAGAGTGTAGATTTCAACTCTTTTATTTTGATCTTCTTCGGCACGACTTGCCGGCAACTTAAACTTCATCCTGCTATTTCCCATACCTTTATAGGTAAGTCTTTCTTGCTTTATACCGCTAGTTACCAAATAATCATTTATAGCCTTAGCACGCTTAAAACTAAGCTCCTTATTATATCTATCCTGAATACTATTCATAGGTCTATCCACTGGGTAGTTCATATGACCTTGTATTTCAATGTATGCTGCTTTATTTCTTTGCATTACAGCAAGTAACTTATGTAAATCTGGTTCAGATTCTGGTTTTATTTTATCACTATCTGTGTGGAAATAGATATTGTTAAAAGTAAACTTACCTGTGATTCTTACCTTCCGCAAAGGAATCGTATATACCAATGTATCGATCGGTTTCTCAATATCTTCAAGTGGTACTGCTAGATATTCACTGAGGTAACCCACCGACGAAGCCGATATCTCTAAATCTTCACTCAACATCTCAAACGTAGATGATACCCCCGACTTGCCAATAGAGCTAAATTTCATATCGAGGTCTTTGTAATCAAAACCTAAACTTGCACGTATCGGCTTATTTGTCTTTTTATCTATTGTTTTGATAACAATGTACTTCGGTGGATATAGAGTTGATTTCAAGTCAGTTTCATAAACGAAATAAACTTTAGCTCTTCTATTATTGCTCTGGTTCTCTGATACTAGTTGTGTTTCTCCAAAGCTTTCCCGTTTTATAAATCGCTCAGGAACTCCTATACTCTTGAGCACATCAACGGTTGCATCTGCTCTTCTTGCAGCAAGTCCAAGATTATACTCATCAGTGGCAAAGCTATCTGTATGTCCTTCTACATATATCTCTTTTATGTTAGTGCTCCCTATTTCAAGAATCTTAGCTGAAAGCTTTTTCTTCTGACTAGACGATATGGCAAAACCATTTGAAGGAAAGTAAATTAGAAAGTCTTCTGAAGTAAGACTATATAATTGTGCGTGAGCACGATGCATATTCCCAACGACTAAAATCAAGAGGAGAAAAACACAGAATGCACTTGGAAACCAAAGACCACAAGACACTCTTGTCTTTTTTCTAATTTTTGAATTTAGTAAACCTTTCACTAGATTATAATCTTAAAACTCTTCCAACCGACGAAGTATTGCATCAAGCCTTCTAAAACGAAACTACACTTAAGATTTGAGACAAAAAAAAGTCTTGATTCTACAACCAAGACTTTAATTTCAAAGATTAATACTAAACTACTAATTATGATGAGTTATTAACCATTTGTATCTTTCGACACACTGCATTACTTGCCAAATCAATGCCACAAATGTAAAGCATTGTTTAATAGATGTTTACATTTCAATCTATGCTGCTTTTTCCAAATTATGGAATTAAACTTCCGTATATGGGAATCTGGAAGTTCTTGGCTTAAAATTTTGAGTGAGTCTTTAGATTAGACTACCACATTCCATTCAGGATGCTCCTGATTCTTCAAGTACTTTATTGCAATCAAATTCTCTTCTAATTTCATCACTGGTGAAAAGGAATTTGAATTTACTTGAAACTTTTCTCCATCTATAGACACCTCGTTGATAAAGGTAATGGCTGCCGCTGTACCAGTTGCAAACATGCAATCTACTTCCCCATGCTTTAATGCATTTTTGAATTCATCTGCAGTTATTTTTTCTTGCCTTACTTCCATCCTAGCATCTTGTGCAAGATTTATGAGTGTATCTCTTGTTATGCCTTTCAAAATGCTATCATGTATCTCAGGGGTGTATACTATTCCATTTTTCACAAAAAAGAAATTAGCACTGCCCAGCTCTTCTAGACTATAGTCATTGGTAATATCTGTCCAAAGAATTTGATCAAATCCATCCTGCTTTGCAAGATCAGTTGGATAAAAGGAAGCAGCATAATTCCCTGCGGCTTTTGCATATCCTACACCTCCTTTAGCGGCACGTCTGTAGCTTTTTTCTAGATAAATACTTAACGGGGTGCTGTAATAAAAGCCCACTGGACAAGCGATAACCATAAAACGATACGTCTGACTAGAAAGAGCTCGAAGCGTATGATCTGTCGCAATCATAAATGGTCGAATATACAGTGAGCCGTATTCTTGTGTTGGAATCCAATCTTTTTGTAATCTTACAAATTCCAATATCCCATTATAAACTGCATCTACATTTAGCTCCGGCATTTTCATTCTACTTGCTGAAGCATTCATCCTATTTAGATTATCTTTTAGTCTAAATATATTGACCTCCCCCTCCTCATTTTTATAAGCTTTTAAACCTTCAAAAATGGCTTGTCCATAGTGCAATACTGAGGTAGCTGGATGCATTTCCATATTCTGAAGTGATGTAATGGAAACCTCTGACCATTTCTCTCCATCAAAATTTGAAACCAACATGTAGTCAGTAAATACCTTTCCGAATTCTATGTTATTAAAGTCTAAGCTGGCAATATTGGAATGAGAAATAGGAGTAACTTTCATTTTGAGTGGTGCAAAATTAAGTTTTTCAGATTACAGTTCGTGTCCATATGCAGTCATATATCCATGGTGACGCGTATATGCCTAGAAACTAGATTCATAATCTCAAATTTATTTTGTTCATTTGCTCTGTGGCAGAATTGGACCCTTCAGATCTTTCGTTGATTTTCAAGCAGCTAGTAGTACTACCCAAAGATAGAACAGTTGACAGCCCAAAAGTGAAAACTGAATCAAAAAAGGAAATTGCTACAACTGAATATGATCCTAAAGCAGCCCTACAAACTAGTGAAGTAGCAGAAGCTGCAGTGGACTATACTGCAAACAATGCCCACAAGTTTGCTATTATTACTCTGCCAGAATTAAAAACTATTTACACCCAACAAGGAAGTAAATTCAGGAAAATAGTTCAAGCCTTAAAATTGAGTGGTGCCGCGGATCATATCTACACAAACTGGGCTACAGAACTTGATCTTCAGCGTACAGAGGTAATCTGGACTATTGGTCTTTCTCCTGAGGAAGAAAAACTCATTTCAGCGAAACGTAGAGAAAAAACACTTCACTCACCTGATATCGAGCTACTAACTACTACAGAAGAAAAAAGAGCAATGTTCGAACCGCTCAAATCTTTTGTGGCAGCCAACCAAACCGTGTTAGACAGTCTACAA
>CBFHGJ010000011.1:0-90763 GCA_965655315.1 Bacteroidia bacterium
AGCAGAAAGAAAAATCCAAATCATAAAGATTGGGATATTAGAAAAAAGTCTATTTAGAGCCATACTACTTAGATTTATTATTATAATTAATCTCTACCGAGTAACATTTGAGCATAATAAAGCAATGTAACCAAAGAACTCAAAGCAGCCACAACATAAGTCATTGCAGCCCATTTCAGAGCGTCCTTGCTATCTGCCAGTTCGTCAGTAGTTGCCATATTATATTCTTTTATCCAAGCCAGTGCTCGATTACTAGCATCAAACTCTACTGGGAGAGTTATGAAACTAAATAGTGTAGTAGCGGCAAACATGGCTACCGCCACCTGAAGTAAAAAAAGATTTCCGGTCGAACCTGCTAATAAAATACCCCCGATTAGCACAAACTGTACATATCTAGAACTTACAGAAACGCAAGGAACAAGCTTACTTCTCATTGTTAGCCAAGTGTATGCACGTGCGTGTTGTACAGCATGTCCAACTTCGTGAGCCGCAACTGCAGCTGCAGCAGCATTTCGCTGATTATAAACCACTTCACTCAGATTTACTGTTTTCTTTACTGGGTTATAATGATCTGTAAGTTGCCCATTTACAGATATGACTTTCACATCATAAATCCCGTTATCAGAAAGCATTTTTTCAGCTATTTCCTTACCGGAAAGATTACTTGAGATTGGAGTTTGAGAGTATTTTTTAAATTTAGATTTTAGTCGATTCTGCACAAACCAACTTACACCCATTATAAGAACTATTAATATGATCATCTTTTTTTTGAAATTCTAACTAGTTGGGAAATTACAAAAAGTATTCCAGAAACTGTTTCGTAAACCTAGTCAACTTAAATATCTATCTGAAGAATATGGTTCTTGTCAGGAGGATAGTAACTAAACTTTACAGCATTACTTCATAATTTTGCTAATGACAACAATAAGAGCCACTAGAAACATTAAAATGGAAATCTTATTCATAAGATGCATCTGTTTCAGAAATCCTGTGCTACCAGACTTCTTGAAACTCAAGTAGCTCCATATTTTATCTACTATTTGTTTAAACATACTTTTTTAAATCTAAGCCTATATCTTTCCTAAAGTACTTTTTGTCAAAATCAATTCTTTTAATTACATCGTAAGAGCTAGAAAGTGCATCATCCATAGTAGTACCAAAGCATGTAGCTGCAAGCACTCTACCTCCACTTGTTATATAACCAATATCAGTAGATTTTGTTCCAGCATGGAACAGAGTTTCACTTTTTGAGTTTAATTCTATCGCTTTTCCCTTTTCGTAACTTTCAGGATAACCACCCGAAACCGCAAATACAGTTGTTGCAAAACCAGACTTAACTTTTGCAGTACGTGAGACAATTCTTTTTCCTTTGGCTTCTAATATCATTACGGATAAAGACTCATCCAATCTGGGTATGACTACTTCTGTTTCAGGATCACCCATCCTTACATTGTACTCTATTACAAATGGTTCATTTTTTACTAAGATTAAACCAAAAAAAACAAACCCTCTAAAGTCTAAATCCTGGTTCTTTAATCCTTTAATTGTAGGTTCTACTACCTTTCTAATGGTCTTGTCCTTAACCTCGTCTGTATAAAAAGGAACAGGGGATACAGCACCCATTCCTCCTGTATTTAATCCGGTATCACCCTCCCCGATTCGTTTATAATCCTTTGCTTCCGGCAGAATGATATAATTCTCGCCATCCGTAAGTGCAAATACAGAAAATTCTATTCCGTCTAAAAACTCTTCTATAACAACTGTGCTCGATGCAGCACCAAATTGTTCATCTACCAGCATTTTTTTTAAACTAGCTTTTGCCTCATCCAGGTCATCTAATATTAATACGCCCTTCCCTGCAGCTAGTCCATCTGCTTTTAGCACATATGGAGCATTCAGTGATTCTAAAAAAAGATAACCATCTTCTAATCCTTCTGAAGTAAACTTCTGGTATGCCGCGGTTGGTACATTTTCTTTAGCCATGAATGCCTTAGCAAATGCTTTGCTACTTTCTAATTGACCTGCTTTCTTATCTGGAGAAAACACGAATATTTCGTCAGATCTTTCTTCAAAATAATCTCTAACACCTTGAGCTATAGCATCCTCTGATCCTGGAACGACTGTGTCAATATTTTCTTGAATACAAAAAGTGTAGAGCTGCTCAAATTCGGTGTAACCAATATCGACGTTGGTTGCACATAGCTGAGTACCTCCATTTCCTGGAGCTACAAATACATTTTCTTTTCCAATTTCACTTGATAATTTCCAAGCCATAGCGTGCTCTCTTGCACCTGAACCTAGTATGAGTATTCGCATTAGTTTTATCTAAAGGACAAAGATAAATGGCGTCTCAACTGAAAACATCATTTTCATCAAAATATATAAACATATTGCTAATCGATTTGTGATAAAAAATAGACCAGTATTAAGCATAGGAACGTTAGATTTGAGGTGATTTTTGCTGAGGTATGGTAAAGCTTGGCATACTTTTAGAAACAGATAAGAAAAATAACACTAAATGTTAAATTCAATAGTAAGTGGTATCTCCAAATTATTTGGCAATAAAGCAGATAAGGATGTGCAGGGGGTTACTCCCTACGTGGGAAAGATTAATGCAGAATTCGATAAACTAGCTGGTCTATCAAATGATGAACTTAGAGCAAAAACCTCTGAATTTAAGTCAAGAGTAAATGACTATTTGTCAGAGATCGATTCGAAAATTGCTGACTTAAAGACTCAAATAGCTGAAGCTGGTATTGGTGAAATAGAAAAGAAGGAAGACGCCTATGATGAAATGGATAATTTAGAAGAGCAGCGTGATGAAAAACTAGAAGAGATATTAGAAGAATTACTACCAGAAGCTTTTGCTGTAGTCAAAGAAACAGCAAGAAGATTTACCGAAAATGATAAACTAACAGCTACTGCATCAGAATTTGATAAAGATTTAGCGGCAAGTAAACCACACATCAATATCGTAGGAAACGACGTTCATTATGATACTACTTGGGATGCTGCAGGACAGGAAGTAACCTGGAATATGATTCATTATGATGTTCAGCTTATTGGCGGTGTTGTATTGCATCAAGGAAAAGTAGCTGAGATGCAAACTGGTGAGGGTAAGACGTTAGTATCTACGTTGCCAGCTTATCTCAATGCACTAGGGCAGCGTGGAGTTCATATTGTAACCGTAAATGATTATTTGGCTCGTAGAGACGCAGAGTGGAACGCCCCTATTTTTCAGTTCCATGGATTAAAGGTAGATTGTTTGGATTATTACCGACCTCATTCACCTGAAAGAAAGGACGCTTACAAAGCAGATATCACCTATGGTACAAACAATGAATTTGGATTTGATTATCTAAGGGACAATATGGCTAATACGCCTGAGGACCAAGTACAGCAAAAGCATCATTTTGCTATGATTGATGAGGTTGATTCTGTATTAATTGACGACGCAAGAACACCGTTAATTATATCAGGACCTACTCCTAAAGGAGATGTGCACGAATTCAATGAGTTAAAGCCTAAAATACAACGTGTAGTAGATGCTCAAAAGAAATACTTAAACACGGCACTTACGGATGCT
Source organism: Bacteroidia bacterium (assembly GCA_965655315.1). Classification (GTDB taxonomy): domain Bacteria; phylum Bacteroidota; class Bacteroidia; order NS11-12g; family UBA9320; genus UBA9320. The sequence continues at coordinate 3,587 of CBFHGJ010000011.1, forward strand.
AAAAAGCTAATCAAAGAAGGTAAAAGTGGAGAAAAAGATGGCGGACTCCTACTATTTAGAGCTCAAAGAGGTTTCCCTAAGAGTAAGCCTCTAATCAAGTTCTTAGGTGAACAAGGTATGAAGTCTGTAATGACTAAAGCCGAAAACTTCTATTTGCAAGATCAACAAAAGGAAATGCATGTAGTTGATGAAGAATTATACTTCACCATTGATGAAAAGAACAATCAAATAGAGCTAACCGACAAAGGAATCGATCTCATATCTCAAGATAGCGACGATAAGGATTTCTTTGTTCTTCCAGATGTAGGAGGTGAAATTGCCGAGCTAGAAAAATCAAGTCTTTCAGAAGATGAAAAACAAAAAAAGAAAGACGAGTTATACAGAAATCATGCAGTAAAATCTGAGCGTATTCATAGTATCAACCAGCTACTTAAAGCTTACGCTATGTTTGAAAAAGATGTTGAATACATTATCCAGGATAGTAAAGTAAAGATAGTAGATGAGCAAACTGGTCGTGTGATGGACGGTCGTAGATACTCAGACGGACTTCATCAGGCTATAGAAGCAAAAGAAAATGTTAAAGTAGAAGCAGCTACTCAAACCTTTGCTACTATTACCCTTCAGAATTTCTTTAGGATGTACCACAAACTAAGCGGAATGACTGGTACAGCAGAGACGGAAGAAGGAGAACTATGGGAAATTTATAAACTAGATGTTGTTGTAATTCCTACAAACAGACCTATTGCTAGGGATGATAGAGACGATTTAGTGTATAAGACTGTTCGAGAGAAATTTAATGCTGTTGCAGATGAAATAATTAGACTTCAAAAGGAAGGTAGACCAGTATTAGTAGGTACTACTTCAGTTGAGGTATCTGAGCTATTGAGTAGAATGCTCAATATGAAAAAGATAAAGCACAATGTACTGAATGCTAAGCAACATCAGCGAGAAGCAGATATTGTAGCAGAAGCAGGCCAACCTGGCTCGGTAACACTAGCAACGAACATGGCAGGTCGTGGCACTGATATAAAGCTAGGCAAAGGAGTAAAAGATGCTGGAGGACTTGCTATTATCGGTACTGAACGTCACGATAGCAGACGTGTAGATAGGCAATTAAGGGGTAGAGCGGGTAGACAAGGAGATCCGGGTTCCTCTCAATTCTTTGTATCCTTAGAAGATAACCTGATGAGACTTTTTGGTTCGGACAGAGTTTCTAAAGTGATGGACAAGTTTGGGTATGAAGAAGGTGAAGTGATTCAGCATTCTATGATATCTAAAACGATAGAACGGTCACAGAAAAAGGTTGAGCAAAACAACTTTGGAATTCGTAAAAGACTATTGGAGTATGATGATGTAATGAATAAACAGCGTGTTGTTATTTACACACGAAGAAAGAATGCTCTTTACGGAGAACGCCTATCAGTTGATATCAATAATGCAATCTATGACTGGATAGAGGATGCAGTAGCTGGCTATAAGGATGTGGGAGACTATAATGGCTTGAAAGAAGAAACAATGCGTCATTTAGCTTTTGAACCTAACCTAACGATTACTGAATTTGATAAAACAAAACCTGCAGATTTAACTCAAAAACTATTTGATCAAGCACTATCTGTTTATGAACGTAAGACCAAGGACATAAGAGAAAGAGCTTTAGTAGTATTTAACAATATATACAGAGAACGCGGTGAAGATGTTAAGAATATACTAGTACCCTTCTCTGATGGAAAGAAAAATCTAAATGTCTCAGTTAATCTAAAGAAAGCAATAGCCACTGAGGGAGCAGAAATAACAGACGCTTTTGAACGATCAGTTGCTTTAGCATTAATAGATGAAAATTGGAAAGAGCACTTACGTGAACTAGATGATTTGAAGCAAACTGCAAATAATGCGTCATACGAACAGAAAGATCCGTTGCTTATTTACAAATTAGAATCGTTTAATCTGTTTCAGACTATGATTAGTACTTTAAACAGTGAAATGGTGTCTTTGATATTTAAAGGTAACATAGCTGTGCAAGCTTCAGATGATATGAAAGAAGCCAAAGAAAGAAAGCGAGCTGATATGAGTAAGATGAGGACAAGTAGAGCTTCAGAAGCACTTGTATCTGGTGAGCAGGGAAATGCAGCACAAGAGAATAAACCTAAGGAAGTAGCTGTGCCTGTTCGAGCAGAAAAATCAGTGGGAAGAAATGAGCCTTGTCCTTGTGGTAGTGGAAAAAAATACAAGAAATGCCATGGGAAAGACGCTTAAAAACTTAATGCTATGTATCTTGGCAACAGTTACTTATGAGGCACAGGCACAAGTAACGGTCGATATTGATCAATCAATAGAGCGTAAATTGACCATGAAAAACGCTCAAATAGATACCAATAAAATCTCTGGTTTTAGAATTCAAATTGCATTTGATTCAGATGGTGGTGTTACTTCTAAGGCTTCTAATAAGTTTAAAAGTAAATTCCCTGAGTACAGTGATAGAGTCTACAACCTTTACCAACAACCTAGCTATAAGGTTCGAGTTGGAGATTTTGCTCGAGAAATAGAAGCTCAAAGCCTTTTAGCAGAGGTAAGGGAGTACTTTCCAAATGCTTTCATAGTAAAACACTATATCAGAACTCCAAACTGGAGTACAAAGTATGAAGATTAGAATTGTAAACTCCGAATCTGAAATAGGTGCTGGCACAAGAGGAGCTAGCTTAGGGGTAAGTGCTATTAAAATAGCAAGCATAAGACAGGGGAGTGATTATTTTGTAGATAGGCCTTTCAGTGATGTTATCCATGAGAATCATCTAATCTGGGAAAGTGAAAAAGTGCGAGACTGCAATGCTCACAACATCGATGGTCTGATTAAATTGTATGAGGATTTTTGTGTTAAATTAAAGGATGTTTATACTCACAATGAGTTTCCTATCGTGCTAGCAGGGGATCACAGCAGTGCTGCAGGAACAATTTCAGGTATTAAATCAAATTTTCCAGATAAGAAACTAGGAGTAATTTGGGTAGACGCACACGCAGACCTTCATTCGCCTTACACCTCTCCCACTGGTAATATGCACGGGATGCCTCTTGCTGTTTGTTTAGATGAGGATAATCTGGACAAAAAGAAAAATCAGGTGACTCGGCATACAGAAGTCCGTTGGGAAACATTGAAAAGTGTATCTGGGAATATACCAAAAATTGAATATGAAGACTTGGTTCTGATTGGAACGCGAGATACCGAAATTGAAGAAGATTATTTGATTGAGAAACATAACATAAAGCTTGTAAAAGTTGAAGAACTAAAACAAAAAGGTGCTGGGAATATTGCAAAGGAAACCTTAGAATATTTAGATTCTTGTGACTTGATCTACATATCGTTTGATGTAGATAGTATGGACTGTGACTTAATCAGTCACGGGACAGGAACGCCAGTTCCTAATGGCTTTTGTGAAGCTGAAGTAACTGATTTACTTACAGGATTAGCTACTAGTCCAAAACTATGCTGTTTCGAAGTGACAGAGATAAATCCAACCTTGGATGAAAAGACTAACACTATGGCAGATACTGCCTTTAGAGTGTTAGACAAAGTAACTAAAGTCATAGAACAACAATCACAGTCAGTGGCTACTTCTTGATCCTATGCAAATAGAAACTATACTTTCACCACTACTTTTTCATCAGATTGAGCAATTAGAAAAAAAGGTAGTAGTGGTAATAGATATCCTTAGAGCCACATCTACCATTACTTCTATCCTAAACAATGGTGCAAAAGCAGTAATTCCTGTTCGTGATGAAAAATATGCTAGAGAATATAAAGATCAAGGATTTCTAGTGGGTGGTGAACGTGGTGGTGAAACTATTGACGGATTTGATTTTGGAAACTCTCCATTGCACTACAAACCAGAAATAGTAAAAGACAAGGAAATTGTACTTACCACTACAAATGGCACAAAATGTATCGATATGTCTGCCTCGGCTTATGAAGTAATTATAGGGTCTTTTCTAAATTTAGAAGCAGTGATTAAACGATTAAAAGCTACAAATCGAGATATCGTACTTTTTGCTGCAGGTTGGAAAGATCGAGTAAATTTAGAGGACAGTCTGTTTGCTGGTGCAGTTGCCGCTTCGTTTCCTAAAGCAACAAAAGATGATGCTACACTTTTATCAATTGATGCCTATAAAGCTGCTAAAGGTGATCTATTTAAAGCCTTGCAAAACTCAAATCATTTCCAACGATTAGCCTCTAAAGGAGTGACTAAAGATATTGAATACTGTTGTGAGGTGAATGTGATTGATAGTGCAGGTGTCTTGAGGCAAGGAAAGATAATTAAGCAAAGCTGATTAGTTAAATTCAATTAACCGTAAGCTTTTGAATTTCATTAAGCTTAATAGTTATTTCCTGTTCACATCGTTTTACATAATCCACTGAATTAGGAGCACCGCAATCGGCGGATATCTGTTTGACAATATTATCATTTTCGAAAAACGAAAATTCCTCCACTATATAGTCTTCTTCGTATTCTATAGAATCTTCCTCTGACAAAGCTACTTCTCTATCATATCCTAGTGATACTCCATATCCTATTTATTTACTAATATGCAGTAAGAGCTGTTCATACTTACATAGGAATATCGATTCCGTGCGACCACCGCAACCATATTTACCATAGAGATATTTGCTTAGAGAATCATTCTTCCAATACTGCCAACCAATTCCCTCTCCAACAAAAACAGAGTCTATGATTTGTCCTTTTTTACTCCACCCTAGACTGTCTGCTGTGTTAAAATTACTAATAATTTCTTCCTTGAGTTGGTAGTAATATTCAAGACTTGAGTCCAAAGGAATAGGTACAGTTTTGGATAAATTGCTGATTCTAGATGATTTATGCCCCCTATTTTCGTTTTCTTCTTCCTGTTTGTATTGACACGACAGAATCGACAATACTAGTATTAAAACAAGCACTGATTTTTTTTTAGCCAAAATCATCAATGTAGACTGATTAAAAAATCAAGTAGTCATTGAGTATTAACACGGTATCTTATCCACCCTTCTCTGGTGTCTCCCACCCTCAAACTCTTCGTCTAGATAAGTCTGGAGTACTGCTAAAGCTTCATTATTCTCCAAAAATCGAGCTGGCAAGCAGATAATATTCGCATTATTGTGCTGTTTTATGAGCGATGCAACTTCATTATTCCACGCTAGTCCAGCTCTTATAGCTTGATGTTTATTCGCCGTCATACACACACCATTGGCACTTCCACAGATTAAAATCCCGAAACTAGCCCTATCGCTAGCTACATCATCAGCTACTGGATGCACAAAGTCTGGATAATCTACAGAATCAGCATTATCTGTACCGTGGTTTGTAAATTCAAACTGATCTGAATACTCCTTCACTATCAGGAACTTAAGGTCAGTTCCTGCGTGGTCATTGCCTATGGATACGTTAGTCTTGCTCATCGTCTTCTTCTATTGTTATGGGTTCTGGTGCTACTTTTTTAGCTATTATTATTCCTATTTCATACAGTATAAGTATAGGGAAACTTAGTATGATTTGACTCGTAACGTCTGGTGGTGTTATAAGAGCTGATATTATCAATATTACAACTACTGCTACTCTTCTATAGCTTCTCATCATATCAGCTGTCAATAGGCCAATTTTAGCCAAGAAGTAAATAACTATAGGTAATTCAAATAAAACACCTGACCCAAGGGTAAGCAAACTGATAAAACTTACTACTGAAGCCACGGTAAACTCTCTAGCTATGTCATCACTCAAAGAATAGGTTCCTAAGAAATTCACTGAAATAGGAGTTAAAATGAAGTATCCGAATCCAATTCCTAAAAAAAATAAGAGTGAGGCAAAAGCAATAACTAAGGAGCTATATTTCTTTTCCTTGGATTTTAAAGCTGGTTTTACAAATCGGTAAATCTCATAAAGCACATAGGGCATAGCTATAATCAACCCGCCAATAATGGCTATCATAAAGTGCTGATAAAACTGTTCTTGGATATTTACAGTCTTTACTACAAAACCCATACTCTCTACACACAGCCTATCACTATCATAGAGTCTGTGACTAAGATCGCAGAGCTTTTGAAAAGTATAGAATGTATTCCTAGTAGGGCCTAGCAGTATGGTGTCAAATATGAATTTACCCTTTATGAAACTAAATATGGCCCCAACACCAATAGCAATAATAGCACGTGCAAGATGCCAACGAAGTGCTTCTAGATGTTCTATAAAAGTCATCTGAGCATCGTAATCATCTACATCTATTTGGTCTAGAGGCATTTATTGTTTTCTGTTCAATGTATTGTCTTAATGCTACATCAGCATACCACCGCACACACTTAGGACTTGTCCACTTACATAAGTCGACATATCAGAGCCTAAATATACACAAGCATTTGCAACATCTTCAGGTTTTCCACCTCGTTTAAGCGGTATTCCGTCAGTCCATTTTTTCAGTGCATCCTCTCCTAGCTCTGCTGTCATTTCTGTTTCTATAAATCCAGGAGTAATTACATTACTGCGAATATTTCTGCTTCCCAATTCTTTTGCGACAGACTTACTAAAACCAATGATACCAGCTTTGGAAGCAGCATAATTACTCTGCCCTGCATTACCCATCACACCTACTACACTGCTCATATTGATAATGCTTCCACTCTTCTGCTTTAAGAAAGTTCTTAGTGCTGCTTTAGTCAAATTAAAAACCGACTTTAGGTTCACGTTCATGATCTCATCCCACTGATCTTCGCTCATTCTCATCAGAAGATTATCTCTCGTTATTCCTGCATTATTGATAAGAACGTCTATTCTTCCAAATTCTGCAACCACCTCATCTACAAACTTTTGTGACGAATCGAAATCGGCAGCATTACTCTGAAAACCTTTCACTTTCACTCCATATTTGGATGAAAGTTCTTCTTCCAAAGCTTTTGCTTTATCTACACTACTAGCAAAACTGAAAGCTATATTACATCCGTGTTCAGCATATTTCTCTGCTATGCCTTTGCCTATTCCTCTACTTGCTCCTGTTATAATCGCAGTTTTGTTTTCTAGTAATTTCATATAGTTTTTGATTGGTACAAAGCTAGTTTTTCACTCGGAAATACATCAAATGAATAATCACTAAATAGTGCACATTTTAGTGATTCTTACAAGTCAGATACTTCGTCTTATCTTAAGCAACTTGTTCTTATTTCAATAATTCGAAGTGAAAAGGCAGAAACTGACCAGCGTCCTTAGCAACATACACATCTTTGCCCCCATCCCACATCCATATTTTTATATTGCACTGTTGTCTATTCTGAATATCAGATATGACTTGCAGGCAAGCGGCACAAGGAACAAGTAGCTTTGGAACCTGATATTTTGTTGACTTTGCAAATACGGCGAGTTCAATCACCTTATTTTCATTTAAGTCTTTAGCACTTTCAAATAAGGCCACACGCTCTGCACATAATCCTGATGGGAATGAGGCATTCTCTTGATTACTACCTAATCCGATATGCCCATTCTGATGTAAAACAGAACAACCAACATGAAATTCAGAATATGGTGCGTGACTTGAATCACTCGCTTCTTTAGCAAAATCAACTAACTTCTTATCCTCTTGTCCAAGAGCAATATAGCGTATACTGTCTATTTCAACCGTTTTCTTGATCATACCTGCCTTATATAAGGTGCAATATCCACAATATTTTCTTGCCTTTCTTTAAACCAATAAAATTACATTGCTTTGAAGTAACTATGAGTAAGCGTATAGTAGTCTTCGGAGCTGGTTTATCGGCAACTTATTTGATCAGATACCTGGAAGATAATGCCTCCGAGTTTGACTGGCATCTAATAGTGGCTGACAGAGATTTATCAAGTGTGAAAAAGAAATGTTTAGAAACGACTACTTGTGTACAAATTGACATAAATGATGCTAAAGCTGTATCTACGTTAATTTCAGGAGCTACATTGGTTATCAGTATGTTACCCGCGTTTCTTCATATCAAGATAGCCAAAGAGTGCTTGACTCAGAAAATACATCTAGCTACCGCATCATATCTATCTGAGGAACTAAAACAGCTAAGTGCACAAGTACACGATAGTGATCTGATATTCCTTAATGAATGCGGTTTAGATCCTGGAATAGATCATTTATCAGCGATGAAACTATTAGATGATATCAGAGCTAAAGAAGGAAATATTACAGAGTTTGAAAGCTTTACCGGTGGTTTAATAGCTCCAGATTGTGAAGATAATCCCTGGAAGTATAAGTTTACTTGGAACCCAAGAAATGTAGTACTTGCTGGAAGCGGTGGAGCTGTAAAATTTATACATAACGGAAAATATAAATTTATTCCGTACCACAGAGTTTTTAGACGGACTGAAGTAGTTGAGATAGAAGGTTACGGTAAGTTTGAAGGGTATGCAAATAGAGATAGTTTGAGATACCGGGGAACTTATGGTTTGCAAGATGTAGCTACCATGTATCGAGGTACGTTTAGAAGATTGGGCTTTTCAAAGGCTTGGAACTGCTTTGTGCAACTAGGTGCCGCAGATGATAGTTATATACTCCCTCACTCTTCACAAATGTCTCACCGCGAGTTTATTAATACATTTTTACCTTATCACCCATCTGATAGTATAGAACTAAAACTAAAATCTTACCTTGGAATTGAACAGGACGATATCTACTTATGGGAAAAACTGGAGAGTACAGGTATTTTTTCTTATGATGCTGTTGGAATGGTTGAGGATGCTTCACCCGCCAAAATTTTACAGCATATTCTAGAAAAAGTCTGGAGTTTGAAGGAACAGGATAGAGATCTGATCGTAATGTGGCACAAAATAAAGTATCAAATTAATAGCACGGAGAAAACAGTGGAGAGTAGTCTAGTTTGCGAAGGAGAGAGTAGGGAACTAACTGCGATGGCTAAAACTGTGGGCCTTCCACTTGCTATTGCGTGCAAACTAATTTTAGAAAATAGAATTACTCAACGCGGTTGTATCTTGCCTATTTATCCAGAGTTTTATTTACCCATACTGGACGAGTTAGAAGGTTTTGGAGTGAAATTTAAGGAAACTGAAGCAGGTTAGTTATTTCATAGAAATACGTATTGATTTTGTATTCTTAAATCCAAAGATGCCTAGTCCTTGATCTACATTCCCATAATCCGCCTTTATATTAGATAAAGGTCCACCATATATTCTATTATTTTCAAGCAAATTGATATAAAAAGTGTACATAGGGGTAGAAATAGTACTGATTTGAATATCAATAGCTTCTGGCATAAACGAACTAGTAAATAACGAATCTGATGGAACTTGAATTCTGAAAGTGCTCATACTATCAAAAAGAAAATCATCATCAAATAATGCAAATGTTCCCGGTTGAATCCAGTTTCTAAGACTTGATAAAAGTATTTTATCCGAGCTTTCAAATGTTAATGGTTTCACAATGTTTATGCTGTCTGCTCCTACTTTTTCTTTTCCTACTGCAGATAGCTTAAGAAAGTAGTAATTCTCACCCGGAAGGTCCTTTATACTCAACTGTAACTGATAATAATCTAAAACTTCTCTCAGTGCTCCAACGGAAAAATTAGGTTTTAAGAATGGAACACTATCTTTTGCTACAATACTTGGTAAACCGGATTTATTCAACTGAACTTCATACACATATCCATTTCGGGATTTATAAGGGAGGTCTATGACCCCATTTGACATAATCATGTCATCTACAAAGACTATTTGGTTATTCTGTTTCAGTAACACTCTCACAGTTCCACTAATATTCCCATCCTCTATATCTTCACTCGTACTAATAGATTGATTTAAATGCAGTCTGATAAGACTATCTGATTCATTTTGACCGTTCAAAACCAACTTAGGCGTAAAACTTAACTGATCAGTAATATCTATGTCTTTTTCACACGATAATAGACCTATGCACAGCAGAAATATGATATGATGAAGCCTGATACTCATAGTTTAATTTGGTACTTAATCATCGGTAGTATTGGCAGGTAAGACCTTACTCTGTAAGCTTGATTCCCTTCTTCATCTATCCCTGAAAACAACATATAGGGATTGAATCTATTGTAAACATTGTACACGCCTACTATAAACTTTGAACGAAATGATTTATGCTGTTTAGTCTTGATTAAAGAAATATCCAGATGATGTGTAGCTGGAAGTCTAAAATTATTTAACTCGGTAAACTCTTCTATAATTACTTCTTCGCCATTAATCTCTGCAACATACCTGCCTGAAGGGACTGTAATTGGATTTCCTGAAGAAAAGTTCCAAGACATCAGATACCGCCAATTAGATGATGGACTATACTCAAAAATTAAACTGTAAGAATGGGGCCTATCATATTTAGAAAAGTATTCAATGTCTTGGTTTATACCTGAAACCGTCCGCCTGCTACGAGCATAAGTGTATGCACTGAAAAAATTATACTTGCCACTGGAATACTTAATAGTTTGTTCTACTCCTCCTACCCTGCCAGAACCTGCTCTAAGGCTATTTTCCCAGCTAGTAGGCAATAGTGTTTGTGCTCCTGCCTCATACTCTAGAAGACTATTGTAAAACTTACTAAAGACTCCCACTTCAAATAACCAGTTTTGTTTCCTTCTTATAAACCTAGTGCTAAGTTGTGTTGAACTCATCGGCTGGATATTCTCTGTAACAGGCAGCCATACATCAATTGGAAAACCAAGGGTGTTATTAGGTACTAGATGAACAAATTGGTGCGAAGAAGTTAATGAGAACTTGAGCTGATTATCATTACCTATATTCTGAATTAACAATAGCTTGGGTTGAAATCTTCTGTAAGTTTGTTTTCTGACTTTAAAAAACGCTGCTCTTAAGCCGAATAAAATATATCCTCCATCAAAGTAAGATTTATTCTCTATAAACGCGAAAGCTTCATTTGATGATACTAAATCATAAATCAAGCTAGTATCTATGGACTGTGTAGTTGTAATTGATGAATATGATCTGGTAAGTGGTGAAAATGAATAATTAACGATTCCTCCACCGGCTGCTAGCAGGTTTCGTCTATTCCAAGCCCATTCTACATCGGTCCCAACTCTATTCTCTTGAAGACCATTAGAGAATGTTGCATTACTGTACTCTAGTATATCATCTCCTGAGAGGTCATACTCATCTTCAAAAGTCATCGTATACTGACTAGTAGAAGCCGTAACATTCCAAAAGAAGGTGTTTGATAATCTACTGTTCCAGTTTAATCCAGCAAGTGCATTTCTCCAACCTACGGCACCTTTAGTTCTCTCAATAAGCTGACTTTCATTTTCCGGTTCAAATCTATTTCTGAGGTTTATTTGATCACCTCCATTGTAAGCTGTAATGCTGAGCTGATGGTCATCATTCACCTGCCAATGCAGTTTGCCGTATAAATCATACGCCCAAAGTGCTGAACGATTTATCCTTTCATTCTCTTGGTTTTGTATGGATTGAATAGGTCTTGCAAGCAAATCAGCATAAGTTCTTCTAGCACTCATTGAGAAACTTAGCTTTTCCTTTACGATTGGTCCATTTAGTGAAACACCACTTGAAAGAGCCCCAATATCAGCATCAATTTCTAGTTTTTTCTTATTACCTTGTTTTAGGTTTACTTCAAGTACACTCGAAAGCCTGCTGTTGTACTTAATTGGGAAGGCATCTTTATGGACATTAATGCTACCAATATTTGGAGAATTGAAAATCGAAAACAAGCCAAGAACGTGAAAATTGTTGTAAATGGGTATTCCATCTAGCAATGTGAAATTTTGATCAGGACTTCCGCCTCTTACCACTAATCCTTGATCACTTAATGTCGTATTTCCAATTCCAGCGAGTAATTTTACTGAGTTTAAGGCATCTATTTCACCTCCCGGTGCTGGCAGTACATTGTCACTTGGAACTACTTTCTCAAATGGTTTAAGAGATAGATACTTATTCTCTTCTTGCTTGACATCTACTGAGTCTAGCTCTGTTATGGGAAACAGCTGTAGATTTAATCTGGTCTGTTCAGGACGTAGTTCAACGGTAAACTCTTGGAATTCTGAATGGTATATCGTTATATCCTGAGAAACTTGATAAGCATAGAAGCGAAACTGTCCATCTTTATCCGAATAAAACAATCTATCATTTGTTTGAGTCTTTATTGCCGCATTAGGAATTGGTTCGCTTGAAAAAGCATTTCTGATAATTCCATATACAAACTTTCCTTTCTTACCGTAAAGTAGGATTTTCTTATGCTCTAGTTCCTCAAACCCTACTTCACATTGTCGCTCGATTTCTGATAACACATAACCCAAGGAGTAGTTTCCTTTGGTAAGTAAAAGCCGCTTTTTGTCTGTTAAAGAGTTTTTATAATTGAAGGTTGTATTTGTTTTTTCTGCTAATAACTCTAGACACTCTGTCAATTGACCCTTACATCCGTAAGAATTGACAATTGTATCTGAATCTACTTGTGCATAGCAAGTTACGATTGGAATAGAGAGTAGAAAAAATAGAAAAAACTTTGCGTTCAACTAGTGCAAAGTACAAAAAATAGCTACTGCAACACTATTTTGTCGTTAATAAATGCAAAACTTTGACCTGATATTCTATTAAGAATATTTAAGCAGTTTCTTATACTATTTTTAGGAAGAGTAACCGTATACTTTTCGTTTAATACAGCTGCAGGTAAATCATATTGTATGTTATAAACCAAAGTCAATTGTTCCATAATATATACTAAGGGAGCATTGGTACAATTTATGTCTTCTTGCCAAGTAGTAGGACTATTACACTCCTCAACTCTTGATGTATTCGCAGAAACCACAAGTCTTTCTCCTGGTTCAACAAACATTTCATTAGTACCCTGAGAGAAGGAAACAGATCCATCTATTAACTCCAAAACCAATAAGTTATCATTCGAGAAAAGATTGAAGGATGTGCCGTGAACCACAATATCTCCTAGTGCACATTCAATTATAAATCTTTTTTCAGAGTGAGCTACATCAAACAAAGCCTGGCCTTTAAGTGATACGTATCTTTCAACTTTTCCGAAGTCTTTATTGTAAGCTAATTCAGAGTTATGATCTAGTATAACCTCCGATTTGTCTACCAGTTGGTGAGTTGAAATAATTTTTTCTGTAGTCAGATTGATATCCGTTGAACCAAAGAACCACATCCCAAAGGAAACCGCTGCAAGTAGGGTAATGCTCGCAGCAATTTTTAGCCAATCTAAGCCCAGTAAATTAAAAGGTGCTTCTATTTTCCTTTGGAAATACTCCCAAGACGTGTCTGTTTCATCTTGAGAGTAATCTAATTGGTTAGTCAGTAGCCATATCTTTTGATATGACTCTAACTCTCTTTTCAAGACCGAAGGTTTGTCTACCTCTTTTTCAAAAGCAAGCTTTTCCTCCACTGACATTTCTCCAGCGAGGTAAGATGATATTCTATCTTCAAACTTAAGTTTCATTTATATTTTACAACTGATTGCTTATAGTTCCTTTTAAGTGTGACAGTGTACGTTGATTGTACTCACTTTCCATAAGCCACTTATTAACTTCTAACGTCTCTTCTTGATTACATTTACCAAAAAGAAACTTGATTAAAACATTTGATTCCCAAATCATAACTTGTGTCTTGTATTGTGTAGTACAAGAAAAAAGAGCTATACCCTAACTTCTACATCAACTTTTTTCTAAAAATCTTTAATGCTTTAGTCATTTGGGCTTCTACAGTCTTTTCAGAAATATCCATGAGACTAGCTATTTCCTTGTATTTAAACCCATCGATTCGGTTTAATACAAAAACCTGTTTACACTTGGGGGGTAATTGATTCAATAGATTTAGTAATAGCTTCTGCTGATCTTTTTCTAACAGGGGCCCGTCAGCAGTGAAGCTGCTTGTCTTTTTAGCATATTCAAGTTCAGTAGTTATAGGTTTTACCTTTTTGTGATGATTAATACTTCGATTCTTGACAGCTTGAAACATGTATGCCTTAAGGGAATCATCTAACTCTAAGGTATTTCTTTTGTCCCACACACTCACAAAAACATCATTGACAATTTCTGCAGCATCAGATGGGTTCCCAACCAAATAAATTGCAAAATTTAGAAGAGACGGCTGATGCCGGTTATAGAAAAATTTAAAATTCGATTTATTCAAGTCTACTAGTCAATGAAGTACAAATTATTAATTCAAATGTAACTGTATCAAACGAACGCTAGACAATCGAAGATAATTATCATTATAGTTTAAAAAATTATGTAGGAAATAATGTGAGTTGTTTTAAGTTTGCATTGCTTCAAGCAAATGGTCGGATGGCCGAGTGGCTAGGCAGAGGTCTGCAACACCTTCTACACCGGTTCGAATCCGGTTCCGACCTCCAAAAAAAAGCCTCTCTGAGAAATCAGAGAGGCTTTTTAATTCTATTAAATCTTAGGATTATCTATCGTTTTCTCTTGTCACTTCAAATTTACCTTCAGTAATTTCTATAGATTGACTATTCGTATTTTTTACCGTTCCAGAGAAAGTACCGATGATTTTCTCACCCACTGCACCGTACTCAGTTACTTCTATAGTAAATGGAGTTATTCCTGCATTCATTTCTATTCTTCTGACATCACCTATTGCACCAGTTCCGGCTTCAAACGTTGCTAATTCACCCATACCTTGAGTAGAGAATGACCCCGTTGTCTTGCCTGGGAAAGTCAAAGTAAAGTCTGCATCTCCTTGAGTTCCGTCATTCCCAGAAACATTGATAACAGTAGTATTGTCTCCTGTAGAATAAAATCCATCAGTTAGTACTTCGTTTATGTTTAGTTTATAGAGATCAAAACCAACTTTCATTTGGTTATTAAGTTCTACTACCTCAGTAGTGTCAACAGGAACTACAGGAGGTTCTGGTGGTGTATCATCGTCACACCCAGTAGTGCTGAATAAAAATCCAACAGCGAGTAGAATAAAGGCTAATAGGCTTAATTTTTTCATAATTTTAATCAATAATTGTTGTATGTGCAATAATACGAAGGTTTTTAAAATTGACTTTTACTTTATTACAGTAATTCGTCATTTTAAAAGTTCATCGCTCAGGGAACCAGTGGAGTATTTAACTTCATTGTCACTGCGTAAGGCTATTAGTTCACTCTCACCTTCGTAATAAACTTCTCCGTTTCCTATTCGGATAAATGAAGACTCAGGGAGACAAGCGACTGTACTCTTCTTATTGGCTATTAAGTATTCTTGTAATCTAGTCAACCGTGACTCCCCTCCGTGTCCTTCTATAACACCTTGGGTGAAATGAGGATTAATTTGAAACGGAATAAGATTAAGTGCATTGAATGAATGCGGTTGGACAATCGGCATATCGTTGGTAGTGCAAATAGTAGGACAAGCTAAATTAGAACCTGCACTCCAACCAACATATGAAACACCCTTTTCTACAGCTGTACCTATAGCCGCGGTGAGTTTATTATCTTGTACTTTCTTAAGCAAATGAAAGGTATTCCCACCACCCACAAAAATCGCAGAGGCTTCTTTGATCGCAGTTGTTTTGTCCGCAAAATCTTCAATATTAGTGACCTTTATACCAAAGGATGAAAGTGCACTATTCACCCTAGCTGTATAATCAGCATAAGATATAGATACGCCAGCATAAGGAATAAAGATTATATTCTGATTAGTACCTGCTACAAATGAATCTATATGACTACCACACCAACTTAGATAGTCCTCTTTATAATTAGTAGAGTTGCTAAGAAGTAGAAGTCTTTTAGACACTACTGATTTGCAGGAGTTTCTTCTTGCTTTATAATATCTAATAACTCAACTTCAAATAATAAAGTAGAGTTACCTGGGATAGGTCCAGTACCAGACTCACCGTATGCAAGATTAGATGGGATTACCAACTCCCATTTTGATCCAACTGACATCATAGTAAGTGCCTCTGTCCAACCTGGTATAACACCCGTAGTAGCGAACTCTAAAGGCTCACCCCTCTCTATAGAACTGTCAAAGATGGTACCATTCACTAATTTTCCAGTGTAATGAACTCTTACCATATCTTCCTTCGTTGGAATCGCTCCAGTACCTTCAGTGATTACCTTGTACTGTAAACCAGATTCAGTCACTTGAACTCCTTCTTTCGCTTTGTTCTCTTCTAGGTAAGCCGCACCTTCTTCCATATTCACTGAAGATTTTTCTTCTTGCATTCTTGTGAAATACGACTGCATAAATGCTCTTGCATCTGCTTCGTTTATTTCTACATCTTTCCCCTCAAATACACGTTGCATACCTGTAAGAAACGATTTGTTATCAATCTCTTTCATCCCTCCATTTTGAGTAAGATCAGTTGCTACGTTTGTGCCTAGTAGATAACTAACAGAGTCCAATCCAGTAGCTAACTCAGTTGGTTTGCTTGTATCCACAGTCAATCCAGTTGGCTGATTACAAGCTGATATAAGTATAATTACAAATGCGTATAAGGTTATATTCTTCATTTTTTCTTAATATTCTAAATTGGTTATTATATTTCTTCTAATTGTAGTCCTTCATACAGACCTTTCCTTCTTTCCTTTAATTCTGAATCTTCACGATAGCTATCATAATCTGTTTGTTTGTCTACAACACCACCTGGACCTATTTCTATCACTCTATTTGCGATACTTTGTATGAAATGGTGATCATGAGAAGTAAACAATACCGTTCCTTTATAATCTTGTAAACTATTGTTAAACGCTGTTATGGATTCAAGATCTAAGTGATTTAATGGCTCATCGAGTAATAATAAGTTGGGTTCGCCAAGCATTAACTTGGAAATCATACATCTTACTTTTTCACCTCCACTTAGTACATTACATTGTTTCAGTGCCTCATCTCCACTGAATAGCATTTTACCTAAGAATCCTCTGATGAACGTTTCATCTTTTTCTTCAGAATATTGACGTAACCAGTCAACTAGACTTAAATCAGACTTAAAATACTCATCATTATGATTTGGTAAGTAAGCATTGTTAATAGTAACTCCCCATTCTATACTTCCGCTGTCTGGTTCAAGTTCTCCATTCAATACCTGATAGAACTTGGTAGTAATAATGCTGTGTTTGGCGTATAAAAAGACTTTATCTCCTTTATTTATGCTGAATGAGACGTCTTTGAAATACGGCTCTAGTGTAAGACCAGAAACGTTAAGAATTTGATCTCCAGCATCACGCTCTTGCACGAAAATAATAGCTGGATACTTTCTACTTGACGGCTTTATTTCTTCTAGATTAAGATTGTCAAGCATTTTCTTTCTGGAAGTTGCTTGTTTTGATTTCTTAACGTTTGCTGAGAAACGAGCAATAAACTCTTGAAGCTCTTTTTTACGTTCTTCTGCCTTTTTATTCTGATTTTGTTGCTGACGAAGAGCTAATTGTGAGCTTTCATACCAGAAAGTATAATTACCACCAAATTGGCTGATCTTATTGAAATCTATATCTACTACTTGCGTACAAACAGCATCTAAGAAGTGTCTGTCGTGAGAAACAACGATTACTAAGTTGGGGAAATTCAATATGAAGTTCTCCAACCAAGATACCGTTTCAATATCGAGGTCATTCGTTGGCTCATCCATTACCAAGATGTCAGGATTCCCAAATAACGTTTGAGCTATAAGTACTCTAACCTTTTCATTCCCACTAAGATCTTTCATCAACATGTGATGTTTTTCAGTAGGAATACCTAATCCATTTAGCAACTCACCTGCTTCACTTTCAGCCATCCAGCCGTTCATCTCAGCGAACTTTTCCTCTAATTCAGATGCCTTTATTCCGTCCTCTTCATTAAAATCAGGTTTTGCATAGAGCTCATCTTTCTCTTGCATGATCGAGTACATCTCCTTGTGACCCATCATCACGGTATGTAAGACAGGATGCTCGTCATATTTAAAGTGATCTTGGCTGAGAACCGCCATACGCTTACCTTTTTCAATGCTCACGTGGCCGGTAGTTGATTCCATTTCACCAGTAAGAACCTTGAGAAAGGTAGATTTACCAGCTCCATTTGCACCAATTATACCGTAGCAGTTATTCGTGTTGAACTTTAGGTTTACTTCGTCGAATAATACTCGTTTACCGAATCTGATAGATAAGTCGTTAACTGTAATCATTGGTTGCTAAAACGGCTGCAATATTAAGTCTTAATTTTCGGAATACAGCCCCGATTAGACCCAAAATGGATGACTGTTTTAACGGTATTAATAATTCTGCTTTTAACCTACTCCGACTAAATTAACAAAAGAATAACATAAAAAACACGGAAAGCATTGAAAAAGAGTATCTTTGCGCTAATAAAGGACGAAACAAAATGGCTTTTAACAATTTTTATCTAAATGCTCTGGCCATAGCAGTCTAGCCCAATCAATTTTAATTTTTATATAATGAACATTTTTGTAGCAAGTTTGCCATTTAGTGCAGACGACCAAGACCTTAGAGAGATTTTTGAACCTTATGGTGAAGTAACTTCTGCTAAAGTAATTTTTGACAGAGACAGAAACAGATCTAAAGGATTTGGTTTTGTAGAAATGGCGGATGATGCATCTGCACAGAACGCTATTGCTGAGCTAAATGATTCTTCTTTTGAAGGAAGAAACATCGTAGTAAAGGTAGCTGAAGACCGCCCACAGAGAAGAGAAAGTAGATACTAGTATATATATTTTCAGAAACTTTAAGAAGCCTCGAGATTTATCTCGGGGCTTTTTTTATGTGATTAGGTTGTAAACTTCTTGATTAACCATCTAGCGAGAAAAAACTGAAACCAAGTGGCTTTCAAGGTTTTCAGCGATGCGGTTCCAGCTGAACCTAGACCTAGCTATTTTTAGCCCTTGCTCTCCTACTCTTTTTCTGATTTCCTCTGCCTGAAGTAAGCTTTTAACCTCTAGAATAAACTGATCTTTCTCCTTAGCCAAAACCACACCTTCCCCACTATTTACCTGCAATCCTTCAAATCCGATATGTGTACAAACCGTTGGTACGCCCATAGCCATTGCTTCTAACACCTTATTTTGAGTACCGGCCCCAAAACGTAAGGGAGCTACGACTAAGCTTGCCTCACGATACATATCCTGTATATCGGGTACAAAACCCGTAACTTTTACTCCATCTAGTTTGCCTAAATCTTTGACTGCGTCTACTGGTCTTTGTCCAGCTATTACAAACGTACTGTTGGGATACGATTCATAAATCTCTGGCCACATTTCGTTCGAGAAATACTGCACTGCATCTACATTGGGTGCGTAATCCATGTTTCCAGTAAATAATATGGTTTGGTTATGCGAATAGTCGTGCCCATCGCCTACATCAAACGTTTCTAAATCTACGCCATTGAGCAATAGATCTAAATTATCTGCTTGGTGCAGTTTCTCTAAGTAAGTTTTGTCTTCTCTTGAACATACCAGAGTCTTGTCATATTGCTTGATTACCTTTTCCGCTTTAATTAGTCTCCCAATCTCCAGGCTGTCTACTAAACGATTAATAAAAGGTCTTTCTGTTTCATTTCTTCTTTTAAAATAGAGTGAGAATGCATCTGGCAAATCCAATATTTTTGGTAAATCTAGGCTTTTGGTATACTGACTCATACGCAGATGCTGTGTATGAACTACGTCTATATCATAAGAATCTAATGCTTTTTTTACCATTCGATGCATTTTAGCACTTCTGAAGTAAGCTACCTGTAGTGGAGTGCTAGAGAATAACGCTGGAATTCCATTTAGGATAGATCTCCATTTTGGCAGATAAACTAGCTCTATTTCTTCGAATATATCTTGCAAGTGATGCAGATCATTCAGTTCGTCTCTATCCTCATAAAACGTTACTAAATAGAGTTTATGTGATTTAGCCAATCTCCTTGTCAGATTATATATCTTGAGTTTATCCCCCCGAAAAGGAGGATACGGAAATCTATTGGCTACAAACAGAATATTCAAGAATGCAAATATGGCCATATTTATGTAACGAATTCCCTTATCAGTTGCTAGAAATATCAGTAATATTGCATTTACTCGAATAGAAATGAACTCAAGATATTTAAGCTTATTATTCCTACTTTTTTCCATCTCTGTATTTGCTCAAGATACCGTGCGTGTTCAATCATTGACATACGCTACCAGTATTAGAGATACTATCGTAAAGTTTCCTGATGGGTCCGATTCATACGAAAAAATCCTTATGAAGTATAGTATGCGTTGTAAAGGAGCTAGAATAAGTACAGGAAGTAATAGAAACTTAGGTTGTGGCGAATGGGATTATAGCTGCAACACGTATATAGTTGACAGTAGCCGAATAGATTCTCTTTCAACTAACAGATCAGAATATAGTATTTCAAGTTTTTCTGGTGATGAGTTCAATTACACGACTTCTCCGGTGTATGATTTATACCGTAAAAACTTGATAAGTACTGCAGTAACAAGTAGTTCTAATATTACGAACGCGACTATTGGTCAAGGTAGTCTGACCACTTTAGCTGCAGTTCCTGTTCCTGGCAATGCTGAAAACAGTATGTCTGGAACTTCTATTTTCCTATACACCGCTTCAGAATTAATAGCAGCTGGACTATCTGCAGGAGAAATCGACGCAATCAGTCTGTTTAGTAGCTCTAATTTGGCTATTTCAAAAGTGCAGCTGGATATGAAAACAACTACAGAAGATTCTTTGACTGTAGAGTCTAACATACTTGAAGGTTGGGAAAATGTATTTTTAAACAATCAAATATTCTCTGTAGGCAAAAATCAAATGCAATTTCATAAGCCCTTCACTTGGGATGGTACATCCAATATCTTGATTAAATGTACTAGAGATCAAAATACCCAAGGTCAGCAACTCTCGCTTCAAGCTTCAGCATCCGATACAACCAGAGGTTTAGTTGCATACGGCGGTAGATCTTTCTATCTAAATGGAAGTACCTACTTAGAATCAAATAACTACGATGGAGTTTTAGGAAACGCCAATAGAACGATGAGTGCCTGGATAAAAACTACTACGGTAAACGGTGAGATAATAAGTTATGGTAGGAATGCTACAGGACAAAAATGGGTCTTCAGGGTTAACGGAAACGGGAAACTGAGAGTTGAGATAAACGGTGGGTATATAGTTGGTACTAAAGATATAAATGATGGCGAATGGCATCATGTAGCGTGTGTTCTCAATGGTAATGCCGTATCTGATATAACACTATTTGTTGATGGAGATAAACAAGTGAATACTGAGCTATCTAGTATTGCTGTTAATACTACCTCTGACATCAAGGTAAGAGTTAGTCTAGGAATTAATAACAGGCAGTTTACCGGAAACGTTGATAATATCAAAATATGGGATCGTGCCCTTACTGAAGATGAAATAAAATCAGATGTAAGCGTGTTTACAGATTCAAACGACCCTTCACTTCAGCTATATTATTCGTTTAATACAGTTACTGCTGCGTCGAGTAATATTGTCGATCTATCTGGCAATGGAAGGGATGCAAGTACCTATGGAGATTTAAATACTACCGCATTCAGAGGGTTTGAAAATTTCAAGGATTTTACTCCTCTATCAAACCGACCAAACATTAGCTTTATATCTGGTGATTTTGACATAACGAATAGTACCACTACAACTTATGATAGTGTACTGCAGCTGCCAAATAGGGTACGTCAATATTCAGTTGTTTCCAACAGTAACACCATTTTTGATGATGATCTAGAAGTGATTCTTGATGAGTTGTATTGGAATGCTGATGGACAAATAATCATTACGGATGCCTTTGGAAATCAAGTTGGTACAAACGAAATCAATGCAGAAGGGACCATTCAAGTAGGTAGTCTTACTTATCAGAGAAGATGGCCATCTAGAATAGAGATTATGTCTTTTGTAACTCCTTATGGTATAAACCTAGATTTAGGCCCAGATGGAAAGTCATGGTGGTTTGATTTAACAGACTTCACCCCCATTTTAACCGGAGATAAACGTATGTTTTTGAGCCGGGGAGGACAGAACCAAGAAGAAATGGATATTGAGTTTCTATTTATCAAAGGAACTCCTAGTAGAAATGTAATCTCCCTTGACCAAATATGGCCTACTCAACAGTATCAACCTAATTACACACAGATACAAGCTAATACAACCATATTCCCAGAAATTGAAGTACCTGTAGCTGAAAATGTAAAAGGTCTAAAAATTAGATCTGCTATCACTGGGCACGGCCAAGATGGTGAGTTCATCCCTAGAAATCATACTATTTCTGCTGGAGACACTACGTTTACTTGGAGTGTTTGGAAAGAATGTGCTAATAATCCAGTGTATCCACAAGGAGGAACTTGGATATATGATAGAGCTGGATGGTGCCCAGGAATGGCTACCGATGTTGCAGAATATGATGTTTTGGATAGAGTACAAGATGGCACACTTACAGTAGATTACAATGTGACAGCTGGCTCTGGTGACTCGAGATACATAGTAAACAATCAACTTGTCTCTTATGGAGATTACAACTTCAACACAGACATCAGTATAGAAGACATCATTGAGCCTTCGAACAAAGCCGCATATGCAAGAGATAATCCTATGTGCATCAATCCTAAGATGCTTATTAAGAATACTGGAAAAGACTTAATCTATAGTGTAACTGTGGATTACTGGGTAAATGACAAGTCAAATAAACGCACATTCAAATGGGCTTGTCACCTTAACTCTGAAGGTATTGAGACTGTTTACTTCCCGATAGATGATGGAATTTGGAGTACTGCAACTACCGAGAATAATTATTTTCACGCAGAGATAGTTGGAGTAAATGGCTCAATAGATGAATACCTTCCAAATAATAAATTTAAAAGTGCTTTTGATTTACCAGAATTCTATGCTCCAGATTTAATACTATTCTACAGAACAAATAGTGCTGCTTCTGAGAATAGTATTACTATAAAAGATCAATGGGATAAGATTGCCTTTGAGAGAACTAACCTTCAATCAAACACCCTTTACCGTGACACGGTAAAACTAGGCTTAGGATGTAAGACCCTCGAAATCAAAGATTCTGATGGAGATGGCATGAGCTTCTTTGCAAACAATGACGGTAGTGGTTTTTTCAGAATAAATAGAGTCGGAGGTGGAATTGAACATATAGCTAATCCTGATTTCGGTAATTTCTACAAGTTAAACTTCACAGTACTTCATCCTGTAAACGTACCCGAAAAAAATCTTTCTCTAGGATACAAGCTTTACCCAAACCCTACTCGTGGTAATATCACCATATCTGGGGGAGACTTCTTAAATACTGAATGTGAGATATTAAATTCTCTCGGGCAACAAGTCTCGTTTAATATAGAAAACAGCGGTGATAAAATGAATTTGACTCTTATTGATTCTGCTCCAGGATTTTACGTAATCAAATTAACTCAAAACGGCTATGTATGGACTAAGAAAATCATAGTTGAACAATAATTGTTTACTTACTAGATTCCTAAATCATTTAGACTAATAGTACCTTTGCAAAACTGAATAAAATGAGTGATATAAAACTAAATACCATCGAAGAAGCCATAGAAGAAATCAAAAATGGTAAGATGGTCATAGTGGTAGACGATGAAGATCGCGAAAATGAAGGCGACTTTTTAACTGCTGCCAGAAATGTGACTACTGAAATGGTAAACTTCATGGCAACTGAAGGAAGAGGTTTAATCTGTGTACCACTAACCGAAGAACGATGTGATGACTTAGAGTTAGACCTTATGGTAGGTAAAAACACGGCTCAATACGAAACCCCGTTTACGGTTTCCGTAGATCTCATAGGACACGGAACGAGCACAGGTATATCTGCTTACGACCGAGCAATGACTATCCAGGCTCTCGTCAACCCAAATACTGACCCAAAAGAACTGGGAAAACCGGGTCATATATTCCCACTGAGAGCACGTACACAAGGTGTGTTGAGAAGAGCGGGTCATACGGAAGCTGCTATTGATTTATCTAGACTTGCTGGTTTTGAACCTGCTGGT
Source organism: Bacteroidia bacterium (assembly GCA_965655315.1). Lineage (GTDB taxonomy): Bacteria > Bacteroidota > Bacteroidia > NS11-12g > UBA9320 > UBA9320. Next base: position 27,575 of record CBFHGJ010000011.1, read on the forward strand.
TGTATTGTAGAGATCATGAATGAAGATGGTACAATGGCGAGACTACCGGATCTGATAGAAGTAGCAGAAAAGCATGATATGAAAATCGTGTCTATCGCTGACTTAATAGAATACCGCCTGAAGCACGAAAGCCTGATTGAGAAGCAGATAGATGTTCAGATGCCAACTGACTTTGGAGATTTTGAATTGCATGCATACAAGCAAGTGAGTAACGGTATGGATCACCTTGCTTTGGTGAAAGGTAAATGGGATAAGGATGAACCTGTTTTAGTACGTGTACATTCAAGCTGCCTAACTGGAGATATCTTTGGGAGTTGCAGATGTGATTGCGGAGAACAGCTCCACAGAGCAATGCAGACTATTGAAGAAGAGGGAAAAGGTGTAATTGTTTATATGAATCAAGAGGGACGTGGTATAGGCCTACTCAATAAGCTGAAAGCATACAAACTGCAGGAAAATGGTCTTGATACCGTAGAAGCTAATTTAGAACTTGGGTTCCAGATGGATGAAAGAGACTATGGTGTAGGTGCTCAGATATTAAGAGATCTTGGAGTCACTAAAATGAAACTAATGAGTAATAATCCTAAGAAACGAAAAGGACTTATTGGATATGGACTAGAAATAGTAGAAAATGTAGCTCTGCAAGTGGAACCAAACCCTCACAATAAAAACTACTTATCTACCAAAAAAGAAAAGATGGGTCACGATCTCTAGACAAAAAATAAATAAATAGCAAAAAGCCCTTCAAGTACTTGAAGGGCTTTTTTGTAGCTTTGGCAAATGGCTAGCGGTGCAGGTTTTATCATGGATGCGATAAATACACTAAAGAGAAATCGCATGAATTCATCCAATCGAAAATCAAAATACAATAAGCTCCAACCTTCCATTCTTAAAAGTTAAATCTCTTATAATTAGGCTTTTGACCATTGTAGGGATTATTTTTTCTCTACTAATTGGAACGCTTTTTATTTTAGACACGCCGAAAAATAACTATGCACTAGAACACAACTACTGGTGCATAGATAGGCTCTACATTGATGGCAATGAAGTTAACCCACAAACGGTTGATGAAATCATTTTTCAAATTGCTGGCTATCGATGCAAAGAATATATTGAATTTAATGAAAATGGCTGGGTCTCATTTCCAGGTGTGAACTCTTCAAGGTACAAAGGATTTTGGGTTAAAGACGCTGATAGCGTGATTATTTCTGACCAATATAATTCCCAAAACTACTTCTCTACGGAACAAAACACTCAACTCATAGACAGTGGTAAAGTTAGAAATAGTTTCTACGGAAGATACAAACTAGAACGAGATGGCAACGATATACTACTACAATCAAATGATATCATAATTGTAGCTCACTCAAACGAAATCGCTAAAGTATTCTATTAATGAATTCGAATATGGATGATATTATCTGCCCACACTGTGCTTCAGAGAATACAAGTAAAAACTTTACTCCAGGCTATTTCATTATTCTCAGTATTCTAACATTAGGCATACCGTTCCCCTTCACAAAACGAGGCGATCACTGTTTTGATTGCCATCAGAAATGGAAATAATATAACTTACCTTTGCAGTTCGAAAATTTTATTTGCCTTGCTTCATATTCAAAACGTATCATTCGAGTTCGGAGGGAACTACCTATTTAGAGATATAGACTGGTTTATAAAACCAAGGGAAAGAATAGGATTAATCGGTAAAAACGGTGCTGGTAAGTCTACCTTGCTTAAGTTAATCATGGGGAAATATGATGTCCGTGAAGGCTCAATAAATAAAGCCGGAGGAGTCAATTTAGGATATTTATCCCAAGATATGATTAGTGAAGATGGAGATCAAAGTATCCTCGAACACGCAAAAGGGGCTTTTTCTCGGGCTCTGTTTATACAAGATGAATTGGAAAAGCTATATGCGTTGATGGAAACTGATCCAAGTGAAGAGAACATCCAAAAAATGGCTGATTATCAGGAAGAGTTCGATGCGTTAGATGGATACAATATTGACAACAAAACTGCCGAAATACTAGAGGGTTTAGGATTTACTACTACTGAGCTAGATCAACCCATGAAAGAATTTAGCGGTGGATGGCGAATGCGAGTGGTCCTTGCTAAAATGCTGCTAGAACAACCTGACATTATGCTAATGGATGAGCCTACTAACCACTTGGATTTGCCAAGTATAGAATGGCTGGAAGGATACCTTAGCAATTACCCAGGATCGGTCATCATAGTATCTCACGATAGAGAGTTTCTCAATAAGATGATTACAAAAACTGCAGAGTTGAGTAATAATAAGCTCTATCTGTGGGATGGTAATTATGATTTTTATTTACAGGCTAAGGTAGAGCGAGATGACCTTATAAGCAGACAAGCTGCAAACCAAGAACAATTCATAAAAGAACAAGAGAAGTTTATCAATCGATTTAAGGCCAAAGCAAGTAAAGCAAAAGCTGTACAATCGCGAATCAAAATGGTCGAAAAAATAGATCGTATTGAGGAAATTCAGGATGATAAGAGTAACCTGAAAATTGATTTCCGAGTAGGTACCAAAAGCGGTAAGGTGGTTATGGATCTAAAGGATATCTCTCAATCATTTGGAGATAAACAGCTCTTTACCAATGTCAATCGAGAAATAGTAAGAGGTGATAAAATTGCATTGATAGGTGCCAACGGAACTGGGAAATCTACATTCTTGAGTATTATAGCTGACCAACTAGAGTTTGACGGTGAAAGACAAGTAGGACATAATGTAGAGGAGTCTTTCTACGCTCAGCATCAATTGGAAAGTTTACATTTAGACTATGAAATATTAGAAGAACTTCAATACGATGCTCCACAAAAAACCGAGATGGAGCTACGGACAGTACTTGGCTGTTTTTTGTTCGCCGGAGATGATGTATTCAAAAAGATTAAAGTGCTTAGTGGTGGTGAAAAAGCTAGAGTATCACTTTCCAAAACACTAGTTTCTGAGGCAAATTTCCTGCTGCTGGATGAGCCTACCAATCACTTAGATATAGATAGTATTGAGATCATCATCGAAGCTTTAAAACGCTATGAGGGCACGCTTATTTTTGTTTCTCACAACAGGTATTTTATTGAAAAACTTGCAAATAAAGTCTGGTGGATAGAAGATCAAGATGTAAAGGAATACCCAGGTACATATCAAGAATACCTATATAAAAAGGATAATTCAGCAAGTCAAACATCTAACAATTCTTCTAAGAAAAAGAAGAATGAGACCTCAAAAGTAAAGGACGGTAATAAAAATACTTGGCGTCAAAAAGATGAGGCAGATGAAAAACTTAAAAAGCTGAAAAAACGCTTGGATCAAAAGGAAGAACAATTATCAAAATTGAAAACGCATCTGGAGAAATTAGAAGCTCAACTCTCTGATGCTCAAAACTTAGATCCTCATGAGCTTGAGGAAATAAGCACAGACTATTCTAAGTCCAACGAATTAAAAAAAGTAGTTTCAGAAGAATGCGATGAAATACTTGAAGACATTATTCTACTAGAAGACTAGGTAAATTACAACCGTACACCAAGTTTAACATAGTTATACCATCCTGTAAAACTTGTAGCTGGTGATGCATCCATTCGTTCGTCTGCGGTTTTCCATTTTTTATTCGATACATCAAAAGAATAGCCAATTCTTCCACCTATAGAAAAAATTCCTAGCTCTATGTCTGCATCTAGGAGTGCATCTATTACGAAGGCATCATTCACATACTTGTTTATTCGGGTATTCCCTAAAAATCCTTGTTGCAGTGCATTCCTCGAAGGTGCATTTTTTGTATTGGTCAACTCAAATCTTGAATAACCCAAGCTAGCTCCTGGTCTAAAATCAAACATTCTTATATCAGGAAGTAAACTATACATCAATCCTTGATTAAAGGTCATTCCTTTTAAGTTGTATACCGTAGCTACGCTGCTTGGCCCTAGAGGCAATAAACTTACCTCATCAGAAGCAAATAACACACCATTCGTAGTCGTAGTATACCTCCCATTTTTTACTAGAGCACCATATCCGAAGGTTTGGTTTCCTGCATTGAAATCACTGGTTGCATTTTGTGCTCTAAAAAAACTATTTAGAGTACCAATATTTGGTGAGTACATACCATAATATATAGAATAGGTCGTATTAGATTCTCTGTTTTTATTATTCGAGTTATTATTAAATGCCGCTCCTCTTTCCTTATAATTATTCAAAAGCAATAGATTAAAATCTTCGCTAAAGCTTTGATCTAATGCCGTATCCATTTTCAAATCCAACAAAACCACACTATTGGATTCCATGTCTTCAAAGTACTTATTGAAAATATTTTTAGTTTCTTTCTTACTTGGACCAAAATTTCTATCCTCATCATAGACAATGCCTATAGTACAGACATTATTTCTTAATTCTTCTTCATTAGACCCCTCTATTCTGTCTGCTAGACTGCTAAAAGTAAACCATTCACACGAATTATCTTTTTGAATGTCTTGAGTCGTGTGACATCTCCCAAATTGTCCAAACCAGTTTCCATCATGAGTCTGATACTCCTCCATAAATCGCTGATACATGTATTGCTCTCTAAAATGGTATTCTTGGATAGCTCCAGCAGTTTGGAGAGCTTGCCATATTTGTCTGGCGTTGTATTCAGTTAAGATGATTTGTTCGAAGGCAGTATAATCTTCTCCAAGATACTGAGAATAATCCTCTTTTCGTCTTTTGAAATTCTTATGAATTAATTCTAGGGTGCTACCAGTCTTGAATTGGAAGCCATTGTAGTTTACATTCTCATCCTGATCAAGCTTAAAGTCATTGTATGGTGCTAGACTCTTAATACTTGCTATATGAATAGCAATAGAATCTGGCACCTCAATCTCATCATCTGGTAGTAATTGGTTCAAAGCTTTTGCAATAGGATAAACTCCCCTATCCAAATCTATACCAGTAAAATAGAGCTTATCTCGAATTGGAAGGCTATCATTAAAGTCTTTTAGCTCCTTGATTACCTCACTATACTCAGTGTAGGTAAAATTACTCAGGCTATTATAGAGCAGAGTATCACCAGTTTTCAAGTATTCATTGACTAAAACTCCATAGGAGTTACCGTACTCAAACATGATATTCCTGACTCTTGCATGAGCGTGTAGGTATTTGATCATTTTAAGCCAAATTCGTGCATTACTGGCAGTAAAAGAATGATTTTCTCCAGTAATAAACACCTGGTAATCAGACACTATACTGTCCAGCAATGAAAAACCTACGAATAACGAATCATATAGATGTAGCGTGTCTTGACTAGAAACAGTTATCGGATCACGTTCAGAAGAACTACCTAGTGACCGAGTAGGTGAAATTGATTGTTTAGTTGCACCACTCGTTTCTGATTGTGAAAGACAGACTTGACTTAACAATCCTAAGCATACTGCTAGGTTGAATGTTTTGAAAACAATAGATTTATAAATGATCAAAGAAATAGTTGCTTACCTTTTCATATAAGTGAACTCGATTTGGCCCATAAACATTGTGTTTATGTTTTGGGTAAACAAAATAATCTAACTGAACACCTTTATCTACTGCTGTTTCTAGATACTGCAAGCTATGCTGCCAAAGTACCACATCATCAAGTCCTCCGTGAATCATGAGTAGTTTACCTTCGAGATTCTCAACATGGTTTTTTAGATTTGTTTTAGCATATCCTTCAGGGTTTTCTTCTGGTGTATCCATATAACGTTCGGTGTACATAACTTCATACAGAGACCAATCTATAACCGGTCCACCAGCTACACCCACCTGAAATACTCCAGGGTGACGAGACATCATACTTGTGGTCATAAATCCCCCGTAGCTCCATCCGTGAATACCAAGTCTATTAGTATCTACCCAGCTTTGCTGCCTAAGCCAGTCTACTCCGGTAAGTTGATCCTCCATTTCTTTTTCGCCACAGTTTCTATGGATCGCACTTTCAAAAGCAAAACCACGGTCTGCACTACCTCTTCCGTCTACACTAAAAACTACATAACCATTCTGAGCCATATACTGATACCATAAGTTAGCTCCACCGAGCCATCTGTTTTTCACAAGCTGAAGGTGAGGGCCATTATATAAGTATACCACAACTGGATACTTTGTATTAGGATCAAAATCTATGGGTTTAAAGACTCGGTAGTACAAATCATCTCCACTCTTCCCCGCTAATTTCCCCATTTCCATTTCGCCTAGCTTATAATCTTTCAATGGATTTTCCGCCTTATGCAATACCCCTTTCATATTTCCTTTTCCGTCTATCAATCGAACCTCACCAGGATTATTAGTAGAACTAAACTGATCGATGAACATAGAGCAATCCTCATTTGCCTTGATAGAATGAAAGCCTGAAGTCTGAGTTAGATTGTCCAATTTACCATTTTTAATATTTACACAATACAAATGGCGTTCAAGTGGTGAACCCTTAGTAGCTGTGATGTAAAGCTTTTTTGCATCCGCTGACATTCCATGATATTCCGTCACAACCCATTGACCATTAGTCAATTGTTTAATTAAGTTTCCTTGTAAATCATAAAGATACAGATGATTGTAACCGTCTCGTTCACTCCACCATATAAATTGATTAGGATTACTGTTTAAAAACACTGCAGGATGCTCAGGTTCCACGTATTTGTCGTTTTTTTCCTCAAGAATTGTTCTGACAAATTCACCTGAAGTTGCATTATACAAGTTTAATCTCATGTGATTTTGTCCTCTATTTACTATGGCAATTAACACATAGTTTTCATCAGGAGTCCAAGCTACATTTGTAAGATATTGCTCTGGGTCACCTTTAGTTTTTATGGTCACAGGAGCCTTGTCTTCATTTAGATCTTGCACCTTTAATAAGACGTGATGACTCTTGGCTCCAGCTGTTGGATATCTCAGCATATTTGCAGTAGCTGGAGTATCTGCAAGCTTATACAGTGGATATTCTGTCACCATACTCTCATCCATCTCATAATATGCCAGTTTGGAATAATTTGGTGATGGGAACAGTCCGTTGGTAATACCAAACTCACTGCGGTGCACCGATTGGCCAGAAACTATTGCTTTGTTCTCATTAATTACAACACCACCTAAACCATCTTTTTCAAAAGTAAAACCATTGTCTACAGTCGCCATATAACCTGAGCCATCGCTAAAAAGACTAGGACGGGATGCATCAGGATAGAGTGATACTTTTAACTCTCTTGTCTTTTTTGAAACGATATGATAGGCGAAAACTTTTCGCTTTGAGACAAACTGAAATTCTTTATTGGAAATCCAGCTGGCTCGGGGAAGTCGTTTAAGTTTATACTCTTCTTCAAGTGTAGCATTTATATCCTCTACACCGATTAGAATATTTACTCCATTGACATCATCAATCTGCTGAACTTCAATGAATTGCTCACCATCCTTTATTCTAATTTGAGAGTAGGACTCCCCTTCTGGCAAGAACTGTACATCATATAAACCTTTGGGGTAAAGATGTCTGCCAGAAATGGCATCTTTTATGGATAATAACTGATCTTGGGCAAACAGGCTTACGCTAGTAGCACAAAGAATTAGTAACAAAGTCTTTCTCATTCAGCAAATATGAGAATTTTAGTAGTATGGTAAGTAGCTGATTTACAAAAAGTACTCTTTAAATATGAAGAAATTATTGAGTTTTCCTTTCAGGGTCTGCAAGTACTATTCTAAATCGAGCACATTATGATTACGTTTAACTATCTCACTAGGCCTGAATGTGATGAACCAGAAGTAAATTGCAAGTACTACGCAACTGATTGAAACCGCGGAAATGAGTAAATCTCGGAGAGGTTCTGGTATTACCCTACCATCATAACTTGCAAAAGCTATAAGTCCAAGTGTAATTGCACTTGCATACAGGTAACGCCTATAGGGACTGTCCTGTTTATATGCTAGTACATCTAGAATACCGTATAAAAACTGGCTAAATCCCAAGGGTAGACCAAGGAGTAGAATAACCATCACGAGACTTTGATCAAAGAGCAGGCTAAATGTCAAAAGGACTAAAGTTGTGATGAAGATTAGTTGAATGATTTTGTTAACTTCTCTCATATTCCAATTCGTATTGGGTTTTGTAATGATCGACACTAGACTAGTTTTAAAAGGACTTTGTAGAACCAATTTTCATCAGACTTCACAAATTTCTCAAGCATACTATCTACTTTAACGCTGAAGTCTTCTATATCCTCCACTCTATCAAGTAACTCTTTGTGACTTTTATTATCAGGGGTTTCTTTTTTCAGTTCTTGCAATGCCGCTATCACCGGTTCTAACTCTCTTTTTCTCCGTTGGGTAGCAATCTGACGAGCAATCACCCATATATCTTTTTTAGCAGCGTAAAAATCTTTTCTATCTCCACTTACCATTTCTTTGTTTGCAAGTCCCCATTCTACTAAAGCACGCACATTCATATTGGTGTTTCCTCTACTGATTTGCAACACCTGCATCATTTCTTCTGTGGAAAGAGGTTTTTCACTAACCATCAATAAGGCGTGCAACTGAGCCATAGTTTTATTAATTCCCCAATTGGTTCCTAATGTCCCCCAAGTATGAACAAATTTTTGTTGGTGTTTTGTAAGTTCCATAATTATTCAAGCACAAAGTTAACAATGTTTTCTTTATTTTCAATAATTTCAGAAAGTATAATTAATTAAAAATGTTGTATGTGATTCGCTTCAACAAAATGGCTCAAAATTTGTTATCTTTGCAGTAATAGTTACAGAAATATAATTAATGTCCAAATCACAAGAAACTTACAGTAAAAAAGAAAAAGAAAAAAAACGTCTCAGAAAACGAAAGGAAAAAGAAGAGAAAAGAGCAGAACGCAGAGCTAATGCGGTAAGCGGTACTCTAGACAACATGATGGCCTACATCGATGAAAATGGCAACATCTCTGACACTCCTCCTGATCCAGATGCAAAGGTAGAAATAGAACTTGAAGATATAGCTATCAGCGTTTCCAAGCAAGAGAAAGTAGAGCTAGATTTAGATGAAGTTCGTACTGGGAAAATTGACTTTTTTAATACTGACAAAGGATTTGGGTTTATAAAAGAATCTGTAACCAGTGAGAGCTACTTTGTTCATTACAAGGGGCTTATAGATGATGTTACAGAAGGAGATAAAGTTGAATTTCAACTAGAAGAAGGTATGAAAGGTCTTCAAGCAACGAAAGTTAAAAAGGTTTAAACACCCATAAGTTTATATAAGAAAAGCCCGAAGCTGATTACAACTTCGGGCTTTTTTATCTATGGTAATTCTATGCTCCTATTTACTTAAAACTATCACTCACTACCAAGTCCTTAGTTCCGTGTGTCCAAGAATAGAATCCTTCACCAGACTTAATACCTTTTTTCCCTGCATTTACCATATTAACTAGTAAAGGACAAGGTGCGTATTTTGGATTACCGAATCCATCGTGTAATACATTTAGTATAGCTAAGCATACATCAAGTCCAATAAAGTCGGCTAATTGTAGTGGTCCCATTGGATGAGCCATACCTAGTTTCATAACTGTATCTATATTAGTTACTTCTCCTACTCCTTCGTGAAGTGTCCATATTGCCTCATTTATCATTGGCATAAGAATTCTATTGGCTATAAACCCTGGATAATCATTCGCCATAGCTGGAACCTTCCCTATTTTCTTGCTCAACTCATCTATCGTATTGGTAACTTCAGCAGATGTATTATATCCGTTAATTATCTCAACTAATTTCATTACGGGCACAGGATTCATAAAGTGCATACCAATTACCTTATCTGGTCTACTTGTTTGAGCAGCTAGTTCAGTTATACTTATTGATGAGGTATTACTAGCTAGGATACAATTTTCAGGTGCACATTCATCCATATCCTTGAAGATCTTAAACTTAAGTTCTTTATTCTCAGTAGCAGCCTCCACAATCAGATCTGCATTCGATGCACCATCTGCAAGTTTTGTATATGTCGTAATGTTATTAAGAGTTGATACTTTGTCTGCATCCGATATTCTCTCTTTTGCAACCATTCTATCTAAATTTTTAGAAATAGTTGCTACGGCCTTTTCTAATGCCTTTTCACTAATATCAATCAAAGAAACTTTGTATCCATTTTGTGCAAAAACGTGAGCTATTCCATTGCCCATCGTTCCAGATCCTATTACAGAAATATTTTTCATATTGCTACTTTTATAACCTATTTTGAGGCTGCAAAAATAGCTAATTTCAGTGGTTCTAAAAGGTCAGTCTTACCGTCATTCCACTGTATCTACCAACGCCTGGTTTTCTAGCATAAATATCTGGAGATAAGTGCAAAGCAAGATCTTTATTAACCTTAAATTCTTTGAGATGAGCATCTACATTAGCATCGATTACCTGAAGTGCATATACACCTATAAACCCCAGTATTGAAATATCGCGATATCTCCGATGAAAGTCTCGATCACTCTTTATAGATGCAGAAGATCGTTCTGGTGCTAAATCTGTTAGATTAGTATCTAGTTTTGAAACATATATAGTTTGATACTTATCCAAACTATCTGTATTGTATTTGAACATATATGCTAGGCCTCCTAGTCCTGCATAAACGATAGCAGCCTTCCAGTACTTTTTATTATAAATCTGTCCAGCACCTGGAAGTACTAATGCTAGGACTGTAGCTTTCTTTGGGTCATCCCAAGTTGTAGAATCTGCCACTACACTTGTTTTATTAGTAGACTCTAAACTTTGAAGTGATGCCTGATAAGGAGCATCATAGGGCTTTTGAGCAACAACGCTAAAAGACAAAACCACTAATAAGAGACACACAACAGCCTTCATAAATTTTAGCTCAAAGATAGCTTACTTGATTTTGTTCAGTATCTCTTCCAACTGTTCTTTTGATGAAAAGCTAATGATAATAGTTCCATTATCATTAGACCTAGACTTAAACCGGATATCTGTATCCAGTTTTTTCTCTAAATGAGATTTATCCTTTAAGTAATTTGTAAAATCAAAATAGTTGGTAGCCTTATTAGGTTCATTAGCCTCCCCGCTTTCCTTCTCGTTCCTAACCAATTCTTCTACTTGCCTGACAGACATGCTAGCATTGACTGCAGATTTAAAAATTGCCATCTGCCTTTCTTGATTTGCTATGTTGACAAGAGCCCTCGCGTGTCCCATCATAATTTTACCTTCCTTAATGGCAAGTTGAATTTCATCTGGTAGTTTAAGCAATCTGAGGTAGTTGTTCACCGTACTTCTCTTTTTGCCTACTCTCTCAGCGAGTTCTTCTTGTTTAAGCCCGCACTCATCCAATAAACGCTTATACGACAACGAAACCTCTATAGAATTTAAATTTTCTCTTTGAATATTTTCAATCAATGCCATCTCTAGCATCTGTTGATCATCAGCCAAACGTATATAGGCAGGCATTTCTTCGAGCCCAGCCAGAATAGAAGCTCTTGTCCTTCTCTCACCACTAATGAGCTCATACTTCTCATAGCCAATTTTTCTTACAGTTATGGGTTGTATGATACCGTGTACCTTGATAGATTCTGCAAGTTCTTTTAAAGCTTCATCGTCAAATTCAGTTCGAGGTTGAAAAGGATTAGCAATAATTTGACTAATCTTTATGTTAGCAATACTGTGTAAAGCTTTTGGCTCGATTGAAGTTATATCGGTCTCTGAGTTTTCTAAAAGAGCACTTAGACCACGTCCTAATACCTTTTTACTCATTATTGTATAATTCTATCTGCTTCACTTATACGAGTCATATCATTCTTTTGAAGAAGTTCTCTAGCTAGATTAAGATATGCAACACTGCCAGATGCAGCGGCATCGTGCTCTAACACTGGAACACCAAAACTTGGAGCTTCACTGACTGTCGTATTTCTCTTTATTATGGTATCAAAAACTAATTGTTGGAAGTGTAGCTTAACCTCCTCTACTACTTGGTTTGATAACCTTAGTCTAGAATCATACATAGTCAGTAACAGACCCTCTATTTCTAGTCTTGGGTTGATACTTCGTTGTACTATTTTTATTGTATTCAATAGCTTTCCTAACCCTTCTAAAGCAAAATATTCACATTGAACTGGAATAATAACAGAATCGGAAGCTCCTAAGGCATTAGTTGTAATTAGTCCTAATGAAGGCGAACAGTCTATGATCACAAAGTCATAATTATCAGTCACCTTATTCAAAAGTTTACTAAGAATCTGCTCTCGGTTTGGCAGATCAATCATTTCAATCTCCGCTCCCACTAAATCAATATTAGCAGGCAGTATATCTAGATAATCGTACTTCGTATTCAGTATAGCATCACTTGGATTTAAATCTTGAACTAGAAGTTCATATAGCCCCAATCTGATATTCTTTGGATCAAATCCTAAGTGAGATGTGGTATTTGCTTGAGGGTCTGCATCTACTAATAGAACTTTGTTCTCCAAGACAGCTAAACTGTAAGCTAAATTGGTTGCAGTGGTAGTTTTTCCTACTCCTCCTTTTTGATTTGCTATGCAAATGACTTTTGACATAATTTTTGGTTATTTCTATTAGTTAACTTTAAAGTTGAATGGTCTGATTAATTATTGGTAGTGTTAGGTTTAACTCCTGACTATCAAACGTATCAACTGCTTTTTTATGATCTATTTCTATTGGTGGAAAGGTATCAAAATGCATACCTATTACTTTTTTTACTTGGACAAGTTTTGCAGCACGTGTAGCATCTTCTACACCCATTGTAAAGTTATCTCCAATCGGTAAAAAGGCAAAATCAAGCTTAAACTCTATTGGAATGAGTTGCATGTCCAGTGTTAAAGCTGTATCTCCAGCATAATAAAAACAAGACTCCTGATTATAAACCACAAAACCGACAGGGTTTCCTGCATAGGTACCATCTGGAAAAGAACTGCTATGCTCTGCTTTCACCACTTTAATGTTACAGAAATCCATACTGACTGTACCTCCAGTATTCACAGGCAGACAGTTCTCTATACCTTTATCCTGAAGCCAAACTACTATTTCATATGAAGCTATAACTTGAGCTCCACTTGACTTAGCAATATCAACTAAATCGGCAATGTGATCACCGTGCCCGTGTGTCACCAAAATAAGATCAGGAATTAGTGTGGATACATCGACCATACTTGCCTTGGGGTTTGGTGAAATAAATGGATCAAACAGTATATTTTTACCGCCCAATTGAACCATAAAACAAGAATGTCCGTAATACGTAATCTGTGGTCGCAATGTTATCAAGGTTTGAAATTCAAATCTACTTGGATATCTAAGGACTCAATACACAGTTTTTTCCTAGTTATTCACATAGCAATTGTGTTGATTTCTTGTAATTCTGCAACTCAACAAGACGAAAAAACCATATTACGGTACAATAGTCCAACTGGAATCACTTCACTAGATCCAGCATTTTCAAGAACACAAGAAAATATACGCACTGTAAATCAGTTATTTAATGGGTTGTTGACACTTGACAAGAATCTTGAAATAAAACCTTGTATAGCAAAAAAATGGTCAGTTTCTCCAGATGCAAAAACGTACACTTTTATACTCAGAAAGGATGTACTTTTCCACAATGATCCTGTTTTTGAAGGTGGAACAAGAAATGTAGTTGCATCAGACTTCGAATACTCCTTTAACCGCATTATTGATCCTAATGTAGCCTCAGATGGTGCTTGGATATTTAATGGTACCATAGCTACAAAAGATCCTTTTGAAGCAATAAATGATTCTACCTTTCAGATTAAACTTCTTCGACCATTTACTCCATTACTCAGCATGCTTACGATGGCATACTGCTATGTTGTACCTCAAGAAGCTGTAGAACATTACGGAGATAAATTCGGAAAACATCCTGTAGGTACGGGTCCATTTGCTTTTGCTAATTGGGCGTCTGGAATAAAACTAAACCTAATAAAAAACAATCAGTATTTTGAATCCACTCCTCAAAACCCTATCCCCAAACTAGATGCTTTATCTATTTCTTTTATTCAAAGTAAACAAAGTGAACTATTGGAGTTTATGCAGGGTAAACTGGATTTATTTACAGGTTTGGAAAGCTCATTTAAAGATGAAATACTAACTTCTGATGGTTTATTAAAACAGAAGTTTCAAAATGATTTTTTGCTCAAAAAAAGTCCTTTTTTAAATACTGAGTATTTAGCATTTAATCTAGAAGATCAAAGCTCTCCTATTTCGGATGTCAATTTTAGAAAAGCCATACATCATTGCATAGACAGAAAGGCTATGATTACCTATCTGAGAAATGGGGTTGGAATACCTGCAGATGGAGGATTTACTCCTATAGGTCTACCCGCTTATCGCTCACAGAGTAATGAGGCATACAACATTGAGCTTGCAAAGAAATATTTATCTCAGTCTATAAAAACACAAAACAAGCCGCTAAAACTAACAACTACTACTAATTATCTAGACCTATGTATTCTAATTCAAAAAAACTGCAGTGAAATAGGTATAGAGGTCAAAATAGATGTTATACCTTCTAGTATATTGAAGCAACAAAAATCAGCTGGAGATTTGAGCTTTTTCAGAAGCAGTTGGATTGCCGATTACCCTGATGGTGAGAACTATATGGCTTGTTTTTATGGTCTGAATAAAGCTCCAAATGGTCCAAATTATACTAGGATGGAAGATGAATCATTTGATCAATACTACCTACAGCTGTTATCTGAAACTGATCCAGATAAAAGAGCAAAACTCTTTACCAGACTTGAAGAAATCTTAACTGTAAATCAACCATACGCACTCCTATTTTATGATGAGAGCATATGGATAAAGCACAAATATGTAGATGAAATTGGAGTGGACGGTTTAAATCATTTAGACTTGAAACGGACCCAAATTTTGAATTAGGTATATTTGAGTCAAACTAATTAATCATTTTTATGAATAACGCAGTACGTATTATCTTAGGTCTTTTAGCTGGCATCATAGCTGGCATGCTAGTAAATTCTGGAATTGTAAGTTTGAGTGGAAAGATCATTCCTCTACCAGACGGAATCGATCCAAATGACATGGAATCCTTAAAGGAGAATATCCATTTATTTGAGGCTAAGCATTACATCATGCCTTTTTTAGCTCATGCTCTCGGAACACTAGTAGGTGCTTTTGTCGCAGCTAAAATTGTATTAAACAATAAAATGAAAGTAGCTATGGTAATAGGTATTTTCTTCTTAGCGGGAGGGGTAACTGCAGCCTATATGTTAGGAACGCCTTGGTTACCGAATGCTTTAGATCTTGTATTTGCCTATATCCCTATGGCAGTTCTTGGCAAAAGACTTGCCGATTGAAATGATAATTAACCTGCTTTAAGATTACCACTTTTCTTTACTCCACCTTTAGCCCTACTTTGGGCTTTTGGAGCACTTTTAGCAGTGGTCTTCTTAGGTTTATTTTTTACCTGGGCCTTTTTAGCTTCTACAGACTCATCCTCTCCTTCTGGTGCAGTCAAATTATCAAAATCAAGTATTTCCTTTAATATCTTGTACCAACTCACTAGTTTTAAGATATCTGAATTATAAACCTGATCTTCATCATAGTTGTCGACTACTTTTCTAAAAAATGACTGGATATCAACTGCACTACTTTTTTTAGAAACTAAAGGTAGACCTGCTTCTACTTGCTTGTTTAACTTGGTAAAGATAGAATTCAGTTTTTCATCTCCCTCATAGGTATACATGGATATATCACTTAAGAACGAAACCTTCTGAGTTAAGCTAGTTGGAAATCTTTTTTTAGTAGAATCAAGAGTCTCTACGATTAAACCGTTTGAACGTTGTCCAACTAATTTATGTAGTCCTGGTTTTCCTGAGACCGAAACGATATCTGATAAATATAATGCCATGTGATTGTCAGTAAATTATAAACTGCTGCGAAAATATCTTTAAATCTCAAATGCAGTGTAAGGAATCTTTCACATTTCGTTTATCGCCTCAATTATGAAATATATTTTTAGTCTAAGTTTTTTGTCAATTGCACTGTTTTTTTTGTCTTGCACTGAATCTACAACTACAGAACCAAAGGATGAATCTACAAATAAAACGCAAGAGCAATCTTTAGAACCTGCTAGGATTACTATCGAAGAGACAAGTAAACCCGTGCTTTTTGATTTCACAAGTACAGGATGTCCAGGATGTGGGAGTTGGGGCGGTCCAACCTTTGAATCTATCATTGATACGGAGAAAAACAACATAGTTCCAATGGCAGTGCACATTAAATACGGAGATAATATGATTACGGAGGTGAGTGAAGCAATTGCTGAAAATAGAACTGGCCAATATTTTACACCCCAACTATGGGTAAATAACAAAAACGGAGTTCTCCTTTCAGGTGGTAGAATAAATGGAACAGGAAGTCTTAATCAATTGAATACTGAAATAGATGCGGTACAAACTGCTAGTCCAGAAGTCTTTGCTGGAGTATCACTTAGTTCAAATGAGACTACAGTTGCAATTAGATACAAGACAAAAACGGTTAATGATCTGCAAGGAGAGTATTTCGTTGGAGTATATTTAATGGAGAATGGGATAAACGATAGACAGTCAGGTAATCCTAATGGCTCAAAGGATCATAATCACGTAATTAGAGCAAGTAATAACGGTGGATTTGGTACGCCTATATCTACAGAAGATCTAACAGCTAGTTCAGAGTCCGAAGAGATTATTGAATTTGAAATGGAAGATGACTGGAAAATGAAAAACTTATATGCTTCCATTATCGTTTGGAAGAAAGTAGACGTAAATTATTTCGTTGTGAATGCCAACAATAATTTATTGTTCTAGTTACTAAAATATTCGGCTATAAAACTACGTTATGTAGCCGGGTAAATTTGATTTAATTGGTTAGTTAGTTGAGGAGGGGGTTGGACATCCAATCGCCCCCTCTCTATTTTTAAATATTTATAAACTATCTCTCAGCCTTATTAATCTTTCTAGTAACCCATCCATCTTATCTAACGGTAACATATTAGCTCCATCACTCAAAGCTGCACTTGGGTCTGGATGAGTTTCTATAAACAAGCCTCCTACTCCCACCGCTACAGCCGCTTTAGCCATCGGTTCAATTAGTTGTGGTAATCCTCCGGTAACTCCGCTTCCATTATTTGGTTGTTGCAGGGCATGTGTGCAATCCATAACCGTCTTATATCCTGTTTCCTTCATCCATAAAATGTTCCTGAAGTCAACAATCATATCTCCATAACCAAACATATTTCCTCTTTCGGTAAGCAGTATTTGATCATTACCAGTTTCTTTCACTTTATCCGCAGCAAATTGCATGGCTTCTGCTGCAGCAAATTGACCTTTTTTAATGTTAACTACCTTCCCTGTTTTACCTGCAGCTTGCAGTAGCTCTGTCTGACGGAATAAAAAAGCAGGTATCTGTAGCATATCAACATATTCAGCTGCCATTTCAGCTTCATGACATTCATGAATATCTGTTACGGTTGGAACATCAAAGGTCGATTTCACCTTTTCTAGTAGTTTTAAGGCTTTCTCATCACCAATCCCAGTGAAAGAATTGGATTTAGTCCGATTGGCTTTACGATATGAAGACTTAAAAACGTAAGGAATACCTAAGCTATCCGTTAATTTTGTAAGATATTCAGCAGTCCGCATCGTGATTTCCTCATTCTCAACAGCACAAGGCCCAGCTAAAAGAAAGAGTTCGTCATTATGCAATACTTTATTGATCGTTTTAGTAATATTACTCAAGAGTGTTGAATTTATAAAATGAAGAGCAAAAGTAGTTATATAAAAACAGTAAGGAAGACTTCACTTTCGCTATCGTCGTCGCTAATGCTGATGCTGTTGAGTACTCTTCCGATAGTGCACAAATCGATGAACATTCGTATGTAAAGAATTTTAAAGCAACGTATTCCAATGAAAAGATTTATCTCAGTTGGTCTATTGAAGCTGGCTTTACATGCCAAGATATTCGTATCCAACTAGGAAGTGATACATTATTAGAATTCAGAACGGTTGGAGTTATCTATGGGGTATGTGGAAGTGAAAATGAAGAAGTAAGTTATTTCTACACTATCGATGATTTATATCCCAATTCAAATAATTACATCAGATTAGAGTTGGGGAATTTGGGATTCTCAAAGACTTTAGAACAGTTCGTTTTCGTACCTCAAAGAAAAGTGACAATTACCCCGCACCCACTTAAAATAGAGGTTACCTAAGGCTTGAAAACAACTCCAGCGAAGAATTGAAAATTTCGTTTTACTCTATTACTGGACAGCTATTGAATGAACAATATTCTAACGAAAAGAACATTCCAATAGACTTTGCAAAATTTCCTGCAGGCCCTATAATCTACAGAATCATAGGGCAAAGTATTGGTCTGATTCAAGGTAGATTATTTAAGATTCAATAGCATCTAACTTTAAAGCAAAAAGTCCATCAAAACTGCGGTCGTATTTGCCGCAGATTCTCCCACTAGGAATAATGTTTTCGATCCGTGGTCACTTTGTCCCACTTGTTTATATGCCGTAACATACTCTTCCGATAGTGAAGAGACTATAGGTGCTACAATAAGGTCGTATTCTGATTGGCTCCCAGTAATAAAAGTCGGTTTTGAAAGTCCCGCTGAGCCCGCTTTTACCGTATTCTGTCCACCTAAAAACTCTCCAGGACTAAATGCCACAATTTTCTTTACCCTTTCATCTTTATTACCTATGATCAAAGATAACGAAGCCGAGTAAGAACTGCCCCACAAGTAGATTTCTTTATCAGTATTCTTTGATACGAAGTCTATTGCTGATTCTATGTCAACTTTTGCATCTGTATATTTAGTGGTTAGACCTTGCTGCATAGCTCTTTGAGCAGATTCATTTAAGACCTCATTTGCCATATTACCACTTCTTTGGTCTAAGGCAAAACACGAAAATCCTGCTCTCACAAGTCCAGGTGCTAAGTCTTTGTATTCTCCACGACTAAACTTAGCTTGATGACAAAGTATTATGATATGCTCCGCAGTATCATTTGGATAATAATCCGCAGTTAGCAGCAGACCATCTGAAGCTAAAAAGGTTAATTTGCCTGCCTCGCCTGTTTTCACATCGGTAGCGGCTTTCTTTAATTCTCCTCTATCTGAGCTACTTTCTGAGGTGCACGAAGTCACAAGGAAAGTCATAGCCATGAATGAATAAAAAAGGTTTCTCATTGTCGGTCAAAAATGTTTTATTTTTCTAACATTGCAAAGTATAACGAACAAATTATGTCGAACAATTTACTAAGTGGGAAAAAGGGTATTATATCTGGTGCTTTAGATAGTAATTCTATAGCCTGGAAAGTAGCAGAAAAGTGCGTAGCAGAAGGGGCAGAAATAGTGCTTACAAATGCACCAATTGCCATGCGAATGGGTGCTATAAACGAGCTCTCAGAAAAACTTAATGCACCTGTCATTCCTTGCGATGTTACTGATAATGATCAGGTTACAGAACTAGTAAACAAATCTATGGAGCATTTTGGTGGAAAATTTGATTTTCTACTTCATTCGATTGGAATGAGTTTAAATGTAAGAAAAGGTAGAGACTACACTAATCTAAAATATGATTGGACACATAAAACCTATGATATTTCGGCTTTATCATTCCACAAAATGATTCAAGCTTGTTACCAAGCTGATGCCATTAATAACTGGGGGTCTGTATTAGGACTAACATACATCGCTGCACAGCGTGTATTCCCAGATTACAGTGAAATGGCTGAAAGTAAAGCATTACTAGAAAGTATAGCTAGGAACTTTGGCTATCACTACGGAAAAAAATCAAAAGTTCGTGTGAATACTATATCGCAGTCTCCTACTGTAACCACTGCGGGAAGCGGGGTTAAAGGGTTTGATGATTTTATTAGCTACGCAGAAAAAATGTCGCCACTTGGAAATGCAGATGCTAATGCTTGTGCGGATTACTGCATCAGTTTATTCTCTGATCATACCAAGATGGTTACTATGCAAAATCTTTTTCACGATGGTGGCTTTAGCTTTACCGGTGTGAGTAACGATGTACTACGCTAAAGTGTAAAACAAACGCTGATGAAAATAGCCATCCTATCTAGGAATCCTAAACTTTATTCTACCGAGCGTCTAGTTCAGGCAGGTGAGAAGCGAAACCACGAAATGCTCGTTCTAGATCACCTTAAATGTGATATCGTAATTGAGAAAAAGAAGCCTCAATTGTTTTATAAAGGTGAACCGATTACTGATGTAGATGCTATTATTCCTAGGATTGGGGCTTCTGTAACATTTTATGGTACAGCTGTAGTTCGCCAGTTTGAAATGATGAAAGTATTTACCACTACAGAGTCTCAAGCTTTGGTTCGTTCTAGGGACAAACTGCGTTCATTACAAATTCTTTCTCGAAGTGGCTGCAATCTCCCAAAAACAGCATTTACAGATTTCTCAAAAGATCCAGATAGCTTGATAAGTAAAGTCGGTGGACCTCCGTGCATTATAAAACTTCTCGAAGGAACTCAAGGTGTTGGAGTATTACTGGCAGAAACTAAAAGTGCTGCTCACTCTGTTTTAGAAGCTTTCCAAGGTCTTAATGCAAGAGTAATGGTCCAAGAGTTTATCAAAGAAGCGGGAGGTGCTGATATTAGAGCTTTTGTGGTAGATGGTGTCATCATTGGTGCTATGAAACGTCAAGGAAAAGAAGGTGAATTTAGGTCAAACCTACACAGAGGTGGAACTGCAAACATCATAGAATTAACTGAGGATGAAGAGAATACTGCTCTAAAAGCTGCTAAAGTACTTGGTCTTGGCATAGCAGGTGTAGATATGCTTCAGTCCAAAAGCGGACCTAAGATTATGGAGGTAAACTCTTCTCCTGGCCTAGAAGGAATAGAAAAGGCAACCGGAAAAGATATTGCAAAGGCGATTATTAGGTTCATCGAACGAAATGCCGACTAAACCATTAGTCATTCTAGGAAAAAACATCCCTCGAGGCAAAAAGACTACCGTTTATCTCGATATGGCAAAACTTCATACTGGTACTCATATTGATATCCCAGTTATCATCCAACGAGGCAGAAAAGATGGTCCTGTTTTACTACTAGTAGCTGGTATCCACGGCGATGAGGTGAATGGAGTAGAAATAGTTAGGCAAATCATTCGTAATAAGTATAATGTTCCTGAAGCTGGAACAATCATCTGTATCCCTGTTGTAAATGTGTTTGGCTTTCTAAGCCAAAATAGAAAATTTCCAGATGGAAAGGATATGAACCGTATGTTTCCTGGTAGTAAAAATGGATCCTTGGCATCTAGATTTGCCTATGCCATAATGAATGAAATAATACCTCACGTTGACTACGTTATAGACTACCATACTGGAGGTGATGAACGGTTTAATTATGCTCAAGTAAGATTAGACACATCAGATACAGAAACACTGGAGTTGGCTAAAATATTTGGAACTAAGTTCATCATAAACTCACCGAAAAGGAGTAAATCATTTAGGAAAAGTGCTACAGACTTAGGTAAGAAAGTACTGTTATACGAAGGAGGAAAATCTCTTAATCTGGATCGGATTGTTACACAACGTGCAATTGAAGGAACCCTGCGTGTGATTCAACATCTTGGTATGAACAATTTTGATGAAGATGACACTGAAAATCGCGAACAAGATAATCTAATGGTAACTGACACCCAATGGATAAGAGCTGGGAAGTCTGGCATGTACAGAAGTTTTACCAAACTTGGATCAATGGTAATGAAAGGTCAGATTCTAGGAAGTATCTCTGACCCCTATGGAGGCAGAGAAAAAATGGTAAAGGCTACAAATGATGGCTATATCATATGCCAGAATCATACTCCACTTGTAAACCAAGGAGATGCATTATTCCATATTACAAAACAAAGCGAGCTACTCTAATCGCAGTGCTACTACCTGTAAAGTAGATAGACCATTATTTTTGTTAAAATTGCTGTAAATAATGCAAGATTTTAATGTGTTTTTTCACTTAGGTCTACCAAAGGTAGCTTCAACTTTTCTTCAACAAGCAATATTCCCGTATTTAGAGGACATTGAGTTTCATAGAAAAAGAAAATTCAATGATTACAAGAACTTAGATATAAATGCCTTGAGTAGTCACCATCTCTTTTCCTCTGAATATGATCGAGGTATGGAAGATGTGGCAGATGATATTGTAAAGCGATTTCCAAAAGCAAAATTTATCTTGTTGGTAAGAAGACAGGATAAATGGATTCTATCACGTTACAAATACTACATTAGAAAACACGGCTGGGTCAAGTTCAAGGACTTTATTGATTTGGAAAACAATCAAGGATTATGGCGAACTGAGGAATTACAGTTTCGAAAAAAAATAGAACATATTGAGCGAGTTGCTGAGACTAAACCTTTAGTTGTGAATTTAGATTTACTTAAATCTGATTCAGAGGCGTTTTTTGATAGAATTACAACTTTTCTCGGTTCTTCGCTCACAGCTGGTGCTAAGAAGAATGTAATCCTGAACAAATCTTTCAATGAGAAACAACTTCTGATATTACGAAGATTTAATGGTGCCTACAAATATGAAGAATTGCGTTCTACGAGTAAGCTACGAAACAAGCTGCACTATAAATACAGGCAGTTCTTGCTGCACATAATTGCATTCTTGAGTAAAGCCATCCCTAGATCGCTCATAAAAGAAAGGCAGCTTCTGGAGGACCCAAACGTCCTTGACAAAGTTAGAGAGTATTACAAGGAAGACTGGGAGTTCTGTAAAATGTACTCAGAACTTGAGCTTTAGTTCAGTAAAATAGATTTAGTCTATTAGAACAAATCCAAGATACTTGGAGTATTGTTTCTTGCTAAATTAAAACGCATTCCAAACTGAATTTCACCTGTTCTAAAACTGCTTACCTCCCCTCCTACTACTTGCTCCAGTCCACCACCGAATTTATATTCTACAGTACCTTGCAAATGTCTTAACATCTTGAAATATAGACCAATAGGGAAATATAGTCTTTGGTAGAATACTGATTTACCATCAAATGTATTTTACACCGAATTAAAGTCTACAGGCTGAAAATCATTACTAGCAACTGCACGATTGTTGAATTAATTCTCAAAAACAAAAAGTTCATTACCAAATGAAGCGGATAGATTAGCTCCTACTCCTCCATACACCGTTACTCTACTTTGATCTAGCATTCTCCAAACTACCTCACCGCTAAACCTGGTTTCATTTTCTACGAAGCAGTACATTAAGGAGTTTGTTGCAGAATTATTGTTATCAAAGTAGTCTACGATGGCTTCCTTACCTAGTAACATAGACGCACCAATACGAACCTCCGGAATAAACGTCTCATTCCCAAGACTAGGTGCCGTAAACAAAATCTGACCACCAAGATTGCTGCCTACTGAGCTATAAAAAATACTCCCTTCTTCCATACCAGACAAATCACCCACAAATGCACCTTCCTGAGCTGTTCGCTGTTGCATCCAATCTAAGCTCATGTCGCTATATCGATCCCAAGCAAAGCCTACATCGGCCTTTACTCCCTTAAATTTCAACAATTTAACTTGTTCTTGGGAATAAGAGGAAAAACTGAAAATGCCAGCTAGTAGTATGGTTAACGAAATGTTTTTCATAATTGAATATTTTGAGATGTTCAATTTACAGTCTACAACTGAATTTTACATCTTATAATTTACAAACGGTCTGTTTTAGTTAATTCGTGCTAGTGCACAATTATTTTATGAGAAAATCGCTGTGTTCCACCTGATATATTGACAAAATAAATACCTGCAGTGTGTTCGGATAAATCAAGTTTAAACCCATTAATCCCATAGAAAATCTCTACTGATTTTTCATAAACTTTCTTACCTTGAATTGAATGCACGGTTAACACGCCGCTAAATTCAATCTGAGAATCAATACCCATTGTAAAATACCCATCTGTAGGATTTGGGAAAACCTGTACATCTACATCTGTATTGTTTTCATTAAAACAATAGTTTTTAACGATTGAGTTATCAAAGTATCTTTTAGCATTTCTCATCATATTACAACCCCGCTGAGCTAAAAATCTATTGATATATGAAGTGGTTACCTCCCAAGTAGCTTCATCCGTTGGTTTGCCAAATCTGTTTGACTGGTAGACTATATGTGGATCGAGTTGTTTATTTATGCGTTCCGTAATAAGTTGAGTATCATCATAATTCAATTCATTTTGTAGTACTTCATCTAGTCTTTGGAAAAATGAATTCTTAAATGTTTTATTCTTTATCAATTGTCTAAAGAACTGTGTACCCAATTGTTTACCTAAGGCAGTAGACGTGGAGTCTAATGTATGTGCGAACATATCAAAATTGACTCCGGAATATGCTGCATCGCCATCGAAGGCAATCCATCTCCATTTAGCACCAGGCTCTCTAGACTTCCAACACTTCATATTGTTTTGTGGCCAATCATAATTGACAGTAAACATCTGCAAGATTTGATAGTCAATGAAGTTATCTATATCCATTAGTGTCTCTACCCTTGCATAGTTTTGTGAAATGGTCAAATCATAGTTAATAACAGCATCTGTAAGCACGGAATAAGCTCTTCCGTTTCCTTCTGAGACTAAACCTTGCCAACCTTCAATCAAATCAATACTATCCTTCTCATATCCACTTAAATCACCAAGAAAGTGCTCGTCTATACGTTCAGCTAATAGGTAAATGCCCCAATATTCCCCATTGATGTATAGAGTTACCGGTCTAGAAGACAAGTAGTCTACATTAAACCCTCGCTTTGCTAAACTACTAAAAAGATGATCAGCAGCACCATATTGGCCCCAAGTGGCCATAAATGGTTTTAAGGTCAACCTTCGATAAGAATCATAAGAACGATCTGAGAATAAGTCATGGTCAAAGTCATTATCCCCATAAGATGACCTAGCGTAAAGTCTCAGAGCTTTCTGAGGCGGGGTCCTGCTGCTATAACCGTGAAGTCTTAATCCTGCGTCTTGTTTTATCTTGGAATCAAATCCATTCTCAAAATACTCTAAGTGTATAGGGCGTTCCCAGGCTATTCCTTTTTGAAAAAAATTACCGCTATTAAAGGGTAAGCCAGCATCCCAAAACTGACCTAAAACAAATAGTCCAGAATCGTGATCCTTTAAATCCGTAGGATCAATCATTATAGACAAGTTTGGTAAGCCCTTAGGGATTGATGAAATCTGGCCGTTGAAGTAAGAATTAGAGATCGTAGCAGATTTTTGGACACCACCGGTATCAAAAGTAGCAGCTCGGATAACAATAGCTTGTGGCTGATTACCAACAGGTGCATGATAAGACGCTGGAAGACTCATCTGTACCTGATTCAGCTTAGTAGCTGATAGCAGGGATGAATCTAAAAAGAGTCCTTGAGACGGAAAGACTGCTGAAGTCGCTGTAGGCTCACTCCCGTCTATCTTATATCTAATTTGGTAAGCTGTGTTGCTATTTAGAATACTTAATCTATCTGTTGAAACGACTTCTCCTCCTTTTATAGAAAAACTTAACACATCCGCAACGCCCGTCGGTAAACTATTAGATGCTCCTGGTGTTGGATTCTCAAACAGAGTATAAAGCTGAGAGCCATCTGGATAAGCCCCAAAACTTCTATTATTTCGAATATCGGTACTTGGAAAAGAAGATATAATACTCCCATTTGACGAAAGAAATAAATCTTCTCCGCTTGATTTAATTCTGAAGTTAGTATGTAACTCTTTATCTGCAATAGATCGGTCTTTATCCGATGCATAGATTAGTAAAAACGAATCTGGCTCAATTGAGATAAATGGAAACTTCCATTTCGTTAGATTATCCCCATCATCGGTAAGATAATAGTCTTGGAGATTAATAATCTGATTGGTTCCATTATAAATCTCAATCCAATCAGAATAATCTCCATCTTCATCCAGCAGAAAGCTAGAATTATCTGACATTACTTCATTGATTACCAAAGCTTGTCCATCTGAATTATAATGCAAGAAAGTACCTACCAGTATAAGAATTAGATATTTGATCGACCTCAACTTCAATACATCAAAAAAAGGTATTGTTTTCTAAGTGAACTATGTATGAGTTAAAAATCTAGAAATCAATTACTAAAAATGACATTAACCTTGATTCGACTCCTATTTCATTCTAGACTCGCTCCACTTAAACAATGCCAAATCATACTTGATAGGATCAATAGAATCTAGTCGAACCAGATTATCAGATAACTCCTCTACCGCCTTCCAGTCTTGTTGTTTCCGCTTTAGTAACCCAAAATGAAATGAGGCTCGCTGCACGTGAACATCCAGAGGACATTTCAACTCAGCTGGTTTGATGGACTTCCATATTCCAAAATCCAGTCCATCATTTCTTACCATCCATCTCAAATACATATTTAAACGTTTAGCAGATGAGTTTTTAGCTGGATTTGCGACATGTTTCCTGGTTCTAGCTGGAGCGAAATCATATTCAAAAAATGATTGATGAAAGTTGGAAATTCTATCCTTCATCGTATTACCTACAAAAAAATCTTCGACTGATTTTCCATCTTTATACCACCGAGATAAAACTTCTATGAAGTAAAGTGCATCAGTTCCGTTCATAGTGCGGTGTACAAAGGTGCCAAATGGCTTCAAGTCTGATGGTTTATGCTCCAAAAGAAAACGATAGGGCTCCTCTCCCATCCAATGCATCAACTTATTCCCATTGTTTATAATAGTCACTCGCTGGCCCCAAGCTATCGTTGCAGCTAAAAAAGCAGATATTTCAATGTCTTCCTTCGATGTAAATCGCTTGGGAATAGTAATTGGATCATGGTCGATAAAATCTCCCGTATCAAGGTTTTGAAGAATCGTGTCTAATGCCTCCTTCTTGTTTCTTTTCATACTACAATCACGTCCCTTTATAATAACTACAGTCGATTTTTTTTACAAGCTCGGGAGAGATGTTACTCTGTCTGTATTAGCATAACACACCATTCTAACTCTGTAAAGAAGAGAAGGCTTGTGGGATGTATTTGCAGCTTGCCAAAGCTGAATGATTTTATCCGAATCAATGTTTTGAGCATATACAGCACTACTAGCCACTACGATGAAATTAGCCAAAATTGCCAAATGAAATCTTACTTTTTTTACAGACATCCTATCTGAATATATATCATTCACAAATATAGAAGATACTATCATTGTGAGTTTTGATTTATAATATCCCTTACTACCTTTTAGTATAAAAATTGAAGGCTAAATTAAGTAAACAGGATGCAAATTTGTGGTGCTATCCATTTACGATTCCTGCTAAATGGCAGTATATTGCCCCACTCAAAAAATGACTAGAGCAACAGAAAGTAATACCCTTATAAACTACCTAAAAGCAGTCATTCAAAATATGCCAATGGATTGGTTTGATTTGACTACCCACAGGTTAGATATCTACGATGAATCAAGAGCTAAAACACAATTTTTAGATCAATTTGAAGCTCTTTTCAAAGTTAATGATGCCAGCAAAGAGGCATTAGCTGCCCTGCCGACTGCATATGATTACATTAGGCTAGGTCATCCGCTATCTTGTATCCTAGAATGGAGTATTGCACAATTGAATGGAATAGAGGCTCAAGATGTCATTAGTTTTTCTTCTAAAACCATTCCCATTCTGGCCATTTTGAGAAAGAACTCATTAGACCATAAAAAAACACAGATACTTTATGTAAATGAAATGCCCTCGTGCTTTGATGTTGATACTTTACATAGCGTATATGACTATCAGTTTGAACTCAAGCAGGTAACTAACTCGAAGGATATTGAGGCTTTTGAAGGTAGTAACATTTTCGTAAATCATGAAGATGAAATGAATACCATTGACTTGAATCCTAACGTAGATTTTTACATTGGTTTTCATTCTGATTTAGGAAGTATTCTATTGGTAAATGAAGATCGAAACAGGGAATATGTTTCTGCTATTCAGCACGTAAGGAGAAGAGAGACCATTGCTATGACACCTTCCAATTCGCTAGATGCATTGAATTTACTAGTCGATAAATCATTGGTGCATACTATTAAAACGGACGTACAAGGAAATAAAACTAAAGTCTTAAACTCCCTAAAAAGCATAACAGGTACGGAAACTGAACCTCTCGTTGCTTCTAGCGGCCTTTCTATGCAATACGCAATAATGATGGGACTGATAGACGATGCTCAACAAAACCACCCCAATAAACCTATCCGATTTGTAGTACCTACGAATTGCTATGGCGGAACCAATGATCAAGCTAGACGTGTGGCTGCTTGTTTGGACCATGTAGAGATCGTAGACTTGGCAGTAGATGGAGATAATGATATGGTACAAAGTATTGATAAGGTACTGGATATGATAGCCTTAGAAGATGCAGTTCCACTCATCATCGCTGAAATACCGACTAACCCACGTGTAGAGGTTCCAGAATTAGACAAACTGAAAGAGGTGTTATGTAAGCAACGTATGACCGCCTCGGGAAATACTGCGGTTGACTCTGTCTTTATCTTAGACCAGACCTTCTGTCCAAACTATCAATTCCTTGGTAAAGGAGAAATTCTATCCGATATGAGAGCTATTTCCTATGCCAGTGGGTCTAAGTTTCCAAGTGGAGGGAAATGTACCGCAGGTTATGTCGTATCAAACGATAAAGCAGCAGCATTAATGTCATACATAGAGAATCACTTGATACTATGTGATAATGCTGCCAGAAATCTTCAAATGGAAATTCTAGCCGAGCAGC
This sequence comes from Bacteroidia bacterium, assembly GCA_965655315.1. Classification (GTDB taxonomy): domain Bacteria; phylum Bacteroidota; class Bacteroidia; order NS11-12g; family UBA9320; genus UBA9320. Next base: position 56,329 of record CBFHGJ010000011.1, read on the forward strand.
TTCCGAGTATGAATCAGCGAATTGCAGATGCTTATACCAATACTCGTGAATTTGTGAATCATATAGAGCAGACGCTACCCGATGCAAAAATCAACTTTGTATCTGAGGAACTCGCGGAGCAAGGCTTCACCCCTTCCGTATTCTCACTTGACCTCCCAACAAAAGGAAACACTGCCGAAGAACGAGAATTGTATAAACGAGAGTTGAATCTCAAGCTGATCAATATGATGATTACTCAGATTCCGGAGGAAAGTAAGTATTGTGTGAGTTATGGACAATTGAAAGGATGCTACTGGACGATACCTGCTACTTCTACGCAAGGAACTACTAAGGAAGACGACAAAGATTATATTGCTCGTGTTTCGCTATCTGGAAATTTGGATTTGGAGAAACATAAAGCCGTTTGGGATCAATTTGTCGAAGAAATAAGTAAATAAGAGAAGGTGATATTTAGGTTCACCGTAACTAAAGCTACTCATCTTCTGCTAAAGGTCCTTTAACTTTGAGCCAGTTAAAATGAAAATCAAAATCACCATCTTACTTGGTGCTATTGTCTTTGTGATAGCTTCTTATAGTCGCCAAGAGAATAAAACAGCTTCTGCTGAATAAGATGAAGTAAAAGTGGAATTAACCATCGAAAAAGCAAAGGAATATGCTATGGCTACACAAAAGATATTAGGTAAGAACTTAATGCACGCTCTGGGTACTAAAGGTGCCGATGGAGCTATAGAATTCTGTAGTGAAAAAGCTATAGTTCTTACGGACAGCTCTGCTAATGACCTAAAGGTGAGCATACAACGAGTAAGTGATAAACCACGAAATCAGGAAAATCACACAAATAAAGCAGAGCTACAAATCATTCAAGCTTATAAAAATCAATTAGCAGAAGGCTTAAAACTTGAACCTCAAAAGTTTACAGATACCGATGGTGCAGCTAGCTACAGTGTTCCGATTCTAACCAACGCGATGTGTTTGAATTGCCATGGCAATGAAGAAATAGCAGAAAACACAGCAGAAAAACTTGAAAAACTCTATCCAGAAGACAAAGCGACCGGTTACTCAGACAATGAGTTACGTGGCTTATGGGTTATAAAATCGTTGTAAGAAGTAACTGTATCATAGAAAACACTATTGAATAAAAAGGCTAGAATATCTTCTATAATTCAGACGCCTAGTCTGCCCCATTCCATTACTCAGCTAACAGAGTTTTCGTTATCTAAGGTCCAAGCAGAAGATACAACTAACATCAATCTTCCTTCTAATCTTCGTTTAGGACATTTGGCAGAGCGAGTAGTTTCGGGATTAATTGATCAGTCGGTCAATTATGAGTTACTCTATGAAAACATTCAGCTTATTCAAGAAAAAGAAACTGTCGGAGAGCTAGATTTTATCATCAAAGAAATTGCTACAGAGAGATTGATTCATCTGGAAATGGCTTATAAATTCTATCTCTATGACCCTAGGATTTCAGCTATTGAAATAGAAAACTGGATTGGCCCAAATCGGAATGATTCACTATCTAAAAAGCTTGATAAACTAAAGAAAAGACAGTTTCCCCTACTCTATTCAGACATAGCCAAAAAGACACTTAAATATTTGTTTATCAATCAAATAGAACAATCTGTTTGTTTGTTGGTCAACCTATACCTGCCCTTAAATTTTAAGAAAAAAATAAGTTCTGCTTGTCACTCAGTGGTAAAAGGATATTACCTAGATAAAGCAACCTTTATTGCTCTTCATTCAGATGAAAAAAAGTACTATTTACCTCCTCGAAAAGAATGGGGTATTTATCCTGTTGAGAATAATGAATGGTTCACATTATCAGAAATAGAAGAAAGACTAAATGCTATTCTATCTGACAAAAAAGCAGCACTGTGTTGGGAGAAAAATGGAGATACTTTTAGCGAGAATTTTATTGTTTGGTGGTGATTTAATATTTAGATATTACAGCAAACCAAGTCCACTTTTTTGTCGCTGGCTACCCTTTACTATTTTATTCAGAACAAATAAAGATTATCCTAATCTTCTGAAAGCCTAAAACTTAACTTTGTCCCATCTGTATTTATAACTATGGGGAAACTAAAATTTAACAAGAACCTAGTCCGTTCTATTCTTCTTGGCTTAGCAGCTATCCTAATCGGAGTATTTGTGAAAGGCCAGTTAGAAAAAAAAGACACCAAGGCTACACCCAAAATATCATTTAGATCTAAGTCGGTTGTAGTTTCTCCAGCGGAACTTAAAACAATTCCAATGCAACTTGAAGTAAATGGTAGGTTAAAAGCGACCAACAGAATGGAGCTGTTTTCTGAAGTATCAGGGGTTTTAAAGAACAATAACTTTAAATCTGGTCAGAAATTTAATAAAGGCCAAGTCATTGCTAGAATAGATGATAGTGAATATCGCTCACAAATTATTGCGGCTCGTTCTACATTTATGGGGGTATTGAGTCAGTCCCTTGCCGATATATCCCTAGATTATCCTGAAGAGGCAGATAAATGGAATGGTTATCTCGCAAGTATTTCTCCAAACAAAAGTTTGCCTCAGCTGCCTACTATTTCGTCATCACAGCTCAAACAGTTCCTTAGTGGAAGAAATATTCTAAGCAACTATTATTCAATAAAAAGTCAAGAAGTACGACTTAATAAATACACCATCACCGCTCCGTATGCCGGAGTACTTAGTGAAACCTCTATTGATCCAGGAACATTGGTTAGAGTAGGACAAAAGCTTGGTAGCTTTATACAACAAAATTCGTACGAATTGGAGGCTGCAGTTGCCCAAAATAACTTAGGATTTCTTAGAAAAGGAAGTAAAGTATCCTTGCGTTCAAAAGACTTAAATAAAGAATTTACAGGGACAGTAACCCGCATAAACAGTGCTATCAACCCAAGTACTCAATTGACTAGTGTTTTTCTGACTGTGAATGGCAAGGAACTGAAAGAAGGACTATACCTTGATGCTTTAATCGATGCCGGATTTGCTCAAGAAGCATTGGAAGTGGACAGAAATACATTAATAGATGGTAAAGCAATTTACACGGTAACCAAAGACAGTATGCTTTCCATACTTCCAGTGAACGTACTTAGCTTCTTGGAAGAAAAAGCAATAATTAATGGTATTCCTCGCAATACTTGGATACCCATTAATCAATTAACGAGTGCATTCGAGGGAATGAAAGTCGTACCTCAGATCAATAAGTAGATGAAAAGAGTAATTGCTTATTTTATCAAGTATCCGGTATCGGTTAATACGCTGCTGGCTATTATTTGCATTTTTGGATTCATAGCCTACTCCAATATGACTGCTAGTTTTTTTCCACTTATAGAAAGTAGGATTATAAATGTACAGTTAGTCTACCCTGGATCTTCTCCAGAGGAAATAGAAGAAGGTGTAGTTGCCAGAATAGAAGAAAAACTAGAAGGAGTTTCAGGAGTTGAACGGATTACTAGTAATAGTAATGAAAACGCTGCAGCTGTTGTAATTGAGGTAGAAAAAGGCTACAATACCAAAGTAGCATTGGAAGATGTAAAAAATGCCGTAAATGCTATAAATAGCTTTCCAGAAGGATTAGAAAAACCTGTAGTAGCATTAAGAGAAAATGTCAACTTTACCATAAACTATGCTGTAACAGGAGAAAATATAGATCTCACCAGTCTAAAATCCTATGCTAGAAGAATAGAGAAAGATCTGCTTTCTTATGACGGTATATCTAAAGTAGAACTGGCAGGATTTCCTGATGAAGAGATAGAAATATCACTTGATGACGAAGCTTTGTTGGAATATGATATTTCGTTAGAGCAAGTTGGAACAACCATTCGAAGTGCCAATATAGATATCACTGGTGGTAGCTTAAAAACGAATAAAGAAGAACTGATTATTCGTTCTAGAAACAAGGCTTACTATGCTGCTCAACTAGAGAATATAGTACTGAAAACCACAGAAGACGGAGCTGTTGTAAGACTAAAAGACGTAGCAGTGGTCAAAGATCAGTGGGCAGATGACCCAAATAGAATTTATATCAATGGTAAACCAGGAGTTGAAGTATTAGTCAGTAGCACTGATAATGAAGACTTACTTGAAAATGCTGCTTACGCTAGATCCTATTTCGAAAAATTCAATGAACTAAATCCAGGACTCACAGCAACCCTTATCCGTGATCAAAGTGAAACACTAGAAGAGCGTAAGAATCTCTTGTTGGAAAATGGAATCATTGGAATGCTACTGGTACTCTTGTTACTTTCCTTATTCCTAAATATTCGTATTGCTTTCTGGGTAGCGGTGGGATTGCCAGTTTCGTTCTTGGGGATGTTTGTTCTAGGGCTTTATGCAGGAGTAACGATAAACGTCATCTCGCTTTTTGGGATGATTGTGGTCATAGGTATTTTGGTAGATGATGGTATCGTCATAAGTGAGAACATATTTAGTCATTATGAGAAAGGTAAAGGAGCTCTTAGAGCAGCTGTGGATGGTACTATGGAAGTACTTCCTGCTGTATTTAGTGCTGTGATTACCACCATGGTCGCATTCAGTTTCTTTTTTATGGTAGACGGCAGAGCTGGTGATTTTTTCAGTGAATTGGCTTTCGTGGTTATAGCAACTCTCGCTGTATCGTTAATTGAAGCTTTAATTATACTCCCTGCCCATTTAGCTCATAGCAAGGCACTCCAAGAAGGTCAGCAGAAAAACAAGCTGGAACAGTTTACAGACAAAGTAATGTACGTATTACGAGACAAGTTGTATGCTCCTACTCTTCGCTTTTCTCTTAAGCATAAGTTTTTTACCGTTTGTGTAGGTCTAGCTCTAGCTTTGATAACTATCGGTGGAATAGCAGGTGGACATATTCAGTTTACTTTCTTCCCAGTAATAGAACGAAATGATGTGCCGGTAAACCTGAGTATGGCTAGTGGAACTCGAGAGGCTATAACGAATGAACGCTTAGAGAAAATTGAAAGAGCCATTTGGGAAGTAAATGAAGAATTAAAACAGGAAACAGGCACTGATGTAGATGTTGTCAAAAATCTAGAACGAAAAGTCGGTCCCCTTTCTCATGAAGGAAGCATTAATGCTAAGCTGGTCGGTAGTGAATTACGAAGCATAAATAGTATGGAGCTAGCATCAAGATTTAGACAGAAAGTTGGTCCAATGGATGATGTAGATAAGCTCACCTTTGGAAACGCTAGTGCTTTTGGAAAACCTGTATCCGTAACCTTCCTAGGTGAAGATCAAGAGGAGTTAGACGCGGCCAAAGCAGAATTAAAAGCAGCTATGATCCAATTGCCTGAACTAAAGGATGTTGTAGAGAATGTTCAAGAAGGTAGAAGAGAGATTAACCTGCAATTAAACGATAAAGCTTACATCTTAGGCCTGAATGAAGCCTTGGTACTAAACCAAATAAGACAAGGCTATTTTGGTTATGAAGCACAACGACTACAACGAGGAAAAGATGAAGTAAAAGTATGGGTACGATTCAATGAAGATCAACGTAGTTCATTATACGATTTGGAAGATACCAGAATCCGAACGCTTGACGGCAAGCAAGTTCCGTTGAGTGAATTGGCAACATTTACGACAGAACGAGGAGTGGTTGGAATCAATCACTTGGATGGTCAGAAGCAAGTAACTATAGAAGCCGAAGTAAGTAGTAACAAGGTTTCTGCTCCTTTAGTTATTGCCAAAATACAAGATGAGATAATTCCAGACATTTTAGCAAAACATCAAGGGGTGAGTCCCTTATTTGAGGGTCAGAACAGAGAAGCGGCAAAGACTCAGTCCTCTGCCAAATTTGCTTTCCCATTCGTTATTTTCTGCATCATTGTGATTATCACCTTTACCTTTAGGTCACTGGGTCAAGCTATTATTATCTTAATTCTACTTGTACCATTTAGTCTTATAGGGGTGGCTTGGGGTCACTTCTTGCACGGACAACAAATGAGTATTCTAAGTTTTCTCGGTGTAGTGGCCTTAATAGGTATTATCGTAAATGATAGTCTGGTCTTAGTAGAAAAAATGAACGTCTATCTCAAAGAAGGAATGCGTTTTAGTGAAGCTATTTATCAAGCAGGATATGTGAGATTTAGAGCGATATTCTTAACCAGTATGACTACTATAGCTGGACTTGCACCGCTTATTTTAGAGAAGAGTTTCCAAGCTCAATTCTTAATTCCTATGGCAATTTCTGTAGCCTATGGAATAGGAATAGCTACAGTGCTTACCCTAATACTACTTCCGGTTTTCTTAGCTGCGTGGAATGATTTAAAACGAGGAGGATATTGGTTATGGAATGGTGGAGCATCCCCTACTGCCGAACAAGTAGAACCTGCAATAAAAGAACTAGAAGCTGAAAAATATGAACTGGAAGATTAAGAACCTACTTGCACTTGTGCTGATGTGTTATTCCTTTCAAGGAGTAGCCCAACAAACCCTGAGTCTTCAAAATATCATTGATGAAGCTCTGAAAGCCAATTTTGATATAGCGATTGTAGCTAATGATTTGAAAGCTGCAGATAACCTAGCTACCACAGGACAGGCCGGCTACTACCCCAGCGTAAATCTGAATGGGAACGCTAATTACAGTTTGAACAACACCACTCTCACCTTTGCAGGGGGAATACCGGATGCTGAAGTGGACGGAGCCCAAAATACAAGTCTTGGAGCAAATATTGGGTTCAACTATGTAGTGTTCGATGGATTTGGAAGAGTGAATAGTTACCAAAATCTAATTGCAACCAAAACGCTCAATGAAGTTCAGTCTAAAGTAGTTGCCGAAAATCTAGTCTTAGAATGTGTTGACCTCTATTTAGGGATACAACAAAATTTACTAAATCTGAATGCTGCAAAGGAAAACCTAATCATTTCAGAAGATCGACTTAAAAGAGCGTCCATTGGTCAAAAAAATGGAGCTCGTAGTAAGCTTGATGTGCTTAGTGCTAAGCTTGATTTAAAAAATGACAGCCTCGCAATTGCTAATCTAGAAAATGTTATAGTAAAGCAAAAAGGGAGTTTAAATATACTAATGTCTAAAGACCCTGGTTCAGTTATCAATGTTTCAGAGCAGATAGATGTTCCTCAGTTAGGAAACATTTTTGAAATAGAAAATCAAGCTTTAGCAAACAACAGTAGCTTGGCATTAGCACAGGTCTCACAAACCATTGCCACCAACCAGGCTAGAATAATAGAAGGGAATAGAATGCCATCGATTGTTGCAAACGGTGGTTATGGGTATACCACTGCTCAAAATGGTGCAGGAATTGTACTTTCTCAGAACAACTTAGGTTTCAATGCTGGTTTAACCTTTACTATGCCCATATTCAATGGAAATCAACTGACCACTGCTCTGAAAAACGCTGAATTGAATAGACAAAGCAGCGAAATAGAACTGCAGAAAGCAGAACTAACCATTAAAAACCAACTTTTCGCTGCTGAAGAAGATAGCAAGCTGCTGTCACTATCCATCTCCACACAACAGGAAAATGTGAACTTAGCATCTCAGGCCTTGAAACAAGCTCAAGCAAACTATAACAATGGTCAGATTAGCTTTAATGATCTCAGAGTAGCACAACTCAATCTACTTGTTGCTCAGAATAGACTGAATGAGGTTAGAATAGACTATGTACGTTTGTATTACACCGTGAGCAGACTTAGTGGAGGGTTACTAAATTAAAACCTACAATGACCGAAGAAGAATTAGGACAATTATCGGACGAGGAATTAATCACTCTAGGAAAGAAAATGAAATCTGCTTCAATCATCTATGCTCTTGGAATTGGTTTTCTTTTTGGAATTATTCTTTTTAGTGTCATTAATAAGAGCATCACCGTATTTACACTAATTCCAATTTATTTCATTTACAAAGCGACGAAGGATTCTAAACAGAATAAGTTGCTTAAAACTGAGCTCAAAAAGCGAAACATAGAAGTCTAGATTTCAGCTAAACCATTCCTACCACTTCTTGTTATGCTTATATAAGGTTGAATGGATATGATTTTTAATGTTACACGTACGGATAGAAACATAGATAGAGCTGTTAATGAGGCTCTTGGAAAAAGGTTTGGACTTCTACATAAATTAACAAATGGTAGCATAGGTTCTGAGCCATTTATCATAGAAACTTGTAGTCCAGACTTTGAAATTGATCTTGAAAATCAAGACTATGAGCGAAAATGTAATATAGAGCTAAGACCTAGAGGAATAATAGTTCACTACCGTAAAAAATCAAGTAGCTTTATCTGGGTAATTCCGTACCATCATCTTACGGTGTATCAATCTGGCAATCAATTGTCAATCTATGGTAATACGGTATACGTGAAAATAAGACCACGAATGAAAAGAAAAAAAAGCAGTCCGTTTATCAAAAAAATGATTGCTGCAAAAACAGACTTCTCCTTGACTTACGACTTTCAATGAGATATATCTGATTCAATCTTTTAACTAAGCAAAAAAAACAACCTTAATATTTAAATACCTTTGAATCAGATATATGCGAAAAGAGTACCTCATAATTTCGTACTACGCTAAACGGTTTTTGAGCTTTGTAGTAGTGTTTATTTACCTAAGTTCATCAGCTCTTGGCCAGTCAGCTGCTATTACTATTGATGGCGAATTCCAAGATTGGAATTCTAATCTTACTCAAGTCAATGAATCTCCTGAAACTACTAATGGGGTAGATTTAATTAGCCTCTCAGTAACCAATAACAGAGATTATCTATTCCTCAAAATAGAGGCTGATAGCGAGTTCGATTTTTCAGACAATATTATAAATCACGATATTAAGATTTACCTAGACACAGATGGAGATACTACCAATGGTGATTCAAGATATAAAGGTATAGGTGCCGAATTAGTCATAAATCTAAATAATAGACGCCTCACTTTTTATAATCCAAATGCTGTAAATGTCAACTTAAATGATATCGGAATACGAGTAGCTCCCACTGTTACTTCTAAGACCTTCGAATTTGCAATTCACAGGGATATCTTACCCGATAATCAAAATCAGTTATTCACAAACTCAGCAATTAGGATACTTACGGTAAATGAAAGCAACAATGACAGGTTGCCAAACAATCGTGCACTCAAGTACATTTTTGATGAGAGTCAAACAGAAGGTTATGATATCATTGACTTAGATAAAAATGATACTAATCTTATTAGAATAGTGGCTTATAACACTTTATTTAACGGTCTGACAGTAGATGACAGAATACCACATTATGATAGGATAATGAAAGCTTTGAATCCAGACATCATTGGTTTTTCGGAGTGCTGGGATGTGCCTGCCAATGCTGTAAAAACACTAATGGATGATTGGCTTCCTGTAAATAACCCAGGTGGTTGGTTTGTAGAGAAACTTGACAGCAGAGGATTGATTACTGCTTCTAGATGGAAGATTTATAAACGCTGGGATAACCTTCCAAATCAGTTTCCAGTTCTTATAGATTTACCAGATGAGTATACTACAGATGTTTTATTCACGAATGCTCATTTGAATTGTTGTAGCAATGAAAGCGGAAGGCAAAACCAAGCCGATGCTTATACTGCATTCATTCTTGACGCAAAAACCTCAGGTGGCAGTATTGATTTACCTGAGAACACACCATTTGTCTATGGCGGTGATTTAAATTTAGTAGGTTTTTCTCAGCAGCTTACCACTTTATTGACTGGAGATATACAGAATACCTCCACCTATGGTCAAGGCGGAATGCCAGATTGGGACAATACGGAGGTTACAGATTTATTCAACCTGCATACTGAACAACCTTTTTCATTCACGTGGAAAGACGAAGGCAGCTCCTTCCCTCCTGGTAAATTAGACTTTATGTTATACTCAGATGCAGTGTTGGATGTAGACAAATCCTTTGTTTTGCGTACCGAAGAAATGGATATACTCAGGCTGACAGAGTATAACCTTCGAAATGACGATACAGAATCTGCATCAGACCATTTTCCTGTAGTAGCTGACTTCGTATTTGAAAGAGAAACTACGAATAAGAAAAAGATTAATCTAGGCACCTTGGAATTAAGCCCTAATCCTGTAAAAGATGAATTTAGACTCACCTTACCCTATGCTGGAAGCCACACTATTACCATCACCGACAACTCTGGAAAGCAATACTTACAGGAGTTTACCACTGAAAAAGTTTCAATAATTAACACCTCTCAGTTCCCTTCAGGTCTGTATATTGTTACGGTCAGTTCAAACAACGGAGAAATGAGTACGCTTAGGTTTACCAAGTACTAGCTCCGTACACAACTTTTTGCTTCCATTTCTGTTTCCTCTGATATGGAATGGTCTCTAGATATAAAATCAGTTGTTCTTTTCAAAATTGCATCAATCGTCTCATTTTCTGCAATTGGACAAAATGTAAAAAAACATAAAATGACTGATCTCAGCTACATGACTGGCGAATGGGTCGGTATGTCTAAAAGCATCAAAGAAAACGAAACAACTATTGTTCCAGCATATGAAAGTATTAAGTATGGTCTAGACAGCAACATAATCATAGTTGATCTAAAATCAGAAACTCTAATACTTCATACCATAATCTCCTACAGTGAAAAAGACTCTACTTATTACTATCAGCCTTTTTCAAAGACTGGAACTGGAAAATATAAAGCAGATTTTGACGGTAAAAAATTAGTAGTAAGGCCGCATGAAACAGTTCGATATAATTTCACTTTAACAGAGGATGGCAATTTTATGGAATATGGGGAAAAGCAAATTAAAGGAGAATGGAAAAAGTACTTTGAGGATACGTTTAAACGAATGGATTAGTGTGCTCTACTCAATTCTTTCAACACTTGATTCACCTTGTCCATCTCGTAATCATTTACTTTATAATGTGTTGGCATCCATCCTAGAATAAATCTCATAAAGTCAGCACTGGCTAAATTATAGAGTCCCCTCCACTCCTTTTCTATCTGTTTAAAGTCTTCATTAGGAATAGCCATTGCCTTATTTAATTCAGCGAAATAAGCGTTAAGCAATCCAGCTTCATACTTTTCTGAATCTTGAGCAGATAGGCAACTGCCTAGAAAATACGTGACATCTTTCACACCGCATCCTCCGCCTACATACTGAAAGTCTACTGCAGCTACACTACCATCCTTAGAGAAGCAGAAATTAGCCAGCTTAGCGTCTCCGTGTATAATGGTTTTGTATTTACAGTTATTCAATAACTGATCAATTTGATTGGCGTATGTCTTGAGTCCATCATGGTTTAGATTATCCAATTCTTCAGGTCGAGTATCTAGGTGCCAGTATGTGCCATTTTACCATAGTCCAACTGGCTTTTTATTCATAAAAGTAGAGTGAAAATGTGCTAACCACCTAAGCACTGCCTTTACTTCCTCTAGATCAACCCTTTTCTTCGTTAATGGATAATCTGTTTTTAGATCTTCTAACACTATCCACTTTTCCTTTTGCTTACTGAAAGAGCCAATATATCTAGGTGATTTACAATTTTCATTGGCTAGATGATTCCATTCATTATACCAGTTAGACTCAACGTCGTATGACTTCACCTTTCTATTATGTGCTAAATCTGACTTCCAACCTCTAGGATGCTCGTTTGCAAGCCTTAAATCTATATACTTGACGATAAAGCTATTGTATTCTTTACCATCCAAAACATACCTAGAGATTTTGCCATAATTACTCCAAAGAGGTTGAATTACCTCAGTCTCCTTAATGCTAATTGCACCAGTGATTCTTAAGCTATACTTTTTGAACTCTGGATCCATTATACCACATCGGATGAATTCTTGTCTTTCTTAAACTCATATTTCTCGTGAATCCTCATAGCAGATCTTGCTAGTACTAACCCAATGACTAATGATATCATAGCTCCAAAAAACTGACCTGGAATATATTCTGAGAGTAAAAATAAGTCATATAGACCATGGAATAATATTGCACTACCTAAACCGATCAAATTGAAAATCGGTTTATTTTCCATCTTCGCCCTACCTACCCAGTATCCCATTAATATACCAAACATAGCGTGTGCCGGCACAGCGGTAAACATGCGAAGAATGGCGACAGTTACACCTCCTTGAAAAACATACATCACATTCTCAAGTGCAGCGAATCCCATACTTATCATTACTGCATATACAATACCATCGTACGGTTCGTCAAATTCCGAACGTTTAAAAAGAAACTTCCTCAGAAAAAAGTATTTACATAATTCCTCACTCAGTGCAACAATAATAAATGCTTCAATCCACGCTTTTCCTGCATTGTCAACAGGTCCTAAATATTGGCTTCCGACAACTTCAAGAATAATAGCAGGAATGATACTAACTATCCCAAAAACAAATGTTCTAAACAACATTTTCCAAGGTTCTTTATTTAGTTTATCCATAAAAAGGATATACCAAATAATAACAGTAACAGGAGCTAAAGCCAAAGCAAGCAGCAACATATCAGTTGATAGCTTGGTTTAAATCTTCAATTAGGTCTTCGACATTCTCTATTCCCACGCTTAATCTTATCAAAGAGTCTACTATTCCTGTTTTTTCTCGCTCTTCTTTGGGGATACTGCCGTGCGTCATTGTAGCCGGATGACCGATCAGACTTTCTACCCCTCCTAAACTTTCAGCAAGGGCAAATATTTTGGTACTCGTGGCTATCTGCTTCGCTTTTTCAAGGCTATTTCCTTTCAAGCTAAAGGATATCATGCCTCCAAATCCTCGCATTTGTCGTTTAGCTATATCACGATTTCTGTGATTTTCAAATCCAGGCCAGTATACTTTATCAATAGCAGGTTGCTCTCTTAGCCAATGTGCAACCCTCGCACCGTTCTCACAATGGCGTTGCATACGTAAGTGAAGCGTTTTAATCCCTCTAAGAGCAAGAAATGAATCCATAGGTGCAGTCACTGCTCCGCTGCTATTCTGAATACGATACATCTCATTAGCAAGATTTTCATCATTACAAACCAATGCCCCCATAACTAGATCACTATGCCCTCCTAAATACTTTGTCACAGAATGCATGACCAAGTCTGCCCCTAAATCAAGTGGATTTTGCAAATAAGGAGTCGCAAATGTGTTATCTACTGCTAATAGGGCTCTTGCATCCTTTGCGACTTTTGCAACTCCCTCTATATCAATAATATTCATCATTGGGTTAGTAGGTGTCTCTACCCAAATAAGCTTAGTCTTTTCATTAACCATGTTCTTGATATTTTGCAGCTCAAGCATATCCACAAAGTGAAACTTGATACCATATTTCTCAAAAATGGTTTTGAAAATTCGATATGAACCGCCATATAGGTCGTCTGTAGAAATCACTTCGTCCCCTGGGCTAAGCATTTTTAGAACACAGTCTATTGCTGCTATACCGCTGCCAAAACACGCTCCAAACTGTCCATTTTCAATCGCTGCTATATTAGCTTCTAATGCACTTCGTGTAGGATTTGCACTTCTGCTATAGACAAAACCTTTGTGTTCACCTATTGCAGCTTGCACGTAGGTACTCGTTTGATAAATAGGTGTCATAATAGCCCCTGTAGCAGAGTCTGGTTTTACTCCTCCGTGTATAGCTTTGGTTCCAAATTTCATAGTTGTCTCCAAAATTAAGTTTTATAATTCTTTGATTAGCTGAGGCTACAGTTTTGAACTATACTTTTTATATCTTTCGCCAGCTATGGTAAAAAGCATAAAGTCCATTCTAATAGGTATTATCATCGGAGCACTTGTGGTATTTGCCATCTATAAGAGTGATAAAACTACAAGTTCCACAGAAAATGCAGATGTCATTATTGACCGAATTGAGTCAGTAAAGAAGATAATTGTTACTGAGGGTTATTTTTCCTAGCTCTATAGCTACAAGGAAGCTGACCGATATTTTTATAACTATATTGAGTTTGAGAAGAAAGCTATCTTATTAGTAAAAGGAAAGGCTACGGTTAGTTATGATTTAACAAAGATGGATTATGCGGTTGATAAGGATTCTAAGACCATCACATTAGTAAATAAGCCTGCCCCTCAAGTTAGTGTAGAGCCAGAAATACAATACTTTGATTTGCAAGAAAGTACATTTAACACCTTAGATAGAGATGATTACAATAAATTAAACTCTAGAGCCGTCATCAAACTTAAAGAGAAAATAGAAAAAAGTGACCTAAAGCAGGTGGCCAGAGAAGAGTTGGAAACAACACTCAATGACATACAAATAGTAGGTAAAGAATTAGGTTGGAGGGTGATTGTACCAAAGACTTGAAAATCAAATTAACCAAGGACCTTCCAATTCAATTCAAGCTTGAGACGAGATTAGTTGTGCTTACGACTGGATAAAAGTTCCAGCCTCGCCGCTGAGTGGACCAGTTACAAATCCTTCGGAGTTTGACCTGGTCACATCGTGCTCACGACTGGATTCGAACCAGCACGTCCTAAACGGACACCAGCCCCTCAAGCTGGCGTGTCTACCAATTTCACCACGTGAGCATATTCTTTGTAGTGAGCCGCAAATATAAAAGTCCTAGTTAGACCGTTTCTATATTTTCAAAAGAATAGTAGAACTCAGGAATATCTATCAATTTCACGCTGTACATCTCTGTCTTTCAGACTATCACGTTTGTCGTGCATCTTCTTACCTTTCGCTACAGCTATTTCAATTTTCGCAAAGCCTTTTTCTGAGATAAACACCTCTAATGGAATAACTGTATTGCCTTGATCTTTAAGTTTATTCTTAATTTTTTTGAGTTCATTTTTTTGAAGTAACAATAGTTTGTCTCTATCCGGGTTTTGTTCCGTGTAACCGGCATTTTTGAATTCAGCTATACGCATCCCTTTTATTTTGAATACACCGTTATCATCAAAAAAGCAATAGGCTTCTCCTATGCTTACTTTTTTAGCTCTTATTGACTTAATCTCTGGTCCTGTGAGTACTAAACCTGCATCAAAAGATTCATCGATAGCAAATTCAAAAAAAGCCTTCTTATTCCTTGTGATACTATGTTCTCTTTGCTTTTTCTTTTTACTCACTTCTTGACACTCTCTCTAGAGATTCTAATTCATCCTCATCCAATATCTTCTGGCCAGTCTCAATAGTTGCAATAAGTCGATTGCCCACTTTTGCTGTAATCGTGCATTTTATTTCATTTCTCTCTACACTTTTAATAGTAGCGATAAATCGAACTTCCGAGCCTACAGGGGCCGGTGATTTATGATCAACATGGACATAAGTTCCAACACCTTCTTCGCCTACTTCTTTCATATCAATAACAAACTGTCTACTTGTCCACTCGGCATCTCGAGCTACAGCATAGGTACTGTAATAAGGATGCACCACAACGCCATTAAAAGAGGCTACATCCTTTTTGCCAACTTTTTTATAGAATTCTTTTGTGTCTCCGTATTTGAATAACTGTTTCATATCACTAGGCAATGCAAAATACCTACTTTTATTGCTATTTATGTAAGCTTATCTTCGATAATCTGATTTAGCAAGGAAGATTTTATTGCAGATCAATTATGCTGATGCCTTCGCCACCCAAATCTACTCGCTCATAGCTGATTTTAGAAATCTGAGGCATACCTTTTAAATGTCTGCGAATCTCCATTTTCAAAATACCATTTCCTTTTCCGTGAAGTATTCTAAGTCTTCCTACACCTAAAATAATAGCTGAGTCTAACCACTGATCTATTTCTGCTAATGCATCATAAGTACGCATCCCACGAACATCTATCTCAGGTTTGAAACTAGTCTGCTTATCATTATATGACTTGGTTGACAAGTACTTCTTTATTTTCTTTTCAGTTTTCTTACCTACTTTTTCGACCTTGGACATATGCGTCTTAGTAACAAGAGAACCAACATTCAACGTCACTTTGTTCTTTTTTATCTCTACTACTTCTCCTATCGTACTGCTACCTTCTAGCTGGACTGTATCACCTACTTCTATATCCGATTTTACGATAGTTACTTCTTCTGAGGTTTTCGGTTTCACCTTTTCCTCAAGCCTCTCTCTTATACGTTTTGTTTTACGTTTATCTGCTTTAGATTCTTTAATATCTCGAATCGTTTTTTCAATATCCTTATTCGCTTCATGAATAATACTGTTTGCCCGTTCATTTGCTTGATCCAGGATTTCTTTCTTCTTCTCATCAAGGGAGGCTTTCAATTCTTTGTACTCTCGCTCGGTTAACTCAGCTTGAGCAGTTTTCTTTTCTATTTCAGCCTGTTTTTCTTGTAAGTCCTCCTGACGTGTCTGAACCTCAGCTAGCAAAACGTCTAAATCATATTGCTTTGTGTTTGTAAGCTGCTTTGCACGTTTAATAAGTTTTTTATTCAGGCCTATGTTACTAGCAACTTCGTAAACAAATGAGCTACCAGGCTGTCCAATTTGAAGTTTGTAAAGTGGTACAAGATTTTCAACATCAAAAAGCATAGCGGCATTTTCGACACCCTCAAGTTTCTCTGCTTTTGACTTTATGTTACTAAAATGCGTGGTTATGATACCTTGAGCCCCTTTATGATGAATCTCCTCTAGAATCGCCTCTGCCATAGGTCCTCCAAACATTGGATCGGTTCCTGTACCAATTTCATCCATAAGTACAAGTGTATTTTCATCACTGAAATTAATAATGTGTTTAGCTGCCTTAAGATGTGAGCTATAAGTACTTAGATCTGACTCTATGCTCTGATTATCCCCAATATCAATAAATATATTTTCGTACAACCTAAAGGTACTGCTAGCATCACAAGAAACTAAAAACCCAGACTGTAACATGTGTTGTAGCAAGCCAACCGTCTTCAAGGCTACAGATTTTCCTCCTGCATTTGGTCCGGATATTACAATAAGTTTTTGCTCCTCATTGAATTGATAGTCTAGGGGTATTATGTTCTCACCTTCTGCCCTAAGCCTGTCTTTCAAGATTGGATGCATGGCTACTTGCACATTGCACTGCTTAGTAATCTTTGGCAACACACACTCCCAATCTAAAGCTAAACGAGCTTTAGCTCGTATAAAATCAAATACTCCAAGTTTCTGAATTCCCTTTCTAATATCTTCTTTATAGATGACTAGTTTCTGGGTTAGAGATCTTAAAATTTGAATTATTTCATAGCGTTTTTTTATTTCTAACTCTGCTAATCCATTATTAAGCGTTACTAGTTCTAGTGGTTCTATATACGAAATCTTTCCAGTACCCGATTGATCTATTAGAACTCCACTAATTTTACGCTTGTGCTCAGAAAGAACTGGTAGTACTATTCTCCCATTTTTAATTCCTAGCTCAGTATCTCCAAGAAAACCTTGATCCTTTGCTTTCGTAAAAAGCTGATTTGAGTTTCTAACTATTGATTTATGAGCTTTCTCTATTTCACCTATAACTTTTTGAAGCTGTTTACTCGCAGTTGGTTTGACTTCACTATCTGGTCCGATTACTTTTTCAATTTCTGAAACTAAACTTGAATCAATATCGATATCAGAAAATAGTTTATTCAAATTAGGATACTCAGCTGCTTCCTTTTTACTAAAATCATCCACCTTAACTAGATTAGTTATTACGTCTTTGATTTTTAAGATAGTTTCTATCTCGTAGAAAAAACCTTCAATATGAGCCAATTCGTATTGTAAATCAAAATCCAAATCTAGCTGCAAGTTAAGATTGCCTTGTATCAAGACCTCTTTTAACTCAGCTGTTTGGTTTAGCCATAGGTGTACCAAATTGGGCTTAGAAGAAAAGCGAATTCTATCGAAATGAGCTAATCCCTTTTCGGTATGACAAAAATCACTTGCTGCTTCTACAACTTGATCGAAAGAAAGCTTTTCAGCTATTGTTTTAGGGTAAACCACTAGTTCTTGGCATTTATTTCTTCAGCCACCTTCTCCATTATTTCGCCCATCAGCTGCGGATGTCTGGTATAAGACCTCAAGCTGCTATCAAACAATTCGTGAGAAATGTTATGATGGGCATAGATTATAGCGTAGGTAGTGTCCTTCATTGCTTTCTGTTTAAGCCCTGATATTGGTAAAGACTTTTGAGCTGCATCTAAGATTTGCATATCTGTAATAACTTCTATCATTTCATCCACTGTTAAGATGCCTTCAGGTAACGTATATTTTGGATCTGAAGAGCAGGCTGAAACAATAGCTACACAACACACTATCATTATCTTTGTTTTCCAATTATGAAGCATTCTATCTGCGAAAATATCAAACAAATATCCGCTGAGATAAAAAACACTCAATTAGTTGTCGTATCAAAATACCGGAGTTTAAAAGAGTTGCAGGAAGTTTATGACTGTGGTAATAGAGATTTTGGAGAAAATCGAGTACAAGAATTAGTTGAGAAGTACGAAAAAATGCCTAAAGACATTAAATGGCATGCTATAGGGCACCTCCAAACCAATAAAGTAAAATATATCGCTTCGTTTGTGCATTTGGTGCATGCTGTAGACTCCTTAAAACTACTTAGAAAATTGAACCAAGAGGCCGAAAAAAATAATCGAGTCATAGACTTTCTTTTTCAACTTCATGTAGCTCAAGAAGAGAGTAAATATGGGATACCACCGGTTCAATTTAATTCACTTCTAGAAACTAAGGAAATCCTCGAATTTAAAAATGTACGGTGTAGGGGTATTATGGGAATGGCTACAAACACAGATAACGTTAGTGTTGTTCGTAATGAATTCAAAGAACTATACAGCATATATACCGAACATCAACAAATCCAGCATTGGGATATTCTATCCACGGGAATGAGTGGAGATTATAAAATAGCTATAGAGGAAGGAAGTACTACCATAAGAGTTGGTAGTAAGATTTTTAATGTTGACTGATAGTCTTACAAATAGGCATAAATAAGAAAAGACCCCAAAGGGGCCTTTTCAATTGACTATGAAAACTCTAAATCTTGGGCGTCAGCCCAAGGTCTTTAATCATATATATTCCAGAGTTTGCTCTGGTAGCATTATGATTTTCTAATATGTAAACAAAGGTATACTAGATAAGTTCATTATAGTACAAAATACAATAAGTAATGGTTATACTAGCTATAAGATAGACTTATAAAAAAAAGGGAATTGAATATATTCAACTCCCTTGATAATGTCTTATAATTAAGGACTTAAGCCTCAGAAACTACGTTCACAAATGAACGGTTGTTTGCTTTTTTTCTGAACTCTACTTTTCCATCTATCAATGCAAAAAGAGTATGATCTTTACCCATACCTACATTCTCACCTGGGTGATGCTTAGTACCTCTTTGTCTTACAATAATATTTCCAGCAATACATTCTTGACCACCGAATATCTTTACGCCGAGTCGTTTCGATTCTGACTCTCTACCGTTTTTACTACTACCTGCTCCTTTTTTGTGTGCCATGTTATTATCCTTTTATACTTTCTATTTGAATTTGTGTAAGATACTGTCTGTGACCATTTCTTACTTTATAACCTTTTCTTCTTTTCTTCTTGAAAACAATTACTTTGTCGCCTTTCAGGTGCTGTAATACCTTTGCTTTCACAGATGCTCCTTTAATGCTTGGAGTTCCTACGTCTACTTTACCAGCGTTGTCTACAAGCATCACGTTGTCAAAACTTACAGACTTACCTTCATCTTCGGTTAATCTGTGAACATACAATTTTTGGTCTTTTTCTACCTTGAATTGCTTACCTGCTATATCTACTATTGCGTACATCTTTTTTTTACGAAGTGCAAAGGTAATCTTTATTGGGAATTGTTCAAGACCAATGGATTTATTTTCTTGAAAATTCCTAACAAAATTAGTTTTATGTTGATACTGATAAGTTCTTTTTATTACTTTTGCAGCCACTTTTAAAACAATGGATTTAGTCAAGCAAATAGAATCAAGCCAAATCAGAACCGATCTTCCTGAATTTGCGTCTGGAGATAACGTATCTGTACACTACAAAATACGTGAGGGTGAGAAGGAAAGAATTCAAGTATTCCAAGGTACTGTGCTTCAAAGAAGAAATTCAGGTCTTGATGAAACTTTCACAGTTAGAAAAATGAGTAGTGGTATCGGTGTAGAGAGAATCTTCCCAACTAACTCTCCTAACATAGATAAGATAGTTGTAAACCGAAGAGGTAAAGTCAGAAGAGCTCGTATATTCTACCTAAGAAAGCTTTCTGGTAAGAGTGCTCGTATCAAAGAAAGAAGATAAACAGCATAAAAAAAATTACTGAAAGCCCGTCTTGGTATTACCACGATGGGCTTTTTTATTTGTAAACGCGATTAATTAATACTCAAAGATTCAACCCTAAAGATGGAAATTTCCGCTAAATATAATCCCGAAGGTTTAGAGCAAAAATGGTATGACCAATGGATGGCTCATAAGTTATTCTCGTCCACTCCTGATGAGAGACCTAGTTATACCGTAGTTATTCCCCCACCAAATGTGACTGGGATACTTCACATGGGACATATGCTTAATAATACTATACAAGATATTTTGGTACGTAGAGCCCGAATGCTTGGTTATAATGCATGTTGGGTACCTGGAACTGATCACGCCTCGATTGCAACTGAAACTAAAGTTGTTAAAAAGTTAGCGGATGAAGGAATATCTAAAGAAGATATTACCAGAGAAGAATTTTTAAAACATGCTTTTGAGTGGAAGGATAAATATGGAGGAATCATACTAGAACAACTAAAAAAGCTAGGATGTAGTTGTGACTGGGAACGCACCAGGTTCACGATGGAGCCTAGTCTCTCTGAAGCTGTAATTGACTCATTTATAGACCTTCACAATAGGGGCTACATCTATCACGGTACTAGAATGATCAATTGGGACCCAGTAGGTAAAACTGCTTTGAGTGACGAAGAGGTAAACCACGAGGAGCAGAATGCGAATCTGTACTATGTACAATACAAATTAGAAGATGGTAGTGGATATATAAATATTGCTACTACCCGTCCAGAGACAATTATGGGTGATACCGCAGTATGTGTGCATCCAGATGATGAGCGTTACAAAAAACTGGTAGGAACAAAATGTATCGTACCAATGGTAAATCGTCCTGTACCAATTATTGCAGACGATTACATAGATTTAGAATTTGGTACCGGAGCACTAAAAGTTACACCTGCCCACGATATCAATGACTATGAAATTGGTAAACGACATAACCTAGAAACTATAGATGTTTTCAATGAAGATGGCACTATCAGCCAAGCTGCAGGTTTATTTATCGGTGAAGATCGATTCAAAGCCAGAAAGTTAGCTGCTCAAAAGCTAGAAAGTATCGGTGCATTACTTAAGACAGAGGAGATTACCAACAAGGTAGGTAAAAGCGAGCGTACCAAAGCGGTAATTGAACCTCGTCTTTCTGCTCAATGGTTTGTAGACATGAAAAAATTCATGGCTGATCACCCTGAGGCTCTTTCTGATGTAATGAATGATGAGATTCAGTTTCATCCTGCTAAATTCAAGAATACCTACAATCACTGGCTTACAAATATTAAGGATTGGTGTATTTCACGTCAACTATGGTGGGGTCACAGAATTCCGGCTTGGTATGCTCCATCTGGTGAGGTTAGAATCGCAAAAACTGCTGAAGAAGCTCTAACATTATTCAATGATTCATCTCTTTCAGTAAATAGTTTAAAACAAGAAGAAGATGTTCTTGATACTTGGTTTAGCAGTTGGCTTTGGCCAATAAGTGTATTTGATGGATTCTCTGATAAAGGTAAAAGAGAATTAGACTACTACTACCCTACTGCCGATTTAGTTACTGGTCCAGATATTATCTTCTTCTGGGTTGCAAGAATGGTAATGGCAGGCCAAGCATTCACAGGCAAAAATCCATTTAAGAATGTTTATTTCACCGGTCTTGTTAGAGATAAGCAACGAAGGAAAATGTCCAAATCACTTGGAAATAGTCCAGATGCTCTTGAATTAATGAGCCAATACGGTACAGATGGTGTGAGAATGGGACTTATGTTGAGTGCCCCAGCAGGAAACGATATTCTTTTCGATGAGGCACTTTGTGAGCAAGGAAGGAATTTCTGCAATAAACTCTGGAATTCATTCAGACTATTAAAAGGCCTAGAAACAACCGATTCTAGAAATGAATACTATCAAAAATATGCCAGTGCTGCTCATCAGTGGATGGATAGCAGACTTGAAGAATCTGTAAGCAAAGTTAGTGAGTACTTCGATCAGTTTAGAATATCGGATGCTTTGATGGAACTGTACAAACTTACTAGAGACGACTTTAGTGGCTGGTACTTGGAAATGATCAAACCCGAATATGGAAGTCCTATTCCAAAAGTGGACTTAGAACTGGCTATTTCTAAATTTGATGTTATCCTTAGGCTTTTACATCCATTCATGCCTTTCATTACTGAAGAATTATGGCAGAATATAACTGATAGAAATGGAGACTTCATTAATAACCAAACTTGGCCTTCAGTATCATCAGAGAACAATCCGATTCACGAAAATGTATTTAAGTTAATATCAGAAGTAAGAGCCAAGAGGAATGAAAATGGAATCTCTCCTAAGGTTGAAGCCTTTGTATACTTAGACAATAACGTATCGTCGAAATATATCGAATCAACGGGTATTATATCAAAACTTGCAAATGTTTCTTCTTTAGAAACTGAAGTAGACAATGGATTTAATATCCTAGTTGGGACAGACGAAGCTATTATTGGATTTAAAGACTTTGTAAAGAAAATAGATACTGAGGCAACGGCTGGTGAGATAAAAAGACTAAAAGGATTCCTAATAGGCATAGATAAAAAGCTTGGAAACGATAAGTTTATGGCAAATGCTAAGGAAGATGTAATTGCACGTGAACAGCAGAAAAAAGCGGATACTCTGAGTAAAATAGAGAGTTTAGAAAAGCTTTTATCTGATTCTTAATATCAGGTTCTGAAAAATTCGTCTAAGAAAAAGTATGTTTTGTTTCTAATTCATTCACATCACTTTTTAGGAATGTATCTTTGACTCTTAATTCTGAGTATTGAAAAAACTTCATTGGCTTTTTGTTAAATCTTTTATTGGTCCTTTCATAGGTACTTTTTTCATTTCTATTTTCTTGTTTCTTATGCAGACGGTATGGAAGTACTTAGAAGACTTGGTAGGGAAAGGGCTGGAATTAAGTGTCATAGCTGAGTTCTTATTCTATTTTGCTATTCATCTTATTCCTATGGCTCTTCCATTGGCTATATTGCTTTCAAGTATTATGGTTTTTGGAAATCTCGCCGAACGTTATGAACTTGTTGCAATCAAATCTGCAGGAGTATCTCTCCTTAAGGCCATGCGTCCAATGTTCGTTATCAGCATAATACTAGCAGTTTCTGCTTTTTATTCTGCAAATAGCCTTATACCCAAAGCCAATTTAAGTTGGGGAGCATTGTTATACGACGTTACTCAAAAGAAACCTGCTATGAATATAGTTGACAATGTTTTCTTTAGAGATATTGAAGGTTACGCTATTCGAGTTGGCAAAAAACATGAGGATAACCAAACTATAGAAGATATTGTCATCTATGTTGATGATACCCGAAAGCCGGGCAACAACAACATTCTGATTGCTAAGAAAGGTAAAATGATTATTAGCGAAGACAAGCAATTTATGACGTTAAACCTTGAAGATGGAAGGAGATACCAAGAATTGGTGAATGATCCAAACTACAAAAAGTCAATGCCTCATAACACGATGGCATTTAAGACTTACAATCTAAACATAGACTTGACAGAGCTGGCTTTTAGCAGGACAGAAAAGGATAGATTTTCTGAAGATCATCGAATGATGGATGTAGAAAACCTTTCTATTAGAATTGACTCGCTTACACGATATATTAAGAAAAAAGAAAACAGCTTATATAAGTATTTAACTCCTTATTTTCATAAACCAAAAGATACAATACAGACTACTGATACAGGTATTCAAGCTCGCTTAAACTACCTGCTAAATAAAGGAACAGTAAAACTAGCAAGCCCAAAGGATAGCATTGTTCAAGATACAAATAGTAGTAAGCTAATGGCTGCCGTATCTAATCCTGCAATAAAACCAGTCTTAAAAGAAGACAAAAAGAAAAAAAGTATTAACAGTAAATCAGAAGTTGAAAGGCGTGAGCAAATGTTAGAAAAGGCTTTGCAAAGTTCAAATAATGTAAAACGAATTAGCACAAATAGCATTGATGATGCAAAGTCTCAAAAAGAGCTTAGAGCAAAATACCAAGTAGAATGGCATAGAAAATTCACTTTAGCAGTCTCTTGTATCATCTTATTTTTTATCGGTGCACCGTTAGGAGCGATAATAAAAAAAGGTGGATTTGGTTTACCTCTAGTAGTTTCTTTACTCCTATTTATAATGTATTATGTAATAGGAATCTTTGGAGAGAAGCTAGTTAAACAAGGTGCATTAGATCCTACGTTGGGAATGTGGCTCAGTACAATTATCCTTTTTCCTCTAGCCATCTTCTTGACATATAAAGCAAGTACAGATTCGCAATTGTTCAATCCTGATGCTTATAAAAAGCTAATTCCTAAAAGGTTTAAGAAATGAAAATTCTTCAAGTCAGTAACAGGGTACCTTGGCCATTAAACGAAGGCGGAACAATAGGTATTTATGCTTTTACAAGAGCTTTCTCAGCTTTAGGACACGATGTCTCATTGTACTGTTTAGATGGTTATAAGCACAATACACCTATCAAAGAAGCTACAGAAGAATTAAGTAAGTATTCCAAACTTCTAATTCACCCTATTGATACAGATGTAAAATGGGATGAGGCCTTGATACACATTTTAAAGAATAAGTCTTACAATGTGAGCAGATTTTATAACACCGTTTTTGAGCAAGAACTGATTTCACTTTTAAGTGAAAACACATTTGACGTGGTGCAGCTCGAAGGAACATTTGTTGGTCCTTATATCAATTCTATAAGAAAACATCATGCTGGTTTGTTAGCAATGAGAATGCATAATGTGGAATACGAAATCTGGGAGAGGCTGGCAGCAAATGAGTCAAACCCACTCAAAAGTAAATACCTAAATATTCTCGCTAGGCAGCTAAAAGAATATGAGGCCTCAATCATTCCAAAAGTAGATTGTATAATCCCTGTTACAGATGATGATGGACAAAAATTTAGAACCTTACATCCAACTGGAAATTACTTCACTGTACCCGCTGGAATAGACTTAGATAGATGGTCCTACTCACCTTCCAGCACATTTACAAAATGGTACCATATTGGATCTATGGAGTGGCACGCAAATCGAGAAGCAGTCGAATGGTTTATTGAAGATATTCACCCACTGATCCTTGCAGAAAACGCAGAATATCAAATCAGTATAGCTGGAAAGGGAATTGATAAGTCATCGTTTCCATCTACCAAAATAGATGTAAAATCCTTCGTTCCGGATGCTACGATTTACGTTAAGCAACAAGATGTTTGTATAGTTCCTTTAAAAAGTGGAAGTGGAATTAGACTCAAAATACTAGAGGCTATGGCAGCTGGAAAATTGGTAATCTCGACCACTGTTGGTGCTCAAGGAATAGAATATGAAAACAGGAAACATTTGCTCATCGCGGATAAACCCGAAGAATTTCGAGATATCTATACGAAGCTAAAATCAAAAGAGATAGATGGCCAGACTATAATTCAAGAAGCTAGAAAACTAATTGAAGATAAATACTCAACAACAGCTTTAGCTGAAGGTCAGTTGAAGTATTACCGGGACTTAATTAGTAGCTAATTATTAATGTAATCTAGCGAACACGTGTACTGTGGTAAGCTGCCCAGTCTTAGCATTAGAGTAAGTAGATAATCCGCTTAACTCATATTTCACATTTAGTAAATTTTCATTGTGTGATTTACTTTGTATCCAAGAATTAAGCATGTACTCTGCAGCTTCCTCGTAAGTAGATGCAACGGATATTTTTGTGCTTCCGTCTCGTTGGTAATTGTACGACTGTTTTAAGATATAAGACTGGGCTATATTCTCTCCCACCCTATATTTAGTAGGTTTCACATAATTGAGTAGTCTTTCTTGAACAGTACGTTTTCCAGTTGTGGGCTGATTATGGGTTAGAACTTTCTTATCTCGCAAAAAGGTGCTGTGGTCTTTTGCCGCTTTAGTCAGCGAAAGGTTATTTGTAAGCTTACCTAAACCAGTTTCACTTCTGTACTGGTTTATTTCCTCCAACAAGATTTTATGAAATAATACTTCATTAAAATCATTTTTATCTATTGGTGTTTGTGAATAGCTGATTGAAGCTAAAACAGTAAAGAATATCAAGAATACATGTTTCATTGCCTTATGACAACCAAAAACAGTGCCTATTTGATTTCTATAACTCTTACATTCTCTGAATTGAGTTGAACTTTCAATAATTCAAGTAACTTGATCTCCTGCTCTTTCCTCTTACTTCCACTCAATTTAGATTTCCAATCTACTAAAGCAGTTGGAATAGTGTCTTGTTTTTCACCATCTCTGTACACTAAAATATCAACCGCCATTTCTTCAATATCATATTATGTTTTAGCCAGTTTTGTAATCAAATTGGAAGCTTCTTGACTTTGAACTAACTTTTTGATCTCTGATTTTAGTACCGCAATTTCATCGTCTTTAGTCTCAATAGTTCTGTGACTGTTTTCATATAGCTCGGAGATTATATCAGTTTTTAAGGCGGCTAATCGCTGTTCCTTAAATCCTATCGGTTGTGGTTGGATTATTTTTAAATCACATGCTAGATTATATCCTAAAAGCCTTTCTCGCAATGCAGCTAATGAATCTGGCTCAGCATAATCTCCACTTAAATTAACGTTTAATATAGCTTTCTCCCCGTCATCCAAATAGCTGTAATTGTTTAGATATACTCCCGGAATTGAAAGTATTTCTTTGTCTATGTACTCTTTTATATTCTGATTCTGAGCATTCTCTTGCAGCAGATTATAATAGAAGAATGCACTTGGAATAGAAATAGCGAGCACAATGATTCCTATACCTGCACGTACTTTTTTCTTCTGTGATTCATTTACAAAAGAGAATTTAGGATAGCGGAGATAAAGACAAACAACAGTAGCCGCCAGACTAATCATTATGCAGTTCATCAAATACAAATAGGAAGCTCCATAAAAATACTCCCACCTACCGCTAGCTATACCATATCCGGCAGTACAAATCGGAGGCATAAGTGCAGTAGCTATTGCAACTCCTGGAACAACGTTGGTTGTAATACTTCTAGAGGCTGCTAAAATGCCAGCTACACCTCCAAAAAAAGCAACAAATAAATCTAAAAGAGTAGGTTGCGTTCTAGCGTAAAGCTCTTTTGCATCTTCTGTAGGTGTGATATAAAAAAAGATAACAGCAGTGATAAGCGATATAAACGTGGCAACACCAATGTTCTTTAGTGCTTTGAAAATAAGCTTCTTATCAAATATTCCTATTCCTAAACCTAGACCTACAATAGGTCCCATCAGTGGCGAAATAAGCATAGCACCTATGACCACGGCAGTACTATCCATATTGAGTCCAAGGGAACAGATAAGAATGCTGCATATGAGTATCCAAATATTGAAACCTTTAAATGATACGCCGGCTTTTATGTCTGTAATAGACTGTGAAAAGTTTACGTCATCCAACGTGAAGATATCACGCATAAAAGTTAAAAATCTTTGTAAGGGTCTTTGATCTACTTGCTCAGACGTGAATTGATTTGTATTCGTTCATTTTTAGACGAAGATACTCCAATGAGGTCTCAAACTAAATGAGCACTTATTTCTCCTCTCTATTTGCAAAAATTATATTTTCACGCAATTTCACGTATCCAGCTCTTTTTACCGCGGACTTTTTGAAAATATCTTTGAAAACATCCTGAGTAAATTCCTGCCATTCATTGTCATGCATCTCTTTAAGCATAGGCTTAGCTAGAAATTCATTGGTACTGTGAGGAGAAGCAAACCTATTCCACGGACACACATCTTGACAGATATCACAACCAAACACCCATCCTTCCATATCGTGCTTAAAAGACTGAGGTATAGTCTCTCTTAATTCAATGGTGAGATAGGAAATACATTTTGTACTATCTATGACCTTATCGTTTACTATCGCATCTGTGGGGCAAGCATCTATGCAAGCGGTGCAGGTGCCACAGTGATCCGTAGTTGGGCTATCAGCATTGAGATCCAAATCTAATATGAGTTCTGCAATAAAATAGAAACTTCCTTTCTGCTTGGTAATCAACATACTGTTTTTCCCTATCCATCCCAATCCACTGCGAGCCGCCCAAGCTCTGTCCAATACCGGTGCAGAATCTACAAAAACCCTTCCGTTTACTTCTCCAATTTCTTGATTAAGTAGTTGAATAAAAGTCTTTAGTTTATCCTTGATTACAAAATGATAGTCCTCTCCGTATGCATACTTAGATATTTTTAATTTACTATCATCATAGGCGTCGTTGGGCATATAATTAAATAATAATGAAATAACGGATTTTGCACCATCTACTAATTTGGTCGGATCCACTCTCTTCTCAAAGTGGTTCTCCATCCATTTCATTTTACCTTGATAGCCTTTATTCAACCATTTTTCGAGATTAACAGCTTCTTTTTCAAGTAATTCAGCCTTACTGATACCACAAAAGTCAAAACCCAGTTGGGTCGCTACCCGTTTTACGATACGAGTATGCTTTGACTTTTGGGACTGCATTAAAATAAACTAGGATTGTTGCCTGTAGCGGGAGATTTACCTAAATGCTGGTAAGCCAGCTCTGTAGCCTCTCTGCCCCTAGCAGTTCGTTGTAAGAAACCTTCTTTGATTAAAAACGGTTCATATACTTCTTCTATAGTTCCAGCATCCTCGCTTACAGCAGTTGCTATGGTAGTGATTCCTACAGGTCCTCCTTTAAACTTATCTATGATTGCGGCTAGAATCCTATTGTCCATTTCATCTAAACCTCTGGCATCTACATTTAACGCATCTAAGGCAATCTTTGCAATCTTTAAATCAATTGTTCCATCACCTTTAATCTGAGCAAAGTCTCTTGTTCTTCTCAATAAGGCATTCGCAATACGAGGAGTGCCCCTACTCCTACCTGATATTTCTATTGCTGCTTTGTGATCAATTGGGACATTAAGAATTGAAGAAGAGCGTTCAACTATTTGTGCTAGTAAAGACTTATCGTAATACTGTAAACGGCTAGTGATCCCAAATCTTGCTCTTAGTGGAGCGGTCAATAGTCCACTTCTGGTGGTGGCACCTATCAAGGTGAATGGACTTATTCCTATCTGGACACTACGTGCATTTGGTCCAGTATCTAGTACGATATCAATCTTATAATCCTCCATAGCCGAATACAGGTATTCTTCTATGACTGGACTTAGTCTGTGTATTTCATCTATGAAAAGTACATCCCCTTCACCCAGATTAGTTAACAACCCTGCAAGGTCTCCCGGTTTTTCAAGTACAGGGCCACTAGTGATTTTTATACTACTATCTAGTTCGTTTGCAATAATGTTTGCTAAAGTAGTTTTACCTAACCCTGGAGGCCCATGGAGTAAGACGTGATCTAAAGCTTCATCTCGCTGATTGGCAGCCTCTACAAAAATCTTTAGATTTTCTAAAATCTTATCCTGACCTGTAAAATCAGAAAACGAAATTGGTCTTAACTCACGATCTACTTCTCGTTCATTTTCTGAAAACCCATTACTAGTACCATCTAGTATATCCATGCTCACAAGACGAAAGTAAAGATATGTTTTGAAACGTGGGCAACGTTTTTAACACATATTTCATCTAACCAATAATTAAAACTTCACACAAGTAGTTTCCTTTGAACCAAATATGATTAGACCCATAGCGTTAAGCCTAGTATCTATTTTTTGCAGTTTATTAACCTTTGCTCAAGTCAGCTCCAGTGATATCGTGTTTGAATCTAAAACAGTTGATTTTGGTGATATCTATATGGAATTAGGTCCTGTGACTGCTAAGTATCAATTTACCAATCAAGGGACGGAGGATTTTATAATATCAAATGTAGACGCTGCATGTGGTTGTACCAATTCTCGTGCTAGTCTGGATACTATCAAACCAGGTGAATCGGGTTTTATTTCTGCAGTATTTGATCCAAAAGGAATGCTTGGAGAGGTAAATAAATGGGTCTATGTGTATGCTAGAATGAAAGACGCGTTACAAATTGACTTAGACTTCACGGCTAATATTAAAACTGCATCAAAAAAAGCTAAGGGTACTTATTACAGAGGAGAGTATGGCTATTTATTAGTGGACAAAGCTGATTTGTACTGGGGAGATAAATTTCTGAATACAAGATTTAAGGACTCTTTGGTACTTACCAATGATGGGTACAATGACATAATTGTTAAAAAAATGATGAAGCAGCCTAAATTTATATCTAGTCCAAACCTACCTCTCACAATTGCTCCAGGGGAGAAAGAAGTAATGTACCTAGATATAGACTTAACTCAAGTAGATACTGTAGGCGGTTATTATGATGATTTCCAATTACTTACTACAGATAAGTTCTATAAAAGAAAGCTCCTCAACTATGGTCTGAACTTCAAAATAAACTTCTCAAGTTGGAAGAGAAAAGAGTTGAAGAAGGCTCCCCAATTAACACTGAGTACGGCATCCTTAAATTACGGAACTATGAATAGTGGTACTGTAGAAATTGAAAAAATTACAATTTCAAACACAGGTCTATCTGTTTTAGATATCAAACGTGTAGATACAGATTGTTCTTGTGCATTACTTCAATTAGAAAAGACAAAATTGCAGCCTGGAGAATCTATTACCGTTGGAGTTAAATTCGACTCACTATTCAAAGAAGGTACTCAGAATAAGGTAATTACTATCTATTCTAATGATCCTAAAGCCCCCGTTCAGACATTGATAGTGAAAGCAAACGTACTTTAGCATTGTTTTTGCTATAGATTGATTGCACCACCAAATTATAGTAAAATGAAACTAAGAACCATTCTATTACTTCTTACTTTGACAGTACTAGCTTCATTTTTAGGAGCCTATTTGTCACAAGAGTTTAGGACTGCAGAAGAACATACTTCCGCACCTATTGTCTTACCTAAAACGACTCCTTATCAGCAGATTAGACAACAAGATGCTCAAGACTTAGAAACTGGATTCATCAAAGCTTCTGAGGTGAGTACACCAAGTGTTGTTTTTATAAAAACTGAATCTGAGCGATATCAACGTTCTTCATTCTTTGGATTTGGATTTGATCCATTTGGACGAATAGGTAAAGTAGCAAGCTCTGGCTCAGGTGTAGTTGTAAGTCAAGACGGGTATGTAGTGACTAATCATCACGTGATAAAAGACGCGGACAAAATAGAAGTGGTACTAAGCAATAGTAAAAAAACGTATGTAGCAAATCTTATAGGTGAAGACCCTAGTAGTGATTTAGCCTTACTGAAGATAGAAGCAAACTCACTCACACCTATTGTTTTCACTAATTCAGACGATGTAAAAATAGGTCAATGGGTCCTTGCAGTAGGTAATCCATTTAACTTAACTAGCACAGTAACGGCAGGAATAGTAAGTGCTAAAGGAAGAAATATAAATATCGTAAATAATCAATTTCCAATAGAATCCTTCATACAAACTGACGCTGCCATAAATCCAGGTAACAGCGGAGGTGCACTAGTAAATATGCGTGGTGAACTAGTGGGTGTAAATACTGCTATAGCTTCTAAAACAGGCAGTTATGTTGGATACGGATTTGCAATTCCTGCTAATATAGTAGGTAAGATTATAGAAGATTTGAAACGCTATGGAGCTGTTCAACGTGCATTTATTGGAATAGATGTGACCGATACGGATGGTGAGATCATTGAAAAACTTGGAGGTGAAAATGGCGTTCTAGTGGTTCGAACTACCGGAACGAATGACCAAGCGGCGAATAAGGTTAAGGCAGGAGATTTGATTACCAAAATAAATGGAATAAGGATAGATAGTAAATCTACTTTTGACGAGCGTTTAGCCTACCTCAGACCTGGAGACATTGCAAAACTGGAAATAGTTAGAGATGAAAAATCAAGGACCTTCGAAATTACACTAGTAAACAAAGAAGGTACGACTACCTTACTAGAACGAAAGAGTCAGAGTAGCGAGGTTTTAGGTGCTGAATTTGAACTGATTTCTAAACTAGACCGACTCACCTATGGAATTGAAAATGGTATAAAAGTGAGTAATATCACTTCAGGAAAAATTAGAAAAATGAATCTCTCAGACGGATTTATTTTTGTTAAGGTCAACAACAAGAAATGCACGGATATTGATATCCTTATCAAGTACCTAGAAAACTATCAAGGCCAGATAAGAATTGAAGGCGTAAATGCAAATGGTGCGAAGCAGTACTTGAGTTATAATTTTTACTAGTAGTCCCGAGTCTAGTGCTTACTAGGTTAATTGCTTAGCTTTGTTAGGCAAGAAACTACTACCTCCTGCTTTTTTATGTCTAATCAGTTTATTTGCCTTTGGACAAACTAAGGTAAATACACTTTCAGAAATTGACTTACTAGCAGCAAAAAAACTGGACAACTCTCTTCTATTGTTAAGCACATAAGGTAAGGATATCGACCTTACATCTCTCGGACAATAAGTCATATATTTGATATATCAAAGAAACAGATATAACAACTATAACAACAGAAAACTTGGAAAACGAAATCTACGAAATCATTGAAGAAGTAATCAACCAACTTGGTGAGAACCGCATCAAGAATGATGAATACCCTCTTCTTCTTGTTCAAGACACATTCTGTGACATTGCATCCGAGTGGGTTGTTGACCTTGACGAGGACTTTGATTTGGAAGACTTCATCACAGAAGAACTCACTGAAAAAGAATTGATGTAAGATTTGGTGGAACCAAGTAAAACCTTTCCAAATTTCTTTTTATCTGGTATTATGCCTTCAGTCTAGCGAGTTGTGAGGCTGATGTGGTTGATTAACCTTTTTTTATCTAACTGGATTCCCTTGAGATTCTAACATTTCCTTAGAAGTCTATAAGACTGTTATCGAATCTGTAGTCTAAGAATCTAGACCAAAAAGATTTATCAGTTCGATAAATCGCATCGAGTAGAGTCCATAAGACTGTTATCTAACCTTTAGTCTTCTTGCTTATCGAATTAAAGTGACATTCCCATCTTTAAATATTCTTTTCTTTGAGCCTATATCTCTAAAAGTTATAAGGTATATATAAACTCCGTTTTGTACATATTCACCCATAAATTGTCCATCCCAACCTTCCGAAATCTTATTACTTTCAAATAGGAGTTCTCCCCAGCGGTTATATATTTTAAGGTTATACATATCTGCATATCCAAGACCTACGACATTAAACACATCATTCAAACCGTCGCCGTTGGGAGTAATGGCGTTTGGGATATGGTATATTAAATCGGGGAAAACCGAAATTGTTTGTGATGTTGTATCCGAGCAACTAAATTCATTGGTTACGATAAGTGTCACTTCTTTGATGCCAGAGTCTTGAAAGATAAACTTAAAATCATCCTCATTACTCTCTGAAAACCCATCAATTTCCCATCTTAAGAAATCCGCACCAATAGAACTATCACTAAATAAGTACTGTGTTTCTTTTTTCCATGACTTTACTTTTTTACAATCAAACGCTGCTTTTGGAACAGGGTGAATAACTGCTACTTTTTTGTATTCTATAGTATCTGCGCAATCTTGCTCTGTACTTACAATTAAGGTTACATCAAAGCTGTCAGCCGAACTATATTTATGAAAAGGAGATTCTTCATTACTGGTATTTCCATCTCCAAAACTCCAATAACTCGACATGGTTCCAAATTCAAAATTTGATAAATTTTCAAATGATGTTAGCTTACCTAAGCATACATCATCAGTTGTAAATTGAGCTACAGGCATTGGATAAATAGTTACGGCTTTGGTCAAGCTATCAAAACATCCTTGATCAGATTCTATAGTCAGTTGAATGGTATAGTCATTTGCACTGGGATAGACTTGGTTAAGTGTATCGATGTTGAGATAATCTTTACCATCTGTTGTCCAAGTGCGGGATTGAACAGCCCCTTGAGCAAGGATACTCTTGTTTACAGCAACAATTTCATGATCTCGGAAGCACTCCAGACTATCCTCGATGGTAAACTGAGCCTTGGGTTGAGCGTGAACAGTAAGTATTTGCTCTGTAGTATCTCTACAATCAAAGCCAGATACCAACTCCAAACGAACCGGATAGGATCCGAAGGTAGAATAGCTTTTAGTCGTATCATCTGCAGTTGTACTAGAGACTCCGTCTCCAAAGCTCCATAACTTAGAGATACTTCCAGAGGGTATGGCTCCTTGGTAGTCAATGGCAAATACATTACCTCGTTCACACAGGTGTGTCGTATCAGTTGTAAATTGAGCTACGGGCATTGGATGAATGGTTACAGCCTTGGTTAAGCTATCAAAACATCCTTGATCAGATTCTATAGTCAG
>CBFHGJ010000012.1:0-82119 GCA_965655315.1 Bacteroidia bacterium
AGAATCAATGGTATACGTACCACTGAGCTGTGCCATCGCAGATCCTGCAAAAAACAGGGAGCCCAATACAGCCAGCATTTTTAATTTGAAAAGCCAATTTCGTTTGTAATTTTTTTTCATACGCTAAGTAATGTTTTACGTTTTTAAGTATTGAATAGCCCAAAGATAGCAAATGATTGGAGTTAAGCAAGAAATCGGGCATATTTCAAAATGTCGCAATTGATACCCCTTTGTCACTAGAGTGTAATTAAACCTTATTGATGTTTCTGACCTTCAACAAAATGCATTTCTAAAGCACCCTTGCCTTTGGTATCTATATTTCCTCGAAAACTGCAGTCAAATTCATCATTGATGATCTCATATATTTCCTTAGAAATGTTAATCTTCCCTAATTCTCTAGAAGATTCCATGCGAGTAGCAGTATTTAAAGTGTCGCCCAAATGTTATAAGCAAATTTTCTAAAGCCTACAAGCTTTGAGTGAAACATTTTTTTCGTTCAGGTGAAACATAGGTGAAATATTTTGAGGTAAAATTAGAATCACTTTGAAAGAAAATGCAAATGAAAAAGGCCTAAGTTGTTGACAACGAAGGCCTCTGAAAAAGGTTGAAAAGTATTGAAACTTTAATCGTGGAGATGCCGGGAGTCGAACCCGGGTCCGAATCGGAATAGAATTGTGCTTTCTACGCGTTTATTGATACTTGGTTTTCGAGATAGACCAGGGGTATCAAAAACCCAATCTATCCTTATCCTACGTAATAAATTTTAACTTGGTAGAAATGGGCTAAAATTATCTAGACTTATCGACCGCTTGAACTCCCTCGTAGTCCAGACAAGACTCAGGCAAGCGGATAGCAATTGCTTAGTCTCTCAGACTAGGCAGCCATAGCGAAATTTGAATCGCCGTTTGTGTTTTGAAAGAAGATATTAAAGAGCATTTCTCTCAAAGCTCTACGTGCTTACACATCTACTGGCCGACCCGTCAAAAGCCAGAACACCCCCATATGAGTTGCAGAGCTAAAGCCTACAGTAGAATATACAGATTGTCAAAGAACTATAAAACTATAAAATTCAGAGCAAAAGTACTGCCATTGTCTGGACTAGTGACATTTTTGTCATAGGCTAAGAGTATTTTTGTTGTAGGAAATCATAGCTCACTTGCTAAATTTATGAAATCAATTCTTTTATCTCTACTTTCTGTACTTCTACTTACCCAATGCAAACAGTATAGTTATAACTTGGAAGACTTACCGAAAGAGTATATTCAAATTGGTTCATTTGGAGGATTTGCTGGACAAGTCACAACTTACTTTTTTTCCCAAACGGGCAGCGATTTACAGGTGAGGGAATAGGCTCAGGTGATGGAATATTCGAATCAAAAGAGATAGAGCAGGGTACTCCAAATAACTTCAAACGAATGAAATCGCAATTGTTTGAAAATGAATTTGGTAAGATTAAACTAAATGAAATTGGTAATATGACTTATTTCATCAGACTGAAGACTAAAAAAACAGACCACGCCGTTCAATGGAACAATATGGATACTGCTCCACAATTTTTAGTGGAGTTTTATTCTAACAATACTCGAAACTTAAAGACAGAAGCTATAAATTAAAATATGAAAATAGGACTTATAAGAGAATGGAAACAACCTGCAGATAAACGGGTAGCTCTCACTCCCAACCAATGTGTGGCCTTAAAGCAAAAGTTTGCGAAAGTGGATTTGGTGGTAGAAGAATCTCCAGATAGGACGTTTTCTTCAAAAAATTATACTTCTGTGGGGGTAGAGGTAGTTAAGGACGTATCTGATTGTGATATACTTATAGGAATAAAAGAAGTCCCAATAGAGAAACTAATTCCGAATAAGACGTATCTGTTTTTCTCGCACACCATAAAAGCTCAACCCTACAATAGACCTCTTTTACAGGCTATGCTAGAAAAAAATATCCGTTTTATTGACTATGAACCACTTACTTGGAAAGATGGAGGGCGTATTTTAGGCTTTGGTAAATGGGCAGGAGTTGTTGGAGCTTATAATGCTTTTCTTACTTGGGGTAAAAAAACAGGAGCTTTTGACTTGCCTCCAGCTTATGAGACAAATGATTATGAGAAATCTATGCAACTTCTATCTGAACTAGACTTAGGTAAAATGCGTGTAGTTTATACTGGAAATGGAAGGGTAGCAGAAGGTATACGAGAAGTGCTTGAGCTTATGAAAATTAAAGAAGCATCTCCTCAAGAATACGTATCTCAACCTCCAAGAGGAGCTTATTTTACTCAGTTAACGAGTTGGGATTTGTACCATAGAAAAGACGGAGGAGAATGGGATATCAATCATTTTTATCAAAATCATAAGGAGTATTGTTGTGAGTTTGATAACTTCATTCCATACTCAGATGTTTTGATAAACGGAATGTACTGGGAGGAGGATATACCCCCGTTATTTTTCCAAAAAGATACCAGACTCAAGAATAATTTTGATATCAAAGTAATCGCTGATATAACCTGTGATGTTGAAGGTAGTGTGCCTATTACTATGGAGGCTACAGATATTTACAATCCAACATTTGGTTGGAGTAGAGGTGCCCAAAAACAA
Organism: Bacteroidia bacterium; assembly: GCA_965655315.1. GTDB lineage: Bacteria > Bacteroidota > Bacteroidia > NS11-12g > UBA9320 > UBA9320. The sequence continues at coordinate 2,595 of CBFHGJ010000012.1, forward strand.
GTTGAGCCTTATGGAGATGATACTATAGATGTAATGGCAGTAACTAATCTACCCACAGAGATGCCCAAAAATGCTAGCGAAGAGTTTGGTGTATTAATGTTAGAACATATTCTTCCTTTACTCATAGAAGGAGATCAAGATGATATCATAAAACGAGCTCAGATGACAAATCAGGGAAAGCTAACTGACACCTTTAGCTATTTGCAAGATTTTGTAGATGAGAAATCCTAAGTTCTCCGTTGAGAATAATTGCGTTAAATTAAAGTTTTCTAATTACCATCAGTCCATCACGTATAGGCATAAGTACATTTTCAACACGGCTATCAGCAGTTATTTTAGCGTTGAATTCTGCCAACGCTTTGGTATCCTTATCTTTGGCGAGTTGTTCTTCATCTAGGACCTTGCCACTCCATAGTACATTGTCAGCGATAATGATGGCTCCACTAGGAAGGCTATCTATAAGTAAGTCATAGTAGTTTGCATAATTATCCTTATCTGCATCTATAAAGACTAGATCAAATTGTAGATCTAAAGTAGGTATAATTTCTAGTGCATTTCCTATGTGTAAATTGATACTGTCAGCGTGATTTGATTCACTGAAAAATCTAAGGATTCTAGTTTCTAGCTCTTCATTTATATCTATAGTATGTAGTACTCCACCTGTAGCAAGTCCCTCTGCCAAACATAGAGCTGAATAACCAGTATATGTGCCTATTTCTAGAACTGCTTTTGGTTGTATCATTTTAGAGAACATACTAAGCATTCTACCTTGTATATGACCAGATAACATGCGAGGTATAAGCACATTGGAGTAGGTATCTCTATTCAACTCAGCAAGTAGTGCCGATTCTGATGTAGTATGTTGTTCGGCGTACTCTGAAAGGTCTTTAGGTATGAATTCCACGGTGATTAATTTATTTTAAAACTAGCCTCGACTAATGCGTGGTCCGACTTAATCTCAGACACACAACGGTATGATGTACATTCTAGTTCACTATCGTGCAAGATATAGTCAATTCGCAGAAAAGGAAAAGGTTTTAGAAACGTAGCTCCCCATCGTGAACCCTTTTCTATAAATGCATCTTGGCGGCCTTTTTTAAGTTGCTGATATGCAAAACTATGCGGGGTGTCGTTAAAATCCCCTAGAATGACTACAGAGTATGGACTACTTTCAACGGCACTTAATATCACCTCGGTTTGAGCTGCACGTTTAAGAATATTTTCTCTAAGTCTACCAACGATGCTGAAAGCGTACTTCTTGTATTCACTATCTTCTTCCACTTTCATTAAGGTATGGTAATCTTTAGAACTCACGCCATTAGATTGCAGATGTACTGCCATAAAACGATAAATCTCACCCTTAATGTCTATATCAAAATAGGCTGAAATATTATTTGTAAAATAGTCGTATTTCATTCTTTCCCAACCTACAATCTTATGCTTTGAGACTAGTCTCATTCCATATCTGTGACCTTTGTATATTGGAATGAAAACTTGATAAGGGAAGTCTTCTTTACTGATATTACCTTCACCTTCAAACCATTCTACTAATAATACAACATCGTGATTTTTCTTGCTTACATAGTCGTTGATTTGCTTAGTGGTATTTCCTCCCGCATAGACTTGTTGCACATAAGTATTGAAAGTTGCTACACTTAGGTCAGAGTCTTGCTTGTTTTGTTCATTAAAAAACTGAACATTTCTAGCAGCAAATTGGACACCTAGCACTAAGAAAAAAGCATTGTACAACCACCGCTTTTTTCTTCTCCATATCCAAAATATCATAAGACCAATGTTGAGCGAAAACCAAAGTTTAAATGTAAGCCCAAAAAAAGCTATCAGCCAGAAATCACGTGGATCAACATAGGGTGAGACATAGCTTATAAGCAAGCCTATAATTGCTAGGCCATTCAATAAGTCAATTAGTTTAGAGAATATACTTTGCACTTATTCGCTCGCCTTAAATAAGACCTCTTTTTCACGACTTGAAAGACTGTCGTATCCACTTTGAGAGATTTTATCTAAAATAGCGTCTATCTCCTCTTGATTTGGTCTGATATCAGCTTTTTGTTTTGGAGACTTTGATGAACTATCAAAGGAGGTCGTTTTAGTAGTTTTCATTTTAGGGGAGTTGGGTTTAGCAAATTTAAACTTCGGAAACTCAATTTTGCCTTGCAATTCAAATATATATAGCATTCCAAATATAGCACCTCCAATATGTGCTAAAAGTCCTCCTGCATTGCTGCTGTTGGGAAATGCTACTAGATCGAGTAATACAAGTATTAAAGCTACCCATCTTAACTCTATTGTGAACAAACCATATGGTCTGACTTGATACCGAGGTAAAAAGACACCAGCTGCTACTAGTGTAGCAGTCACGCCACCAGAAGCACCAAGTAATCGGCTAATACTTTTTTCAGCTTCAAACGCTGGGAATACATTGTAGCTGATTACAAAGAATAATCCACCGATAAGTCCACCATAGAGGAAGATTTGCCAAATCTTTTCTCTAGATAAATAATCTTCAAGAATACGGCCAATGAAGTAGAGCATTAAAAGATTCCAAAAGATATGCCTAAATCCACTGTGCAAAAAGATGTTTGTCAGCAGGGTCCAGGGTCTAAATACAAGGGTGGAAAGGTCACTAGGTAAATAGAAGTATTGCAAGATTTCTGATGATTCAAAAACCATAAGCTTGCCGGCAACCGCCAGTAATACAGATAAGATAAATACACCAAGATTTATGATAATTATTTGGCGAATAGCAGAGTTGCCTTTCGAGTATTCATATTTGATTCTTTCCCAAATAACCATAGGACTAATATAACGAAGAACGATTCTTTTTGTTCCAATATTTTACAAGAACAAAACCAAATAATGCTCCTCCAAGGTGAGCAAAGTGTGCAATTCCAGGCATAAATCCGCTTATTCCTGAAAACAATTCAAATACTGCATATCCAATTACAGCGTACTTTGCTTTAATAGGAACTGGTATAAATAGAAAGAAAAGCTCCGTATTTGGCCAATACATAGCAAAGGCCACTAGTATACCAAAAAGAGCTCCTGAAGCACCTAAAACCGGAATATTGTAATTGTAGTTCAAAGCGGATAGATACGTATCTGTATAGTTCCTGCCATTTCTCAGTAGGTTTCGTCCTTCTGATATCACCATATCTAAGTTTTCTGGGTCAACGAATGGAAGTGCTTGTTGAATTTGAAAATATATAATTCCAAAATGCAGTAAAAAAGCCCCTAATGCGGAAAAGAAGTAAAACTGTAAGAACCGTTTAGGCCCCCAGATTTGTTCAAGTTTTGCTCCAAACATCCAAACCCCAAGCATATTAAATAATAAATGAGTGATGTTTCCATGCATAAAGATGTGAGACACGATTTGCCACGGTTTAAAATGAGCAGAACCAGGATAAAACATTGCCAAATAGTAATCAAGATCTATGTTTTGAGACTGAGCAGCTAATTTGCCCAAGAACAATAGTACATTTATAATAATAAGATTTTTGGTAACCTCAGGTACCGAAAACTGATTGCTAGAAAACTGCATGCAAATCCTTTATTGAAAAAAGCGTTCCAAACTTTCCTTATCTAGTTTTACAATGATCGTATGTCCAGAAGCGGTATGCGTGTATGCTTCACAACTCAATAGATCAGTAACCAATTTGGTCATTTCTTGATTTGTAAGTGTTTCTCCTGCCTTTATGGCAGCACGTTTTGCCGCAGCTCTTCTTAGTGCATCTTGTTTATCGATTTTTAGTTGCTGTAAGTTTTCTTTAAAGTCTTCCAGAATTTGCTGTAAAACCTCTGCCCCATCAGTCTTACTAAGTTCGCTTGGCAAACCATTGATGATTATAGCGTCTTTTCCAAATTCACTGGTATCAAAGCCTAAGGCATTTATTTCATCTCGCATCTCGATGTATAAACTCAAATCAGCTTTGGCAAGCTCGACCGTCCGAGGGAAAAGTAATTGCTGAGAGGCTATCTGTTGATTGGTAGTATATCGATAGTTTAGTACGTGAGCGTGAGCTCTATGCTGATGGATGAGCCACAATTCTTGGTTTATTTTTGCAAGCACATAAGAATTTTCCAACTGTAAAACTTCTTCGATATCAAAAATGGAATCTGTTATTGAAGAAGCGGTGAATATTTCTTTCTGTTGAGTTACTTTGGGAATTGGTGCCTGGAGAATCTCATCTAGTTTTTCCCACTCACTTCGTATCCTTTCCTTGGGCTTGTCAAAGGGGTTGTAACGCGAGTCAGGTTTCGTAGTGTTTAAAGAGGAGTAGTTTGGTTTAGACTGAGTTAAGTTACTTAGCTGTTTTGCAGTGGGAACAACAAAGTGCGTTCCTAGGCTTTTTCGAACCACAGACTGAAGTAAGGTATATACGTGTCTCCCGTCTTCTAGCTTTACTTCGTGCTTAGTTGGGTGTATGTTTACATCTATTTTAGCGGGATCTACATTTAGAATGAGCACATAAAATGGATGTGTTTTATCTTCTAGTAGACTGCCATACCCTGACGATATAGCATGACTTAGGTAATGGTCTTTTATGAATCGTCCATTGGCTATGAGAAATTGATTTCCTCTTGTTCTCTTGGCTAACTTTGGTGAACCAATAAATCCACTAAAGCTCACAATTTCAGTGTCTTCTTGAACTTCAATAAGCTCATCCTCCTTCAGTTTAAATAGTTCTAAAATCCTTAGTTTAAGGTTTCCAGATTTTAGTTTAGAAAGATTTTTATCCTGGTTATAAAATTCAAACCCTACTTCAGGATAAGCTAATGCAATTCGTTGAAATTCTTCAAATATGTGTTTCGTCTCTACTGATATGCTTTTTAAGAAATTCTTTCTTGCAGGGATATTATAAAATAGATTTTTTACAGTGATTGATGTTCCCTCAGTATGAGCTACACTTTCTTGTGTCTCTACAGTACCTGCATTTATGACTATTCTAGTACCTACAGTCTCTTCTAGACCTTTGGTCCTCATTTCTACTTGGCTTACCGAAGCTATACTCGCAAGAGCTTCACCTCTAAACCCAAGTGTACTTAGGTTATATAAATCGTCTGCTTTTTTAATCTTAGAAGTTGCGTGACGTTCCCAACACATGCGTGCATCGAACGTATTCATACCACTTCCATTATCATCTACTTGTATGTGTGTGCAACCTCCATTTTTAATATATAGCTTTATTAGAGATGCATTTGCGTCAACGGCATTTTCTAAAAGTTCTTTTACAACAGATGCTGGACGTTGAACTACCTCTCCAGCTGCTATCTGGTTAGCCGTACTCTCAGGCAATAATTGGATAACACCAGACATTATTTTTTCAGATTTCCAAAAATGATTTCTAGTAAATTGGAGTCCCAGAGATAATAGAAAATAATACTTAAGATAATAGCTATGCTAACAACTTTAATATTATAAATAGCGGTGTTGGATACAGTTCCAAAACGTTTAGGGCTCTGCTTCGCTTGGAAAGCTTTTCGAATGTTATTTTTTACAGATTCGGTATCTGATTCAAGTTCACCCATCTCTCGTTTAATGTCATCTACTCGAGAATGAAGCTCTTCTTTAGCCTCGTCATAATACACCGGAGAATAGTTAAACTTTCGATGTTTCGGTAATTTAGAAAAACGGATACCCTTCATCTAGGATACAAAGTTAGTAGAATTCGAGATTTTAGCTGAATACAACTCTTCGTTCCGATGGACTGTGCTCGATAACACCTGATTGTTGAATATGAGCTTATTTACAATATTGTAAATAAGGTTGATCAGCCACGACTATATCGTTTGCTAGTGCAGCTTTAAATTCATCACAAGCAAACTCGACTTCTTCCACTTCCAAATACAGATTGCCTTTTATATAATGAACCATTTTGTACTCAGGAATCAGTTTTTCTACTGAATTATAGTCTCTAATAGCACCATTAATATCCTTCATTTCTACTTTGAGTTCAGCTCTGCGTTTGTATAAGTCGCCTGAGAGTTTAATCAAGTTTACTGCCTTGTCTAAGTCAGCTAATGCTCTATCATATTCTTCATTTGCAGCATAAGCTTCTGACCTTTGTTTTAAAAAGGGGACACTATTGGAGTCTTTCTTTAATACGTAGGTGTAGTCATTTATAGCTTCGGTGTACATATTTCTTTGCACATAGCAGATGCCACGGTAGTAGTAAGCTTCTTTATAAATAGGATTTAAACTAATTGTTTTATCAAAGCTCTCAATTGCATCAGAAAATCTTTTGGCATTGTACTCTGTGGTCCCTCTATTGAAATAACCACGAAAATCGTTTGGATGTATTTGTATGAATTGATTGTAGAGTGATATAGCCTGGGTATAATTTCTTTCAAGAGTAGCTCTATTTGCTTTGATTAACAACTCCGAACCGTTTTGTGCTAAACTGGAAAAAGAAGAACCTAGAATCAAAACCAAGAATACTAATGTCTTATAAAAAAATGTTGTCATATACTCAATTAGAGTACAAATAAAGTTCCAAACTGGTGAAATCATCTATTCAATTATCTACAGTCACTGAGTATTTGTGGAGCGTATTTTGTATAATTGAATACTAAATAAGAAAGAAACAAGTATGAAGAAATTTTCGATGATAGTAATGATGATAGGTTTATTCCTGGCCGTAGATGCATTTAAAGCACCTAGTGTAGGACCTGATGATGTAAGAGGAATCTATTGGAATGCAGAAAAAACAGCTAAGATTAGAATTTATAGGGCAAAGAACGATAAGTACTATGGAAAGATTGAGTATCTAACCGAGCCAAACGATGAAAATGGAAATCCAAAAACAGATCCAGAGAATCCAAAACAAGAACTTAGAGATCGCTCAAGACTGGGTATGGTTATCATGAAGTCATTTAACTGGAATGAAGAGGAGAAAAAATGGGAGGATGGTACTATTTATGATCCTTCAGAAGGCAAAACATATGATGGGTATATGTACTTTGAAGGGGATAATACAGATATCTTAAATCTACGTGGTTATGTAATGGGGATGACGTGGTTGGGTAGAACCTCTCAATGGGAGAGGATTGATTAATCTATGAAGGCCCAAAGAGTAATAGTGTCCGGTAAGGTACAAGGAGTATATTTTAGAGCTTCTGCAAAACAGAAAGCTCTAATGCTTAATGTAAACGGATCAGTTCGAAATGAACCTGATGGTACTGTAACTCTTGAAATAGAAGGAGAAGATGTGGCAGTAAACCATATGGTAAATTGGTGTAAGAATGGTCCCGCACTTGCTAGAGTTTCCAATATCCACGTTGAAAATCAAGCAGCTAAAAACTTAATCAACTTTCAGATTAAGAAATAAAACGTTACTCCAAGTTTTTTACAAATTGCAAGAATTTGCAAATGGAGATTAAACACTCCTCAGGAGCCTCTAATGGAGAAAGGTGACCTACATTTTGAATTGATTCTACTTGTACTAGCTGGCAGTTTGAAGCTTGATTGTAGACGTTATGTTTTGGGTAATGATTGTCTTCAGCACCACATAGAAATAGGATTGGCTTTGTAAACTCTGCTATTGTATTAGTATGGTCTAATCGATCTCTCATCGCAGCAAGACCTTTTAATATTGCGTCGTTAGATGTGTTTGAAACTAACTTTTTGAGAGATGGCTTAAGTCTACTCAGGTTGATGTCTGCGACTAGGCTAGGGACGAATATTTTAAAAAAATCTGCCGAGCCATGTGATTCTATAAAATCAATTGTTTTTGTTCTACTTATTTTTTTGGCAGGCAAATCTTCTGCAGCTGATGAATGAATGAAGCCGGCTCCTTTTAGCTTGCTTCCAAAATGATAAAGATACTCTGCTAGGATATAGCCACCCATAGAATGGCCAAAAAGTATTGATTCTTCCGCATTTTCATGTTGCAATATCCTATGAATGCTTAAAGCTATATCTTTTAATGATTCAAAGGAAGCATCCTGACTATCTCCAAAAGCTGGTAGGTCGATGGAAATACAAGTATAGGTCGTTTGCAGATGAGGAATTAACTGATTCCACATGCTTCTATTTTCACAAAAACCGTGTAAAAAACAAAGGTGGGGACCTGTCCCCACCTTTGAATATGAAATATTGTTACTACTGTAGTTCAACGCCAATAATTCTAATCAAAGAACTTGTAACGCTTGTCTACTACATTGGCACTTTTCACAAGAGCGTCACTCATCTGCTCTTCTATGTTGGTATTAAATTTACTAGAGAACAAGTTTTTCATCGTACTGATATCAGCAGGAGTATAATTATTTTCATTGTTCACATATATTACAACAAGAGCATTTTCACCATCGATTACGTTTGAATTTCCACCCACTGGAGTGCCAAATATTGCACCAGATACCATGTTGTCTAATCCAACAAATGGGAGACTGCTTCCGCTGAATTTAGCTGCAGGAACCGCAGCTGGAGTTGTACTCATAGCAGTAGCTAATTCTGTAGCAGAGCTAGCAGAACTCATAGCGTCTTCCAACTCTGGCGTTAAAGATTTTGCTATTTTCTGGTTTCTTACTTTAGTCTCTATTTCAGATCTTAGATCATCAGCATCAGGTAAACCCTCTTCGTTTATTTTAGTAACACGTGCTACAACGTAACTACCATTTAAATCAATGATGTCAGAAACATCTCCTTCTTCAGTTGCAGGATCAAACAGCCATCTTGCTATTTTATCTGCTTTAGGAATCCCTGATATTCTTCTGTTCTTTTCTGAAATATTACTCGCTACACCTTTAGGTAATCCTAGTTCTTCTACCACTTCTTCAAATGTTTTTTCACCATTCAAGCGAGTGATTACTTGACCAGCTATACCGTAGTACTTGTTATCAGTCTTGGTACTTGCAAAAATGTTTTGATCTACTACAGCTACTTGGATAGTTTTTCCAGATGTATCTGAATCAATCCCTGTAACTTTAAATACACTATATACACCAGCTTTCTCATAAGGTCCTACAACACTTCCTACTTCTGCTGCAAAAAGTTCTTCTTCAATTTCAGGTGCAAATGTTCCTTTAGGACGATAAGTAGGGTCAAAAGGACTTTCACTATTCATTAAACTAACAAATGCAGAATCATCAGTAGCCTTTGCAAATTTATCTGCAGCATCTTTGGCCCAACCCATCATATCTGAAGAGTCTGTAGCAGAAGGAACAACATTTAGCCTTACATATTCAATGTTTCTGCTGGCATCTTGCTCGTACTGTGATTTGTACTTTTTGGCATAAGCTAAAATTTCATTGTCCGACACTGTGATAGAAGAGTCAAGATTTTGACTGTAAGGTACAGCCACTAGAGTAGCGTTTCTAGTTTGTTGGTCTTCCTTACTGATAGTTCTTGCTTCAAGGTCCGTCATATAGAATGAACTGCTTACCATTTGGCTATACTTAGTAGCTATCAAATTATCTGTAAACTGATTCTGGAAAGAAACCCAACTCTGACGAGCATTTGCGTCATTATTGATATCCTCTTTTAGGAATCTGACCAATCTGTTTTTGTCAAATTGATTGGTTTCTGGATTTCTAAAAGACTGAGCTATTTGTGGGTGAGTATTGTCGCCGATAGTTAAATCTTCAAGCTCTGCTGCACTCACTTGTATGCCTACTGCATTATATTGAGGTTTTACTGTTTTGTTCTCTACAATAACTCTCCAGGCTTCTTGTCTGTATTGTTCAGAGATGTTTTCATCAAAAACAAATCCTGGGTTGTTTTGTAAAACCTGGAATTTTAGGCTTTCATAAGTATTGTTAAACTCCTCATAGGAAACATTTTCATCACCTATTGATCCAATGTTATTTTCATTAGAACCAAATATGCTGCTACCTGAACTTAAAAGGTCTGTTAGTACAAAAGCTAACATCGCAACACCTATCACCAAAAATAAACAACCTGTTTGATTTTGAATTTTCTGTAATGTACTAGGCTCTTCTTGATTGTATTTATCTGACATCTTTTTCGTCGTTAAAAAATAGTTTGCAAATTACGGTTTTTACCACCTAATAATCAAAGGAAATATAAAGAGTAACCTGAGGCACTAAATTAAGGATAGAGATATAACCTGGGTCAGCTAAAATACGGGTGTGCCTGGGAATCTTATTCTACCTATTTTCTTTTCAGATTTTATATACCTTTTTCCGTTTATTTCCTTTATTTTCAGTTTATATTTTAACGGATAAACATTAGATAATGAATCAATTAGAATATCAGTGTTTAATTCATTTGCTTTGATATTTCTACGAATTCTTGTTGTGCTTTTCTCAGACTTCACTCCAGATTTTGATTTGTATTTTAGTTTGCCTAACTGCTGTACGTTTAGATAAGCATACATACTGTCTTTAGTTGAATAATCGTCTACGGTAAAAGAATAAGGTTCAATCTGTGAGGATTCTAAGGCAAAATTATCAGTAGATGCATGGGCTAACTCTATGGCAATAGTTCGATTGTAATAGGTTGTATACACGACAGCAAGTTTCTTATTACTTAGGTCCAAATCCAGATAATCACCATAAAAGACATTAGGTCCTGGTAATGGGATACTTTGCTTGGTTACCCGAGTAATTTTTGGATTCTCACTCACAGAAGGGTCAAGAACAGAAAGATAGATGTCGTAAAACTTTTTTTGACTGGAATGTTGCTGGTCGTAGTAAGCAATATATACTTTACCGGTATTTTGGTCTATGGAAATATTAGGAAAGTAACAATGTCTATCTGTCTTATTTTGGTTTATTCTTATCCGTTCTGACCATGTCATTCCTCCATTACTTGAATATTTCAACCACACGTCCGCTTGTCCTTCATGTTGATCTGACCAGCAGACATATAATCTGTTTCGTTTGGTATCGGAGACAATGAATGGCATTCCGTTGGCTCGCATAATATTGGGCATAGCTATATCCCAACCCCCTGGTTGTTTGGCTATTATTCTGTCTTTTTGCCACGTTATACCCCCATCTTTACTGCAGTCCCAATAAATATTTTCATACCCAGCCCACACAGCATGGATTTCACCATTTGCACCGATGGCAGTAGTAGCACCTTCCAGTGTATTGTCTCCATCTAAGCAATCACCTGTAGTGTCTGAAATAGTGATTGCTTCTGTAAATGAATCGGATTGCAATGTGTACTTTGAAAATCTAATTCTACTTCTGTCCTCAGGATTATCACTATCATATTTATCAAACTCTGTCCAGGTAACATAGAAGCTTCTTTTATAATCAGAGATAGTATCAGAACTCACCCAAGGTTTATCTTGCATTTTTCCATCGTTATATCCAACTGAATAAGACTTTTCTTCCCACTTTTCAGGGTTACTTATTTTTTGTACCACAATTCTGTCGAACCAATCACCGTAGGCTTTCTGAGGAGTTTTTGATAAATGTGTGTAAAATAGTGTCGTATCCAAAAAGTGTAATACGGGGTCTCCATACACACCCAAACGGCTGGTGGCTGTTTGTTTTTTTACTGCTTGGAATTCAGAGCTCGAAAGATCAATGGAATAGAACCTATTTACATTAGCCGCAGCGTATATTTTTTGAGCGTTAGAAATAACAATAGCAGGTTCATTCGGAGCATTTTCGTTATCTAAGCTAATATGCTTGATTTGGGCAGCTGAAATAGAAAAACTAGCTGTAGAGAGAACCAAGAAGATTAGTTGTATAATATTGAAGCCTATTGTATTCATTAACACGATTGAGTGGTTGAAAAAGTCAGTCTGTTTTGCTATGTTTAGTAACCCTATTTAACTACTACAATAATGCGAAATATTTATATTACATGTTGCTGCTTATTGTTGATTCTGTCTTGTACGAGATCGACAAATAATCAAGTCAAAAACGATCTAACTTTAAAGCTTAGTAAGAGCCAGACGATTGAGGAAGCTATGATTCACGAGTACAACAGAGTACGCGACCCGGCTACCGGAGAAATTCCATATGAGCGACTAGAACAGGCTAAACAATATTATGCTGAAATGAGTGATATGAAAATGAAAACATCCACTACTTATTCTCATCTTCGATGGGAGGAAAGAGGACCGAACAATATTGGAGGAAGAACTAGAGCTATATTATTTCTGCCGGCAAAAGAGGTCCTAGCTGCTGGAGTTACCGGAGGCTTATGGAAAACAGATGATATAACCTTATCAAATCCTATTTGGAGTGAAGTTGAAAGTATAGGTAAATCAATTAATGTATAATGCATAACCCAACATTCAGACTCCGATAGTACCGATGTGTTATACTTAGGTACAGGGGAACCTTATGTAGGCTCTAGTAGTCCATCTGGCACAGGTATTTACAAATCTATTGATGGAGGATTAACTTGGAATGTATTATCGGCTACTGTTCCTAGTTCTACATCTTCTAATTTATTTAAAATTGCTAATATTCTAGTAGCAGCCAATGGCGATGTTTACTCAAGCAACCAAGGATACTTTTGTAATCGAGGTGGATTATGGAAGTCTACAAATAATGGAGCTAGCTGGACAAAGTTGTTGGGCACTCATTCTAGATGGGGTTTATTTTGTAAGACTTGGGACAGAAAACGGATATACTTTTCGTAGAATATTAGTGCAACACTAATATTCTACGAATTAATAATTCACTTCTATTTGACCAGAAATTGGTGAAGATCCTTCAGGACCGTACCATAAAAGATAGAAGTAGGTACCTTCTGGAACCATGTTGCCCTGGTTATTAATTCTGCCATTCCAACAAGCAAATGGATCATTCGCTTCAAAAATCTTTTCGCCCCAGCGGTTAAAGACTTTCCATTCGTATTCTCCACACTCGATTTGAGTACCATCGAATTTGAAACAATCGTTTTTCCCATCGCCGTCAGGAGTAAATACGTTGTAAAGTGTGATACTTGGATCTACTTTATCTGATATTTTTACATCTTCAGAGTGTTCACTTTCGCAAAAAGTACCTTCATTTACATAAAGAGTGATTGTATAGTCACCTCCTTCTTCATACTCATATTCTGGTTCTTCTTCAGAGGAACTTCCCTCATCACCAAAGTCCCATCGGTATGAAAAGGCATTCTCTGAGAGGTTCTCAATTTTCATATCATTCTGACACCCTTCGAAAGTTAGCTCGAAATCTGCAGAGGATTGCTCTTCTACGGTAATGGTTTGCTCATATTCTGAGGAGATATTGCAAGTATTACTATCTATTACTGTAAGCTTGACTACGTAAGTCCCAGGTTCTGTGTAAACATGAGTTGGTTCTAGTTCACTACTCATTGTCCCATCGCCTAAGTCCCAATAAAAAGTGTCTCCTAGGATACTCATATTTTTGAAATTCACCGTATGTGGAGCACATCCAATAATTGGATCAGGCAAAAATTCAGCAAGAACTGCTGTTTTTAGCTGTAAATCTATTTTTAAAGAAGCATTACTACATCTGACGCTTCGATTAGTCTCATAAACTGCACCTGTTGATGTAGGGAAATCACTTACTTGTGATTGTTGCCCATCTGTAGAAGGGGGACAGCTGCTGCAGACACTCTGATAGATTACACCCCTTTTGTCAAACCTACTGGTACCTCCATCCACGTGATCACCGGTCAAGTCTCCTCCAAAATAAGTTGCATACAATAGACTGGATGCGTCTTTGTCAAATACGATGATATAAAAGTCGTTGTTGTCAGTAGTACTTTGAAGTGCATCGAATGAAAGCGGTAAGTTTTCTGTACTTCCAGGATGAAATCTATCATCTACATCAGAGCCCCATCCAGAGAAATAAATATGGCCGCAGATGTCTACTAAAAATGCTGTAGGTGCAAGGTTTGGCATTCCAACAGTATTACCAAATGTAGTCTGTAGGTCAATATTTTTTAAAAAGGTGTCTATTCTGAAGATGAATTGCCCTTTACCTGCATCACCAAAAGTATTGGGCGTTTTGAGTAGGTTGCCTTCTGTTTGTCCTGTCGCATATATACGTCCTTCGTTATCTGTATCTACAAAATAGATTTGGTCATAGTTTTCAGTACCCCAATAGGTCAAAGCTTCAAGTGCTTTTGAAGAATCAAAAATGGCTAAGAGGCCATCCACGTCTCCTAAGAGTTCATCAGAAAATACATCTCCTTTTGTATCAATATTTTCACTTGCTGTTCCGCCACCCAAGATGATTCGATTAGACTCATCCAAGACAATACTGTAAAATGCATCTTGTTTTGTTCCCCCAACATAAGTACCCCACAGCATTTTAGAACAATCTGGCGAAAGTTCAAATACGTAAGCATCTAGTGCTCCATTACTTCTTGTTTGTATTGCTTTTACAGTGGGTAAGTCTCTAGACCTGGCCATGGTAGCAACATAGATATTGCCAAAAGTATCTGCTATAACATCACCTCGGTAATCATCTGCGTAATTGTACTTCAGATCTTCAGTTCTATATTCATTAGTACTGTTTAGCGTGAGACCATCTCTCAGTGGTCCACCGATGTAAGTAGAGCCTTCTAACGTACTCCCGTCGGCGGTAAGTTTGGATACAATAATGTCTGTAGAACCAGCGAACGAGGTGTCAAATCCAGTTTTTGTAAAAGGATAATTATTTGAATAACTCGTTCCCAATAGAACAAGATTATCATCTTGGTCTGCTACCAAGCTATGAGGATATTCATCATTACTGCCACCTAAGAATGTAGCCCAGAGTAGACTGGTTCCGGCACTATCATACTTACTGATTGCTATATCGCACGAAAGACCCGCTGGAGCATTTCCGTTACCACCACCGTTCCAAGTTACATCGTAGGCTCCTGCCGTCACAGGATAATTTCCTCTATTGTCTACTATACCTCCAGAATAAAAACTCCCTCTACTGTCGTATGTCGCGGTAAATCCAAAGTTGTCCCCTACAGAACCAGAATAAGTTGAAAATATAAGTTTAGGATCAATAACTAGGGGTAAATCTGGATCAATCGCTGAATTCAATTTATATCCAAAAGCATCACCGGAAATTACATATTCAGCATCGACATAGGTTCTTATATTTCCATTTTGCTGATAAACAATAGGCTTGTCATCTATTATTGTTCCAGCACTTGTCTGTATCACTAGCTGGTTGTCTTCTATATAAAAGTCTTTTGTGCCATATACCGCGGTTTGGATCTGAGCCACTTTTTCTAAAGTTGGGTTAGATATAATCCATTCATATTTGATTTCAGCTTCTCCAGATATTTTAAAATTTACTCCAGGGTAAACTTCTTCATACAGCACTCCTTCAGCGGGATGTACTTTACGAGCCCATCTACTCTGATCAGAACCTAGTAAATAGTTGTAGTAGTGATCTAGTCCTTCTTCGGTTTTAGTACGGGGAGCATATTGCATTCCTAAGAACTGAAATCTTACAGCGTGCTTCCTTAGCTTTTTCGATGCTGGAATTGGTTGCTTTAGATGAAGCAGATCGTGCACTTGATTATAGTCAGTTGGATGGATGAGGTCGTAGGTTATTCCGGTACTTTCTAAGTATAAATCACCATAGGGGATAGGAGCTTTGTAGAGAACTTTTGGATGCCATTGTCCTTGGTTAGATACGAATTCGTAACTGGGGGCGGCAAGAGTTTTATGTTGATGCTCCACTTGCTGTGCAACGGAAAGTTGTATAGCAAAAAGTAAAGAAATCCAAAAACCACCACGTAGCATGCTGTAACAAAAATACATGTCCCTCTTTACATAAGACCGACTATCCCATCATTTAGTTGTCTGTTTTAGTGGAATAGTACGAACTAGATGTTCTTTGGAATGAGAAAGTAGTTAGCTGGTGCCTAGCAGATACCTGCATTTACTTAACAGTTAGCGTCATATTCTAAAATAAAATACGTTGCTTTGCACACATTTTTCTGAATCATGGAATTGAACGAACAACAACTTCAACGAAGACAGGCACTCGACAAACTGAGAGCTATGGGAATAAACCCTTATCCTGCAGATGTATATGCTAAGGATTTTAGTAGTGAAGAGATCAGTAAACGGTTCGATGATAGTCCAGAGAAATTTGAAGATATCTCATTTGCAGGACGTATGATGAGGCGTAGAATAATGGGTAAAGCGAGTTTTGCAGAATTGCAAGATGAGCAAGGTACTATCCAAGCCTATTTTAACCGTGATGAGCTATGTCCTACAGAAGATAAGTCTATGTATAATGATGTCTTCAAAAAGATACTTGACATTGGTGATATCGTAGGAGTGAAAGGAAATGTATTTCGTACTCAGACAGGGGAGCTTTCTATTAATGTGAAAGAGCTTACTGTACTTAGTAAATCACTTAATCCGCTTCCGATGCCAAAAGAAGTGGATGGCAAAGTATATGATGCATTCACAGATCCAGAGCAGCGTTATAGAAAAAGATATGTGGACCTGATTGTAAATCATCAAGTTCGAGACACATTCGTGAAGCGTACTAAGGCGGTAGCTAGTATGCGTAACTTTCTGAACGGCAAGGGGTACATGGAAGTAGAAACACCTATTCTACAAGCCATACCAGGAGGAGCGGCTGCACGTCCATTTATCACACATCACAACGCACTAGATATTCCGCTTTACTTGAGAATAGCGAATGAGCTTTACTTAAAACGACTTATCGTTGGTGGTTTTGAAGGCGTATATGAGTTTGCCAAAGACTTCAGAAATGAAGGAATGGACCGTACACACAATCCTGAGTTTAGTCAGATGGAGCTATACGTAGCTTATAAAGATTACAAGTGGATGATGGATATGACGGAGCAATTGTTCAAGCAGATAGCCAATGATGTGAATGGTACAACTGAAGTGGTGTTTGGAGAAAATACTATCGATTTTGGTAAGCCATTTGAACGATTGACCATCTTTGGAGCTATAGAAAAATATACAGGTATAGACTGTAGCACGATGAGTGAGGAAGAGCTTCGCAAAACGGCAAGGGAACTCGGTGCTGAGGTAGATGACAATATGGGTAGCGGAAAACTCATAGATGAGATATTTGGTGAGAAAGTAGAGCACAGATTGATACAGCCAACGTTCATTATGGATTACCCTATCAGTATGTCTCCGCTTACTAAAAAGCATAGAGATAATCCAGAACTGACTGAGCGATTTGAGTTGATAGTCAACGGCAAAGAGATTGCAAACTGCTACAGTGAGTTGAATGATCCTATAGATCAGCGTGAGCGTTTTGAGGAACAGGTAAAGCTAATGGAGCGTGGAGATGATGAGGCGATGTTTATAGATGAAGATTTCCTCACGGCACTAGAATACGGAATGCCGCCTACTGCAGGTATAGGGATAGGTATAGATAGATTGGTAATGCTACTTACCAACAATACCAGTATACAAGAGGTGCTCTTCTTCCCACAGATGCGTCCTGAGAAAAAGGCTGAGAAAGTCGTAGAGCTTACCAAAGAGGAAAAAGCAGTTAAAGAAATGCTAGAAGCCAATGATGGAGCATTAGAAATAGGAAATCTAAAGAGCCGAATAGAAATGAGCAACAAAAAGTGGGATAAGGCTCTGAAAGGACTTGCTAAGCACGGTATCTCTAAAGTGAGCAAAGAGGGAGATGTGGTGACCGTAAGGTTGGTGTAGGATCGAGTTTACGTTTACTCGACTTTTACTACTTGTATTTTTATTTGTGTGATACTATCTGCTAGGTATACAAAAAATTCTTTAGTCTCGTTGGGATTTATACCTTCTTTTATTCGAATCCGTTCGCTACCTGCGAATAGCCCAAACTGCGTGTATTTGTCTACTCTAAGAACCGCATTGTCGGCAGGATTGGACGAAATATTAGTAATTTCTCCTTCCTCAAATTTCAAAATGTATGGAGGATGATGCTTGTCATAATCTAGTGAGAAGTCAGCCTATCTAGGGTCCGGAGATACACAGCTTGTCACCAATAGTGTTGCAAGCTTCTGTAAATGGGAAAACAGTTGCTCCTTCACCATTTAGAAGTGAAGCTGGAAAGACTTTTGAAAAAGAAGACTTGCTGAACCATTGGAATAGTACCTTGAATAAGTTTGATACTCGAATCAACAAATGGAGCGATAAGAACTTAGATCAAGTCCTGTTACCACACCCATTATTAGGAAAAATTATGGTTAGAGAGTTGCTTTTCTTTACTCACTTCCATACGGAGCATCATCGAAAAGGATTAGAGAAGAAGGTAAGTCAACTCAAAGTATAGATTCAAACTTCTACTATAGTTGAATTCTACTAGATGGATTTTTTTAAACACATTAAAACTAACTTTGTGTAATTTCGGGCATCATTTTTTGAACTACTCCCATATTTTCAGAAACAAAACTAGTTGCGGTTTTTTTTATTTGATCTAGTCTGTCATTCTCTTCAGATAATTGAATTATCTCTTGAATCCAATCAGATTCATTAGATACAGATAGAGCAAATCCTGCATTCACAAAATCCGAAGCTTCAGGGAATTTCTCCACCTTAGGACCGAATGAAATGTGGCATCCCCAAATTGCCGGTTCAAGTATATTATGCAGTGCACCTCTAAAACCACCTCCTATAAATGCAAAATCTGCATATTGATAGACAGAAGACAGCATGCCGATAGTATCTAGAATCAGTATTGAATCTTCAGCAGCGAAAATATCTTCTGTATATAATTTCGGCTGATACTGGTTGAACTTCTCACTTATTTCAAGTGATCTGCTAATGTCGTGAGGAGCTATGATGTAGCATAAACCACTGGGTACTTTTCCTACTAATTTTGCTAGCAACTCTTCTTCCTCTTGCCAAGAAGAACCTAATAACATTAGTTTTCTAAAACCTTTGAAAGTACTTATGCTATTATAGGTCTTAGCTTCAGCAGCAATCTGACTTACTCTATCAAAACGTGTATCTCCAGTATAACTAGTATTTGTAAATTCTTTGCTCAGCAAAAGCTTATGGCTATTTTGGTCAGAGCAAAAGATTCTGTTAAACGACCATAGAAGTTTTGCATAGGGATTTCCATACCAGTTAAAAATGAAGTGATTTTCTGTAAATCGAGCATTAACTAAGTAAAACTGAGTTTGATTCTTTATTCCTTCTAAGATTAAATTATACCATAGATCATAGCGAATAAACAGTGCCTTTTCAGGGCTGTAATCTTTATAAAATTGCTTTACTGAGGATTTATTATCTAGAGGTAAATACATTATTCTTTCTGCATACTCACCCTTTACAGCCTGTTTATATCCGCTAGAACTGAAGAATGTGATAAGCAGATCACCTTTATTTATACCATTTTTGATCAGCTCCCGAATGATTGGTAGAGCCATTTCGTACTCTCCAAGAGATGAGGCATGAATCCAATAAATCGTCTTGCCTTTTTGAGGTAACTGAGCGTGTCTTCTTTCAAGGAAAAACCTTTTGACTTTCTCTGGAACGAATCCGATAAAGTTAAAAAAAGCCAATACATGAATAAGAATGAAAATAATAGCTGTGTATAATGCAGAATACATTTAGTTAGTCAATGAAAAACTCTTCGTCTTGAGCTTGCTTGGTGTAAACTGGGACAATAATAGCAAGTTTAATTGCGGTGATTAAGTCAAGTCTCTCAGTATCATTTCTGCTATTTTGATTGAAATCCCAAGTTCTTCTTCCTTCCGTTTGTCCCTGATTAAACTCAACGCCAAGTCTAAAACGGTATCTATTTCTGTTAGTGGAATATTGATACCCGATATACTGTTTTGTTACTAGACCTGAGGTTAGTTGGTCATACCCTTTTTCGTATTCTTCATTGATCTGAGGAATAGCGTCGTTTTCTGCAATGAATTCTATTCTATGACTTAAAAATCCAGCACCCACCATCATTAAAACACCTGTGAATGATTCCTTTTTATTTGGAGCCCATAGGTACCCCATATTTAGAGATGAGTTAAAACCTCGTACATTCAGATCTATAGTAGTAAACTGACCGTCTTTATCAAGGATAAAACCACTAGGGCCGCTAATATTTGAAAAAATACCATTGTCAATTACTCCATCTCCAAAAAAACCATCATAATCTACGCCCACTACTAGATTGTTCTCAAACTTAAAGTCAATGCCCATTCCCAGACTAGAGAAACGCGTAAATCGATCAGCCATATCTCCACCAGGTATGGAAATTGAGTAATTCGGACTAAATAAGAACGCTTGTTCTGTTCTCATTTCAGATTGAGCTTGTACATTTAGTGAGAATACAAGGCAAAGGATGATGTAGATGTACTTCATTCGCTACAAAATAACGTGAATAATTAATGAAATCATGTATTGACTGAACATACTGCATAAAACACTTCACTATCGAACTGTTTTGAGTGAATAGCTTGAATATCTTTGCAGGACAAAGCGTAAGAATTTTAAAAATGAAAATAGCGGTAGTTGGAACCGGATATGTTGGGTTAGTCACAGGCACCTGTCTTGCAGAGGTTGGCACGGATGTGGCGTGCATAGATATTGATCAGCAAAAAATAGACAACCTTAAGAAAGGCATCATGCCTATTTATGAACCAGGACTTGAAAACTTGGTGCTTAGAAACTATAAAAAAGAAAAGCTTCATTTTACAACCAGTCTAGCAGAAGGAATAAAAGATGCCGATATAGCATTTATAGCGGTAGGTACACCGCCGGGTGAAGACGGTAGTGCTGACTTACAATATGTGCTTGCAGTTGCTTCTGAGATAGGAAAAAATATGAATAGTTATGGAGTAGTGGTAACGAAGAGTACTGTTCCAGTGGGTACAGCTGAAAAAGTGCGTGGGGCTGTCCAAAATGAGCTAGATAAAAGAGGTGTTGATTTGACTTTTGATATAGCTAGTAACCCAGAATTTCTGAAAGAAGGAGCTGCTATACAGGATTTTATGAAACCAGATAGAATAGTAGTTGGTGTAGATTCTGAACAAGCAGAAGGTGTGATGAACAGGCTTTATAAACCTTTTATCATGAATGGTCACCCACTTATATTCATGGATATACCATCAGCAGAAATGACAAAATATGCAGCAAATGCAATGCTTGCCACACGTATTAGTTTCATGAATGATATTGCAAATCTATGTGAGCGGATGGGTGCAGATGTCAATGCTGTAAGAAAGGGTATAGGAAGTGATCCTAGAATCGGAAGTAGATTCATATATGCCGGTATAGGTTATGGAGGAAGTTGTTTTCCTAAAGATGTAAAAGCATTGATAAAAACGGCTAGAGAGAATGACTATACAATGCGAATTTTAGAGGCCGTTGAAGAAGTGAATGACAATCAAAAATCAGTGCTTTTTGATAAACTCATCTCCAGTATTGGTGTAAACCTTGCCGGGAAAAAGTTTGCTATGTGGGGTTTATCCTTCAAGCCAAATACTGACGATATGAGAGAGGCTCCATCATTAGTGCTTATAGACAAAATTATCCAAGCTGGAGGAAGTGTGACCGCATACGACCCAGTAGCGATGGAAGAGACCAAGCATATGATTGGTGACAAAATAGACTATGTGTCTGATCCTTATGACGCATTAGAAAATGCAAATGCTTTATTGCTAGTAACAGAGTGGTCAGAGTTTCGACTACCACACTTTGATCAAATAAAAGAAAAACTAAGTAATCCGTTGATCCTTGATGGAAGAAATATTTACGATAAAGAGGAGATGACGAAACTTGGATTTGAGTATTACAGCATAGGAAGAGTTTAACATGAAGACAGTATTAATAACAGGAGGAGCTGGGTTTCTTGGTTCACATTTATGTGATAGATTTATCAAAGAAGGTTACAAGGTAATTGCCATGGATAATCTCATAACAGGTTCTATGAGTAATATCGAACATCTTATGCCTCTGGAAAACTTTCAGTTTTATCATCACGATGTTTCTAAATACATTCATATTCCAGGTCAATTAGATTATATATTACATTTTGCCTCTCCTGCCAGTCCTATTGACTATTTAAAAATTCCTATTCCTACATTAAAAGTAGGAAGTTTGGGCACCCATAATTGCCTAGGTTTAGCCTTGGCCAAAGGTGCTCGTATGCTTATAGCTTCTACCTCAGAAGTATATGGTGATCCTGAAGTTCATCCTCAGAATGAAGACTATTGGGGTAACGTAAATCCTGTAGGCCCAAGAGGTGTCTATGACGAAGCAAAGCGTTTTCAAGAAGCTATGACGATGGCTTACCATACCTTTCACGGTGTTGAAACTAGAATTGTAAGAATATTTAATACCTATGGTCCCAGAATGAGACTAAACGATGGGCGAGCACTACCAGCATTTATAGGTCAGGCACTCAGAGGAGAAGATATTACTGTATTTGGAGATGGCAGTCAAACGCGAAGCTTTTGCTATGCAGATGATTTGGTAGAAGGAATTTACAGATTACTTCATTCTGATTATGCTCAACCAGTCAATATTGGGAATCCCGATGAGATTAGCATTTTGGATTTTGCGAAAGAAATTGTCGCACTGACTGAGACCAACCAAAAAATTGTATTTAAAGATTTACCAAAAGACGATCCCAAGCAAAGAAAACCGGACATCACTAGAGCTAGTGATATATTAAAATGGAAACCTAAGGTAGATAGGCAAGAGGGACTTAAGATTACGCTGGATTACTTTCAGGATCTTCCCGAGGAGGACTTATACAAATACGCTCATCCAAAAACATTTGACTAATGAACTACTTCGCTCACGAAACTGCGGTTATAGATGATGGTTGTGAAATAGGTGAAGGAACCAAGATTTGGCATTTTAGTCATATTATGACTAAGGTACAGCTGGGGAAAAATTGTAACGTTGGTCAAAATGTGGTTGTTTCTCCTGAAGTAATTCTTGGAAATAACGTTAAGGTTCAGAATAATGTAAGCATATACACTGGTGTAATCTGCGAAGATGATGTATTTCTAGGTCCTAGTATGGTGTTTACAAACATTATTAATCCTAGAAGTGCAGTGATTAGAACGGGTGAATATCAAAAAACAACTGTAAAAAAGGGAGCAACGATTGGAGCGAATGCGACTATCGTATGTGGAAATGATTTGGGAGAGTATTGTTTTATTGGAGCAGGGACTGTAATTACAAAGGAAGTACTACCTTACGCATTAATGGTTGGCAATCCAGGAAAACACATAGGATGGATGAGTAAGTATGGACACAGATTAGACTTTGACGAAGCTGGTCTTGCTACTTGTCCTGAGAGTAAGGAAAAATATAGACTTAGTGATGGGAAAGTCACTTTTCTGGAGGAGTAAAAAAAGTTAAAAAAGAATTTGTGAATAATGGAAGGCGTATATATTTGCAGCTCTTTAACCGGGTCTGGTAGTTCAGTTGGTTAGAATACCTGCCTGTCACGCAGGGGGTCGCGGGTTCGAGTCCCGTCCAGACCGCTTTTAAAGATAGAGTCTTCTCGGTCATTCGGGAAGACTTTTTTGTTTATGCAATATTTGGTTTACATACAAGTGGTACAAGGCTCACAGACACAGACGGTAAAAATCTTAGTAGAGAAATAATACTTAGCTAGACAAGAAGACTAGTAAATAGAAACCGGTTAATCTGATTTAGTAGTTTAGGCTTAACCATAAAGGCTCCTCTTTTGAGGGGCCTTTTTTCGTTTAATATGAAAAATGGACGGTCTTAATAATCAGTTGAGCTTATATTACAGTGAATTGAGTCAGATTCTAAAGGGCTTGTGTTATGTTACCACCGCTATTATAATATGGAACAAGAAGTGTGATAAAGTTCATTACTAGGACTTTCTCAAATAGTATAATACTTTTGTCGGCTAACAAGTTAAGTTTATGCCTACGTTATTAGATTTCGAAAAGCCATTGGAGGAGTTATACGAGCAGCTAGAAAAAGCTCAGGCAACTCATGATAAAGGTAAGGTAGATATGAGTGATATGATCACTCAATTGACCAAGAAAATAAACTCTGAACGAAAGGGACTCTATAAAGATCTCACAGGTTGGCAGAAAGTACAAATATCCCGTCACCCGGATAGACCATACACGCTAGATTATATTAAGGCAATAACCAAAAGTTTTACCGAGCTTCATGGCGACCGAAATGTAGGAGACGATAAAGCCATGATTGGTGGATTGGCAAAGATTGATAATCTGAATGTGATGATTATCGGCCAACAAAAAGGGCGTACGACTAAAGAAAGACAATACCGAAACTTTGGGATGCCAAATCCTGAAGGATATAGAAAGGCTTTGAGGTTAATGAAAATGGCTGAAAAATTCGATATGCCAGTTATCTGTTTGATAGACACCCCAGGAGCCTTTCCTGGACTTGAAGCCGAGGAGCGTGGTCAAGGAGAAGCTATTGCTAAAAACTTGATGGTGATGTCAACACTTAAAGTGCCTATCATTTGCGTGATAATAGGTGAAGGGGCTAGTGGAGGAGCATTAGGAATAGGAGTTGGAGATAAGGTGTTGATGTTAGAAAACACGTGGTACTCGGTTATCTCACCAGAAAGCTGTTCCTCTATCTTATGGAGAAGCTGGGATTACAAGGAGCAGGCGGCAGATGCGTTGAGCTTGACTTCTGATAAGATGCTTGCCAATGGATTAATAGATGGCATTATACCGGAACCGCTAGGCGGAGCTCATAACGACCCTGAGGCAATGTCTAAGACCTTAAAAACAGAATTGAAACGATCTATCAAAGAGTTAAAAGAACTCTCATCTAGGAAGCTGATAAATGCCAGAATTAAGAAATTCAGCA
Source organism: Bacteroidia bacterium (assembly GCA_965655315.1). Lineage (GTDB taxonomy): Bacteria > Bacteroidota > Bacteroidia > NS11-12g > UBA9320 > UBA9320. The sequence continues at coordinate 27,293 of CBFHGJ010000012.1, forward strand.
ATATGGGTGAAGTCCTAGAGATGCAAGCTTGATAGATATTCTTTTGTTTCTGGACCAAGGTTAAATAATAAGTCTAGAATAGATAGGTTTTCCTGAAACGCTACTCTGTTGTCAAAGACTTGAGGATACTCAAGAGGAGGATGGCCAAGTACCTCTTTTGTTCTGTTTACAGCTATTTGTTCTTTGTTATTGAATGCCGGGGAAGTCATTTTTAAGCAATTGGATATAGAACCTATCAATGCCTTGTTAAACGTAAGGAGGTTTTTTTCCTTTAGAGTAAAGAGTGGCTCAATTTTATAGCCGTAGTACAAAAAGAATGGGGATTTGAGATATGCATTTTCGATACTCCTCCAATGCTCCAACTGCCAGTTTGAGCTAAAATCAATTTCTACGTTTTTATATAAACCTTTTCGAGTGGCTTTTACCGTTGGTATAGAAAGCTTTTGTCGACCTTGAGCAGAGGCTATCTCAAATTGGGATAAATCACATTGCTTCTGAAAGGTATGATTGGTATATATGGTTGCTGGAGAGTTTTGCACTAACTTGGACCAAAAAACCAGATCTCCTATACACGGTAAATACAACGACATTAGAATTTTGAAAATAGTGTTGTGTTATCTGATATAGAGAAGTACAAGTCCCTAACGGTAGCTTGGCTCTGAGGATGGCTGAAATCAGGAACGATATCCATCAGTGGTTTTAGTACAAAATCGCGTTCAGCCAGATGTTTATGCGGTATAGTTACTTGATGAGTTTCGATAGTTTCATCGCCCCAAAAAATAATATCCAAATCAAGTGCTCTAGGACCCCATTTTTCTGTTTTTTCTCTTCCAAAATCCATCTCTATTTTTTGCAATAGTTCCAAGCAGTGGTATACACTAACGGAAGTGTCAAATGTGAGTGCAGCATTTATAAAGCTACTTTGATTCTTATTTCCCCAAGGTGCAGTCAGATAAAACTTCGAAACCTCGCATTTTGTGTCAAATTGTAATCGCAATTCTTTTATGGCTAGTTTCAAAAGGGCATATCTATTTCCAAGATTGGAACCGATACTAAGCACCACCTTTTTTTTCATTATTTTCGTTCTATTGATGGAAGATTTTTTCAAATTTATTCCAATTGTACTTTGGGTACTTTATAAAATTTTTGGAGGCAGCAAAGCTAAACAACAAAAGTCTAAGAAGACGGTAAAAGGTCAACAGAAGAAGCGAGCTACTCCATCCATAGAAGACATTCTTAGAGAGTTGGCTGGTGAAACTAAGGAAGAAGCTAAACCGGTAAAACAATCCTACGATGAAACTCAGGAATCTAGACGAACGAAAATAGAAGTCACAGATCATCAGTATGATTTTAGGCCTGAATACGAACCCCACGCGGATACGGGTCCATCTGTTGAAGAGGTGCTAAGTGAAGTTGATGAAATGAGGAATGAAAAGGCGAATGAGATAGGCAAAAGCATCGACCTAAGACAAGCTGTCATTTACGATGCGATACTAAACCGTCCGAAGTACTAACTCTTGTCAGCCTTAAACAACCAGTATTTCTGTCCTATAAATGTAAAGGTCGCACTAAGGCCTGTAGCTAATACAAAGGCAACTACTTTCCCTATTTTTACAGTGATTAGGTCATTGGTAACTCCTTGGAGATCTCTGATGGTACAGATAAATTCATTATGTGGTATCACATCAAAAAAGAAATTATTTGCCACTATATTGATAACCATAGCAACCAAATATAAGCCTCCAAAAAGTACAAGGCGTTTGTTGTTCTTATCCATTTGTCTCCAGGTCCAATACTTATTCAGATTGTATGTAACAACCATACCTGAGCAAAAACTCAATCCTTTACTCAGATTAATGTCTAAAAACTGAGAAAGAGCAAAGTATACCACGAAATCTACTGCTACAGCAGCTAATCCGCTAATAATGAACTTTGTGAGTTGTTTGCTTGCCTGATAAATAGCCATGGCTATGCTGGCAAAAGTAGCTTATTCTCCTTGATTTTGGTCTTCATTCCTAGCCTAAGAGCGAGATTTGGCTTTTGATGTCCAGCATCAAACCCAAAGTATATAGGGTAACCAAAGTCTTGCGTATGCTCAAGGATGATTTCCTCAGCAGTCTTACCAAAAGGAATAGTATTGTCATTCATATCACTCATCCCTCCTACGATTAGACCGGCTAGATTTTCTAATTTACCCGTGCGTTTCATATTCATCATCATACGATCTACATGATACAAATACTCATCTAAATCCTCTATGAATAGAATTTTGTCTGTTGTATCTATATCAGAGCTTGAGCCTAAAAGGCTGCAGAGCATGCTGAGATTACCACCTACTAATTGTCCTTCCGCATCGCCATTTTGGTTTAATTCGTGATGAGGTAATTCATAACTAAGATCACGTCCAAAAAGAGCGTCTATCAATGTTCTATTACTTAAGGCCTCAGCTTCAGACGGTTGATCAGATATATTTACCGGCATGGTTCCATGTAACGTTGGGGTGCCGTAATGAGTATGGATATGTGAATGGAAAACCGTCACATCGCTGTACCCTACAAACCATTTCTTTTGTTGAGCCAATGGATTTAGATTGAGCTGGTCTATTACTCGAACACAACCATAACCTCCTCGAGTACTTATTATTGCTTTGACTTCAGGGTTGTCTATGAAGTTTTGAATGTCTGTAACTTTATCTTCTTCCGTTCCAGCCATTTGATGATGAACGTTGTAAACGTTTTTCCCGATGAGTACCTTTAAGCCATTTCGCTCAAGGAATGAGACTGCTGGTTCTACTAGTTCTCGTTGAATAGCTCGTGCGGGTGATACTATAGCAACGGTGTCTCCTTCAGATAAATACATGAGTAAAACGAAGGTAGTCCATTGATAAATAATACAATAAAAAAAAATGCCCCCGGAAAACCGACGGCACATTCTTAGATTAATGTTCGTGTGTAATTAACTTACTTAAGTTGCTTCTTAAGCTTGTCATTATTCACTGCATCGGCGAAAGTTTTCCCAGCCTTAAATTTAACGGCTACTCTATCAGAAATTTGGATAGTCTTACCAGTACTTGGGTTTCTTCCTTCTCTACCTGGACGGTAAGTAGCAGACCAAGTTGCAAAACCTGGGATAGATACTTTATCGCCACTTTGTACAGCATTTTGGATCGAACCTATAGTAGCTTCTAAAGCTGCCTTTGCACTTTCTTTTGTAAGACCAGCTTGACTGCTGATTTCGTTGATTAATTCTGTTTTATTCATATCGGGTGCAATTTAGCCCCAAAAAACCCTTATTTCAAGGGAGGTGTGAGCGATTTTAGGCGAAAGTAATGCATACTTTATCAACGTTTTGAAAATTGGAGCAAAGCTAGTAGGGCATTGAATTCTCTCATATTTTGACTGAAGCATGAGTTTGAGGACTTATTTTGGAGTGATTCCAAAGAAGAGATTGGTCATTTTACCTTTAGCTCTGATGGTGTTTAAAAGCTTATTTTTGCACCACTCAAAACATAAAAAATAGATCCTATGAATTTTGAACTTTCGGAAGAACACTTAATGATTCAGCAGGCTGCTAAAGATTTCGCTGAAACGGAATTGTTGCCTGGTGTAATAGATAGAGATAATGAACAACGTTTTCCTGCGGAACAGATAAAAAAGCTTGGAGAACTTGGAATGATGGGCATGATGGTGGATCCTAAATACGGAGGTAGTGGAATGGATACCATCAGCTATGTCTTAGCTATGGAGGAAATCAGTAAAATAGATGCTAGTGCTAGTGTAGTGATGAGTGTAAATAACTCACTAGTATGCTGGGGGATTGAAAAGTATGGAACTGAAGAACAAAAGGAGAAATATTTAAAGCCACTAGCTAATGGTCAAATACATGGTGGATTTTGCCTAAGTGAACCAGAGGCAGGGAGTGATGCTACTAGTCAAAAGACTACTGCAGTGGATATGGGTGACCACTATTTATTAAACGGGACAAAGAATTGGATTACAAACGGTAGAACGGGAAGTACTTTTTTAGTTGTGGCTCAAACAGATGTAGAGAAAGGTCACAGAGGTATCAATTGCCTAATTGTAACTTCTGATATGGAAGGATTTACAGTTGGTAAAAAAGAAGATAAATTAGGAATACGAGGTTCAGATACACATTCACTAATGTTTCAGGACGTAAAAGTTCCTAAAGAAAACAGAATTGGTGAAGATGGATTTGGATTCAAATTTGCTATGCAGGTGTTAAGCGGTGGTCGAATTGGAATTGCTGCTCAGGCACTTGGTATAGCTGGTGGTGCTTATGAAAGAGCTCTTCAATACTCCAAAGAAAGAAAAGCGTTTGGTACTGAGATTAAGAATCATCAGGCTATTCAGTTTAAACTAGCAGATATGGCTACCAGAATAGAGGCTTCTAGGTTATTCTGTCTTAAGGCTGCGGCACTTAAAGATGCTGGAGAAGATTTTCTACAGGCAGCTTGTATGGCTAAATTATTTGCCTCTGAAACGGCTATGTGGGTTACCACAGAAGCAGTTCAAGTACATGGTGGTTACGGATTTGTGAAAGAGTACCATGTAGAAAGACTAATGAGAGACGCAAAAATCACTCAGATATATGAAGGTACTAGTGAAATACAACGTGTAGTTATTGCTCGTTCTATTTTGAAAGACTAGTATTCTACTGATTTAGAAAAATAATTAAAGGAGCATTTCAGTGATTTGAAATGCTCTTTTTTATTGTATCAGTTTTACTAGATCTTCGGCAACTTGTGCACTTAAAGCTACTCCCATTCCTCCAAGCCTTACTCCAGCAAAAACATTTGATTCTAATTCTTTTACGATAGGGGATTTTTCTTTTTCTCTACCCATTCCCATTATTCCACTCCACTGATATGCTATATCCACTTCTTTACCCAGAATGTGATTCTTTAAAAACTGTTTTAATTCATTTATCACAACATCATTCAGAGTCAATTCAGAAGATTTTTCGCCATCATAGTCTATATTTCTAGCTCCTCCTAATAGTATTCTATTGTCAATATCTCTCCAGTAGTAATAACCTTTATCATAAAAGTGAGGACCAATGCAAGGAAGTTTATTTAAAGGTTCCGTAACCAAAACTTGCCCTCTCGCCGGAGTTACCTTTTCGCTGGTTATTCTTGAAGTAAATGCATTTGTGCAAAGTAGTAGGTTTTCACAAGACAACTCTAAACCTGAGGATGTGGTCACATGAATTCTGGTACTCTTATTCCAGTCAGTAACTTCTAATCCTCCAAAGAGATGGACTCCAAGTTGTTTTGCATAATTCAATACACAGCTATACAGTTTACCTGTATGCAGTTGTCCTTCATATTTATTTCTAATCTGTCCAATAGCTAGAGGAAGGGTTTGATTGCTGCTATACGTGAATACTCCGTCAAGATTCAACTCCTTGTAGAGTATGGTATTAATACTTTGCAGGCTGTCAATTCCTTGGAGCAAGGCATCCTTATTTTTTTCTGTAAAAATCTCACAACTGCCGTTTTCCTGGTATCCAATTTCTTTATTACCAAATTTAGAACGTAGCTTTTGTAATCCATTAAATCGTTTCACTACTGTTCCATAAACATTATCAGGAGTTTCTCTTTGCAAGTCGTCTATTATTTCACTGATATTGGCAAAACAGGCGAAGCCTGCATTCCGAGTACTGGCACCTAAACTCCACGCAAAACGATCTACGATGGCTACTTTAGCTGATTTGTTAATCTCTTTTAAACGGATGGCGGCCTGTAATCCTACTAATCCCATTCCTACCACTAAGTAGTCTATATCCGCCAGAAGATGTTTATGTTCCCAATATGAGAAATTCACTAAACAAATGTATTCAAATTGGAGTTTACCTTCCGACCAAAAATAAAGGGTTTATTGATATGTACTTCGTAGAGGGGAGATTCTAAAGTTCTTTCCACTATTTACCAGGTTAATAAGTAATCATTTTATCCAATCTAAGCTTTTTCCTCTTTTCCGAAATCTCCTTAACTTCGCTCGATGCAAAACAGGATTACAACATTATTCGGAATTAAGTATCCGATAATTCAGGCCGGTATGATTTGGTGCAGTGGTTGGGAACTAGCTTCTGCGGTTAGTAATGCAGGAGGGCTAGGAATCATTGGAGCAGGTAGTATGTATCCAGATATTTTGCGAGAACACATAGATAAAGGTCAGAAAGCCACTGATAAACCATTTGCTGTGAATCTTCCACTGCTGTATCCCGACATCGATAAGCATATAGCAACCATCATAGAAAAACGTGTACCAATCGTATTTACTTCCGCTGGTAATCCAGCCACTTGGACAAGTGTATTAAAGGAGAATGGTACTAAAGTAGTTCATGTTGTGAGCAATATAAAATTTGCAAAAAAAGCTGAAGCTTCAGGTGTAGATGCTATTGTGACCGAAGGTTTTGAAGCCGGGGGACACAATGGACGAGAAGAGACAACCACATTGGTACTTATTCCTCAAGTAGTAGACGCGGTGGATATTCCTGTTATTGCAGCTGGAGGTATTGGGACAGGTAAGAGCATGGCTGCCGCAATGGCTCTTGGAGCTGAAGGGGTCCAGATAGGAAGTAGGTTTGTAGCGAGTGAAGAATCTTCTGCTCATATCAATTTTAAGCACGCTGTAGTGAATGCCAAGGATGGAGACACACAACTAAGTCTCAAAAAATTGACACCTGTTCGATTGATCAAAAACAAGTTTTGGGAACAAGTGGTAGAAGCGGAAATGCGAGGGGCAGGTAAGGAAGAAATGATTCAATTACTGGGTAGAGCAAGAGCAAAAAAAGGAATGTTTGAAGGTGATTTGGAAGAAGGAGAGTTGGAGATAGGCCAGATTAGTGGTTACATAGACCAGATAAAACCTGCTAAAGATATAGTTGTTGAAATTATAGAAGAATACAATAAAACCTTGACTAATCTAGTCTCGAAAAAGCTCTAGGTGAACGCTCGAATAAAAAAATACCTAAGGGACGGAGAGAGTAATACCTTAGATTACAAGCAGGAAATTAGTAGTGCTGTAAAGATTGCTAAGACCATGGTGTCTTTTGCAAATCATAAAGGGGGTACTTTGTTGGTTGGAGTGCGTGATAACCGTTCTATAGCTGGTATCCGAACAGAAGATGAAAAGTACATGCTTGAGCTAGCTGCTGCATTTTACGCTCGACCAGAGATTCCTATTGTCATGACCGAACACGAGATTGGTGGGAAAGTAATAATAGAGTGTGTGATTCCTGACGGAGATTCTAAACCCTATTATGCTAAGGGTGAGGACAATAAGTGGTGGGTTTATATTCGTCATAAAGATAGAAGTTTACTTGCTAGTAAAGTCACAGTAGACGTATTAAAACGACAAGCTAGTGGAAAAGGAACACTTATTAAATATGGCAAAAACGAAGAGGCTTTATTGAAGTATTTAGAAGAAAATGATAGGGTAACGCTTCAGGAGTTTCGAAAAAAAGTCAATATCTCAAAATGGCGTGCCTCTAAGATACTTGTTAACCTAATCAGTGCAGGTGTAATTCGCAATCACACACACGAGAAAACAGAGTTTTATACCTTGGTCTAAAGTATCAGATAGGTAAAATAAACGGCTCTATTGATTCGTTAATTATTACTACCTTTGCATGCTATACCAAAAGGCTGCTTTTAGGTGGTCAGTATCAGATTATGTTTAGAAATAAAATTTTAGGAGTTTGTGTAGCAATTGCAATGCTTTGTGTTGCGAATAATGCAGAAGCTCAAAGATGGTTTAGAACTAGTTCACTTGAATTTGGACTTATAGGTGGATTCTCTCATTATAGTGGTGAACTTACCAACGAGCAGTTCTTTGAAGCTCAAGGTTTGAAAGGTAGCGTGGGTCTTATTACTCGCTATACCCCACACGAATCAGTTACGTTCAGATTAAGTGCTCAATATGGTTCGTTGGAAGGGGACGATAAGTGGCATGAAGACCAAACTGACCCAATGAGAAGAGACTTGAATTTCACTTCGTCTTTATGGGATTTTACTGGTGCAGCTGAGTTTAATTTTAAACGAATTCCTGCTAGACAGAAATCTGGAGTTAGCCCATTTGCTTTTATAGGAGCTAGTGTGTTCAGGTTTAATCCTAAATCAGTGTTTGTGTATGACCCTAATTCAGGTATAGCAAATTATCAGGGAATCACCTACAGTTCTTTGGAAGATCGAGATGGAGAAGAGGTAGAGCTGCAGCCATTGGCTACTGAAGGACAAGAAACGACGCAAAATAATGAATTGGAACGCTACTCGCTTACTCAAGTGGCTGTTCCTGTTGGATTAGGAATCAAATTTAAGGTCAATCATCAATTTACCATTGGTGTAGAATATGGTCCCCGAATAACATTTACAGATTACCTAGATGATGTAAGTGGTGCCTATGTGGAGCCTACTCAATTGCAAGCACAATACGGAACCATGTCGGCAGCTATGGCTTACAAGACACCAACTGTTGATGCAAATGAGATTTTAGATGTAGATAATCCAAAATTGAGAGGTAACCCAGACAACAATGACTTGTACGGAATATTTGGCGTTACTTTAACTTATAGACTGTATGGCAATAGAGCCATTTGTCCAACGTTCTAATAGTAACAGACGAAAGAAGTAACTTTTACGAAGCCGTTTCGTATAACCATTAGTAGAAAGAAGTGCTGTATAGAATATTTCTCATATCAGTTTTTATAGGTTCAGCTCTAAGCTCTCTAGCACAAAAAAATGAACTAGGGATAATGTTAGGAGCGTCCAACTATCACGGAGATTTAGCATATAACATAGTTCCCAATGAATCTTATTTTTCAGGAGGTGGGTACTATAGAATCAATTTTAACGAGTATTGGTCAATGAGACCTACTATTTCATATATGCAAATAGGTGGAGCAGATAGTAATTTCGCTGAGTATGAACTTCGAAATTTAAGTTTTAGCAATAGAATTTACGAAGTATCTCATGTGATGGAATTTAATTTTCAGCCATTTAGTTCACGATATTATCATCAAAGTAACACCTTCTATTTAATGGCTGGTATTGCAGGCTTTATTCATAACCCGAAAGCAAATCTAAACGGTGAAATGGTAGAACTAAAGCCGGCACAGACGGAGAATGTAAAATATAGTCTTGCTCAGATTAGCATCCCTTTTGGAGCAGGCTTCAAGCAGTCATTTGGTCAAAATTTAATATTAGGTTTAGAAGTAGGTTGGAGAAAAACTTTTACAGACCATTTAGATGATGTAAGTACTGTATATCCAAATATCGATGCAGGAAATGGAGCTATTCATCCGCTTGCTGATAGGTCTTGGGAAGTAACAGAAAACGGACGACCTTTAGCAAATGAAGGAGATATGCGAGGTGATCCCAATTTCAAAGATTTTTATTTTCAGACCGCCTTTACAATTTCATATAGGTTCACCCCTATTAAATGTGCATTTTAATCTATTCTAAAATTTAGACTTAAACACAGATCTATTAGAATGAGCAAAGAAAGAATCGACACAAGTAGATTGCCAAGGCACATTGCCATTATAATGGATGGTAATGGAAGATGGGCAAAAGAAAAAGGAAGATTCAGAATGTTCGGTCACGAAAACGGTGTAAAAGCTGTAAGGGAAGTTTCAGAAGGGTGTGCAGAGCTTGGAGTAGAATGCTTAACACTATACGCTTTTAGTACTGAAAACTGGAATAGACCAAAAATGGAAGTGAATGCCTTGATGACCCTTCTAGTAAAAACAATTAAAAAAGAAACTGCAACATTGATGAAAAATGGTATCAGATTAGATGCCATTGGAGACAGGAGCATGCTTCCAAAAGATTGTGTAAGGGAGTTGGATGAAGCTATAGAAACTACTAAGGACAATGATCGAATGACACTCATTCTTGCATTGAGCTATAGTGCTAAGTGGGATATCGTAAATGCAACTAAGGAAATTGCAAGAAAAGCTGCTGATGGAGAGATTTCCATTGATGAGGTAAGTGAAGATTTAATCAATAAAACACTCACTACCTCCAAGTATCCGCATCCGGAGTTGATGATACGCACAAGTGGGGAGCTAAGAATAAGTAATTTCCTATTGTGGGAACTTGCATACAGTGAATTATACTTTACAACCGTATTGTGGCCAGATTACAGGAAGGAACACTTGTATGAAGCCATACTAGATTTCCAAAGTAGAGAAAGAAGATTTGGTAAGACCAGCGAGCAACTTGCGTAGAATAAGAAAATGATAGAGTGGATGAAAAGGATAGCATTTATAATGCTAATGGCGATAAGTTTGGTATCTCAAGCCCAACTTAGTGATATAAATACCATTTTGCAGGATTATGAAAATCCGACAAAGTTTACCATTGGTGGAATTAATGTCATAGGTAATAAATTTACAGATAGGAACATAATAGTCTTGATGTCAGGATTGGCTGAGGGAGATAAAATTACTATTCCTGGTGATGAAAGTGGAGCAGCAATCCAAAAGCTTTGGGAACAAGATTTATTCAGTGATATAGAGCTCAGGATTACTCGAATTGACGGTGAAAAGATTTACTTAAACTTTATAGTAGAAGAGCGTCCCAGACTGTCCAAGTATTCTATAAAAGGACTAAGAAAAGGAGAGACTAACAACATTAGAGATGAAATCACACTCAAAAAAAATCAGTTGATTTCTGAGGATTTAATAAATACAACTCGAAGAGAAATTGCCGATTATTTCTACGAAAAAGGGTACTACGGAATCACGACCAATTTTATAAAAGAACCCGACCCAGATAAACCAAACTATGAGATACTTCGAATTGCTGTAAGTAGAGGTAAAAAAATAAAACTTCAAGATATTGTCTTCATTGGTAATGATAATATAGAGGATAAAAAGCTTCGTAAACTTATCAAACCAAAAAGAAAGTATAAGAAATGGAATCCTTTTGCTTCCTCAAAATTTGTTGAAGACGAGTACGAAGAAACTAAGCCTACCATTGTTCAGTATTACAATTCTCAAGGATTTAGGGATGCTAGACTAGCCTATGATTCTGTGAATAGAATCTCTGACGACAGAGTTGTTATAAAAGTGGGCATAGATGAAGGTACAAAGTACTATTTTAGAGATATAACGTGGACAGGTAACACCAAATATCGAAGTTCACTTCTAGATACACTCCTAGGTATTAAAAAAGGAGATGTTTACGATCAGTCTAGACTTGAAAGTAAGCTATTTATGAGTGAAAATGGCTTTGATGTTTCTAGTCTATATATGGATGATGGGTACTTATTTTTCAATGTAAATCCGGTAGAAGTTCTAGTAGAAGGTGACTCCATAGACTTAGAAATGCGTATCTATGAGGGTAAGCAAGCTACTGTGAATAGAGTTACAGTTATAGGAAATGATAAAACGAGCGATTTTGTAGCTCTCCGTGTGATAAGAACCAGACCTGGAGATAAGTTTAGCAGATCTGACATACAGCGTAGTATGCGTGAACTGGCTCAGCTAGGTTTCTTTGATCCTGAAGGTTTGGATGTTAATCCTGTTCCAAATCCCCAGCAAGGTACTGTAGATATACAATATACTGTGGTTGAAAAACCAAGTGACCAAATAGAAGCGTCAGGAGGTTGGGGTGGATTTGGTGGATTTGTTGGTACTCTTGGACTTACTTTAAACAATTTCAGTTCGCGAAAAATGTTCGGACCTGATGCTAATTGGGATCCAATACCAGCTGGAGATGGTCAAAAACTATCTATTCGTGCTCAGAGTAATGGACCGCAGTTCCAAGGATATAATTTTTCTTTTACAGAGCCTTGGCTCGGAGGAAAGAAGCCTAATTCCTTCAGTATAAGTTTATTCCACAACGTACAGTCTACATTCCAATTCGATAAAGATAGACCAAAGTTTACCACCACGGGTGCTAGTATTTCTTTTGGAAAGCAATTAAAATTCCCAGATGATTATTTCTCATTTAGTACTTCGCTCAGTTTTCAGCGTTATGGTCTGAATGATTGGAATAATTTTGGAGCAGCAGAGCTCGGATTTACGAATGGAAATGCTAATAACCTGAGTTTCATGAATACTTTAAGTAGGAATAGTACAAATCATCCTATTTACCCTACAGAAGGAAGCTCATTCACTACAAGTCTGCAGTTTACTCCGCCTTATTCGCTTTTCCAACGAGACAAAGATTTTGCTACACTTTCTGCTCAAGAACGATTCAAATGGGTAGAGTTGGTTAAGACGAAGTTTTCAGGACAGTGGTTCCTAGGATTCCCAGCAGGAGCAAAGAGACAATTTGTATTAGCACCGGCCTATAGATTTGGAGCGGTTTCTCCTTGGAATAATGACATTGGTTATTCACCTTTTGAACTCTTTAGAGTCGGAGGTAGTGGACTAACTAACTTTGTGCTATATGGTACAGATATCGTTGCACAACGTGGTTATGATGAGGGAAGAATCAGTGATCCAGAAACGGGGCAAGGTTCCTTACCTATTTTCACAAAGTATACGTTAGAACTTAGATATCCACTCACAGTAGGGCAGTCATCTACCATTTTTGCTCAGACCTTTTTAGAAGCGGGTAACGCATTTAGAAGTTTTGAAGATTTCAATCCATTTGAAGTAAGAAGGGCAGGAGGAGTTGGTGTGAGATTATTCTTACCTATGTTTGGACTACTTGGTGTTGATTATGCTTGGGCTTTAGATCCTGGAACATATGATCAGCCCGGTCAGTTTCATTTCTTCATAGGTCAGCAGTTCTAGTTCATTTTCTTTGTCAATACTTTTGGCAAGATTTTCGTTATACAAGAGTTGATGAGATATTGCTTCATATTCTTACTATTAATGCCTTTTTTAGGCTTTACTCAGCAAGAGTCGGACAGCATCTTATATGATGATTTAGTCCATGAGCAAGTAGGAGAGTATGTGAAAATTCCTTTCAGTCGAGAATGACGGGTATGGAAGATACCCTTTACTTGAAAAATGGGAAATGGATGTCTCTTGACTCATTTGGCAATCTGCTAATAGAGTCAAACTACACAGTAAATAAACGTAAAAAGAAATCTACTAAAAATGGATTAGAACTATACCTCAATCCAGATTCTGGAGATACCATGCTTATGAGAAACTATCGGCAGGGTGCAGTTGCTGAACAATTAGCTTTGAAGGCCGGCATACTAGCTATAGAAAATACGATTTATCATATTTACAAGGACTTCGGATCTTTCACTGTGGCTGAGTACAGACAAGATTATACTGGAACCTCTGATTTCACCAGTATATGGAAGAGCAGTATTGAAGACCCTACTACAATTTTTTCGGATACGACTTATCTCAGAGCCGAACAAAAAATGGGGGATCCCACACTTTTGCAACCGCCCTCTTTCAGCACAAAAGCTGAATATAACTATATAAGTAATCCGGAGTTCGAACATCATCCTCAAGCTTATTTTTCAATCATGTCTTTTGAGAATCAAATCCTCGATTGGTCTGTAGCCTCTATTTCCCCTGATTTGTACCTCTCTCCAACTGCAGCATTAAGTGGGAATAGCTATATAGGAATACGGGTGTTTAGTTTAAAGAAAGATATTGATACAGATCAATTGCTTAAGGGACAGCCTAGTAAACGACTAACTACACAAATCTTGAACTATAAAACCCGATGGATGAAGGTGCAATGCACCTATAAAGCTACAGGTGGTGAACGATACATTACATTAGGAAGTTTTCAAAATCACAAAGAGCTTAAGCTAGTAAAGGTGCCAGGTATATCTCACGAAAGTTATTATTATATCGAAGATGTAAGTCTAGTTCCTATTTCTAAAGATGAGGATTGTGAGTGTAACTTTGAAGACCGTAGGGTTTTCCCATTGGATAGTAGTAAGACAGAGCTTGATTCTACAGTAGTAGAAACGGTAGAAAATAGCACACCATTTGATACACTAAAAAAAGGGGATAGGCTGATTTTGGATAATATTCATTTTGAAAATGATGAAGCGGTTCTGTTACCTGAATCTTATGCCACTCTTGTGGCGGTAGTCCAATTTATGCTTGCTAATAAAAAGGCGAAAGTTGAAATTTCTGGACATACTAGTAGTCTCGGAAGTTTGAGGCATAATTATATTCTAAGTGAAAAGCGAGCGAAATCAGTATTGAAATTTCTCTTGAAAAATGGGGTAGAGGAAGATCGAGTAAAAATAGCAGGATATGGTCCAGATTATCCGATAGCCAGTGACGAGACACCAGAAGGGCAAAAAGAGAATAGACGGGTAGAGTTTAAGGTGTTATCAATCTAGCTTACTTTCAAAATACTTAACCAAAATCTTGGCTGATTTTTTATTGGTAGCTAAAGGAATATCGTGAACATCACAAAGACGTAAAAGCATCGATATATCTACATCGTGAGGATGTTTGCCTAGTGGATCTCTAAAGAAAATAACGGCGTCCATTTCACCACGTGTCACCATGGCTCCTATCTCTGCATCACCACCGAGTGGACCTGATGCTACTCTCTGAACATTTTTTACTCCTGCTTCTACAAGCATTTTTCCAGTGGTCCCTGTAGCCACAGCTTCTAGTGATTTATCTGTAAAAAAGTCCATCCGTTTGAGCACAAACGAAACTAAATCTGCCTTTTTACCATCGTGGGCGATTAATGCTATTTTCATGGATTAAGCTGAAAGGATTGCAGATATTCTGTTTTGAGCAGCGGACAAATCTTGTATCGCTCGTCTCTGGTGTCTTGGTATAATGCGTCTAGGGTCTCATAAACGTGATCTATTCCTATTTCAGCAGTCCACTCAAATGGACCTTTTGGATATGCCGTACCTAGTTTCATGCCTAAGTCTATATCCTCTCTACTAGCTGTCCCTTCTTGAACGGTATAATAAGCTTCGTTTATGATCATACATACTATACGTGGAGTTACAAAACCTACTCTACTTTGTACAAATCGATATTCAAGCCCTAGTTCAGTTAGTTTTTCAGCTGCTATGGCTTTATCATTTTCATGGGTGGCACAACACTCCACTAAGCTCCGGTTTATGAATGTAGGAAGCGTATTCATGCCAATAATAGTGCAGCTAGGTCTTTGACCAGCTTCAGCATATAGTTCTTCAAGTTGGATTTTTACAGACCCAACGATTACTAGTGTTTTTTCGAGATTGATGTAATGGGTTATTTGCTCAGGCGTATCGTCGAAATCTAAGTCGAAAATGATATCATACGTACCCAAATCACTACCTTTGAGAGGAACTATCGAGTGTTCTTGTAGCAATGCTTTTAGCTCTGCTAGCTGATTCTCTTGTCCTTTTGCAGCTATTTTCATAAAGAAGCAAAGGTATACAGAGAAAGAGACTCTCACCTAATATGAATTTTAGAAATGAATAAAATAATAATATCTACTCCAAATGCTCCTTCAGCTATAGGTCCTTATTCGCAGGCGGTTCTTGCTGGAGGTACTTTATACTGCAGCGGACAAATAGCCTTAGACCCTGAAACGAGTGAATTAGTCAACAGGAGTATCAGTGAGGAAACTACCCAGATTATGAAGAATATAGCTGCAGTATTAGCAGCTGCTGAGATGAATTTTGAAAATGTTGTAAAGTGCTCCATTTTCATGAGTAGTATGGATTTTTATGATGAGGTGAATGAAGTATATGCCAAATACTTTTCAGACCAACCCCCTGCTCGTGAGGCAATAGCCGTTAAAACGTTACCGAAGCGAGTAAACGTAGAAATCAGTGTGACAGCAGTAAAATAGGCTAGCTGATAAAGTCTTTTAGACTACCGTGTTCTCCTAGTTTAAAGCCTCTATCAGTTTTGATCACTTTGCCACAGGAAGTGGTAAGGTCATGCTCAAAGAAAAGGGTATAATCATTAACTAGTGCCTCCTCTAAAAAGGCCGCCCTTTCTTTCATAGTTTCCAATGGTCTAATATCATAACCCATAACATAGTTCGGCCTTATGTGCCCAGTACTAGGTATCATATCTGCCATAAAAACTAATGTTTGTTCTCCAACTTGGATTTTAGGACAGAACATAGATTCGGTGTGACCTTGGGCTAGAATACCAGAAATATTTTCAGATATTTTTAGATCATTGCCAATAAATTGTAAATGCCCCAATTCTTGAATTGGGAGCATATTTTCTTTCAAAAAAGAAGCTTTTTCTCTTCGGTTTGGATTAATCGCATGCTCCCAGTGGCTTGGATGGACCCAATACGTCGCGTTAGGGAATGCTAGTTCGTACTTATCTCTAGTTGTGTTCCACTTTACACTACCGCCACAGTGGTCAAAGTGAAGATGAGTTAGAACTACGTCTGTAATGTCTTTAAAATCTACACCTGCTTCGTGAAGTGATTTTTCTAAGGAAAAGTCTCCATTCAAATAGTAATAACCAAAGAACTTATCACTTTGCTTATCACCCATTCCATTGTCTATAAGAATAAGCCGATCTCCATCTTCTACCAGTAAGCATCTCATTGCCCAATTGCACATGTTTCTCTCATCTGCTGGATTTATTTTTTGCCAAATACTTTTGGGTACGGTACCAAACATGGCACCACCATCTAGCATCAAGTTACCGGTATGTATAGACTGTAGCCTCATAGGTTAAAATCTAACTTTTAAAAATTTCTTAATTTTAAATACTCCCTGAGATTGCACTACAAATAAATACACCCCTGTATCGAGGTTATTTAGGCTAATAAACTGAGGTGGTGTAGCGAAATCTGCAATATTATTTAGCAGCTGCGAATACATGACATTCCCGAAACTATTTATGATTTGAATGGTAACAGGAGCCTTCTCCTGTTCAGCAAATCTCATATTGAAATCTAGTTTCTCAGTAGCTGGGTTAGGAGTGATATTAAAGAAATAGAAATCATTTCGGCATACGCCATTTTGAAACTGGGACGGAAAGTTGACTCCACCTACGTTGGTCATCTCACAGTTGTTTCGATAAGTTACATTATCACATCCGCATATGGGATCAAAGGTTGGGTCATTACATCTATAAAATGGATTTGCACGATTACTATCAACACATTCTATCTGAAATTGAGCATTAGCAAATAATGGGAAGACAATCAACAAACTAAGTAAAATCCTATTCATTCTATACGTGCCCAAAAGTACAAGCTAAATTTTTAGAATTTAATATTAGATAGTACTTGGACAGTTAAAAATGACCCAAGAAGCATGGAAGGTCAAATGGAGCTAATAACTTACTCCCCATTTTTCAAACCAGAAATGCATTAACCAAGCTGGACCGATAAGTAGAAATTGAATGTCTTTTAAGAATGAAGGTTTCTTCCCTTCGATGTGATGCCCGTAGAACTGTCCTATCCAAGCAAGTAAAAATATAATAACAGCTACTAACCAAAGGGGGGTGCTCAACGAACTCTCCAGAAATTGACAAGTCAGTAAGCAAATGATGCTAAATATTAACATTCCTATAGCTAAGGATCGTGATAGCTTAAAGTAATAAATGAGGACAAAGACAAGGGATAAAGTAGCCCAATTAACCCAAACAGATTCTCCGAAAATCGCATTTAAAATTCCGCTAGGAATACTATAAATAAGGGCCACAATAGAGAAGAAAATAAGGGGTACACATATCCAATGGATAAGCTTGTTGGTATCATTTTTATGGCTTTCACCATATTCTGTAAGAAGACTTTTGATGTTTGAACTCATATCATTTTTTCAAATCAAAAGTACGTTATTCTCGAAAAATGTCTACTTATGGAATAATTGGCTTCAACTTATAAGAGCTTATTTGCCATCGAATTCCACCTAGGATCCATCTCCCAGGCATTCGTGCTCCTAATATTTCTTGATATTGGGTATCCAATAGATTCCTAACATCTATATATACAGAAATGGGTAGTAGATCAGCGGTATAGGTCAACCTTGCATTTAGCACGGCATAGCTAGAAGGTATAGCCCCGTCAACAGAAGGGATTTCGTCTGAGTCTCTTGTTATCAAATTCCCACCTACATTTAGCCCTACACCACGGCACGTATAATTAACCATGGCATTCAGGTTGTGTATTGGATGGTTTGATATATACTTCGAAACGACACTATCAGGGGAGTTGGTTTGAATATAAGTGTAGTTTACTCTGGCTAATAAATTTGAAAATGCGAATCGCTTGTTGTACTGTAGCGAGAGTTCATTTCCAAAGGTGAAGGTTTCCTTTAGATTTTGAGTATAGAAATAATTTGTAGTGTCTTGCAGATTATCTAAGTTGCTAATATCAGCCGAATTTGTAAGAATGTAATCTATCAGATTAGAAGAACTTCTCCCAAAAATGGTGTTTGATAATTTTATATTGTTCCAGTATTGATCTACACCCAAATCAAAGTTCCAAGAATTTTCAGATTCTAAATCGGGGTTCCCTACACTTCTTAATGCCAAGACATTTGCTGTATTATTATTGTTAAACTGTTCTGTAAAATCTGCTTGTCTGATAGCTCTTCCTATGCTGCTTCTTAATACAGTCTGATTTTCACGGTAAGCGACATTTAACTGAGGAATCAGCTGTATGCCTATTTGCTCTGAAGACTCTAGTCTCAATCCACCATTTAGACTTAATTGATCAATAGTTTTATGACCTAGAATAAAGGCAGCGTTTGACAACCTGGTGTGATCTCCTCTGTCGTTACTTTCTATGTCTTGCCAGTCCGTTTGTATACCGTAGTTTAACTTGATTCCTTTCCAATCTCTTTGTTGAAATAGTGAAGCATTCACTCTTTGCATAGTGTGATTATTTGCAGGAAATAGAGGATTAAATACAAATTCGTCTGTGCTCTTCTTGAAGCTGGCAGTAAATTCAGTTCTACTTGCATCATTTTCATGTATGAAAGCACCTTGTGTCCAATAGGCTCCAGTTTCTTCTCTACTTTCATCAAATGGATTTGCGGTATAAAAATACTTAGCATTGAAATCGCGAGCATCTATACCTCCTCTAGCATAGGCCTTCCAATTTTTTGTTTTGTAGGTAAGAGCTGCTGTATATGTTTTTATATCAAAGTTTGTATTGTACAAACTATCTCCTCTGCCTGCTTGTATGAAATTTGGATTAACAAGCTGCTCTCCATCAGATACAGCAGATTTCATGCTTGCTGTAAAACCAAACTTTGATCCTTGTTCTTGAATCTGTAAATCGGTTGCAGTCAATTTATGATCGCCAAAGCCAATATTCCCTTGTGATGCTGTAAAAACATGTTCACTGTTTAAACTTTCGTACGCTTTGGTTTTGATATGAATAATACCTCCCACTGCATCTGCACCAAAACTAGTTGCTGCAGATCCGCGTACTATCTCAATGTGATGTATTTCACTCATAGGTACAGGAATATTATTGTTGTAATGGCCCGTAAGTGGGTCATTGATACGTTGATTATCTACCAGCACAAGTACTTGAGAATAAGTGCTTCCTCTAATGCCTATATCAGCTTGAACTCCAAAAGCTCCTCGACTATTTATGTTGATGCCTCCTACATATTGCAATAATTCGTCTACCGTATTGACGGGTAATTGTCTTAAATCTTGTTGTGAGATTACAGTAATGTTTTTGCCACTCTCATAAAGTTTAACAGGTAATCTAGTTGCAGATACTTTGACAGAGTCAAGCGTATTTTGAGCACTTAGAAAGACCGTTAGAGATAAGAATACCGTAAGGTGAAAAGTTCTAATCATTTAGTTTTAGGTTAATACAATGTTAAGGTGAAGTAGGACAATACCAAAAGGGGATTTACAACTTGAAGTTATTATAGAAAAGAACTAAAGTCTTAATCAATCACATCAAAACCACAATAAGGTCTCAATACTTCTGGTACCACTATGCCTTCTGGGGTCTGGAAGTTTTCCATGATACTCGCCATGATTCGAGGTAGAGCAAGAGCACTTCCGTTCAACGTATGAGCCAGCACATTTTTCCCATCAGTATTCTTATAGCGTAGCTTTAAACGATTTGACTGAAAAGTCTCAAAATTAGAAACAGAGCTCACTTCTAACCATCTCTCTTGAGCAGCACTCCAAACTTCCATGTCGTAGGTCATCGCACTAGCAAAACCTGTATCACCTCCACAGAGAAGTAAAACTCTATACTGTAATCCAAGGTCTTTGAGTAGACTTTGAACATAGCTACTCATTTCTTCAAGCAAGCCATAAGACTTTTCTGGGTGAGCAATTTGTACGATTTCTACTTTGTCAAATTGATGAAGTCTATTGAGTCCACGAACATCTTTTCCATAGCTTCCTGCTTCTCTTCTGAAGCAAGGAGAATGACCACAGTTTTTGATAGGGAGGTCGTCTTCCTTTACTATCACATCGCGATAGATATTGGTAATCGGCACCTCGCCGGTAGGGATAGCATACAAATCATCCATCTGCATATGATACATCTGACCTTCCTTATCAGGCAGTTGTCCTGTACCAATACCACTGGCCTCATTTACTAAGATTGGAGGTTGTATTTCTTCAAATCCAGCATCTCGACCTTTATCTAAAAACCAATTGATTAAGGCTCGCTGCAGCCTCGCACCTTTTCCCCTATAAACAGGAAAACCGGCTCCTGTAATTTTTACTCCTAGTTCAAAGTCTATTAGGTTATACTTTTCACATAACTCCCAGTGTGGTAAGTTTTGAGTGAGATTTGGCTTATCTCCATGTTCCAAAACAACTTTATTATCAGCTTCACTTTTTCCTGCGGGTACAGCTTCACTTGGGACGTTAGGAATTTGATAAAGGACATCATACAACTCATCAGAGATGCTCTTTAGTGATTCGTTGAGCTCATTGCTTTTAGCTTTTAACTCGCCTGTTTCTGCTTTTTTTGCTTTGGCTTCTTCTATTTTTTTTTGAGCAAATAGTTGTCCAATTTCTTTAGATATTTTATTTGAAGCTGCAAGCGTATTGTCTAATTCAACTTGAGTGGACCTACGGTTATCATCAAGTGTAATAGCTTGATTTACTAGGTCAGTAAAATCAACTCCTCTCTTAGCCAATCTGGCTAGAATTGCTTTTCTATTGGCTTGAATATCTTGTATTAAAAGCATGATGGATTATCTCAACTACAAAGGTTGTTTTTTTTGTGAAAAGTGTACTAATAGATGAGTGTTTTATAGCACAGCATTGTGAAACACATTCTGCACGTCTTCATCTTCTTCGAGCTTTTCTATGATGGCATTGCATTCCTCCTTCTGTTCCTCAGTTAGTTCTATGGTTTGGTGAGGAATTCGTTCTATATCCACGGAAGAGATTTCTACTCCTAACTCTTCTAAACCTTTTTGCATATTTCCGTAATCCGTAAATCCAGTATAAACCAAGGTTTCATCATCTACTTGCTCTATCTCCTCCAGTCCAAAGTCAATCAATTCCAGCTCTAATTCTTCTATATCTCTCTCTCCTTGTTCTATCTTGAAAATACACTTACGCTCAAAGTTGAATTCTTGAGATCCACTCGTTCCAAGTTCACCACCATTTTTACGAAAGATAGCTCTTACGTTAGCTACTGTCCTATTGATATTATCTGTAGCGGTTTCTATCATGAGGCTAAGTCCATATGGGCCTTTTCCTTCGTAGAGGACCTCTTCGTAGGCACTAGCATCTTTATCGCTTGCTTTTTTGATCGCGGCTTCTACCCGGTCTTTTGGCATGTTTTCAGACTTGGCATTTTTCATAGCCATACGCAGTCTGGAGTTATTGTCAGGATCTGCACCTCCCTCTTTTACAGCCATAGATATTTCTTTACCTATTCGAGTGAAAGTTACCGCCATTTTGCCCCAGCGTTTCATCTTACGGGCTTTCCTAAATTCAAATGCTCTCCCCATGGACGGCAAAAATAAGTTTAAGTTTCACGAAAAGTTTAAGATAAAGCTATTATCTAATTGGTGCAACGAACACAGTCTTAGATTAAATCCAACAAAAAATCACTTTCTTTGCAGCCCTTAAAAACAAGAACAAATTATGAATTTTGATGTAATAGTAATAGGTAGTGGCCCAGGTGGATATGTTGCTGCTATTAGAGCTTCTCAATTAGGCCATAAGGTTGCAGTAGTTGAAAAAGCTGAGCTAGGTGGTGTATGTCTCAATTGGGGTTGTATTCCAACCAAAGCGTTATTAAAATCTGCACAGGTTTTCGAATATATCAATCACGCATCAGATTATGGTATTACCGTAGATAGTGCTAAGCACGATTTTGATGCAGTTATCAAAAGAAGTAGAGGTGTAGCCGGGGGAATGTCCAAGGGTGTGCAGTTCTTGATGAAGAAGAACAAAATCGAAATCCTTAAGGGGTTTGGTAAAGTAATAGCAAAAGGTCAAGTAAGCGTAGATAACGATGGTAAGAAAGAAACTCATTCTGCCAAGCATATCATATTAGCTACTGGAGCACGCGAGCGTCAGTTGCCCAATCTACCTATCGATGGTAAAAAAGTAGTCGGATATCACGAAGCTATGGTATTACCTAAACAGCCAAAGAAAATGGTTGTAGTAGGAAGTGGAGCTATTGGGATGGAATTTGCTTATTTCTACAATGCGATGGGTACAGATGTTACCGTAGTAGAATTTATGCCAACTATTGTTCCTAACGAAGATGTGGACATCAGTAAGGAGCTTACTAAAATCTATAAGAAAAAAGGCATGACTATCATGACCAATAGTTCTGTAGAAGCAGTAGATACAAAAGGAACTGGTTGTAAGGTCAGCGTGAAAACTGCCAAAGGAATGGAAACTATAGATTGTGATGTAGTTCTTTCTGCAGTGGGTATTCAAACGAACTTAGAAAACATAGGTCTTGAAGCAATGGGAATAAAGACCGAAAAAGGTAAAGTAGTAGTAGATGATTACTACCAAACGAATGTTCCAGGAGTATATGCAATAGGAGATATAGTACACGGACCTGCATTAGCCCACGTAGCTAGTGCAGAGGGTATTATCTGTGTGGAGAAAATAAGTGGACAAAACGTAGAACCATTAGATTACGGAAACATACCTGGATGTACCTATACACTTCCAGAAATAGCGTCTGTAGGACATACTGAAGCTCAAGCTAAAGAAGCTGGATATGACATAAAAGTAGGGAAATTCCCATTCTCGGCATCTGGTAAAGCAAGTGCAGCAGGCAGTAAAGAAGGTTTTGTGAAAGTGATCTTTGATGCGAAATATGGGGAGTTTTTAGGAGCTCATATGATAGGTGCAAACGTGACAGAGATGATAGCAGGAGTAGTAAGTGCTCGTAAGCTAGAAACTACTGGACACGAAATGATAAAAACAGTTCACCCTCACCCTACGATGAGTGAGGCTATCATGGAGGCATGTGCTGCAGCGTATGATGAAGTGATACACTTGTAATTATCGTAAAGTATAAACATTCAAAGCCCTCGAGAGATCGAGGGCTTTTTTGTGCCTATGGGTTTTTACTATCTTCGCCTTAGATGCGTTTTACACTCATTTTTATTCTGCTTACGAATCTGACCTTTGCTCAAAGTCAATTTGTTAATCCATTCATAGGTACAGGAGGATACGGACATACTTTTCCAGGAGCAACGGTGCCGTTTGGGATGGTGCAGCTGAGTCCAGATACCCGAATAGATGGCAGCTGGGATGGATGCAGTGGATACCACTACTCTGATTCTTTTGTTTATGGATTTTCACACACACACTTGAGTGGAACGGGGGTAAGTGATTATGGAGATATTTTACTTCTTCCATCTACGAATCCTATATCATTTGAGCCAGAAGAGTATAAAACTAAATTTAGTCACAACAATGAAAAGGCTGAAGCCAATTACTATTCAGTCGATTTACCAGCCAATGGTGTCAAGGTAGAACTAACCACCTCTACTTGGGCAGGGTTTCATCGATACACGTTCGAAGAGAACGTAGGATATGTTCTTCTAGATTTAAAACATCGGGATGAAACACTAGATTTTATCATTAAAGAGAGAGGAAATCAAAGTATAGATGGATATAGGATAAGTACAAGCTGGGCTAAGGAACAGCATTGCTATTTCTCAATGGAATTCAATAATGAAATCTCTGAAATCGAGTACAATATAGATAGTAGTAAGGCTTTATTGTTTTTCAAAGAACTCAAAAAAAACCAATTGGAGGTCTACGTTGGACTTTCATTTACAGGAGTAGAAGGAGCTCAAAAGAACCTAAACTATGAGACCGGAAAGACCTATGAAGCAGTAAAGTTTGATGACGTTGTCCGAGAAGGACAAGCGTATTGGAATAAAGAACTTTCTAAGATTGAAGTTTTCACTGAAGATGAAAATAAGAAAAACATTTTCTATACTGCCCTATATCATAGTATGATACATCCGAATATAGCGGAAGATGTAGATGGTAAATATAGAAGGCACGATATGAAGATACACGACTCACCAAATCATACACACTATACGGTCTTTTCACTTTGGGATACCTATAGAGCCCTTCATCCGCTGATGACCATCATTGATGAAAGGCGTACGACAGACTTTATCAATTCCTTCCTAGATATCTACAAGCAAAGCGGACGACTACCCGTGTGGGAATTGGCAAGTAATGAGACGGATTGCATGATTGGATATCACAGTGTGAGTGTTATTGCAGATGCATATATGAAAGGCATTCGAGGATTTGACGCCAGTCTTGCCTTAGAAGCTATGGTAGCAAGTGCAAACGAAGACATCTTTGGACTGGATAGCTACAATAAATACGGCTTTATTCAAGTAGAGGATGAATCAGAGAGTGTGAGTAAAACTTTGGAATACTCGTATGATGACTGGTGCATAGCCCAAATGGCACGAGCAATGGGAGAGGATAGCCTAGCTAATATTTTTTACCACAGAGCGGAATCTTGGCGGAACGTCATCAATCCAAAAACGGGATTTGCTACACCAAGACTTAATGGTGATTGGCTACGAAATTTCGACCCTAAGGAGGTAAATCTGCATTTTACAGAAGCCAATAGTTGGCAATATAGTTTTGTGCAACACGCAAAAGGTGGACGTGAAGTAGGTATAGAGTTGGAAGAAAAATTGGATGATTTTTTTTCTGCCAAAGAAGAAACAACTGGTCGAACACAGTCAGACATTACAGGCTTGATTGGTCAGTATGCTCATGGGAACGAACCTAGTCATCATATAGCTTATTTGTACAACTATACAGATCATCCTGAGAAAGGACACAGAATCATTAAGCAAATCTGTGATTCGTTTTATACCAATACACCTGATGGATTGATTGGAAATGAAGACTGTGGACAGATGAGTGCATGGTATGTGTTTAGCAGTATGGGCTTTTATCCTACCAGTCCAGGAGAATCAAAATATGCAGTAGGAAGATGCATGTTTGATAGTGTGAAAATTCATTTTGAAGGAGGTGAAATCTTCGAGCTAACAGAAGGGAATTCTATAGGGGCGTCTAGTTTTGAGCATTGGTATATAGCTGGAGAGCCACGGTCAACCCTGCATTACGATATGATTCCTTACAAATCTAGTTTTGTAGAAACGCCATTGATAAGTGGAACACCTTTATTCGAAGATTCAACAAGTATTTCAGTCTTATCAATTAACTCTGAGGACGAATTAATAATCAAGCTTGGAGAATCAGAAAGTGTAAACTCGTCATTTACTATCGAGGAAACGACTACTATTAACTCAAGAGCCAAAAGAAAAATCTATTGGGGTCCACACAATGATAGTTTTTACGTTTTAAGTCCTGAAATCTCAGCCACCTTCTATAAAAAGCCTAATAGTTGGACTTGCAGATCTTCTCTTCAACCCAACTCACAATACACAGGCGGTGGAGATGATGCACTTATAGATGGTATCAACGGAACTAAAAATTGGCAAGCAGGCAAATGGCAAGGATATCAACACGAGGAGGTTACGTTCGATTTAGATTTTAAGGAAACCAAAAGGATAAAAGAAGTCTCAGCGAGTTTTGTTCAGGATGCTCGTTCATGGATTTTAATGCCCACGAAGGTGGAGGTCTATTTAGAGAATAAGCTTATTGGTTTCAGGTCCTATGATGTAGATGCTTTTACAGAAGGGACTTTTCTAAAAAATCTAAGTGTAAAATTAGAGAAAGAGGTAAAAACAGATCAATTAAAGGTAAAGGTTTATTCAGCTGGTAAATTGCCTCAAGGGCACCCTGGGAATACTATGAATGGGGACGCGTTTTTCTTTATAGATGAAATAATCATCAAGTAATTAGCACACTATTCATCTTCTAGAGGAGCCGTAAGGACAGCCAATACCACGAGCCCCGTTACAGTAAAAAATCCTTTTATAGTCTCCCCTACGTCTATTCGTTCTATGTCGTGCATGACCGCTACTGCATTGGTTCCAGCTTTTTTACTAAGATTTTTTCTGGTACCTTTTTTTTCTAACGTATAGGTATTTTTATATTCGATTGGCTTGTCACTAGATGTGAAAAACAGTTCTGTTTTTATTACTATTTCCCAATGTTCGGCTGGATTAATATTCGAAGCCTCAAAGAAGGAATTCATGTCTATCATCAATTTTTTATTGCCATTCGGAAATATGGCATTTTCATTAGATGCTGAGGTAAATTTACATTGGTAATTTTCCATATGAGTGTTACTTTTTTCTGCAACAAAATTGATAGGTTTTGAGCTTTTATTTATCATAGTGATATAAAGCATATTTCCATATATCTGATGATAGACTTCCACAGAATCAAGATCTAGTTCTCCCTGTACTTCAAACTCATTAGAGAAATGATGATACCTGGTTTTATAGACCGTCTTTGTACACGAACATATAAACAGCACAAATAAGATGGATAAAGTACCAAGTTTCATTTTATTCTTCTGTTGAATCAATTAAGATGGCTAAAAGGATTACCGACCCTGCTAAGGTTATAAATGTAGCACCACCAGAGATTTCTTCAATTATTCTAGATTGAGCTATAGTATTTGCACCTTGTTTTTGAGAGGGCTTGTCATCTACTCGGACTCTATTCAAACTATAGGTGTTGGTGTAAATTTGATCCTCTTCCATATTACTCCAAGTGAGATAGGTTTTGATAACTATTGGTTGGGCAGTGTTATTGAGCTGAATACCTTGTCTTTTTAGTTCTTCGACTAACGGGATATTGACTTCAAACATTTTGGATGGTGGAATAAGGGTGGTAGTAGTGCCGTTACCAGCCGTAATGATTCGATCGTTGATGGAAACAGTACTTTTTGACCAATTAAATAGATAGTTGGTGTCCGAAATATTTACCATTCTGATAGCAAGATTGTCGTTAATGATCTGATGATAGACCTCTATTTTAGGGTTTTGTACTTGACCTACCACGTCAAATTCGTTGGTGAAATGATGGTAGGTGTTCACGGTTTTGTAGGTGGTACAAGAGGCTAAGAGTAAGGTTAAGAATGCTAGGATAGGTAGGGCTAGTTTCATAGCTTCTATATATCAATATGCGTTCCGTAAAATTTACCTTGGCGACACTATTTAGTAGTTTTCTTTTCACGAACAAAAAATACCTTTGTCCGCAAGCATTATCAATTAGATAAAAAAATCATATGGATAGCCAATTTGACAACGCCTTAGAGTATCACGCTAAAGGAAGACCAGGAAAAATAGAAGTGGTTCCAACAAAACCGACTCAAACCAAGAGAGATTTAAGTCTCGCTTACTCTCCAGGCGTGGCAGAGCCTTGCGAAGAAATAGCTAAGAATCCCCAAGACGCCTATAAGTATACAGCAAAAGGGAATCTCGTAGCAGTAATAAGTAATGGTAGTGCAGTCCTTGGTCTAGGCGACTTAGGACCGTTAGCTTCTAAACCGGTTATGGAAGGGAAAGGAGTTCTATTCAAAATATTTGCAGACATCGACGTTTTTGATATTGAGGTAGATGCCTCTGATCCTGAGAAGTTCATTGAAGTAGTGAAGGCACTAGAGCCTACGTTTGGAGGGATAAACTTAGAAGATATTAAAGCACCGGAAAGCTTTCTAATAGAGGAAAGGCTCAAAAAGGAAACAAATATTCCTTTGATGCACGATGATCAGCACGGCACAGCTATAATAAGTACTGCAGGACTGATAAATGCCTTGGAAATCGCTAATAAAAAAGCTGAAGATGTACAAGTAGTAGTGAGTGGAGCAGGAGCAGCGGGAATTTCGTGTGTGAAACTTTGGATAGCAATTGGAGTGAAAAAAGAGAACATTTATATGTTCGATAGAAACGGTCAAGTAAGTGATGATAGAGATGATTTAGACCAATGGAAAGATGAGTTCAAACTTCCTAGAAAATTTGAAACCTTGGCAGAAGCAATGGTAGGGGCAGATATCTTTTTGGGACTGTCTATTGGTAATATTGTAACTCCCGACATGGTGCTTTCAATGGCGGACAATCCAATCGTTTTTGCCTTGGCAAATCCAGATCCTGAAATAGATTATGAGACAGCAATAGCCACTAGAAAAGATATTATAATGGCAACTGGAAGATCTGATCATCCAAATCAAGTCAATAACGTTTTAGGTTTTCCATTTATCTTCAGAGGAGCTCTCGATGTACGTGCAACCTCCATCAATGAGGAAATGAAAATAGCTGCAGTCAAGGCACTTGCAGAGCTTGCCAAAGAACCTGTCCCTGAAGGGGTACTTATAGCTTATAATGAACCTGATATGTCATTTGGGAAAGATTATATTATCCCAAAGCCATTAGATTCAAGATTAATAACTACCGTAGCACCAGCAGTAGCAAAAGCTGCAATGGAAAGTGGTGTAGCTCAATTAGAAATAACGGATTGGGAGCGTTATAGAATCGAATTACGCAAGAGAATGGGTCTTGATAATAGATTCTTAAGAACTCTATCTCTCAGAGCTAAACAGAATCCTCAACGTGTAGTATTCTCAGAGGCAGACAATCCTAAGATCCTAAAAGCTGCTCATATGGCTAGAGAAGAGGGTTCTTGTATTCCTATCTTGCTTGGTTTTGAAGATCATATTCACAAGAACATAGAAGAATTAGGCCTAAATCTTAGTGATTGTACAATCATCGACCCAAGTAGATCTCCTGAAATAACTGAGCGATACGGTCAGCTGTTTTTCGAAAAAAGACAACGGAGAGGACTTACTCTTCACCAAGCTAAAAGACTTATGCGTCAGCGTACATATTTCGGTACGATGATGGTAGAAATGGGTGAAGCTGACGCCTTTATTTCAGGTCAAAACAGTAACTATCCTGATACCATTAGACCTGCACTTGGTATCATAGGTAAAGAGGAAGGTATTAGAAAAGTGGCTGGAATGTATATCATTATGAGTAAGCAAGGACCATTGTTTTTTGCTGATACAACGGTAAATATTGAACCTACAGCAGATGATTTAGTGGATATAGTAAAACTCACGCATAAGATGGTATCTAAGCTGCATGTAAAGCCACGTATAGCCATGCTAAGTTATAGTAACTTTGGGTCGGCTAAAGGCAAAAATGTAGATAATATACGAGAAGCTCTTGCAAGACTAAATGCAGAGAATCCAGAGATATTAGTCGATGGTGAAATGCAAGCAAATACAGCTCTAGACGCAGAACTTAGACAAGAGTTATTTCCATTTTCAAAGCTAGGTGATGAAAATGCCAATGTCTTTATTTTCCCTGCTTTGAGTTCAGGAAATATTGCCTACAAAATGGTGCAGAGTTTGGGTATATCAGAAACTATCGGACCTATTTTACTTGGGTTCAGAAAATCAGTTCATGTATTGCAACTTGGCAGTTCTGTAAGGGAAATAGTGAATATGATAAACCTTGCTGTGGTTGACGCACAAGGGAAGAAAGGGCTTTTCTAGGAATTCGCTAAAAACTTACTATTACCCAATCCTATTAGGATACCTCCTGTCACAAACATAATAAGGCTGTATACCGCAGGGGCTATCGCAAAATTCTCATTCATCAGAATGCCTGATGCGATGGCAATCGCCATAGTTCCATTTTGAATTCCAGATTCGATGGAAATAGTGAGAGCTTGTTTTGATTTTAATTGGGCAAGTCTAGCGGTTAAGAATCCGACAAACATGGTTGCCACATTCAGTAATAAAGTCGTTATCCCGGCTTGTTGCAAATAAGGAATAAGGTCAGCCTTCTTTTTTATGACTAAACCTAATATCACTAGGAATAGCACCAATGCTGAGGCAATTCGAACAGGCTTATTCATTCTATCTGCGAAGTTTGGTTTTGAGCGTTTTAACATCATCCCCAGGGTTACAGGAATAATTACAATCACGAAGATTTGTACAACCGTTTTGACTTTATTAATGGTTATTGTTTCTTGAGCATCAAGGAAATAGGTTAAAGCAAAATCAACAACAAAAGGGATGGTAAATATGGTGATTAGACTATTGACTGAGGTTAGCGATACCGATAAACCTGAATCGCCTTTTGCGAGGTGAGTAATAAGGTTTGAGGTAGGGCCGCCAGGACAAGCGGCAAGGATCATGACTCCTATTGCAATATCACTACCTACACCTAATGAAGTGACAATTAGAAAAGCAATTAAAGGCAATAGAACAATTTGGTTTAATAGGCCAATGAAGACAGCTTTAGGCTGTTTAAGTAGTCGAGTGAAATCTTCCTTTACCAAGGAAAGTCCCATCCCGAACATTATGATGATTAAAGATATAGCGAGTATTATTGTTCCGATATCCATAGTTTTAATTTTTGTAGAATAAGGTTTTTTGCCATCAAGTTTGGAATGATAGCATTACGAATGTAGTTGAAAATGTATTTTGTATTATGGCATGCCTCAAGTAAAATAGAATGAAGATTAAGAAAATAACTCTTTCAGATAGTGATTACCTATCAGCTAAAGAACTTAGAGCAGAAGTATTGCGTAAGCCATTAGGTCTGCCTGCAAATGATCCTGCGTTTAGTGATAATAGTAGTGATTTTCATTTTGTGGCAAAACGAGAAGATGATGTTGTAGGAATTGTAGTTTTGGTGCCAAATTATAAGCCAGGGACAGGTAAGCTAAGGCAAATGGCTACTGCTGAGGAAGTAAGAGGAAAAGGTTTTGGAGTAGAATTAGTAGAAGCACTTGAACAAGAAGCAGCTAGACTTGGAATGAATAAGATTGTTCTCCATTCTCGTCATTATGCTGTGGGCTTTTATGAAAAACTGGGATATCAGATCACCTCAGATGTATTTCAAGAGGTAGGAATGGATCATTATGTCATGGAGAAGAGCATTTGATTTACTCTATTTTTTCAGGAAGAAGCAACTTCATTTTTTCGATTTCTAATTCATCTAGATGACCCATATGGATTCTATCTTTTGTGATAAGATGCATATGCAAGTAGGAATCATGATGTGTGAAAATACCTTGGTGTTCTGTTGAGAAAAATCCTATGATTTCTGATTCGTAGTTTCCAATACTATACTTTTTCTGACCAGCATGTGCTTCTTTGGGATTCGACACGGTAGCTCCAAGAGGAAGGTTTTGAATATGTATAGTAGCAGAATCAATGCTGCCGGCTAACTTGAACGCAAAGGGACGTTGTCGGTTTTTGGTTTGTTCATCGATGTATTTTTCTAAGTCAGAGATTGAGGACAGGTTTAAAGGTATATCTACAGTATCCCAGTCGGTCACGTTCGAATAGACTAAAAAAGGAGCAGAAACACTGTCCTCTATTTTTACAGAAATAGACTCATCAGCATTTACTCTAGAAACCCATACTTCTCCGTCATTTATCATAATTTCACCACGCATATAGGTTACTGGTCCAAGGGCATATAGACCTTTTTTGTTTGAAATGGTGTCAAGGTCTATTTTACTAAATAGCTCTCCCTTCCATACAGCTTCTTTCATTGCTGCTACTATATGAACTACTGGTCCTTTAGATTTCAGTGTTTCATCTTGAGTGGCATTTTGGCTACATCCAACAATATAAATGATCAGAAAAAGGATTAGATTTTTAAATTTCATTGGAAATTATGACTTGAATGTAAATAGTTTTATGGCACAGGATCATGTCCATGTCTTTTACTCCACGGGTGGCAACTTAGTATACGCTTTACTGCGAGGTAAGTTCCATAAAAAGGACCGTGTTTTTGCAACGCTTGTATAGCATAGGCACTGCAAGTAGGAGTATATCTGCAAGTAGCCGGTAAAAAAGGAGATATAACCAACTGATAGATACGTATAGGTATCATCAAAATCAGCACTATTAGATTAGTTAATCCTTTTAATAAATTCATCTATGGCTAAAGTAATATTTTTCTCAAGTAATTGGTGGGAAGGCATCGTATTATCAAGATATAAAATCCCTATTGCGTATTTGTCTTCAGAGGGAATCACATCGTACAATCGTTGTTTTTGAATCCTATAAATATCAGAAATCTGCCTTCGTATTCTATTCCGGTCTACAGCCTTTTTAAACTTTCGTTTACCAACAGAAACCATAAATTGACAAGGGAAGGTAGTATGAAGATCAGTTTTTAAATAAACCAATAAGATCGGTTTTTTGAAAATACTCTTTCCTTTTTTCTGGAAAATAGCGTCTATAGTACCTTTGTGAGAAAGTTTCTCAAGCTTATGAAAAGTGTATGAACTCCCCGCTGTCAAGGGGACTATGCATTAATGTTTGTGACGTGGCTCGTCAGATATAGTAAGCTTCTTGCGTCCTTTTTTACGACGAGCAGCTAGTACTTTTCTACCATTTTTGGTAGCCATTCTCTCTCTGAAACCGTGCTTGTTTCTTCTCTTTCTTCTACTTGGTTGGAATGTTCTTTTACTCATCTGTATATCGCTTTATGCTAAATAGCTTGTTTTCTAAAAGGCTTGCAAAAGTAATACTTTATTGAAAAAATACTATCTTATCTCTTCGTTTTCTAAAATTTTCTTTGCCTCTTTCATTTCAACTATTTCTTTGTCAACAACAGAAGGATAATTTAGATTTAGCTCTTGAAGTTTTTCAGCACTAGTTGAGAAGTGTTCAGTTATCTTAAATTCCATTCATTTATTCAATTCTTAAATTTAAAACTGCCTTAACCAGCTTAGGGTAGGTATAGGAAAGGCAATTACATCTCCGCTAGTCTGAGTTGTGATAACTCCCGCTAATGCGACCTGAAAAGCTTTGTTGTAGGACTAATGAAAACGCATTGCCGGCCAATTATACCAATGCTTACTCTAGAAATTACATTACTTACAACAATATACAAACGTGCAAGTAAAAACTGGACGTACAAGGGTCAATTGCCGGGTTGGTAGTCCTATCCAGTCATCAGGTCCTCTATATCCTCGACTTCAATTGGAATTCCTGCCTCATCCATCATATCGTGAGGTCCGTTTTCAGTGATTAGGATCTGATTTTCTATTCGCACTCCTATTCCTTCTTCAGGCACATAGATGCCCGGTTCACAGCTGAAAGCCATTCCCACTTGCATAGGCTCATATCTCATACCGCTATCGTGTACGTCTACACCTAAGAAGTGACTTGTCCCGTGCATAAAATATTTTTTAACCGCAGGCCAAGCTGGATCTTGATTTTTTACATCTTCATTGGTCAATAGACCTAGACCGATTAGCTCATCAGTCATAAGTCCTTCTATTTCTTTTTGATATTCCATAAGCATCGTTCCAGCTACTAACTTTTCTCGAGCTTGTTTCATTACGCGGAGCGTAGCGTTATATATTTCGGCTTGTCGTTTAGAGAACTTTCCGTTGGCAGGAACACATCTCGTCATATCGCTGATGTAATTAGCATAATCAACTCCACAGTCTACAAGTATCAAGTCATTGTCTTTTACAATGTCTTTATTTTCTATATAATGCAGAGTACAGGCGTTTCTACCAGCAGCTACTATCGGCTCAAAACTAAATCCAGAACCTCTATTACTTAAAAACTCATGAGCTAATTCTGCTTCAATTTCAAACTCTCCCATACCTGGTTTAGTACTCTTTAAAATTCGCAAAAATCCTTTTTTAGAGATATTTACGGCTTCACGCATGACCTCTATTTCAAACTTGTTTTTGATGCTGCGAAGTCTTTGTAAAATCATTCCAGCCCTTTTATAATTGTGCAAAGGGTATATGTCCATCATTTGCCTAGCAAAATCCAATTGTTTCATTGGAGATGAGGGATTCGAACGATCATTTTCGTTCAAAGGCAAATAAATATTCTCTGCCATATTTATAACTGGACGAAGTTTTTGCATATAGTTATCATTCCAATAGATGTGCTCAACTCCACTAGTAGCTGTTGCATCCTCTTTGGTATATTTATACCCGTCCCAAACAGCTATTTTTTCGTTGGTTTCTACTAGAAATAAACATTCTCTATACTCTGGAATAGGGCAGTCTGGATAAAGTACTAAAACGCTATCCTCCTGATCAATCCCGCACATCCAATAAATGTCCGAATTTTGTTTGAATTTATATACAGCATCGCCATTCCAACTGTACTGATAATTACTGTGAAATATAGCAATGCTGTTTGGCTCCATTTGAGCAGCAAAACGTTTTCTATTATTTATGAAAAGCTGGTTGTTGAGTCTTGGATATTTCATTGTCGGACAAAGCTAATTAATTCAAGGGTATACTTCTTAAAACATAATCGAAAAGGTATATTCGTATAGCGGAATTTGACCATGGGAAAAACAACTGAAGAACTATTACACAGCTTAGGAATCAAACCAAAAAACGAGAGTATTTGTACGGGAAGAGAATGGGTCACGTCTTTAGGTACAGAGACTACAGAAGTTTATTCTCCTGTTGATGGTAAAAAACTCGGAGAGGCGGTTTATGCAAGTCAAAGTGAGTATGAACACGTCATCAAGGTAGCAAAAGAAGCTTTTCAATATTGGAGAACAGTGCCGGCTCCTCAGCGTGGAGATATCGTCAGACAGTATGGAATAAAACTGAGATTAAGGAAAAACGATTTGGGGAAATTGGTTTCTTTAGAAATGGGAAAAAGCTATCAGGAAGGGCTAGGAGAAGTGCAAGAAATGATAGATATCTGTGATTTTGCGGTTGGATTGAGTAGACAGCTATATGGATTAACCATGCATAGCGAAAGGCCAGAGCATCGTATGTATGAGCAGTGGCATCCTATTGGAATTGTTGGTGTGATATCAGCATTCAATTTTCCTGTAGCAGTATGGGCTTGGAATGCAATGATAGCTGCAGTATGTGGTGATGTAACGGTGTGGAAACCATCTGAAAAAACCCCACTTACCGCGATAGCTTGTCATCAGTTGATGAAAGAAGTAATCATAGAAAATGATTTACCTGAAGGTTTATTCAATCTTATAATCGGGGATTACAAAATAGGCGAGTGCATGGCAAAAGATAGATGCATTCCTTTGATTAGTGCAACTGGAAGCACGCGTATGGGACGAAGAGTAAGTCAGGTAGTAGGTGCTAGACTAGGGAAGTCTCTACTAGAACTTGGAGGTAATAATGCAGTTATCATTTCTGAAAAGGCAAATTTAGAAAATGCTTTAATTGCTGCAGTATTTGGATGTGTAGGTACAGCTGGACAACGCTGCACGAGTACACGTAGATTGCTTATCCAAGAATCAGTTTTTGAAGAGTTTAAGCAAAAATTAATCCACGCCTATGGCCAAATAAAAATTGGAAATCCTTTAGATGAAAGCAACCATGTGGGTCCTTTAATTGATAAACATGCGGTTAATGCTTATGAAAAAGCTGTGAAGGCCGTAGAAGAAGAAGGAGGTCAAATCCTGGTTGGAGGAGAAGTGCTTTCAGGTGAAGGTTACGAATCAGGATGTTATGTAACTCCGTGTATTGCTGAAGCCAAAAATCACTTTGATATAGTACAAGAAGAAACCTTTGCTCCTATAGTGTATCTCATACCGTTTAAAACACTGGATGAAGCTATTGTAATGCAGAACGATGTAAAACAAGGATTGAGCTCAGCAATTTTTACTGATAGTCTTATTGAAGCAGAGAAATTTTTAAGTGCAGCTGGCAGTGATTGTGGTATCGCAAATGTAAATATAGGGACAAGCGGTGCTGAGATAGGTGGAGCATTTGGAGGAGAAAAAGAAACTGGTGGAGGAAGAGAAAGTGGATCTGACGCTTGGAAAGTGTATATGCGGAGACAAACCAACACCACAAATTATGGAGCTAAACTACCTTTAGCTCAAGGGATAAAGTTTGATTTTTAGTCTAAGACTAGGAGATATCCCAATACTGATATAATGTCTGTAGCAGCGAGTCCTCTTTTGGATCTACATTTTCATCCGCTTTTAAAAGTTTGAGAGTAAAATCAATTAATTCAAGTCTTTCTTTTTCATTTGAGTCAACATAAAAGTCTTCAGCACATTGCTGAAGTAGTAGGTCTAGATCATCCTGACTAGTAGTGCTCAGTTCTTCATTTGCACGCTCTAGGTTTCCTCCCAAAGGAAAATTCTTAGCTACATAGTCTACAATTACTTTTCCCTCTCTAGGATCGAAATCGCCATCTATCACTGCGAGTATACTGAGAATTTGATATCCAGCTATGTCTTTGTTTTTTCTTCTACGCTCAGTCATTTTACCGTACAAGTTTATCTATTTTTGAGGCCTTATGAAAAGAATAGTTTCATTTTTTTTCGTCTCAATGTTGTTCTTCTCATCTTATTCTCAAAACTTCGGTGCAGAAGTATTAATCGGAGCCAATTTCAGCCAAGTAGATGGAGACCAATTGGGAGGGTATAATAAACTAGGGCTCAATGCAGGGATTCAAATTAATAGGCCTGTGAATGAAGTTTGGGAAGGTGCTTTTGAGATACGGTACAGTATGAAAGGATCTAAAAAGGTTATTGATCCAGAAGGCCCTCCGACTTTTGACTTAAAATTGAGCTATCACTACGTAGAAGTGCCACTACTTGCGAAGTATATGGCAGTAGATAATTTCGTTTTTTGCGGTGGTCCTTCCATTGGAGTAAACGTGTTTAATGAGCGAAACGAAAGCGGCAGACAATCTGCAGAGGAAGAATTGACTTTATTAGAACTGGGATTGACTCTAGGAGGTACTTATTTTATCACAGACAAAGTAGGATTTGATCTTCGACATTCATATTCTTTATCTTCTATTCGTGATGTGCCAATCATAATCAATAGTCCAACTTGGTTTGGTAGACCAGGTTGGTATAACAGACTATTTACTATTGGGATCACGTATAAGCCATCAAACAAATAGACTTGAACTACATAGGTTCGAAATATAGACTACTTCCTTTTCTCGAAAAGAGTATTTTAGGCACTATAAAAGGCAATCTAAGTGACAAAGTGTTTTGCGATATTTTCGCTGGAACAGGTGCTGTAGGACGTTTTTTTAAAACGAAAACTAAATCTGTTATAGCTAATGATATGGAGTATTACAGCTATGTACTTAACCGCAATTATATAGGGAATAGCAGTATACTTGATACTGAAAAATGGCTTAAGGAATTGGCTAGATTGCCGGGGAAAGAAGGCTTTATTTATCAAAACTACTGCGAAGGAGGTCATGGAGATAGGAACTATTTTAGCAATGAAAATGGGAAGATTATAGATGCTCAACGTACCGCTATAGAACAGTGGAAATCTGAGGAGCTAATCTCTGATGATATTTATTACTTTCTACTGGCAACTCTATTAGAGTCTGCAGATAAAGTGGCTAATACTGCATCGGTTTATGGGGCATATCTTAAACACATCAAGAAAACAGCTGCAAAGCCTTTAACTATTCTTCCTGCGGAATTTGAGTTGACTCAGAGTACAGACTCAGTTTATCAAAAGGATGCAAATGAGCTGATTAAAAACATAAATGGAGATATCCTCTATCTTGACCCGCCATACAATGCAAGACAGTATGGAAGTAATTATCATCTACTTAATACTATTGCTTCTTATGAAGCTTTTGAACCAAAAGGTAAAACAGGACTTCCAGAGTACAACAGATCTGACTACTGCAGTAAACGAACGGTTACTGAATCATTTGAGGAACTAATATCTGATGCTCAGTTCGAATACATTTTTCTAAGTTATAATAACGAAGGTTTGATGAGTCATAAACAGATTCAAGAAATCATGCTAAAATATGGTCAAGTGGAATTGAAGACCACAGCCTATTCTAGATTCAAGGCAGACAAAACAGAAAACCGAAATCACACAGCAAATGCAGTGGAGGAGTATTTGTTCTGTTTAATAAAGAATTAATTCATCACTCCGTCCATCTTTGCCCAAATATCATCCAGAAACAATAAGGGCACTAGGCTTGAGAAGGGTTATCCCCGAAGCGAACAATTACTAGTCCATTTTCAGGAGATATACTGATATACTGTCCATTTTTACCCATTGCAGAATACGTGTCTTCTGGTGCGTTTGGTAACAGATTGCCTGGGAAAATAATTTGAGTTTGAGGTAGCATATAACTTCCCTTACCATTTAGCCACCAGAGGTAGCCATAGGATTTGTTTAATTCTTGAGAAGTAGAAACCGCTTCTTCCGCATTCTGCCATTTGAGCAATTCTTTCCCATCCCATTGACCATAGTTTTGCATAAGAAGACCAAAGCGTGCAGCACTTCTAGCATCGGAGAGATAAAGGTGATTACCACCACTCCATTGCCAGTTTCCAGTCATTCCAATCTCGTTTTGTAGTTTATCGTTGAAATACTCTTGAAACTCCATTTCGGTAGCATTTGCCACTACTTTTTCGAGTAGCGTGTAAGGAGCGTTATGATAGGACCATCTGCTCCCAGCATCAGCTATATAAGTTAGATTTTCAGTTGCAAAACAATCTCCTTTAGTATCATCCAGCCCAGCTGTCATAGTAAGTTGATGCCAAATCGTAATCTTTTCTTCTTGGCTTTCCGTAAGACTCGTCCATCCTTTTCCGAGATATTGTGATGTTGGATCTAGTAAGTCTAATGCCCCTTCTTCTGAAGCTTTTTGAACAGTGAATGCAGTTAAGGTTTTAGCTGTAGAAGCCCAATACCATCTACTATCCTGAGTAAACTCTGAATTTCCAAGAATTGTTCGTCCCCAATAGTTTTCAAGTACGATTTTTCCGTTTTTTAGAACAATGAATGCTCGTGTCCCATTTTCTTCTAATGCTTGGTACAAGGAAGCAATAGAATCTGCATCCCAATTCAATGTGTTTGGATCTTCAGATTCCCATTCTTTTCCTGTCGGTGGGTAATAATCTTCTTCCGCAGGTAATGGCCCACAACACGTGTCTGAGTCATCTTCCTTGCACGATGAAAGAGAGAGTCCGAGTATAAGGAGTATTACTAATCCTTTAATTGTTCTTTTTAGTAATATCACTTCTAATATGTAAATCTCTTTGTGGGAATGGTATCTCCACATTATTTTCTCGAAAAGCTGCAGTAATCATAAAGCGTAACTCACTTTTGACTCGTTCTATTGGGAATAAGTGACTGCTCCAAAATGCAAGTTCGAAGTCTAGGCTAGAATCACCAAAGTTCATAAAGAATACTTCAGGAGAAGGATTGGTTATTACTTTGCTATGTTTCCAAGCACATTCAATTAGGATCTTTTTTACTAATTCCACATCACTCCCATAAGCAACACCTACTGCTATTTTAAATCTAGTCACCGTGTCGCTTGAACTCCAGTTTATTAGTTTTTCACTAACTAGTTTGTGGTTAGGTATAATCATAGCTATCCCATCTCTAGTTTCTACATTAGATGTACGTAATCCAATTTCCTTTACTCGAGCAACTATATTATCTACCTCCACAATATCATTTACCCTTATCGTAGGCTCGATTAATAAAATAAAACCAGAAACTAAATCATTTGCTACTTGCTGTAATCCAAGACCTATACCAATTAAAAGAGGAGCAAGAACAGCGAAGATTTTCCAATTTACTTGTAGAGCCGCAAGTGCCAAAACCACAAAAAGGGTGATAGCGATATACTTCGTTATTCTGCTGATTGCAAATTCACGACCAGTGTCTAATCTACCGGCTCTTACTGCTGCCCTTGTTAGCTTAGTTGTCCATCTATATGAAAGCCAGATTACCGCTCCGGCAATGGCTATATAAACTATACTGTAAATAGTTACTACGGCGTTTCCTCCGAAATTTAATAGTTCTGTGCTGAAAAATTCTTTCATTATTTCTTCTTGGAAGGATCGTTATATACAAGGGCATAGTAGTCGCCCCTAAGATTTAAATATCCGTATTCGTAACAAAAGTAGTAGGTCTTTTCTGCTTTTGTTGTATAGGTATTTGAAAAATATTCGAAGCTAAAACCTTGGCTGGAAAGATCCTTAAGATGAACTTTTACAGATCTGTCTTTAGGGCATAAAGATTCTAAAACATTTCGATTGTTTTTGATGATACGATTTACCTTACGTATATAATTATTTGAAGCTGAATTCTGTGTGTTGTTGTAGTCATTGCGACACTGTCTGTCGCAAAACTTCTTATCCGCTCTGCCAATCAGCTCTTTTTCACAGTGTAAGCACAGCCTTTGCCCCATACCGCAAATATATTGGTATTTAATCTAAATCGTGATGATCTTAGAAAAGCTCTAACTGATTTGTTGGTTTAGAAGTAAAATGAGCTTGCTGTAAAGGTTTAGGTTTATAGTCTAAATTATACTTCTTCTTTGCTAATCTGACTTGTTGGTGAATAGATTCAGCAAGTCTTCCAGTTCCACGCATACGTTCTCCAAAGTTGGAGTTCCCAAGTTTACCTCCTTGAGTTTCAGAAATTAAATTAAGCACGCGTGTTGCTTTCAGTGGGAGTGTTTTTAGAATCCAATCTTCAAAGAGTAAGGCTATAGCACCATTCAATCTTACCAGTGTATGATTCATAGTTTTGGCTCCTGCTGCCTTAACCGCTTTAGCCAAGTCAAATATTTCTTCGCTGTTTAATCCGGGAATGATGGGTGCCATCATTACATGAACCGGTATATTATGATTGCTCAAAATTTCAATAGCCGTAAGTCTTCTTTTGGTAGAAGACGTTCGGGGCTCCATTATCCTTCTAAGTTTTTCATCCAATGTGGTTATGCTAAGGTGCACTTGCACTAAGTCAAGTTTGGCAAGCTTTTCTAGAATATCTACATCTCTGCATACTAGAGCATTTTTAGTAATAATGCCGACGGGCTGTTTATATTTTAAACATATCTCTAAAAGCCTACGAGTGATTTCATACTTTAACTCTGCGGGTTGGTAGCAATCTGTATCCCCACTTAGCATTATAGGTTCTCCTTTCCAAGATCTACTTTTTAATTTTCGTTCTAACAATTCAGGAGCATTTTTCTTAACTAGAATGTTTTTTTCAAATTCTGTACCAGCACTATAACCCCAATATTCGTGGGTGATGCGAGCATAGCAGTAAATACATCCGTGTTCACATCCTTGGTATGGATTCATACTCCAATCAGAAGGTACGTCTGGGCTATCTACCTTGTTTACGATAGTCTTTGGGAATACCTCAGTATAACTCGTTTCATTGCTATTTTGCAGAAAGTCTTTGTCGTAATAAGAACCGTCCCAAAAATCTTCTACTGTATTCTTATTGAATGGATTATGTGTGTTTAGCTGTGCTCCTCGACCCTTATTGTTTTTTGGTATGATAATATTATTGTCCAATGTGTTGACTACATATTAAACAATAAACTCAAGGTTAGCAAATCTAGACTGGATGATTCGTGGTTAGAAAGAATCAACTAAGCATAAACCTTCTTACTCTACAAGTATCTTTTTATATATGTTTTCGCCATTTGCATCTATATCAAAGAAGTATATACCTGGAGCTAGATCACTTAAGTTAAACTCAAATTCTGTTTGATCGTAAGTGCTATAGGCTTCTTCCCAAATACTTTTCCCTTCAGATGAAATCAGGTCAATCATTATCTCTCCCGCAACCTTATCTAAACTAAGAAATACCTTACCATTCGTTGGATTTGGGTATAGGTCGATTTCAAAACTGCTTGTATTAAATACGTCAAATAGAGATAAGCGTATGCAGTTGGTGTCTCGACATCCAAAATCATCTATTTTCTGCAGACAGAGTTCAACAGGTCCATAGTTATTGTATAAAATAGCCGCCGCGGTATCAGCATAAGCAATGAGGCTATTCACATCTTGACCCCAGAAGTTCTGGGATACATCAGATCTGGTCTTTGCCTTAACTAATAGGTTTTCTTGCTCCACAGCAAATATCAAAGGATTTATTGGTCGCACATCAATCCAAAATGAATCTAAAGCATCGGTTTCTGAGCAATTGTCGGTAAGTCTTATGATATGAAGTGTACTATCTGTATAGGTCTGATTAAAACTGTTTCCAATAATGCTAACTTCATCAACGAAATACTGATATGCTGAAGCTAGTCCTCCTTGTCCTTGAATATTCAACGTTTCTTGAGAGTACTTACATGTACGTACATCTGGAGAAGCAATTATACTCAAAGGTGGTAAGACACTTATGTTAAACGTTAGATCAGCTTCCAATACTGTGCAGCCATCACTTAAACTAACTTCCAAGAGTGTATCTGTATAGAATTGGTGATCTTGATTTGCACTACCCTCTTGAGTTTCACCCCAAGTAATTTTGTAATCATCTGATTTACCTCCTGTAGGTTTTACTGAAATAGTGATTTCCTCTCCATGACAAGAAGTAATACTTGAGTTGTCTGAGGTCAGTGAGAGAACTTGTCTTACTGCTATAT
Source organism: Bacteroidia bacterium (assembly GCA_965655315.1). GTDB lineage: Bacteria > Bacteroidota > Bacteroidia > NS11-12g > UBA9320 > UBA9320. The sequence continues at coordinate 69,966 of CBFHGJ010000012.1, forward strand.
TTTTTGATGTACTGGCAGATTGAGGAGTACAACCATCGGTTAACTCAAGGGTAAGTAGCGTATCTAAGTTTCCTTGAATTGTCACATTAGAACTGCTAGAATTTGACCAATTATAGGAGTAGTTTGCGGATAGCCCTCCAGTAGGAAGAGCATTGTAAATAAAGTTTTCGCCTTTACAAAGTGTATCAGTTCCAATGATCTGAATCTCAAGTGGAGGTCGCACATTTAGTTGAATACTGTCTTTTCCTTCTTGGACTGAGCAGTTGTCTGTTATTGTTACAGAATAGGTAGTATCCTGATCTGTATTTATTATTCTAGAGTTGCTGATTGACCCATCATCCCATTGGAACTTATATTGATTTGGGATACCACCACTTCCTATTAACTGTAATGTATGTACCTCATTGGTACACAAAGTATCTTTTGTGGATAGGATTTGAACCTTTAAGCCATCCAATACTGTAACAGTGGTAGATGCGGAATCAATAGTTTGACTGCAACTGTCTATGAACAGAACTGTATAGGATGTCGTAATGTCTGGATTGACAGAGATGGTGGGCTGATTTAGATCAAATGTCTGGTTAGTCGTTGTGTTTTTCCAAACATATCCATAGTAGTCTTTTTCACCTTCTTCAATTGAAAGGGTTATTTCACGAGTCGTACCCTTACAAATAATTGTATCCTCTGATATCTCGATTTGTGGTCTGGTTCTAAAGACAAAATTTCTTTCTTCATATACGGTATCTTCAGAGCAGTTGTCATAGACGCCAGCTACCCAGGTTTCTGCAGTGTCTAATGCTCTAGTTAGGAAGGCACTTTTAATCAGTTGATTCCCAAACTTCCAGAAAAAGTCATAATTTTCAGGACGTCCTCCTGTAGCGATAGCCTGATTAATAGCAGGTTGACCTTGGCAAATTCTTTCTTCTCCAAAAAATGACAGCCTTAAGGTATCACTGATATTTACAGAAATTCGTTTACTATTGAGTTGACTCCCACAAGAGTTTTTCACAACAGCGTGGTACTTGCCAGATTGATGACTTCCCACCTCATTAAGTGAAAGAATTGAACCAATATTGGCTGAAACTAAACTAGTCGTTGAGTCTGCAGATGTGAAGTGCCAATCCATTGTATTTTCATTATTTCCTTCTTGTAGCAGTTGAAGTTTTGTACTTTGACCTACGCATAGATCGATAGAAGTATCTAGGTAACTGAAAGGGAGAGCTGTATCAACTTTTAAATATGCCCAATTAGAAGTTTCTAAACTTAAGCAATTGTTTTGAGCAGTATAACGATAGAGATTGCCGTTATCTTTCACTTTGATGTTATTTACAGTATAAAGGCTTCCAGTTGCACCTGGAATATCTAACCAGGTTTGTCCTTCATCTGTACTCACTTGCCAGTTTTGCTTAGTTATATTTTGTCCGTTCACTGTTGAAAGGAAAAAAACATTAGATCCTGAGCATGCATTTCTACTGTTTGGAGAAGTAGGAAATCTTGGAGGAATTGTATTTGCGTCTGGACTATACTCCTGAGCAATACTTCTTGGCCCTTCAGCTCCATTAGCCGCAACAGCAGATAGTGCTATCCAATAAGACTTCGAGTTATTAAGATTTCTTATGGTAAAATTCCGTTCTTCGGTATATCCAAGATTTTCCATTTTTCCATCTACATTCATATACACATTGTATCCTGCAGCATTTGTGATAGCATTCCACGTAATGTAGAGTTGCTCGCTGCAAGGAGTAACGCTAGCCACGGTAGGTCCAGTTTGGAAAATGTCAAATACAGCATTACTTACATCTGATAGATTACCTTTTTCTATTTTTATTAAAGCTTGACTGGTAACCACAGAACTTGGACAGTTTTGCCATTGATAGTATCCACGGTTTAAATTGACAGAGCTTATGGCAGTCCAAGTTACTCCGCTGTCTATACTGTAAGATAGTGTACCATTACCAGAAATACCATAAGCATCCCATCGTATAGTTTGGCTGCGATTACTATTACTTGGAGGTAACCATTTCTCACCTCCATTAGGGTAGACTATCCTTAGACTAGTATCTTGTTCTAGCCAGTTTACGCTGAAAGTTTGATATCCTGAGTTAATGTTATCCCCGGTTACCGTATAAACATAATATTTAGAGGTAGGCACATCTACGGTAATCTGTTCGATATTATTCAAATCATCTTGACCTCTTGTTGCTACGGTAGTTGGGGAATTTGGATTTAATACCCAAGGTAACAGAGTATTTCCGGCATCGTCTCGTATTGTTAGGTCTAGATCATTGACCAATGCTGTACTAGAAGAGGACGAGCCTTCCACATCATCATAACATAACATGATTTTGAAAAGATGTGGGTTGTCGATGAAAATGGTGTCTGAAACTGTACCATTTTGATTGACTGAATCTAAGTTGAAATTTTCATCATCAATAACGGTTGCGGCGTTATACCCATTTAATCTACCAAAACCATATTGGTAATCCGGTCCAGATCGTCCTAGTTCATCGGCACCATTACATAAAGCTCCCTTAATCAAATGAGCATCTGGTTTTTTATTATATTTTTCTTTATAAAGCTGAGTGATAAGTGCTGCTGTTCCAGATGTTCCAGGGCACGCCATGCTAGTTCCACTATAGCCTCCCTGGTAGGCGTTATTGGGGAACGTACTATTTACACTAACTCCTACAGCACTGATTTCAGGCTTGAGTCTTCCATCCCTGAGGGGTCCATAGCAGTGAAAAGAACTATTGCCATCTAAGTAGGTTACTGCAGCTACAGCTATAGAATTTTTACTAGCTTGAAATCCACTATGCACAGTTCCATATCCGCCTGGGTTGCAGTTACTTCTTCTACTATTTCCTGCTGCAAACACGTGTAACAAATTTGGATATTTGTTGACCAAACGATCGAGTGCTACGCTTGTGTTATCATAGGATCCCCTTCTAGAGCAAGGATCACTGCCATATGAGTAGGAATTCTGTGTAAACTCTATTCCATAACGTGAGCTTGCATCATCCATTTCAGCAGGTATATTACCAGCGAAATTATAGGAGTAAAAGGTAGCCTCGGGAGCCATTCCCTTAGCTACTGGATCTTTAATTCCGGCTCCAAGCATAGTTCCAGCTACGTGAGTCGCATGTCTACCATTATTGTTATTAATAAAAGCTTCTATGCGGGTATGTCTGAAATCGTAATCTATATGATCTGCAGCTCCACCGCCATCCCATTCCCCCATTACTACTCCTTTACCAGTTAGTTTATGAGATGAACTGAAATTTGTAAGTAGCGGAACTCTATGGTTTGTTCTCTCTCTTAAATTATTCGTTTCTAGTTCTGGTGCTGGTAATTCAATCCAAAATATAAACGGCAATTCGGCCAGCGGAGTGATACGCTGAGAGGCAGTCAATATTTCAAGACTGTGGTTTAATGTGTCATACTCCTTCAACGAACCAAACTCAAGTAATTCGGCTTCTATTTTAGTATTAAAATCATATAAGTTGATAATTAACCGAATGCTGTCTTCAGTATTGATGCTAGCTAGTAAAAAAGGATCTACTTTAAACGCTGAAGGGAGCCAGTAATAATCGTACTTATCATCATTGAGACCTTCAAGTGGAGAGTGTATTAACCCAAAATCAGCATTTAACCAACTAACCACCTTATGCATCTTACTAATTTCATCATCTTCAGCTTTTATAATGCCATAAAAGGTATTGTCAAAAGTCGTAGTTTCACCTCTAAATGATGACCCTGAAACTTCAACATTGGAAAGTGCCAAGTTTCCAGATTTGAGGTCAATTTCTTGGCTAAAACTAGTAGTAAAAAAACATCCGACTAGAAGATAGGAGAGTAGTAATTTAAGTTTTAGTGGTTTAGGTAGTAGCATAAAGATGGAGTGTCCTCAAAATTAGCTAAAAAATTACCAGATGTTAAGTCATTTCATTTTCAGACAAAAAAATGATGTAGCACGTATTCTGCTTACAACCTACTTTACCGTTTCATCAGCTCTTTCCAAAAAGAACGAAAACCATCTTTGGTCCACATTTTTTTAAATTCTTGCCAGACAGTCGATTTGGCTGATACGTCCAATTTATTCACAGTATCTCCAGCCTCTTTATCTGTAATGTCTCCTCTAGAATCAATGGTCTTTATACCAAGTAAATCATCACTGTATTTGAACCTTTCACGTGCTCTAGCAGTAAAACCAAGCTTCTGTTCCGCTAAACCAAGATTATTAAGCGTAATTGCATCTTCGGGGTCTAGATCCAAAGCCTTCTGATAGTCCTCCACTGAACCTTCAGTATCTCCCGTTTTATCCTTAATGTAGGCTCTACAACTATAGTAATATGCGTTTTCAGGCTCTAGTTCAATCGCCTTATTAAAATCTTGGATCGCATGTTTGAATCTCAAATTGAACTTACATACCCCTCTGTCGTTATAAAACGAGGCATTGTTTGGTTGAGCAACAATCAAACTATTCCAAACATTCATGGCTTCTTCCCATTGCTTATTTTTTTGGTAAGCATATGCCAATAGCTGAGACGGCGTCCCTTTTAATTTGGAGATCACCTTCACATATTTTCCGGCTTCAAATAATTCTTGTGGACTCATAGGTAGATAATATAACGCACAAGGTAAAAAAATGATTGTGCAAATAGATAATTTGAATTTGGTGTAAAACAGACCTTCAATCAGGTATATAATTTTTACTTAGTTCGAGCAAAATCAACTTGATTTTTCAATTCGTTGATTGCAGCTTTCCACTCACCTAAAGAAATAGCCTCAGTATGCTGTTCTTTAGCTTCTGCAGTAGCCTCCCTTATTTGAACTTCCCATTTGTCAAGCATCTGGTGGACAGAACTAGATGAGAATGGGCCATTTATGAATTCTTGTTTTTTACTCTCGTATTCATCTTTGTAGGTAGCCCAAGTTTCAGTAATTTTATCACAGCTAGCAGACTTCTGTTGTAGGCGAAACAGACCATATCTGAATGGCTCACAATTATTTCTTGTTTGCCCCCATTCATCGGCGATAGGTGTGACGAAATTCACATCGTTAATAATGTTTTCAAACGCGTGGTCCAAGTCCCATGGAATTAAATGGAGCAATTCATTATTGGGTTCTTCATACCAGTAAAAGTTATGGCTTTCACAGGGATCTTGATTGCAATACCAGTGAAATGGTCCATCATCATGTCTAATAGTTCTATCCACTACAGCATATGAAATGAGTTCATCTATTTTCGTATGGCTTTCCAGTATTGTCCGAGCATCTTGAGGCTCAGCATCTGCCATCTTTTGAGCAAAACTTTTAATCAGGCTGATGTTCGGGTTACTGTTTTCATTTGTTTTTAGAACATCAATATATCTTTGATCATCGTGTGGGACTCCATCAGCAGTCAGTGGCCATACTTCCTTGTATAGATTACCCAAGTCATCATTAAAATTTTGTTTTATAAATCGATTGTCTATCTGTTCTACAAGTGCAAATACACCCACATAATCTCCGTTAATGACGAGCTTAGCGTGAACACACCTAGGTGTAGGTATTCCCATCTCTCCAAATAACCAATACCCTAATCTTTCTCGCATTTGAGAATTATCATTATTCATAGAGTGAAATTGTAGTTTTTTAAGTTTATAAAACTTCTCCTCTCTGCCCTCCCAGTTTATTTTGACTTTCATAGAGAGTTTTGGGCAAGTCTTATATCCAGAAGGTTCTGCAAAATTCAAACTTGAAACACAACCAACAAAAGCTCCGATAGAGCCTTTATATCTTATGCCCACCGGGCTTATGGTGTCTCCTAGGAAAACTAGAGTCCCTTCTACATATTCTTCAGCTGTAGGGTCTTTGTCTATTTCTTCTAACGCACTTTCTGGGAGAATAAGCTCATAGGTATATAAGGAGTCTTGGTCAAAGAGATATTCAGGCTCGCTATTTAAATATTGCTCATTTCCTTTTGGAGTTATTATTCTTACCCCAGATTCTGTATAGATTATTTCATCTGTTATTACTTCGTCAGGAACCTCAGTTTTCTTACATCCATTTGCTATAATAGCTAGGACGATAAGAGTAATGAAGGTTAATTTCTTACTGGGTGTTGTTCTCATAGAGGCCTAGGTAAAAGCATTCAGTAGCACTGCAATTTCGTATAAATAATTCTATTTTACTACTAGCCAGTTCTTGTAGGTGAAAATCAAATTCTTATACAGCGTAGGGATAGAAAATAATTAAACCTATAATTAATGCTAGAAATGATGCAATCAGAACAAACCCTGCACTTACATCTTTCACAAATTTTATCTCTGGGCTTTTTTCAGGTGAAACTTTATCGCACAGTTTCTCGATTGCAGTATTTGCCATTTCTGCTATCCATACCAATGCAATGGCTAAAATGATCCAAAGCCAGTCACGATTGTCCAATCCTACTACGATGCTTAATGCTATTACGGCTACCGTAGCGGCTAGATGGAATTTTGAATGACGTTCTGTTTTAAGAATGGCGACTATTCCACTGGCTGCGTATCCGAGAGATTTTAAAAAGGTCTTCACTCTAAGATATCAAAGATAGTAGGCAATTTCTACTGACTATAGTCTTTCTTTTGCATTCAATAATTATTGTATCTATGAGTATCGAAAGAGAATTAGCCAAAAGAAGCGGAAATAGTTGCGAGTTGTGTGGTTCAGAAGAAGATTTAAGATTACACTTAGTAGCTCAGAGAAAGGACGAAGAATTAAACTGCGTTGCTCATCTGTGCGGACCTTGCGAATCTCAGATAAAAGAACCCAATACTGCAGATGCAAATCATTGGCGTTGTTTGAATGACAGTATGTGGAGTGAACATGCTCCGGTAAAAGTGCTTGCCTGGCGTATGCTAAACGAACTCAGAAATGAAGGTTGGCCATCAGATTTATTGGATATGATGTACCTAGAGGAGGAAGAGTTGGAGTGGGCTAAGTAGATTCTACCAAAAGAAGGTGCGTTGATTCACAAAGACTCTAATGGAGTTAGGCTCAGCCACGGAGATTCAGTGGTATTAATAAAAGACCTTCAGGTGAAAGGCTCAAGTCTAGTTGCTAAACGTGGAGCAGCCGTTCGAAATATTCGATTAGACCCAGATAATAAGACTTATATAGAAGGAAAAGTAGAGGGCCAGCTTGTTGTGATTATTACTGATTATGTAAAGAAGATTTGAGAAATTAACTCTTCTTAATGTCGAAAGTCATTTGTAGAATTACTTGATTTTTTTCTACTATACGGAGGCTGGATAAATACAAATGCTGGGCTTTAAACAGATTTCCTAGCTCAAAAGATTAAATTCACGGCATTATTTAACTTGTTTCATTCTATTATGCCTATTTACTCATTCACCCCCAAATATATTTTCATCATCTTATTCAGTTTTATATGCATCAATTTGAAAGCCCAAATAATTTCAGAAAATGGTGATTCAATCTTGTGTGGAACAGACCACGTAAATGACCTTTTTTTTGGTAGTAATTCAGATAGGAAAGATCAATATGAAGAGTTCGAAAAGCTCATGCACGATATTCAACTTAGAAGAGAGAATGATCGTAAACTTATAAAACAGGGTTTTTCCGCGTATTCACCAACCAGCCCTTGTAAGCCAAATGATTCCGTATATCGCATACCCGTTATCGTACATGTGGTGCATTCAACATCGGATTCTGTAAGAGGGACCGGTTCCAATATTTCAGACTCCCTAATTCTTCAGGGTATAAAAGACCTAAATGATGGATTCAGAAACAGAGGTGCATATTCTGGGAATGGTAATAATACACATCCTGCGGTCCAGAGTAAAGATATTAATATAGAATTTAGGCTAGCTCAGAGAGACTTTTATAATAGCAATCAGTATTTCTCTCAAGGTTCTGGTTCCGGTGAACCAGGAATATGCAGATGGCAGAAAGATTCATTTGTAACCATAGGCAATGCTACGAGTTTTACGCATCTAGATACTGATATGAAAAAGAGTATTAGAAATGCTACATCTAATGCGTTCCCTTCATCACACTATGCTAACGTTTACTTAGTTAAGACAATATCTGGAGGGGTAGCAGGCTTTGCATATTTTCCAAGTGCTGCTGGAAATGTTGTAGATGGAATAACAAACGAAGCAAGTTACTTCGGTAGTAGTAGAAATAATTCCAAAGTTCATATTCACGAGTTTGGGCATTACCTTAATCTATACCATACGTTTCAAGGAGGTTGTAACTCACAAAATAATAATTGTCTGTTAGACGGAGACAAAGTTTGTGACACACCTCCAGATAATACAACTTCAGCAACTTCTTGCAGCAGTACAGCCAACACCTGCTCTAATGATTCATTGGGCACAAACACTCCATTTCTCACGAATCAAAATGATTTATTTGAGGACTACATGGATTATGGATTTCAATCTTGTCAAAATACCTTCACTCAAGGACAAAAAGATAGGATGATAGCAGCCCTACTTACCAGTAGAAGCCAGTTGCTTTCTAGTTCAGGTCTCATACCTCTTTTATCTTTAGAAGTAGGACTAACTGATGTGAGTGTTTCTCAGATCAGTGATTGTGATACAATTATTTTGCCTTCATACACAATTCTAAACTCAGGAACCACAACTATTGATAGTGTTACCATTGAAATTGAGATAGATGGAATACCATATGCAGACCAGAAAATAGCTTTAAATCTATTAGGAAGTAGAGATACTGTAGTTTCATTAGATACACTTTCAGCCTCATTTGGGAATCATAATTTCTATGCATCAATATCTAAGGTAAATACCACCACTGATTTATTTTCTGCAAACAATAATTTTTGTAAAAGCTTTAGCCTCAATAAAATAGACTTTGATACCCTGCTTCAAGATTTTGACAATGTTACACTTACTTCTACTACGGATGAGGTAGACAGTATTTGGACACTAAATAGAGCTTTGTGGTACTATTGGTATTCAGCAAGCAGGTCAACACCTCGTGCTAATACAGGACCGACAGGAGATAAATCGGGAAGTGGGAAGTACATTTATTTTAGATCAGAATATATTCCTTACCTCAATTATTCATCAATAGAATCTGAGTGCCTGGATATCTCAGAATTTGATACCGTTGATTATTCATTTTGGTATCATATGTACGGTTCAAATATGGGTAATCTGTATGTTGAAATCGATACAGGAAAAGGGTGGAGCAGAATAGATAGTATAAAAGGGCAACAGCAAATAACTTCTGCTGCATCTTGGCGAGAGAGAAGTATTAGTCTGAGTGAATATGCGAAAAATCTTAAGAGAGTTAGATTAAATGCTCAAAGAGGCCTTTCTCTTACAGGCAATATTGCTTTAGATGAGCTTTCTATAATCAAGAAAGATGGCACCCCACCTTGTGATTTAGATTTAGGTAATGATACAGCAGTATGCACAAAAGAACTTACCATAGATTTAGAAAATACAGCGTGGACGTATAAATGGGGTGATGGTACTACAGCATCAAAAATTACCTTAGATTCCACAGGCACTTATTCTTTAACTGTGTCAGACTCAGTTTTAGGGTGCACAGCAACAGATTCAGTAAAAGTGACTTTTAATGTGCCTCCTACAGTAAAATTAGGCTTAGACACCACACAATGTGCAGGTCAAGTCACATTAGATGCACAAAATACCGGGTCTAGTTACGAATGGAATACTTCTGCAACAACACAGACTATTGAGACAGATACGACAGGAGAATACTGGGTGAAAGTAACGGATGGCAATGGATGCCAATCGAGTGATTCGATTCAGGTAACAATACATAGTTTACCGACCATTGATTTAGGACAAGATACTGCTCAATGTGCAGGTCAAGTCACATTAGATGCACAAAATATTGGATCGAATTATGAATGGAACACAACTGACACTACTCAAAGTATTGTGGTCGATAGCTCTGCTAATTACTGGGTGAAAGTAACTGATGGTAACGGTTGTGAAGCGAGTGATACCATTGGAGTAACAATATATAGTTTACCGATAGTTGATTTGGGCTCGGATACGGAGCAATGTGGAGGAACGGTAACCTTAGATGCTCAGAACAGTGGTTCTATTTTTGAGTGGAATACTACTGCTACTACACAACGTATAGAGGTAGATAGCACTGCAGATTATTGGGTGAGGGTAACTGACGGTAATGGTTGTGAATCAAGAGATACTATAGGGGTAGTGGTATATAATTTACCTACAGTAAAATTAGGCTTAGACACCACACAATGTGCAGGTCAAGTCACATTAGATGCACAAAATACCGGGTCTAGTTACGAATGGAATACTTCTGCAACAACACAGACTATTGAGACAGATACGACAGGAGAATACTGGGTGAAAGTAACGGATGGCAATGGATGCCAATCGAGTGATTCGATTCAGGTAACAATACATAGTTTACCGACCATTGATTTAGGACAAGATACTGCTCAATGTGCAGGTCAAGTCACATTAGATGCACAAAATATTGGATCGAATTATGAATGGAACACAACTGACACTACTCAAAGTATTGTGGTCGATAGCTCTGCTAATTACTGGGTGAAAGTAACTGATGGTAACGGTTGTGAAGCGAGTGATACCATTGGAGTAACAATATATAGTTTACCGATAGTTGATTTGGGCTCGGATACGGAGCAATGTGGAGGAACGGTAACCTTAGATGCTCAGAACAGTGGTTCTATTTTTGAGTGGAATACTACTGCTACTACACAACGTATAGAGGTAGATAGCACTGCAGATTATTGGGTGAGGGTAACTGACGGTAATGGTTGTGTGTCAGATGACACTATCGGAGTCACTATACATAAATTACCGATAGTCTTTCTTGGTTTAGATTCTGTTCAATGTGAAGGAACTATAACCTTAGATGCTCAGAACGGTGGTTCTAGTTATGAATGGAATACAGCAGCTACAACACAGACAATAGTGACTGATAGTACAGGAGAATATTGGGTGGAAGTAACTGATGCAAATGGATGTATATCAAACGATACTATTAAGCTAACAATACTGAAGTCAGTCTTAGCAGGATACACGAGTTCTATAATAGATCAAACAACATCTACTTTCACAGTAGCTTTCACTTCCACTTCAATAAATGCAGAAGACCATTATTGGGACTTTGGAGATGGATCAACCAGCAACCTAAGAGACCCTGAACAAACATACCAAAATGGCAGCTATGAACTGAGTTATATAGTAACCAATGAATGTAGTAGTGATACTTTTAGGGATAGTTTAAATACTCCAGAAATATCAAATGTCATAGGATTAGGATATGAAGACCAAATAAATATCTATCCAAACCCTAGTAATGGAATTGTGAATATTTCATTCCACCTATCAGTATTTAAAAATCTGAAAATTCAGGTTTTTGATATTACAGGAAGACAGCTCCTTCAGAAAAATTTTGATCTGCAAACAGGAAAGGTAGATATACCGCTAAATTTATCTAACTATATTCCAGCAATCTATACTTTAGCGATTTGGCTTGATAATAGTGTGTCTTATGAGAAAATAATCATTAAAGACTAATAACAGGTTCTCATTTTGAAAATAGAGCATGAACCGTTTTGGCGCTAAGAGATTCTAAAACAAGGTTTAAGTTATCTAGCTAATTTTCATTTCTTAATATTCCTAGCTAGCATTCTTTTATTATTAAATAGACTAACATGCTTAGGAAAAGGGAATCAGAGACCTATCCCCACAAATAGGTCCAAGTTTATAAACCGATTTAAAACAAAAGAAATCCTCTTAAATTTATAAATTGAAATATTATTGTGTTCTTCATATTTTATAAACTAACCTTACTTTAAAACTACAGATAGGATGACTTTGTTGTTCTTTAATAGTTTCAACAAATGAATATGAAAATGAATATTGGTATAGATGATCTAGCACTTGAAATTCCATCACTTGTTCTTCCTATTGTCGATCTTGCAAAAGTCCGAGGCATAGAACCAGATAAGTTGAAATATGGTCTAGGCCTAGAAAATATGTCTGTTTGCGATATAAATGAAGATGTGGTTAGTCTTGCTTCAGGAGCCGTAATCAGGTTGCTTAATCAGAACCCTCAGATTAGCCCCAGGGATATAGGTCGAATATATGTTGGAACGGAGAGT
>CBFHGJ010000013.1:0-81150 GCA_965655315.1 Bacteroidia bacterium
AAGCTGGATGTCTGTAGTAATAATCCACATAAGGTTCGTTATAAGCTAGTCTATTTCTCCAAACATTTGTATCAGGAAGAGCATTTTTAGCCACCTCTGGGTAGTCTACATATACTCTTGACAACCACCATACATATTCTCTGTAGTGACTATTTGTAACTTCCGTCTCATCCATATAGAAAGATGGCACAGAAACTTTACGTTCTATGTTGTTATGCTCATAAGTAACATCCTGCTCACTAGAACCCATTGTAAAGGCTCCTCCGTGAACAAGTACTAGTCCAGGACCAGTTTCTTGACCTGCGTATTCGTGTTTTTCAAATCCTCCCCACTTTGAGTCATTGTAAACCCATCCTGTACTTGAAGACTTCTCTTTCTTACACGCTACAGCGGACACTATGGTCAACGATAGCAGTGCGATTGTGAATTTATTCAATTTCATTTTCTAAGAAACTACTTATAATAACTGATTTCGATTTATATATATTGTGCAATGATACTTTTTTCAGTCCGATTTTAAAAATCTGGACAAGAGAGCTTTCTGTATTTTCTACTTGGTTTTCTTGCACACCATTCTATACCAGCAGATATTTCGTGAGATGCCGGAGCAGCTGCTCTTGCATCAGAAACAGTAATATCAAAACTGTATCCAAATTTAAATTTATCTTTTCTGAAACCTACTAAAGCCATTAGTGCATCTGCGTTACCAAATTCACCAAATGTTTGTCTGAACCACAATCCAGTAACAAGAGGTCCTTTGTTGTAGTAAAAACCAATATTCATCTGCGTAAATTGATTCTGCAACATAAACAACACATTAGGTGATATCGTAGATTCAGGAATTTTTCTTCCATCTAAAGGAATCACTGCACCCGTGTGTGCAGTATACCTTCTTGGAATTATTGCTTCCGGAGTTTGTGAATTGAAGAAAGACTGATTAGGTTGAATTAGATTATGTACAGCAAGTCCTCCATAAAATCGTTCTGTATAAATGAGAGCTCCCGTGGAAAAATTTGGATATTGAACAACATCATTTATAAATCGTTCACCAGTTGGATTTACAAATCCTTCACTTGGATCGATTTGATCTTCAAACCTAAGTCTTTGCCAGTCTATACTTCGCTGTCCAAACTCGCCTTGTATTCCAAGACGAACTGCAACTCTCCTATTTATTTCTAATTGGTAAGAATATCCTGCTGCAACACTTGTAGATCTCAACAATCCTTCACCAGCTCTGTCGTCCAAAAGGAGTAATGATACCCCTCCACCAATTGCATCAAAATGCTGATCATAGCTCGCACTACTAGTAACAAATGTACCAGGCAATGACGGCCATTGATTTCTATAGTTTAATACGACTCTTCCTCCGCCACCACACGTACCCGTACCTGCCATTGCTGGATTGGTATAAATAGGTGCAGCATAAAACTGCGTAAATTCAGGGTCTTGAGCTTGAGCACTAAATGCGGTACACAAGCCAAGGATCCATAAGGCAGTAGTTCTTAATTTCCTCATTCTTCTAAAGTTGTAATTCACAAAGATATAACATTATTGAATATACGTGTGATAATTATAATTATTGTGTCAATTTTGGAAATCGGGAAATACTACACAATAAAAATTGCTTTAACATTGTTAGAGAACTAATTAAGCTAAGCAAAACACGACATCATCTGAATGAATTTATATCGAAGGGCAGTTAATCTTTCTTTGTTTACAATCTCCCTGTTTGTGAACCTCCAAGCACTGGGACAATCAAATATAATCAACCTTGAATGGGATATTAACCCAAATGTTCACCCTAACCCTGAATATTCTGGTTTTCAAGTGCTTACCCCTTACGACTGTAAAAGTTGCTTCTTAACTCCAAGTGGAGAATATAATACACCTTACGTCTCTAGAACAATAGATGGGAACGCTCTAGATATAGAAAATGTAAGAATAAAAAACGTAAAAACAGCCACTAGTCCAAGAATCAGAATTCCAAGTCTTTCAAATGACTTCAAAATAGAGACGAAAACCACTTTTTATCGTGGTAATAAGCAATTGACCTTCCTTTTGTATCCACTTCGTAAATCAGGAAACAATACAGAGTACATTACCTCTTTTGAGTGGGATATAAAGACAAAAAGAAGCACTGAGCTCTTTGGCCAAAACAGAATGTCAAAAAAAACCAGCAACTACAGTTCTGTTCTGGCATCTGGTGATTTCTACAAGTTAGCTGTACCAAAAGAAGGAGTGTATAAGATTGATCAAGATTTCCTTTCTTCAGCAGGATTAGATGTGTCAATGATATCACTAGCCAAACTGAAAATCTATGGAAATGGAGGTCAAATGCTTCCAGAAGTTATTGCCGAAGATAGATACGACGACTTAGAGGGAAATACTATCTCTGTATATGATGCGAATGAAAATGACAAATTAGATCCTGAAGATTATATACTCTGGTATGCACCTGGTCCTACAAAATTTTCCTACGATAGAACCTCAGGTACTTACATCGCCCAAGGTCACGACTATGACGTAGCTTCTTACTATTTCCTTACTTGGCAAGGAGAAAATGGAGCTAGGATAGATAATGTGGCATCTGGGCAAGGTTTGACACCCGACATGAGAATTGAGCAGTACGATCACCTTATTTACCACGAGAGCAATGAAGAAAATCACATCAAATCAGGTAGAAGATGGTGGGGAGACAAAATGCAACTTGTCCGTCAACGAAATTTCAACTTTGGAATTGATGGAATACTAGTTGGACAACAAGCTAAAATGAGGCTTATTTCCACCGCAAGGGCTACTTCCAGCAGCAGTATGAGTATTAGAAATAATGGGAATAGCATAGAGTTGATTTCATACGCTGGTGTTCCAGAAGACTATGAAAGTCCATTTGCTTCATTTCCAAGAACTTCTAATATTTCTTTTGCTTCTACTTCAACTATAGATATAACGTTCAACTACAATAAGTCCACCACAGAAGCTGCCGCGTGGATTGATTACTTCACATTAATGATACCACGTGAGCTAAATGTAATTGACAACCAACAGGTAATTAGAACCAACAGCCTTTCACCACAAAACAATGTAGATTTTAGCATATCCAATTTCAAAAGCGTTCACCGCATTTGGGATGTAACCGATCCCTTAGATGTGAAGGGACAACAGACTTTTGAATCAGGAGGAAAAACACGCTTTACTAGATCAGCAATAGACAGTTTTAGCCCACCAACATTTGTAATTTTCAATCCAGACGTCGCTCCGACTCCCCAATACATTGGTAAAGTTGAAAATCAAAACTTACACGGTATTTCTAATACTGATTACTTAATGATCACTAGGAACGATCTTCTAGATGAAGCAAATCGTTTAGCTGATTTTCACAGATCAAGAGGTCTCTCTGTCGAAGTAATAGACGTGACTTATATTTACAATGAGTTTTCTTCCGGCTCCCAGGACGTGACAGGAATCCGAGACTTTATAAAACTTATTTATGACAGAGGTTTAGCAGATGGTAATCCACTAGAATATGTTCTTCTGTTTGGTGATGGAAGCTACGACTATAAGGATGTAGAGGACAATAATACCAACGTAGTACCCATTTATCAGTCACTGGAATCTAATAGTCCTACTCGCTCCTATTGTTCAGATGATTACTACGCCATTTTAGATGATACTGAAGGGTATTGGGGAATCGGAAATCAACCCGATGAAGCACTTGATGTATTTGTAGGCAGGCTGCCTGCAAGCAATGCCGATGAGGCGAAAATAATGGTAGATAAAATGTATCATTATCACAGTGAAGAAAGCCTAGGCAACTGGATACAGACATTGACTTTCATCGCAGATGACGAGGACGGCAATAGACATTTAAATCCTTCTGAGCAAATGACCGACTCTATCGAATCTGTCTCGCCAGAGTACAATATCAAAAAAATATGGTTAGATGCATTTGAACAAGTATCATTTGGAAGTGGAAATAAATACCCAAAGGTGAATGAAGAAATAACCAAAATGATAGGCAGTCAGGGTACCTTAATATTTAACTATGTAGGACATGGTGGTGAGAATGGGATGGCTAACGAACGTATTCTCACAAGGCCAGAAATAACAAATTGGACGAACTACGATAGACTTTCGTTCTTTGTCACTGCCAGTTGTGAGTTAGCTAAAATTGACAATCTAGAAATAGAATCTCCGGGAGAATTAATGCTATTAGATCCAGATGGAGGAGCAATCGGACTACTTGCTACCACGAGACTTGTCTTTATTGGAACAAATACAGATCTAAATAAAAAATTACTTGAGCGAAATCTTTTACTGAGTAGAAATGGGCAATTGCCTTCTGTAGGTGAAGCCTACTTAGAAACTCGAAATCGTGATGCTAATGAATCTATAAATGCAAGGTGTTTTATTCTCCTAGGAGACCCCGCACTTCGTCTATTAAGTCCTCCTCACAAAGTGGTGACTACAGAAGTAAATGGGAAACCTGCTACTACTTTTAATGATACATTGAAAGCTTTAGAACTTGTGACTATATCTGGAGAAATTAGAGACGGTAGTACAGACCAATTGATGACTGGATATAACGGAGAACTATTTCCTACATTCTATGACAAACCTTCTCAATACAGAACCCTGGGGCAAGATGATGAAAGCAGTCCTATTACTTTTTACGAGCAGAATAGAATCATTTATAAAGGAAATGTCACTGTAGCTGGAGGTAAGTTCAGTTTCCAATTTATTGTCCCAAAAGACATAGCGTATAACATAGGTGCTGGTAAGTTATCCTATTATAGTAAAGATGGGTTATCACATGCTGGTGGAACAGATACCTCATTTAAAATAGGAGGAACAGCAGATAGTCTCGCTGCAGACAACGCTTTTGACAAACTAGAATTATACATTGATGATGAAAGTTGGGTATTCGGAGGGACCACATCTAGTACCCCTGATATGCTAGCACTTTTATATGATTCAAATGGGATAAACACTATTGGTAGTGGTATTGGCAGAGAGATGGAAGCCATATTAGATAAAGATACCGACCAAGAAAGAACGATAATCGTAAACGACTTCTATAGGCCCGATTTAAATAGCTACCAAAGTGGCAGAATCGAATACCCATTTGACGAACTAGAGCCAGGTAGGCACACGCTTACCCTAAAGGTTTGGGATGTATACAATAATTCCTCAGAAGCATATACAGAATTTATAGTGACCGAGGAAGAAGATATTCAAGTGTCTAATGTTCTCAACTACCCTAACCCATTTAACAACTACACCGAGTTTCATTTTGACCATAACAAAGCAGGTCAAAATCTGAGTATAAATGTTAATGTTCTTTCTGTGGCAGGCAGAGTGGTTAAATCTATTTCACAGGAAATAGCCAATGCCCCAGCACATAGCAGTAGTGTTACTTGGGATGGTAGAGATCATTTTGGAGATCTTTTAGGCAGAGGGGTTTACCTCTATTATCTAAGTGTAAAAGCCGAAGATGGGTCCACTTATTCTAAGACTGAAAAACTATATATTCTCAACTAAATAAATAATAAATGATACATTTGTCCACTAATTTTGTGAAATTGAAAAACGCAGTTATTCTTACTCTGCTTATGGTTGCTGCCCTACAAAGTGTAGCACAAACCAATACCATAAACACTAATAAAGATCTATTAGGCCAACGAAATGTAATTACTACGGCGGCTCCTTTTTTAATGATACCGGTAGACTCTAGAGCCTCTGGTATGGGTGATGTAGGAGTAGCCACTTCAGCCGATGCAAACTCCATTCATTGGAATCCTTCGAAATTGGCGTTCGTTGAAAAAGATGGAGGTTTCTCATTATCTGCTGCTCCGTGGTTAAGACAATTAGTTCCAGATATCTGGTTCTACTACTTATCAGGATACAAAAGAATAGATAAGAGAAGTACTGTTGGTATGTCTCTTAGATATTTTACACTAGGAGATATTCAATTTACAGATGAAATCGGAAATCCAAACGGTAACTACGAACCAAAAGAATTTGCCATAGATGGAGCTTATGCACGTCAATTATCTGATAACTTAGCTTTAGGTATAGCACTTAGATTTATATTTTCTGACTTAGCTAGAGGTCAAGTTGGGACAAGCGGTGCTCAAATCACAGCAGGTACTGCAGGTGCTGGAGATATCTCAATGACCTACAGGAATGATATGGAAATCAGTGGTAAAGACTTTGATTACACTATTGGAGGTAATATCAGCAATATAGGTAACAAGATAACCTACACTACAGAAGCAAATAGAGATTTTATTCCAGTGAACCTAAGACTAGGTACTTTTTGGAAAACACAACTAGATGAATTTAATGAGATTGGATTTGGAGTAGACTTTAATAAGCTTTTAGTCCCAACTCCTCAGTATACTTATCGATTAGATTCAAATGGGAATAGAGTGCAAGATGTTGATGGTTTTGATATCATATCTGGTAGAGAAATTCCAGATGAGCCATTAGTGAGAGGTATGCTTTCTTCTTTTGGTGATGCTCCAGGAGGTTTCCGAGAAGAACTAAATGAATTTACAGTATCTGTTGGGATGGAGTATTGGTACGATAAGCAATTTGCATTACGAGCTGGATATTTTCACGAGGCAGAGACTAAGGGAGCTAGAAAATATGCAACTTTCGGTGCTGGTATAAAGTATAAAGTATTCCAAATAGATGCTTCATACTTGCAGCCATTTACAAGAAGACACCCATTACAAAACACTATAAGATTTTCGCTTTTATTTGATTTGGACGCATTCCGCGATCAAGAAGATTTATAGTTCTAGTCTAATAACAAAGATATTTATACCCAGGTCTTACGACTTGGGTATTTTTTTAGGTTAAAAATGGATTCGAAATTCTCTCTTGTCCAACTGTGGTAATAGGTCCGTGTCCCGAATATATAATCGTTTCATCTGGTAGAACTAAGACCTTTTTCTTAATTGCATTGATTAATGTATCAAAATCACCACCTGGCAGATCTGTCCTTCCTATACTTCCTTGAAAAATCACATCCCCTCCTATAAGTGCATTTTCTTCCTTTATATAAAAGCATACACTGCCAGGAGAGTGTCCCGGAGCTTGAAAAATAGATATAACAGAATTACCAAACGTAAACTGACTGCCATCATCTAGGCCAATAGTTGGTTCTACAAGCTTTTCCATAGCCAGACCATAGTTCATTGCCGTGGCAACAGCACTGTTATAAATAAACTGATCATCTATGTGCACTTCTGGCACTAATCCATAGGTATTGCTAATCCAATTGACTCCAAACACGTGATCTAAATGTGCGTGAGTCAGAATCAATCTAACTGGCTTTAATCCTTGAGCATTAAGATAATCAAACATCTTAGAATTCTCTTCAGGATAATACATTCCAGGGTCAACAATTATTGCTTCATCCTCTTCATTTGCTAATAAATAAGTGTTTTCCGAGAACGGACCGAATGTAAGTTGGTGTATCTTAATCATGAATAAACAGATGGTAAATCTTGGTCTCTTGTAGAATCTAATTTAAGAGCTGTGAATACAAATATACTGAAAGCTAATATCGATGAACCACCGTAAGAAATAAGTGGAAGAGGTATACCTATTACAGGCATTAAACCAATAGTCATACCTACGTTCACCAAAAGATGAAAAAATATAATTGATGCTAAACTGAAAATAAAAACGCGTTTATATTTCTTTTTAGCTCTTTCTGCCAAATAAAATAGTCTGAGTATAAATGCCACAAACAACACCACGGTGAGGCTACTAATTAACCATCCCCCTTCCTCTCCTATTGTACAGAAGATGAAATCCGTTTCTTGCTCCGGTATAAAGTTACCTTTGGTATGGGATCCATTTAGAAATCCTTTACCAGCAAATTGACCAGATCCTATTGCAATTTTACTTTGATTTACATTGTAACCGGCACCCTGATTATCTTCAATCAAATTAAGAGTAACCTGAATTCGCTTACGTTGATGTGGTTGCAGAATATTGTCAAATAAGAACTGTACACTTAGACTCAGTGCTATAGCCAATACCGCTGCATAAATACTTGGAAGTAAGAGTTTTTTGTTTGTAAATGTAAAGGCGTAGAATACTAAAAAAACTACTCCAACCGCAATGCTGAAATATAACGAACCAAATACAAGTGTCATTATAAATATAAATACGGTAATAAGACCTAGAATAATAATAAAAGGTGTTAATCCCTCTCTGTACAATACCAATATAAAACTAGAAAACACCAATGCTGAACCTGTATCTCTTTGTAAAATAATGAGTCCTGCAGGAACAGCTATTATCGCTCCAAGTATTAGTATATCTCTAAATCTATGAAAGGAAAAATTTAGCCGACTCAAATATGCTGAAACAGCAAATGCAGTACCATATTTGGCAAACTCTGACGGTTGCAGACTATAGGATCCAATTTTTATCCAAGACCTGGCACCGTTTATGTCCGCTCCTATAACTAAAACTACTACCAATAACGTGGTGAAAAAAATATAGAACACCCAACTAAACTGTTCATAGAAATTTGTGTTGATCAAGAAAATAACAATACCTAAGAAAAATGATAATCCCAACCACATCATTTGCTTTCCGCTTCTTCCTTCAAAAAGACTTTCCGCTCCTATTTCAAATGTTGCCGAATAGACGCTTGCTACTCCTAGAGCAGCAATGCATAGAAATATAAAAAGGCTTAATATGTCAATTTGAGATCTAGTTTCCATAAAGTGATAGGTCTTGTATAGATCTGTATTTTAAAGGAATCAAATTAGACTCTTTCATTTTGGTTTCTAAAAATTCTCTCGAAGTGCCGTCTGCAGAGTCAGGTTGCAGGTAGCGTTCTATCATCAAATGTGCTATAGGTGCAGCCCAAGTTGCTCCATAACCAGCTTCTTCCACTACGACAGCTATTGCAATTTGAGGATCGTCTACAGGTGCAAAAGACATATATGCTGAGTGATTTTTACCGTGTGGATTTTGTACAGTACCAGTCTTTCCTGCTATCTCAATTCCCTTGATAGCTACATATGCTCCTGTTCCAGATTTTGTAACTTCATGCATTCCTTCTATCACGGGAATAAAGTTGGAAGGTGAAATCTTAGCATGATTTTTTCTTCTATACTGCTCTGGTATAGATTGAACTCCTTCTATTTCTTTTACCACATGTGGAGTATAATAATATCCGCGGTTTGCAATACAAGCAGCGGCATTGGCAATTTGTACCGGAGTTAATCCTAGTTCTCCCTGACCAAATGAAAGTGAAATAATATTGGCATAACTCCAACGCCCTTTTCCATGTATATTGTCATAGAAAGAAGAAGGTTTTAGCCAACCTCCACGTTCTCCAGATACATCTACCCCTAGCTTTTCTCCAAGCCCGAGACTTCTCAAATAGGTTCTCCAACTATTATATGCCTCCTCAGCTGTTTTATACTTTTCTTGCTGCATAAAACTTTTAAAGGTTAGACAATAAAAAGTGTTGCAACTACTTGCTATAGAACGTTGTAAACTGGTATTAAAGGTATGCCCGTGACATTTGATAATTCTACGACCAAGTCTGTAATATCCAGGACAGCCAAAATGAGTGTTCTCGGTGATAGCTCCATCTTCTAATCCAAGTAGGGCCATAATAGGTTTAAAAGTAGAACCTGGAGGATATGGTGCGGATACTGCCCGGTTAAAAATAGGTTTCGTAGGGTCTTTTATTGCTTTGCTATAATATTTACCTCTATTCTGAATATTGAACTTAGCGGGATGATAAAAAGGACTTGAAATCAAAGCTAGTATTTCTCCAGTTTTGGGTTCTATAGCCACTACACTACCCATTTTATTATTGAGCAGCTCCTCTCCATATTGTTGTAAATCAATATCAATACCTAAAATTAAGTTATTCCCATCCGTTGCATCTATATCTAGTTTACCCTCTTTGTAGGAACCTCTGTTTACTCCAAATTTGTCTACATAAAAGTATTGTTCTCCTTTATCACCTCTAAGATATTCTTCGTAGAAACGTTCTACTCCTTTCTTCCCATTAAAATCTCCTTGCTCATAATAATCATCAGCTTGTTCTTTGAGCTCACTTTTGTTAACCTCTCCTAAATAACCTAGGACGTGTGCTGAACTATTGTATTTGTAGTTACGATCTTGCCTAATCTCAAAAAAGAATCCTTTGAACTCATACAACCTCTCCTGAAGATGCACATAGGTTGTGTTTGGCACATTCTTCATAAATATTGCCTTTCCTCGATAAGAACTTCGCTTTGATTTTGACAATCGTTTATCAAACTCCTTCCTATCAATTTGCAGTAGATTACAAAAAGAGGCAGTATCGATTCCCCCCAATCTAATTGGAACAGAAAGCATTAAGTCATATACAGGATCATTGTATACAACTAGATTTTTGTTTCTGTCAAATATTAATCCTCGTTGAGGGTAAACTGTTTGTCTTCTAAGGGAGATTTTTTCAGCAGTTATGGCATACGTATCGTCCATAACTTGTATCATAAACAGACGTCCAACATAGAGTAAACCTATGAGCACTATGACCACTACTATATTCCAAGATCTTCTGCTATACACGAGACTTAGAAATTGACAAATACTCGAATATACCTATAATCATAAGTGCCAATGTAGAACTAAATAAAACCGTAGATAAAAGTTTTAATGGATTTACGGCACCTATACTTTCTAGCCAAAAAATATATAAATGATAAAATAAGACTAACGTTACTAAGGTATATAAATACTGAGAAGTGGTAGTTACCGATATATTGTAAGGTCTCTTATTTGTGATGTGTTCTTTCAAATCTTGGTTTGAAAGTAGTCGCATCCTAATGACTATAAGCCATAAACAAGCTGAAGTATGAATTCCTGGTGTAGCTGTAAATAAATCAATCAGTAATCCTAGAGAGGCTGCCACAATGATTTGGATGATCCTAGAGTTACCAAGGTTTAGTCTAATGAGCAAAAGGATAAAAGCTTGAGGTACAAGATAAACAGATAAGTCTAGGTGATTTAGAATAAACACCTGAAAAGCAATAACAAATATCCAATAGAGCCCTCTCATTCTTCCAATAACTCTTCTAGGATTTGTGCTTGTTTGTTAATCACTACATATACGTAATCAAGATTTCGAAAATTAGTTGCAGTCTTGATTCTAGTGTTAAAATACTGACTATTTTCAACTTCATTTAACTCTAAAACCTCACCAATCTTTATCCCTTCTGGAAATAATAGAGATGATTTCCCTGTTTGAACCACATCTCCTACTTCTATTTCCTCGAGCTTGTTTATACCACTAACTTTCATGGTATTAGGAATCTTATTATCCCATTCTAGTTTAGTATAATACTCCTGACCATTTATATTAGGAATCACGGTCATATTAGTATTTAGCAAAGACATCACTGTGCTATACTCCTTACCCGCTTTTAGGACTACCCCGGCCAAACCCTCCGATGAGATAACTCCCATGTTTTTAGAAATACCGTGCAAAGTTCCTTTGTTGATAATGAATACATTTTTAGCCTTGTATGAAGTATTATAAATCACTTCCGCAGGTGTGATATCATATAAAGTTTGTTTTGAGCTATCCTTTATAGCAATGGTGTCATTCATATAACGAACGGTACCAATATCTGACCTCTTAAATTGCGATGCTACTTGATCCTGTAATAGTCGATTTTCTTCTTTTAGCCCTAGATAGCTTGTAATGTCTGCACTAATTTGGTTAGAGGAGGAGGTAATTCCAGACAGCATATTTGTAAACGCTGCTTGTTGAAAAGGATTTAGTCCGAATATAAGGAACGCACATCCTAGTTGCAGAACTGCAAATAAAATGAGATGTAAGTTGTGCTCTATAAAATCTAAGAGCCTTTGCATCAGGCGTTGTTAAAGATAGTCTTATAGCTTTTGATATCTTTTAGCACTGTTGCTGTTCCACGTACTACTGCTCTTAGTGGATCTTCCGCCACATAAACTGGGAGTTTAGTTTTACTTGATATTCTTCGATCCAACCCTCGTAATAGTGCACCACCACCTGTAAGATAAAGACCAGTTTGATAAATGTCAGCTGACAATTCTGGTGGAGTAAGCTCTAATGCCTTCATTACTGCTTCTTCTATTTTTGAAATAGACTTATCTAGTGCAAGAGCTATCTCAGAATAAGAAACAAATATTTGTTTAGGAATACCTGTCATTAGGTCTCTTCCATTTACAGCATAATCTTCAGGTGGATTTTCTAATTCAGGCAATGCCGCCCCCACTTCTACTTTTATATTTTCTGCTGTGCGTTCTCCAATCATAAGGTTATGCTGTCTCCTCATATACTCTATGATATCGTTTGTGAAATCATCCCCAGCTACTCTTATAGACTCATCAGATACAATACCAGAAAGTGCTATTACTGCAATTTCAGTAGTACCACCTCCTATATCAATGATCATATTTCCCATAGGCTCAGAAACATCTACTCCAATACCAATAGCAGCAGCCATCGGTTCTGGAATCATATATACCTCTTTACCTCCTGCACGTTCAGCACTTTCTTTTACAGCTCGTCTTTCCACAGCAGTTATTCCGCTAGGTATACATATCACCATACGAAGTTGCGGACTTCCAAATGAACTCTTCTTATTAATTTTTTTAATAAAGCTACTTATCATTTGTTCGGCAGCCTCAAAATCTGCTATAACACCATCTTTAAGTGGTCTTATCGTTTTAATATTCTCATGGGTTTTTCCATGCATTTTTTGAGCCTCGGAACCTACAGCTATTACCTCACCTGTTTTTCTATCTCTGGCAATGATAGAAGGTTCATCTACTACGAGCTTGTCTTTGTGAATGATCAGCGTGTTTGCTGTTCCTAAGTCTATAGCGATTTCTTGCGTTAAAAAGTTAAATATTCCCATTAAGATTTTGACTTAATCTTAGCCTACAATTAATATCGTACAAAAGTATCCATTTTATGACGCTTTTATAGGTGTAGCTAGTGTAAATATTAAGCTTATTTCATCTTTTTTCATCAACATAGCTGTTTATATATTTAGTATTTGAATTAATTAAGCCCACCTCGAAGACTTAATGATAATATTATTATCATATTTAAGGTAATTTTTTAATCATTTTAGACTATATTTGCCGCAGCATGTATTTCGATAAAAACATAAAACTTCTTCGTACTAAAAAAGGCTACTCCCAACAGGAATTAGCCGACTCCTTAGATATAACTCGCTCTAAACTAAATAGCTATGAGAGAGGAGTTCAACCTCCATTTAATATACAAATAGATATAGCGGACTATTTTAATGTAACACTGGATGGGTTGGTAAGACACGACTTGTCTAAACTTACTCATTTTAAACTTTCACAAATACTAAAAGGTAGTGAAGCTGATGTAAGAGGAAGAAAACTACGTCTACTCACTGTGAGTGTAGATGCCAATGATGATGAAAATATTGAAATCGTAAGTATGAAAGCTCAAGCTGGTTATACTGGTGGATACTCTGATCCAGAATTCATAAAAGACCTACCTAAATTCAAGCTTCCGTTCTTACCTAAAAACAAGACCTATAGAAGTTTCCAAATAAAGGGTGACAGTATGCCTCCAGTAAGTGAAGGGTCTTGGGTTACAGCAAGCTATTTACAAGATTGGAGTGATATAAAAGACGGCGAGAACTATATCGTAGTCACAAAAGACGAAGGAATTGTATTCAAACGCCTCTATAATAAAATCAAGAAAGAACAAAGTATAACGCTAGTAAGTACTAATAGTGCTTATGCACCCTACAGCTTGCCTGTAGATCAAGTGCTTGAAATATGGAAATTTGAAACTTGGAATGGGTTTGACGTTTGAGCAATCAAAACGACTTACACCTTCAAAATAAAGCGAAGATTAAGTCTTCTACCAGTAAGATAATTGGGTATGCCATACGTACGATTAGAGAAATCTTTAATCAGTAGATAAGAAATTGTATTGTTTACCTGGAGTAAATTGAACACTTCTAAACTCATCCAAAGTGATTCTGCATTTCTAAGCCAATGAGGCCTGTTCTCTGTACCTGCATCTACTAAAACCTTAGAAAAACCTATATCAACTCTCCTGTAAGCAGGAATTTCAAAGCCCCCTTGTTGCCTATTTTCCGTATCATAGAAAAATGGCAATTTACTACCAAAAACCAATCCAAGATTCATTTTATAGCTTGGATTACTAGGCAATTCATCTTGGAATAAAATTGAAAAATTAACTCTTTGATCGGTAGGTCTACGTAACCAATCACTCAGTTCCTCTTGACCACTTTCGTTTGTAAACCTAATACGCTCTTTGGTCTGCATTATCCCAATATTCAGCCAGCTCTCTATACCTTCTATAAATTCACCATTGACACGACCTTCTACTCCAGTGGCATAACCTTGAGAGCTATTTTCTGCCAAATACCTAATCCTCACATTATCAATAACATAAGGCACCATTCTATCGAGATGTTTGTAGTAGGTCTCCGTGGTAAACTTAAATGGCCTACCCCACGCTTTAAAATTTAAATCGCCTCCAACCACGGCATGAATAGACCGTTGTGCCTTTAACTCCTCGTTTATGACTCCGTCTACACCTCTAAGCTCCCGGTAAAACGGAGGTTGATAATAGTATCCAGCGGCTAATCTCCAAAGCCAATCTCTTCTCGATGTGGCATCAAAAGCTTTTGACATTACCTTCTGACTGTACTCGTTAATACTAATAAGAGAGTCTCTAATCTCCTCTCGAAGCTCTTGATTGTATTTCTTATGCGGTTGAAATGACAATTGAATCCTAGGACTAATTACATTTTCATTGTTAAAACTCCACCAGTTTGTTCTTATCCCATAAGTAGCCCTTAGATTGTTGTCATCATTCAACACTTGGGAATTCTGGATGTATGCATTGAGTCTATAACTCTGAATATTAATATCTGCCTTTAAAAATTCATCCAATTCAATACTATTATTACTTCTAGGACCACGAGTAGTTATGCTATACTCGGAGCTGTCGTTATACCGCCACTCTCTCAACCTATCAGTAATAGTCTCGTGAGTATAACCAAATCCCCAACTGAGAACTGACTTTTCTTTTAGATGTCTAGCCTTAAAAGATGCGGTATAGACTCTAGCATCAAGATCATTTCGAGCATTATCAATAAAATAACCAATACCCAGCAGTGCTTGCTCATTTGCAAAGTCATCCGAACCAAAATTAGTTTCTAACTCTGACAATCTATAAGCACCTTCTACTGTGAAATGCTCACGCTCTTGAGTAGTGTAAGAAGATAGTACTAGTTTATAATCTGAAGATTCTTTAGGCTTAAAATCTAAACTTAACCCATTCATCCAAGTCGTGTAATCCATAAGCTCTTGGCCTGCAAAAGCCACAAACAAGCTAAATGCATCATTTGCATTTCCGAAGCTAGTCTCTCGTGTTTGAGGCACGACCACATATCTATTGGATGAAAGAGATGATAAATAGGAAAGACTTAAATCAGAGGTGATTCTATATTTCAATAATGATTGAATATCATAAAACACTGGTTGATAATCCCCCTGCACATCTAAACTTCCTAATAAGTACTGGTTACTTCTATATCTTGCCCCTACCAGGTATGTAAATCTTCCATTTTTTGACCTGTTCTCAAAGTGAATATTCGCTCCTAGCAAACTCCCCTGTATCGCAGCTCTGAAAGAATCTGGTTCGCGATATTTTATATCCAACACAGATGAAAGTTTATCACCATATTTTGCTTGAAATCCACCAGCAGAGAAATTAACCTCTTCTACCATGTCTGGATTGATCACACTAAGACCCTCTTGCTGTCCTGCTCTGACTAAAAAAGGACGATAAATTTCAATATCATTTAAATAAACCAGATTTTCATCAAAATTCCCCCCTCGAACACTGTAGGCTGAAGACTGGTCTCCACCCGCTGTGCTAATACCAGCAGAGATTAGCTTTAAGGTTTGTTCAAACCCCCCAACATTCGCAAACCTTTCTACTTCCTTTGGTTTGATTGTAATAATGGGCTCATCTCTTCGCTTTTCGACCGTAATATCGACAACATCAAAACTTCCTACTGACTTATTTAACCTGAAGGTTCGATAGAGTGTCTTTCCCACAGGAAAAGGACCTAATTCTTTTTCTAAAGTGGCAGAAGCTGCAGATATCTGAAGTATGAAATGCCTATTCGCAGGAACCTCTATATCATAAGTACCGTCCTCTTTGGAATAAGAAGACGAAGAGGAATTTGCAACTTTCACAAATGCATTAGAAACGGCATATCCATCTTTATCTAATACCTTACCAGATAAAAATGCTACTTGTGCATTCGCAATGAAGCAAAATAGAAGAGTAAAAGCTATAGAAAGATTGACTCTCAAAAGAATAGTAACGAGCTTTAACCCCTTCTATTGTTTTAACGCCAAAATAGTCTCAGAAGGGTTTGGGCTTGAGAAAACAGAGCTACCTGCTACAAGAACATTTGCACCGCACTCGAGTAGTTTTTGATAGTTTTCAAGGTTCACTCCTCCATCCACTTCTATATAAGGAAAGTGATTCTTCACCTCGCAGATATTTTTTAATTGCTGAAGCTTTGTATAGGTGTTTTCTATAAACTTCTGACCTCCAAAACCTGGATTTACACTCATTAAACAAATAAGGTCTATTTCTTTAAAGACATCATTTATTAAATGAACAGGAGTATGTGGGTTAAGTGCTACACCTGCCTTACATCCAGCTTCTCGAATGGCATTCAGAGTTCGGTGCAGATGATTACAAGCTTCATAATGCACGGTTATAACTTCTGCTCCAGCATCTGCACATTGTTGAATGTACTGATCAGGATTCACTATCATCAAGTGCACATCAAGAGGCTTGGTAGCATGCTTATTTATCGCTTTCATTACTGGAAAACCAAAAGAAATATTAGGCACAAAAACTCCATCCATAATATCTATGTGAAACCAATCAGCTTCACTGTCATTGACCATCTCTACATCTCGTTGAATGTTCGCAAAATCTGCTGCTAGTACCGATGGGGCTATTTTATGAGTCATAATCTATGAGTAAAATTGTATATCTATAATTAAATCCTTTTTTGCGTATGTGTTTATTTTTTCAATTAAGACCAACTTGTGGTATCTTAATTCATTTTTGAGAGGAGCGGAAGTCAGCGTAAGATAAAGTACCTTCTTATTGATAAAGACCTTTTTAGTCTTCTGAGCAATTACTTTCCCAACTACTTTTTCCCAACTATTGAGCAAAGAAACCTCCTCATACTTATCCCCTTGGTTGTAGGACTTGAATAACGAGTGCATCAATTCTTTTATTGATTTTTCTTCTTGCAAATAGAGTTAGTCTAATGTGATTGTTGTGTAAGGTTTCCCGATCTCCTCACAGAAAGACTGAAGTCTTTCCACGCTGGTATCGGTTATAAAAATCTGTCCAAAGTTATCATTTTTGATAATCTGAGTAAGCACTTGTGCTCTTTCTTCATCTATTTTCTCAAAAATATCATCCAAGAGTAGTATAGGGATTTTGTCTGTCTCATCAGACAAATAAGAAAAAGATGCAAGTTTAAGTGCAATCAGCGATGATTTAATTTGACCCTGTGATCCGAATTTTTTTAGTGGAACATCTCCAATATTTATTTCTATCTCATCTTTATGAATACCTGTGAAACTCCTCTGAACAGCTAAATCTTTTCCTCGATTGTCTTGAACTAGTTTCAAGTAACTATTGTCTTCTAGCTGACTTTTATAAACCATAGTTACACTCTCTGATTTGCCGGCGAGCTGATAATATCGATCTGCAAAAACCACAGAAAACTTGGATAAGAATTCTTTTCTCAGTTCGTAAATACGTTTTGCTATTGGAGCTATCTGTTCATCCAAAGTCTGAAGTAAGGCGTAATCTACCATTTCCTCTTTGAGATGCTTATTCCTATGCTCCATAAGCTTGTTATATTTCATCAAATCCTCTAAGTGATATTTGTGGATTTGACCTAATATTTGGTTAATGAATGTCCTTCTAACTTCATTAGACCCGTAGATTAGTTCGATATCACCGGGAGCTATTACCACTGCTAAAAATTTCCCTATGTGATCTGCTATTCTTTTATAAATAGTACCATTTCTTTCCACTTTTTTCCTACTCCCTCTAGTAAATTTTACTTTGAGATTATTCATCTCAACATTCTCATCTAGAATATCTGCAATAATTCCAGCTTGAGGTTGATCATGCTGAATGCACTGAATGTCAGTGCCAGAGAAATAAGACTTGCCTAAACACAAAAAATGTATGGCATCTAGGATTGTAGTTTTACCTACTCCATTGAGTCCAGCTAACGCAATAATATCTTCACCACCTCTCCAATTCCAATTGTCGTGATTTTTAAAGAAAATGAGTGATAATTTTTGAAGCTTCAAACCTATTTTGTCAGCGGTTAAAATTGTTATTTTTGTGGCTCCAAATATAAAATGGCAAAAGCAAAGCACACTAAAGAAACTTACATCGATTGGTACAGATTGATGTTATTGATAAGAAGATTTGAGGAGAAGTCTGCTCAAATGTATGGTCAAAATAAAATAAGAGGATTCTGTCACCTATATATAGGACAGGAAGCAGTTGTAGCAGGGATGGTGTCTGCAAAACAAGATGGAGACAAAGTAATAACTGCATACAGAGACCACGGACATGCCTTAGCAATGGGAATCCCAGCTAATGAAGTTATGGCTGAGTTATTTGGTCGAGTTGGAGGATGCAGTAAAGGAAAAGGTGGAAGTATGCATATGTTTTCTAAAGAACACGATTTTTTTGGAGGACACGGTATAGTTGGTGGCCAGATTCCATTGGGAGCTGGAATAGCTCTTGCAGAACAATATAAAGGAACAGACAATGTGTGTTTCTGCTATATGGGAGATGGAGCTGTACGTCAAGGTGCACTTCACGAAACCTTTAATATGGCTATGGTTTGGAATTTACCTGTAGTTTTCATCTGTGAAAACAATCAATACGCTATGGGTACTTCCGTAGAGCGTACGACCAACGTTCTGGACATATATAAAATGGCTTGTGGCTATGATATGCCCGCTGAGCAAGTAGATGGTATGAGCTGTGAAGCTGTACACGAAAGCATGGAAAATGCTGCTACCAGAGCCAGAAAAGGTGAAGGTCCAACCTTTGTTGAGCTTAAGACTTACAGGTATAGAGGTCATTCTATGTCTGATCCAGCAAAATATAGAACAAAAGACGAAGTAGCCGATTATAAAAAAATAGACCCAATAGAAGTAGTTAAGGCTACTCTTTTGAAAAAGAAATGGATGACCGAAGATACTCTAGAAAAAATGGAAGAAGAGGTGGAAAAAGAAGTGGCAGATTCTGTAGAATTTGCAGATAATTCCCCATTCCCAACTCCAGATGAACTATACGATGATGTATATGAAACTGAGTATCCATTTATTGTAGAATAAGTATATTTTTGCAAACTTTTAGAGAAAATGAGCACTGAAGAACAATTCGAAGGACAGCATGAAGTAGACACTATAACTCAGTTTTATGAGAAAAATAAGAATAACCTGATGATTGCAGGTATTGCTCTTATACTTATAGCAGGAGGAATCTACTATTACAATAATGTTCTAAAACCACAACAGGAAGAAGAAGCTGCCGAAAGTTTGTTCATGGCTGAAAGATATTTTAGTCAGGATTCTATAAATAAGGCCTTGAATGGTGACGGAATAAACCTAGGATTATTAGATGTAGCAGATGAGTATTCTGGAACAAAAGCTGGAAAACAAGCTTCATACTACGCTGGAAGAGCATTATTATCTCAAGGAAAATATGAAGAAGCTCTAGACTATTTAGAAGATGCTAATATGTCAGATGAATTTATGGCTGCTCAGATAATTGCCCTGCGAGGTGATTGTTATTCTGAACTGGAGCAATACGAGGAAGCAGGTGACGCTTATATGAAAGCGGCTAACGAAAGAGAAAATAGTCTTACTACGCCATATGCTTTGCAAAAAGCTGCATTAGCATATGAAGCTGCTGAAGAATATGGAGATGCATTAGATGCATTGCAACGTATCAAAGAAGATTACAGCGACTCTCGCTATGTTGAAAAGCTAGATGCGAGAATAGGACGCGTGATGGCGAAGAAAGCAGCAGCTAAGTAGATCATGGCAGATTATGCCAACCAAAATTTTCTTGACGAAAGAATAAATCTAAATGACCCCGATTTACGTATCGGAGTTGTAACAGCACTTTGGAATACAGAAGTAACTGGAAAACTTAAGGAAGGTGCTTTATCTACTTTACTAGATTCTGGTATATCAAAGGAAAACATTAAAATCTGGGATGTCCCAGGCTCATATGAACTTGTCTATGGTGCCAATAAACTAGCTTCCGAAGGCTACAATGCAGTTATTTGTCTGGGTGTAGTGATACAAGGTGAAACTCGCCATTTTGATTTTATCTGTGATGCAGTAGCTAATGGCATTACTAATGTGAGCATTAAACACAATATACCAATTGCCTTTGGTGTGCTAACAACCGACAACCAAGAGCAAGCCTTAGAAAGATCAGGTGGCAAACACGGCCACAAAGGAAAAGAAGCAGCTTGGACTGTTCTAAAACTTCTACAAGAACAGTCTTAATAATTTTTGCAACAGAATTGGTGAATGCTAGAAAAGCCCATTCACCTCAGCATCTATCTTACTTGTAATGCTGCCTAAGTCTTCAGGATTATTTTCGAAATCTATATCATCTACATCAATGATAAGCAGTTTTCCTTCTTTGTAAGTAGAAATCCAAGCCTCATATCGTTCGTTTAACCTTTTCAAATAATCGAGACGAATACTGTCTTCGTATTCTCTACCACGTTTTTGAATCTGACTAACGATATTTCCAATACTACTTCTTAAGTAAACTAATAAATCTGGAGCATCAATAGAAGTCTTTATGTTAGTAAACAGTGCTTGATAGGTATCAAAGTCTCTCGTACTCATAAGTCCCATGGCGTGCAAATTGGGAGCAAAAATGTAAGCATCTTCATAGATTGTCCTATCCTGAATTATCGTATTTGGAGTCGATTTAGCTTGAATGAGGCTACTAAATCTGGTATGCAAAAAGTAAATCTGCAGATTGAAAGACCACCGAGTCATATCATCGTAGAAATCTGTGATATATGGGTTATCATCCATTGCTTCATAATGTGGTTCCCATTCGTAATGTTTGGCAAGTAGCTTAGTTAACGTTGTTTTTCCGGATCCTATATTTCCTGCGATTGCAATGTGCATATTCCTTATTTTAATTTTTTTCTAATTTTTTAATAGAATTTTCTAAAGCCTATTATTTCTCTTACTTCCTTTAATGTTTTTTGGGCACTTTCGTTTGCCTTCTCGGCTCCTATTTGTGCTGCCTTAGCCAAGGCCTTATTATCATTCTTGTAATGCTGTATCCTCTCTCTAATAGGAGAAACAAAACGTTCAACATCATCAGCTATCTGCTTTTTTAAATCACCATAACGAATAGTGGCCTCTTGGTGCAGATGCTCGAAATGTTCAATAGTGCTAGATTCTGATACTAATTCCATAATATCAAATAAGTTTTGAAGTCCCTCACTTTTCTCCATTCCTGGTTCCGTTGGACCATTGTCAGTGACCGCTCGCATTATTTTTTTTCGCAGCGGTTTTTCCGCTTCGTCAAACATAATGGTATCAGCATTACCACTACTTTTACTCATTTTTCCTTGAGCAGTAAGTCCAGGAACTTTTACCAGCTCTCCCGTTCCACTGTAAGCCTGCGGCTCCTTGAAATACTCAACGCCAAACATATGATTAAACCTATTTGCATAAGTTCTTGTCATTTCTAAATGTTGCTGTTGATCCTTGCCCACAGGCACCATCTCAGCGTGATGTGCTAAAATATCTACAGCCATCAACACAGGGTAAGTTAGCAGACCTGCATTGACATTATTTTTTTGTGTGCGGATCTTATCTTTGAATGAAGTACTTCGTTCTAGTTCACCCACGTAAGCATTCATATTCATATAGGTATAAAGCTCACTAATGGCCGGCACATCACTTTGTACGAAAAGAGCACATTTCTCGGGGTCTACTCCCATTGCTAGATGCTCAGCTAAAACTTGCTTAACATTTTCGTGTAAATCTGCAGGTGTAGGATGAGTAGTAAGCGAGTGGATATCAGCTATAAAAAAGTAACAATCATGCTCTTCTTGCATCTGCAAGAAATTCTTAACTGCACCAAAGTAATTCCCTAAATGTAATTTGCCAGTTGGTCTTATTCCAGATACTACCCTTGCCATCTAAATTTATCTTGCAAGGGTCAAAAATAGAATGCCAACTAAATTTAACCAATGATGTGGATATTTAAAGCAGATTTATGTTTTCACCAGTTCAAACTGTTTCTGAAACAATTCGTGATAGTAGCCTTTTTTACCTAATAGCTCATCGTGTGTTCCTATTTCCACTACCCTTCCTTTATCGAGTACCATTATTTGATCAGCTTCTTTTATTGTTGACAACCTATGTGCTATTACAACTGATGTACGTCCTTTCATCAATCTAGATGTTGCAGCATGTATTAATTCTTCAGTTTCTGAGTCTACACTGCTTGTTGCTTCATCCAATATGAGTAATTTAGGATTAGCGGCCATCGCTCTGATAAAACTGATTAGCTGTCTTTGACCGACAGAAAGTGTCGTACCTCGCTCCATTACTTCGTAGTCCCAACTCCCACCTAAACCTTCAATAAAAGGAAGTGCATCAATCGAAGCTGCAGCATTTACCATTTGTTCTTTTGTAATAGTGCTGTTTTTCACATTCACATTCTCACTGACTGACCCAGCAAATAGAAATACATCCTGCAGCACCACACCAACTTGCTTCCTAAGAGCAACTAAATCTAAGTCTCGAATGTCTTGATCGTCAATTGTTATTACCCCCTTCTGTATATCATATAATCGAGTGATTAGATTTATTATACTAGATTTCCCTGCACCTGTAGCACCTACAATTGCTAGACTTTTTCCTTTGTTGAGTGCGAAGCTCACATCTTTAAGCACATAATCCTCATTTACATATGCAAACCATACATTTTTAAACTCAACATTTCCTTGGATATCATCTAACACCTTCTTGCCAGATTTTTCTACAAACGTATCATCATCTATCAAGTTAAATATACGTTCACTACTGACCACGCCCATCTGCATAGTATTAAATCTGTCTGCAATGAATCTAATTGGTCTAAAAATCAAATTGATGTAAAGTATAAACGCAGTAATTAATCCTGCACTGGCTTCCGTTGGATACCCTGCACTCCACCAAATGATCAGACCTAATGCTAAACTACTTAAAATGTCTACAATTGGAAAATAGATGGCATAATGAAAAATAGACTTTTTATAAGCATCTAAATGTCCTCGGTTTATTTTTTCAAATTTCTCAAACTCTTGTTTTTCCTTTCCAAATACTTGAACAACCTCCATTCCTACAATCTGTTCTTGTACAAAGGAATTAAGCAGTGAAACTTGAGTCCTCACTTTTTGAAAAGAAACTCGAACTCCTCTTCTGAAAACCTCAGAAGCAATAAGCAAGATTGGGAGAACAGATAAAGAAATTAAGGTTAGTTCCCAGCTTGTCCAAAACATAATGATTAGAACGGTTACAATTTGAGCAAGATCCCCAATGATGGAAATAAAACCTTGAGAGAAAAAATTTGATACTGTTTCTACATCAGAGACTGCCCTAGTCACGAGCATACCGACTTTGCTTTTATCAAAAAACCTATTATTCAGAGAGAGAATGTGATTGTAAACCCTCATTCTAAGATCTAAGATTACACTTTGACCAAGTAAATTAGTTATGTAAGTATGAGCAAAAAGAGTCCCACTGTGCAATAGAATATGGATGAAAATGTAAATCGTAAATAGCCAAATGCCGTGAACATTTTTTTCAGCAATATGATTGTCGATTGCGTACTGCACCAACATAGGCCTTATAGGTGCTAGTAGAGTAAGCAATAAAGTCAGTAGAATTGCCGCCCATAGCAATTTACTGTAAGGCTTTGACAGTCGAATTATTCTTCCAATAATCTGAAAATCAATTGAAGCTCCTCCCTTGTTACTTTCTGAACTCATTCCAGTTATATCCGATTTCTGCTAAATACAACCCTTTGGCAGCAACACTTTTACCGCTGTGGGTCCTGCTTTTACTATCTAAAATTTCCTGTATTCGGTCTACTTCTATAGTTCCATAACCGACTTCAAGCAAGGTACCTACCAGAGCACGTACCATATTTCTTAAAAACCGATTTGCTTTCACATGAAAGTGATATTGGCCTTCTACTATTTTCCATTCCGCTTCCATTAGATCACAAAGTGTAGTTGCGGTATCCCCTTTTTTACTAAACGCAGCAAAGTCATCATTCATCAACAATATAGCACAAGCTTGGTTCATCTTTTCTAAATCTGGTTGTTTAAAAAGAAATAGGACCTGATCTTGCTTAAAAGGATCTTTAATAAATGTAGTCTTATAAATATACTTTCTATAATTCGCAGAAAACCGTGCGTGAAAATTATCAGTGACAGGAAAAATATCATATATCGCAATGTCTGGAGGCAACATTTGATTTAATCGAAACAGGAAACGTGGTGGAAGTTCACCTTCTGAGTCTATATGAGCAATGAAGTGAATTGCGTGTACTTCTGCATCGGTTCTTCCACAACCAAGAATGTTAGTCTTCTTTTGAAATAACCTCTCTAATTGCTTCTCGATTTCTTCCTGTATCGTCGTGCTATTTTTCTGTGATTGCCAACCTCTATATTGAGTTCCTTTGTATGCTAATTCTATTGCGTACCTCACTTCTAGGAGCAAATATATTTTGTACAACCCGATACCCTATGTTTTTGTAGTAATTCTATTTTTGTCCTCCAATAAATAATCCTGGAAATTAGTTGAAAAAAATATGAATCAACCTCTAATAGAATGTGTCCCAAACTTCAGTGAAGGAGGGGACCTAGCAGTTATAAAACAAATCACCAATGAAATAGAATCTGTTGACGGAGTAAAATTACTTGATGTAGATCCTGGTGCTGCGACTAACAGAACTGTAGTGACCTTTGTTGGATCTCCACAAGCAGTTGTTGATGCAGCGTACAAAGCTATTGTCAAAGCAGGAGAGCTCATAGATATGAGCAAGCATAGTGGAGAGCACGCAAGAATGGGAGCTACGGATGTATGTCCTTTTATTCCTGTAGCCAATATCACTATGGAAGAAACTGCAAATTGGGCAATCAAACTTGCTAAAAGAGTTGGAGAGACTACAAGTATTCCTACTTACCTGTATGGAGCATCCCAACCAGATACAAAGAGAAATGTGCTTTCAGTTATCAGAGCAGGTGAATATGAAGGGTTCTTTGAAAAAATAAAAAAACCTGAATGGAAACCAGATTTTGGACCAGCAGAGTATAATGCAAAAAGTGGAGCTACGACCATAGGTGCACGTGATTTCCTAATAGCTTATAATATCAATCTCAATACTAAATCAACACGTATAGCTAATCGAGTAGCCTTTGACGTAAGAGAAACTGGTCGTGTAAAACGAGAAGGAAATCCTTACAATGGAAAAATTGTGAAAGATGAGAATGGAGAAAGTGTTCGTATACCTGGTACGTGCAAAGCAGTACAAGCAGTTGGCTGGTTTATTGACGAGTATAATGTAGCTCAGGTAAGTGCCAACCTTACGAATTTTAATATCACCCCAATTCATCATTTTTTTGACGAAGTTCAAAAAAGTTGTATCAGTAGAGGTATTCGTATTACGGGAAGTGAGCTAGTAGGACTTATTCCGCTAAAAGCGATGCTAGACGCCGGAAAACATTATCTCAAAAAACAAGGAAGGTCCTTGGGAGTAAGTGATGATGAACTAATTCATATTGCTATAAAGTCATTGGGACTAGATGAACTTGGACCATTTGATCCAAAGAAAAAAATAATAGAGTACCAATTAAAATCCGAAGAGGACGAAAAACTTGTAAGCCTTTCTGCTAAGGAATTGACACAAGAGACAGCTTCAGAAAGTATGGCTCCGGGTGGAGGAAGTATTTCTGCATATGTTGGAGCCTTAGGAGTATCGCTTAGCACTATGGTTTCAAATCTATCTGCAAACAAGCCAGGATGGGAAGACAAGCTAGGTGTGTTTTCCGACTGGGCTGAAAAAGGTCAAGCTATTCAAAAAGAGTTACTGTACTTGGTAGATGAAGATACTCGTTCATTCAATGCCATCATAAACGCTATAAGAATGCCTAAATCTAATGCAGATGAAAAGCAAGCTAGAATTTTGGCCATAGAAAAAGCAAGTCAATATGCAGCAGAAGTTCCACTTAGAGTAATGAAAACTGCTCTTTCAAGTATAGATCTACTAGAAGCTATGCTAGCAATTGGGAACCCAGCATCAATAACAGATGCTGGTGTGGGAGCTTTATGCTGCTTAACATCTGTTGAGGGAGCATATATGAATGTAAGGATTAATACAAAAGATTTAGGTGACAAAGACTTTGCTGCTGGACTAAATGAGAAAGCAGATAATATTCTTTTGGAAGCTAAAGAAAGATTTAGCAGCATAATAACTGACGTTCACAATAAGATCAAATAGTCCGTAAATTTTATTAATTCGCATACATTATTGTTGTAAAAAATCGTTAACATTGTACTTTACCACCATTATAAATACCAACAAACCATAGGTTTATGAAAAAACTTCTGACACTAATAACTCTCTTTTCTACATTTTACGGTTACGCACAGCAAGACCCATATTACACGCACTTTACAGATGTTATGGAAGCTTATAACCCTGCTGCTGCCGGTCATAAATATGGAGAGATTTGTCTTAGTGGACTAACTCACCACCAATGGAGAGATTTTGATGACGCCACTCAAGTCAGAGGTACTGAAGTTTCTGCAGATGGACTAGTTGAAGACGTTGCTCCCGTAACATATAACCTAAATGTTGGTACCGTTTTGCGTTTAGATAAAGCGGAAACACAATTCGCTGGAATTGGTCTTACAATCATACAGGACGAACTTGGTTTTCAAGCTTCTACTGCTATTATGTTCAATGCCAACTATAGAAAGCAGTTTCAAGGAGGCGAGCATGAAATAAGTGCAGGTTTGGGAATAGGTGGAACTCAATGGGGTTGGGATCAGCCTCAATATATAGCTCGCGATCCTCTGGATCCTAACATTCCTGCTTCAGGTGGAAATGAAATGAAAGCGGATATGAATTTTGGTATTATGTACAGGAAGCAAAGACTTGGACAAGATTTTAAAGATTTTTATGCCGGATTTTCAATGACGAATATCAATCAAGCACAGTATGCTGTGAATGTTACAACTCAAGCGGGCACTCAAGAAGCTTTAACGAGAGATTATGTTCCGCATTACTACACTGTACTCGGTGCAGATTATGAAATGGCATCCTTTACTTTAGAACCAGCTATATTGATGAAGTATGGACTATTAGCTAAGGCTTATGTTCCTCAGGTAGATTTGAATGTTACTGCATTATTTGCACAAACATTTAGAGGAGGATTAGCTTACAGACAATGGGGCAATACAGACGCTCTATCGGTATTATTAGGTTATCAGAAAGGAGCCTTTGAAGCTGGATATTCTTACGATGTAACACTATCTAATGTTCAATTAGTAAGTAATGGAACACACGAGATTATAGTTAAATACTGCATTCCTTTTAGCACCACTCCTTCTACTGAAATAATAAGAGAGAGTGTTAGGTTTTTATAATTATTAACAAAAAAAAAGAAGAAGATATACTACAACTTGCACGAAGTCGTTATAGATGAAGCAGTTAAATAAAAAGAATTGCTTTTATCAACATTTCGGTGTTAATTTGTCAAACTTTTAAAACGAGTACGAATTTTATGAAAAACATTGCAAAAGCTTTAGTTTTAATCACAGTTTTCTCGCTCTTCGGATGTGGAATGGGGGATAATGGAGAGTTAATTGGTGTACAAGGGAGAAGACCTTGGTTTCACCCACAGCCTTTTGGGACAGTATATATTCCAACTGGTACTTTTATGTCTGGCCAAAGTGATGAAGATATATTTCACACATACATAGCTCCTAATAAGCAGATCTCTATCGTCGCAATGTGGATGGACGATACTGAAATCACAAATAATGAGTATCGCCAATTTGTAGAATATGTAAAAGATAGCATCGCACGTCTAAATATGGAAATGACGATCGAGGTGGAAGACGAGCACGACGATTATGAAATTTTGGACTACGATGAGGACGTCGATCGTCAAGCGTTTTATGATGAATATGGAGATCGATATTTCTACAGAGGACGTGAAAGATATGAGCACCGTAAACAATGGGATATCAGAAAATTAGATTACGAATACACCTACATCGACTTTAAAAGTGCTGCACGAAGTGATTACTTAAATTCAAATAGAGCGGATTTCTTAGTAAAAAAGAAGACCAACATCTATCCTGATACTCTAGTATGGGCTCGAGACTTTACATATAGCTACAATGAGCCAATGGCTCGTCAATACTACAATCATCCAAAGTATGATGACTATCCTGTAGTTGGTATTAATTGGCACCAAGCAAACGCATTTTGTAATTGGAGAACAAGGTGGCTAAACAGATATTGGAGATCTCAGGATATGCCAATCACTGAGTATTGGAGACTGCCTACTGAGTTTGAATGGGAGTACGCAGCTAGAGGTGGAAGAGATAATAACATGTATCCTTGGGGTGGTCCTTACACTAGAAACAGTAAAGGATGCCTTTTAGCAAACTTTAAACCGAATAGAGGAAATTACAATTCTGATGGAGGTCAATACCCAGTTAGAGGCGATTCTTACTTCCCAAATGATTATGGTTTGTATAATATGTCAGGTAATGTTGCTGAATGGACTATATCCGCTTATGACGAATCTAGTATGCAGTTCACACACGATATGAACGCAGATTTCCAAGTTGACGCAGATGACAATGGCCCTCTAACATTAAAGAGAAAAGTAACTCGAGGAGGAAGCTGGAAAGACGTTGCTTATTTTATACAAAATGGTTCAAGATCATACGAATACCAAGATACCTCTAAGTCTTTTGTAGGTTTCAGATGTGTTCAATCATATATAGGTAGATCTGCAAACGATCGCAGATAATCTGTCCGACTACAATTTCTTGAAAATATAAACACTATGGGCATATATTTTTATATGCCCATACTAATATAATGTCAATATCGTTTATATATTTGACAAAATTATTTTACAACAACTTTAACTTTATTTAAAAACATTTAAACAACTAAAAATTATGGCGAGTTTCTTTGAATCTAAAACAGGAAAAAATGTAATGGCCAAAGCCTATGGTATTGGTGCAGCAATCGTAATACTTGGAGCACTATTTAAAATACAACACTATCCTGGAGCTGATATCATGCTGATTATAGGTATGGGTGTAGAAGCAATCATCTTCTTCATATCTGCATTTGAACCAATACACGAAGAATGGGATTGGAGTTTAGTGTACCCAGAACTAGCAGGCATGGAAGGCGATGCTAAGCCAAAGAATATAGGTGGAAATGGTGATGCCGTTTCACAACAACTAGACAAGATGCTTGAAGAGGCTAAAATAGGTCCAGAACTTATTGAAGGACTTGGTTCAGGACTAAAGTCACTTTCAACAAATGTTAGCTCAATGGCTGATTTATCTGGAGCAACAGTAGGAACTAAAGAATATGCGGAGAATATTCATAAAGCGAATGAGCAACTAATTGGGATGAATACCTCATATGATCGTGCAGTAAACGCTCTAGACAGCTTATCAGAGACTACTGAGTCTTTTAAGGAGACAACAACAAAAGTTGCAAACATCAACGCTACTCTAAATGATAGCTTAGTAAGCTTCGACCAAAACATCCAGAACTTAAATAAAGTTTATGGAGGTATGTTGAACGCTATGCGTCCAAACTCATAACCATAATTTTTAAATAAATAACTTAATTATATAGAAAATTATGGCAGGAGGAAAAATGTCCCCGCGGCAGAAGATGATTAACATGATGTACCTAGTACTCATGGCACTTCTTGCACTAAACGTATCAAAAGAAATACTGAAATCTTTTCACTTGTTTGAAATGAGTTTCAACAGAGCAGCTGAAAACATTGACGCAAAAAACAGTGCTACCATGAAGGCACTTGAAAAGTCAATGGAAGAAAAAGCTGCTAAGACTCGTCCGTATATGGATCGTGCAAAAGAAGCTCAAAAAGTATCTAATAGTTTTATTAGCTACATGAATGAATTGACTGGCACTATCGAAGGATTATATGGAGGTGAAGAAGCTAGAAATGAAGAAGGTGAGCTAATAGCAGCTGACCAAATGGAAAAACACGCAAATTACTTTGGTCCTGAGAATCAAAACATGGGCGTTGAATTGCAGGCTAAAATCAATGAAACACGTGAAAAATTATTAGCAATATTAAAACCTGATCCAAAGGATACTAATTTTAATATTACTACTATGGATGTATACAAAGAAGCCGAAGCTTCTGCTCAGCTTTGGGCAAACGATTCAGAAGAAGGTAATGAAACTTGGGTAAGTCAAAACTTGGTTCACGTACCTGCCGCAGGTCTTATGGCAATATTCTCTAGAATAAAAAATGATGCCAAAACTCTTGAATCAGATGTTTTAGAAAAACTGGCTTCTAGAGTAGACGCTACGGATTATAAATTTGATAAGCTGGAAGCAAAAGTCCTTGCTAAATCAAACTACGTAATGGCTGGAGAGAACTACGAAGCAGATATTTTATTAGTTGCTTCGAACTCAAAGGGTGCTCCAGATATATATGTTGGAGAAACTAAAATCGATATCGAAGGTGGCGTTGGTAAATATACTCAAGGAGCAAGTGGAGTTGGTATTAAAACTTTTTCTGGTAAAATAGTAGTAAATGGTCCTGATGGTTTACAAGAGTTCCCATTCGCTGATGAGTTCACAGTATTTAAACCTGCTGCAACCATTGCCGCAACAGAGATGAACCTACTTTATAAAGGAATTGATAATCCAATGTCAATTTCTGTACCAGGTTTTGCTGCTAGTGATGTTAAGGTGTCAGCTCCTGGTTTAAACTTAAAATCTCTTGGAGGTGGTAAGTATAATGCTAAAGTGCCTAGTAAAACTAGTCGTGAAGTAACTATAACCGCATCTATTACCAGAGACGGTAGATCGAAAGTTGTTGGTTCAGAAAAGTTTAGAGTAAGAAGTTTACCACAACCTACTGCACAACTTGGAGGTATTCCTAACGATGGTTTACCTAAAGGTAAAGCTTCTGTGGGTGCACAATCAACAATTATAGCGTCGATGGGTGCAGGTTTTGCATATAACCTTAACTATCGTGTTAACAGCTTTAAGATGATTATGGCATATAAACGTAGACCTCCAGTTATGGCATCAAGTAACAGTGGAGTATTAACTTCCAAAATGAAAGGAATGATAAAATCCGCTAAAGCTGGTGATAGAATTCTAATCGAAGGTATACGTGCTACTGAAGCAAAATATGGTTTCAAAGCTAATTTGAGCCCGATCATAATTACTATTAGATAATTTTTTGAATAAATATTCGTTATTTTTGCGAAGTAGATATACAGATATGAAAAAAGCACTTGTAATATGTATGTGTTTGCTTTTCGCTGCTACAGCAGCTCAAGCACAGATTAGTAAGTTTGAGGATTACACCTATCCTCACACTGCTGTCAAAGAACGTAAAGCAGTTCCGTATCGCTATATCCGTGAAGCAAATGTGAAGTGGAGCAAGCGAATTCATCGAGTAATCGATGCACGAGAGAAGCAGAACAAAATTATGCATTGGCCACGTAACCCATTCTATCTTATAGTTTGGAACGCGGCTATGAACGGAGAAGTTACTGCTTATCTAAATGATTCACTTACTTCAATAATCACTCCTGAAGATATTGTAAAGGCAACGAGTCTTGAGACCACAGTAATGATTCCTAATCCTGACAATCCAAATGACCCTTATGATTTGATTCCTAAAGAAGTAAAGGAAGTTTATGAACCATCGAAGATTGCCAAATATAGAATCATTGAGGATTGGATTTTTGATTATAACTATTCAGACTTTAGAGCTAGAATTATAGCAATAGCACCACTTTGGAGACCTATTACTGAATCTGGATTAGAACTTAGTGAAACTCCTCTTTATTACCTTAAAATGGAGGATTTAAGAGACAAACTTTCTCAGGAAGAGGTATTTAATACAAGAAATGATGCCGCTCGTATTAGCTTCGACCAATGGTTCCAAATGAGACAATTTAGTAGCTACATCGTGAAAGAAAGTAATATGTACGATTTAGATATCGCTCAAAAAGAAGA
Source organism: Bacteroidia bacterium (assembly GCA_965655315.1). Lineage (GTDB taxonomy): Bacteria > Bacteroidota > Bacteroidia > NS11-12g > UBA9320 > UBA9320. The sequence continues at coordinate 32,504 of CBFHGJ010000013.1, forward strand.
ATTCCAAGATGATGGTGTTGAAGCCTTATTAGAAAGCGACAGAATTAAAAATGATCTGTTTATCCTAGAGCACGATCTTTGGGAATACTAAACGCATCAACTTTTAAGATACAAAAAAAGGCGACCAAATGGTCGCCTTTTTTTATACAAGAATATTTTGGTTATTGTTTGCTCGATACTGCCATACCATTCTTCAAACATTGATATAATGATTCATTTGAAAATGTATAGAGACTAGAAATGTTTAGCGTTTTAACACTTCTTAAAAACGACAGCTACCCCCTGACCCACTCCTATGCACATAGTTGCCAATGCGTATTTTGCTGTTGGTCTACGTTTCAACTCGTGAAGTAATGTGCTAGTAATTCGAGCACCAGATGCACCTAACGGGTGACCTATTGCTATGGATCCACCATTTACATTTATTAAATCAGGGTTCAAATTAAGGTCTCTTATACAAGCAATAGCTTGTGCAGCAAATGCCTCATTCAATTCTATTAAGTCTAGATCAGAGACTTTTATTCCTGCTCTCTTTATAGCTTTTTGAGTGGCTGGCACAGGACCTACACCCATTATATCTGGATGCACACCTGCAGCTGCACTAGAAATTACTTCAGCTATTGGTTCTAAATTATATCTTTTTAATGCTTCCTCAGAAACTATAAGCGATGCGGCAGCTCCATCATTCACTCCTGAAGAGTTTCCTGCAGTCACTGTGCCACCTTCTTTAAACGCAGGTCTCAAACTTGAAAGCTTCTCTATACTACTTAGCCTCGGGTGTTCGTCTGTATCAAAAACCAAATCCTCTTGTTTTCTACGAGGTACACTTATCGGTACAATCTCATCTTTAAACTTACCAGCTTTTTCCGCAGCAACATATTTTTCCTGAGTAGTATGAGCAAATATGTCCTGCTCCTCTCTCGATATTCCGTATTTCTCTACCACATTTTCTGCCGTGTTTCCCATCGGATATGGAAAGTACATTTCTGATAACTTAGGATTAATAAATCTCCAACCTATAGATGTATCATACACTTTATTATTTCTACTATAAGCAGACTCAGCTTTCGGCATCACAAAAGGAGCTCGAGTCATACTTTCGACTCCTCCCGCAATAAATATATCCCCGTACCCTACGGCTATGTTCTTAGATACATCTGCTATTGCCTGTAAACTGCTTGCACAAAGTCTGTTAATCGTCAGACCAGGAACTGTGACTGGCAAACCTGCCATTAGGGAACTCATTCGAGCCACATTTCTATTATCCTCACCAGCCTGGTTTGCAGCACCTAGTACTACGTCTTCAATCTCATTTATATCTATGCTGGGATTTCTTGCCACAAGTGCTCTAAGCACATCAGATGCCAAATCATCAGGTCTAACAGAAGCTAAACTGCCTCCAAATTTACCTACAGCAGTTCTGGCTGCGTCGACTACAAAAGCTCTTTTCATTTAATGACAAAGATAATTACATTTTGTAGTCAGATACTATCTCTGGAACTAGTGGATTACACCAGTCAAATCAATAGAAGTATCACATAAAATAGTATATGGACAAGGAGTATATAAAAACTACTCCCGGTTTTCTGTGGTACGTTTCTGAAAAATAGTTGAAATAACAAAGTGAAGCCAAACCAACAGAAATAATTGAAAGCTGGAACAGAGACATTTTCCCACCACCACCAATCAAATTTGATAGCTACAGGTTCAAGTATAAAATCGTAAGCCGTTATAATCAAAGCTGCCAAAACAGAGGCAATAAAGCTACAATTTGAATATCGGTTTACGAGGCTTCTTGTGGCAATACATAACATAGCCCAATTTAAGGCAATGGTTACAGGAACTCCAAAAATCTTTGGTCCTAATACTGTACCGTAAGTATACTCACCAAACAATACACCGTAGTTTGTACCAAAAAACTCAGCAAAATAACCTCCTAGAAAAATTAATACAATAGCACCAATATTAGTCCTCGTCCATTCTAATTCTTCTATAAAAACAACTATAAAAGTAAACACTAACATTACAGGAGTTAGACTCATAAAGAATGCTCTGCTTGCTGGAAATATCATTCCTATTACACCGCTCAAATGAGGTACAACAAGCAACCATAAAAAGTACTTTTTAATGAACTTTATAATCATCCTTTATTATATCTGTAGCTATCTTAGCAGAAAGAAGACTCAGTGGTATTCCCCCGCCGGGATGTACACTTCCCCCACAAAAGTAAAGACCTTTATGTTTTGTACTAAAATTTGGTTGTCTTAAAAAAGCAGACATCCTATTATTACTAGAACTACCGTACAATGCTCCTCCGTTACTACCTGTTTTGGTTTGAATCATTCTTGGCGTTAGTTTATTTTCTACGACGATGTGTTTTGCGATATCTGTACCTAGGTTATGTGATAATTTCTCTAAAATATTACTCTTAGCCTTATCAATCATGGCATTCCAGTCTTGATTATTATCATGTGGTGCATTGACCATTACAAACCAATTCTCACAACCATCTGGTGCATCATTTGATTCACACTTACTACTAATGTGTACATATACCGTAGGGTCTTCATGAATTACTTTATTGTTGAAAATATCACTAAACTCGTTCTCATAGTTTTTGCTAAAAAGAATATTATGCGTATCCAATTCTGAAAAGCTTCTATTTATACCCCAATAAAAAATTAAAGCACTACTGCTTGGCTCATAATTCTGACCACGCGAACCTAACAAGGACTTTAATGGACCTTTTGATGCAGTCGCAATATCTATATTGGACAATACAATATCAAACTCAGCACTTGAATTGATTAGATAACCCTTTTTTCTCTTTTCGACAGATTCTACTGAGGCATTAAAGTGAAATTCTACTCCAAGCTGCATAGCTTTGTTATATACCGATTTGGCAATATTACGTATTCCCCCCTCCGGAAAATAAGCTCCAAAACCATACTCGTAGTGTGGAATAACATTTAAAGTAGCAGGTGCTTGATAAGGGTCACTCCCATTATAAGTTGCATATCTGTTAAAAAACTGTTTAGTCTTGTCGTTATTGAACCATGAGTTGTTAACCTCTCCCATAGTTTTAAAAACTTGTACTCTAGGAAGTCTTAAAAAGCTTTTTACTGTTCTCCAGCTAAAATACGTTTTGAGTTTATGCAAGGATTGTTGAAGAAATACAGGGTTAGTGATTTCATATTTCTGTTCGCTATCAGATAAAAACTGTTGAATCGTTTCTTTAGACTCTCCTAGCTGCTCTTCAAACTGCTTAGCTAAGATTTCTTTGTCTGCACTGGCGGTCAACCTAACTCCATCATCCCAAAAATAATTACATACTGTCTCCAGTTTTCGATATGAAAAATCAATATTTTCAATGTTGTCAATCTGGAGTAACTCATCTACATAGTGTGGCATTGTGAACAAGCTCGGCCCAGTATCCCAGCGGTAACCATCTTTTGACCATTCACCCATTTTTCCTCCAAACGTATTATGTTGCTCATAGACTGTCACAGAAAAACCAGCCGCTGCTAGTCGAACCGCCGCACCTAGTCCACCTATACCAGCTCCTAGAATTGCAACCTTAGTCTTCATACAATAGTTCTTGATACAATCTAAATTTAATCTTGAGTTAATCAAAGGTAAAACATCAAACCACTGTTTATGTTTAAATTTGCTGGCAAATGATTCAAAGACCACAAACTTTATTTTTTCTTGCTGTGACCACCGTTTGTTTGATGCTTATGTCCAGTAATACGGTATTTTACACTACCGAAAATACAGTAACACAAGAAAGGTGTGAAGTAGAATACGATGAGACCAGACTCATAGCTTCCGACGGTAGTTCTGTAGAAAACAATATCTGGACCGTTTCATTTTCGGGAGCGGTAGGTGCTCTGAGTTTTATAATAATTTTCCTTTATCGTAATCGCAAATTGCAATTGCTTTTAGCTTCTTTTAATTATTTATTCATACTTGGTTTAGTGGTCATGATGTATATGTATAGCATCAATGTAGATTATTTTAAAGGTGATTCTATTCAATCTACGTTTACCTTTTATGCATTAATTCCGATGGGTTTATTGTTACTCAATTATTTTGGTGCTAAAGGTATAAGACGTGACGAACAGTTAGTTCGATCTATGGATAGATTAAGGTAAAGGGATTGAAAGTATTAGACGTTCATAGTTTCTCAGTAAAATTTCAAATAGATAAGAAAAACTACTTTGAAGCAGTTAAATCTATCGGATTTTCTATAAACCAGGGTGAAATATTTGGTCTCATAGGAGAAAGTGGTAGCGGCAAATCTGTCACTAGTCAATCTTTAACACGACTCATAAACGACGCGAAACTATCTGGCAATGTTTTTTTTACGCACAATGAAAAATCCATAGATTTACTTCAAATAACCATAGACGAGCTAGATACTATCCGACAACAAGGGATTTCTTATATTTTCCAAGAACCCATGACCGCTTTGAACCCTTTGATTAATTGCGGAAAACAGATATTAGAAATAGCTGATAACAAGTCTAATGAATATCTAAAGGAATTATTGCACAAAGTTGAGCTGTATGAAGATGAAAGAATAGCAGAGAGCTATCCTCACGAACTAAGCGGCGGACAACGACAGCGTGTAATGATTGCAATGTCATTGGCCAATAAACCCAAACTACTAATAGCCGATGAGCCTACTACTGCATTAGATATAGCAGTCCAAACAGAAATCTTAGATCTACTGAAAAAAATATGTAGACAAGATAAGATGAGCATACTGTTCATCACTCATGACATTCTATCACTTGAAGGATTTGCAGATCAGATTGCTGTAATGTATCACGGCGAAATTGTAGAGACAAATACTACAAAACTACTGATGAATAATCCAAAACATCCATATACTAAAGCACTGTTTGAGAGTAGAGCTACATATGCTAAAAAAGGAAAGCAGTTATCAGAGATTAGTGATATACTTTCGGTTAATCAGGATGGTTTCACTTTCACTGAACCAAAAGAAAAACAACTGGAAACTTCTAAAGTTACAGATCAGATTGTGGTAGGATTGGATAAAGTCAACAAATCTCATTTTCAAAAAAAACTATTTAAATCTTTAGAGACTAAAGTTCTACATAGTATTGATATAGAGGTAAATGAGGGCGAAATACTAGGAATAATAGGAGAAAGTGGTAGTGGAAAAAGTACTATAGCGAAGATTATTCTAAACATATGGAAGGCTACTTCAGGCCAAGTTAAAATTGAAGATAAAAGTATCAACGAACATCAACACTTAGGTGAAACTATTCAATTGGTCTTTCAAGATCCATTCTCATCTTTAAATCCAAAACATCGTGTTGGTAATGCTATAGTAGAAGTACTAAATACTCTAGATGCCAAGGGGTCAAAAAAAAGCGTTAAGAATAAAGCAGTATCTTTGCTAAAGGAAGTTGGGTTGTCAGAGCTTGATTTCAATAAATACCCTCACGAATTTTCAGGTGGTCAGAGACAACGTATTTGCATTGCTAAAGCTCTAGCCAAGAATCCTAAAATCATCGTATTAGACGAGGCAGTAAGTGCATTAGATGTAAGCGTGCAAGCCAAAGTGCTAAATCTACTCAACGAACTAAAACAAAAGAAAGGGCTAACTTATATTTTAATATCTCATGATATGAATGTAGTAAGCTATTTCTGCAACCGAATTGTTGTTCTAAAGGAAGGAAAAATAGTGGAGTCCGGAGGGACTAGGCAACTAATTGAAAATCCTTCTTCGGATTACACCCGAAGTCTTATGGAACACAGCATAAAATAATACTACATTGAAAAAGAAAAATAAACGTACCCGAAAATCTAATGATTATAAGGAGGTACTCAAGGTATTGGTGGACAACGCTAATAAACCTTTAAACTATAAACAGATTGGAGCAAAAGTTCCTCAACTATCATTCAAGCAAGTTTCTTACGTTTTGGAACTACTTGTTGGGGATAATAAAATCATCAAATCCGACCGCGGAAAGTATATGCTGGAACGTAAGGCTTCGGATGAAGTACAAGGCACTTTGGACTTTTCATCTAGAGGAGATGCATACCTTATGGTTGAAGACTTAGAAGATGATATTAAGATAAAGGCAGGTGATACTTTAGACGCTTTTGATGGGGATGAAGTCAGTGTCAGACTTATTTACCAAAGAGGAAAAACTAAACCAAAGGCTGTAGTTACAAGAGTTATAGCTCGAGCTAGAGAGACATTTGTAGGTACTATTTCTAAAGGAGGTAACGCCTATTTTGTTTTGCCTGATAGTAATAAAATTCATACTGATTTTTATGTTCCTAAAGAAAGGATAAATGGTGCAACAGATGGAGACAAGGTTGTAATAAAATATCGTGATTGGCCTGCAAAAGCAAAAAACCCTTATGCTTCAGTTGTCGATATTTTAGGAAGATCTGGAGAAAACACAGCGGAAATGCACGCTATTGTTGCGGAGTTTGGATTTAGCACAAAATTTGAAGACAGTACAGAAAATGCAGCTGAAAAACTACCGAAAAAAATCAGTGATCAGGAAATATCAAAGCGGGAAGATTTTAGAAACATCACTACTTTTACGATAGATCCAGCAGATGCAAAAGACTTTGACGATGCTTTGAGTTTTCAAAAACTAGACAATGGAAACTATGAAATTGGAGTACATATAGCTGACGTTTCTCACTATGTAACACCCACTGATACTATAGACCAAGAAGCTGTGCTAAGAGCTACTTCTGTTTATCTCGTAGACCGTACTATTCCAATGTTGCCGGAAAGGCTAAGTAATGAACTATGCTCACTTAGACCTCACGAAGAGTCCCTAACCTTCTCCGCCATATTTGAACTAGATGCAAATGGAAATGTGAAAAAATATCGATTTGCAAAAACTGTTATTTTCTCTGACCACAGATTTGCATATGAAGATGCTCAAAAAGTAATAGAATCTAAAAATGGCAAGTATGCTGATGAATTAGAAGTAATGAACAGCATCGCTTTGAAGCTGAGAAATGCTAGATATAAAAATGGTGCAATCAATTTTGAAACTACTGAATTTAGATTCATACTCGATGCTAAGGGAGCTCCTAATTCTGTAATTCCAAAAGTCAGAAAAGATGCTCACAAAATGATAGAGGAATATATGTTGCTTGCTAACAAGTATGTCGCTATGCACCTTTATACCAAAAACGATAAAATGCCTCTTCCCTATCGAGTGCATGAAGAACCAAGTGAAGAAAAAATCACAGAATTCGCTGAAACCGCAGCTGAATTTGGTTTTAAGATAGATACTTCAAACTATAAAGCTTACAGTAAATCTATTAACGAAATGGTGGCCAAAGTAGATGGTACTCTGGAGGGAGATATACTACAACCACTAGCAATAAGAAGTATGGAAAAAGCATACTATACAAGTAAGAAAATAGGTCATTTTGGGCTAGCATTTGATTACTATGCTCATTTTACCTCGCCTATCAGAAGATATCCTGACCTGATCACACATCGTATGCTGCACGACTACCTAAAAAAGACAAAATCCTTTGATTATGGAACGGTTGAAAAAATGGCTAGTCATAGTAGTAAGCAAGAACAAAAGGCTACCAGTGCTGAACGTGCCAGTATCAAGTATAAGCAAGTAGAGTACATGGCTAATTTTAAAGGTGAAGAATTTGATGGAATAATAAGTGGTGTTACTGATTGGGGAATATTTGTAGAGATAATCGAGAATAAATGTGAAGGAATGGTCCGACTTCGAGATTTGAAAGGGGACCACTATATCTATTTACCGGAAAAGAAAAAAGTTAAAGGTCAGCGTACAGGAAAAACTTATAGTATGGGACAGCAGGTAAGAATCAGGGTAAAAAACACCGATTTAGCTAAGAGAAATATTGATTTCGCATTTGTAGATTAATGAGCAATATCGAATGATAGACCTAAATCGAATTTCTATCTTTTTTGCTATCGCAGTCACTTTTTCTTGCGAAATGCAGAATTCTAATTCGTCTCTGATCAATAAGAATAACGCTTCCAACGTTGTATGTAATTATAAATCTAAAACTAATAATAAGAGAGTGAATGGGGATTTTCAAGCAATGCATACCAGTACCCCAGTAATAATAGATGGTCTATGCGACGATGAAACATGGTCTAATATGGACTGGAATGATTTGAATTATGCTTGGATGGGACCTGATGTTGATTCTATGGATTACTACGGTAAATTTAAATTGGCCTGGGACAGCCAACATCTTTATATCCTTGTGTCTATAATAGATGATTCAATAAGCCCGACATTAAGCAGCGGAATTGAGAATTATTGGAAAGGAGACTATGTAGAAGTATTTATCGATGAAGATAAATCAGGTGGTTTACACAAGTTTAACCATCAAGCTTTTGCTTACCACGTTTATACAGAAGGACATGCTATAGATAAAGGAATAACTAAACAGACTATTTTTTTAGATGATCATATACAAGTGAAGCGTAGCTCATCAGGTAGTCAGTACCTATGGGAAATGGCGATAAGTCTATACAACAATACTTTTGACCAAAGTTCTCAAGATAATTTACCAGTAACAATTAGTAGGCTAAAATTAATCGGTTTTTCCATAGCTTATGGTGATAATGATGGAAACAATTCTAGAGAAAACTTTATGGGCTCTAAAGAGTCACATGGACAAAACAATGATGAAGGCTACATTAATTCTGATGTCTTTGGAAGCCTTCTTTTTGTGAAGTGATGATTTTTTATTTCTCAATATATCCCAATCCATATTCTAAAATAGAAGATAAATGAGAACCACAATTAGCCCATCTTTGTTTCAAAAACTAAGCATAAAGTTAATTTTACAGTCTTGAAATACCTAAAACAACTGCTCTCTGACTTAGAGCCCGCAATAACTGACGCTATTAAGCAGCCTGGTTCTCCTCGAGCTGTGTATGACCCAATAAGTTACATCCTAGGCCTTGGCGGTAAACGTATTCGTCCTGCTATGGTTTATGCTGCATATAAACTATATGAAGATGTATATAGCCCTGAGGTGACACTTTTGGCACAAGCTGTAGAAATGTTTCATAATTTCACTCTGCTACACGATGATATTATGGACAACTCTCCCCTGCGAAGAGGACAAGAGACTGTTCATATAAAATGGGATGAACCAACCGCAATCTTATCTGGAGATCTTCTTCAAATAGAGGTCTACGAGAAACTTGCGGAAATTGGAAACGTATCGATATTAAAAATATTCAATAAAATGGCAAGAGAGCTGTGTGAGGGACAAATGAACGACATGCAGTTTGAGCAACATGAAGAAGTTAGTAATGCTGATTATCTCGAAATGATTCGTCAAAAAACAGCGGTTTTACTAGGCTTTAGTCTACAAGCTGGGGCAATATTAGCTGGTGCTTCAGACGAAGATGGCGAGCAACTTTACGAACTAGGGATTTCAGTAGGGATGGGATTTCAGCTAATGGACGACTATTTGGATAGTTTTGGTGCCACTGCAAAGGTTGGAAAACGTATAGGTGGAGATATACTGGAAAAAAAGAAGACTTATCTCTGGAATGAAATGTGGGCAGTGTTAGACGTACAACAGCGAAAAGGACTTCTAGAATCTTATGGTGAAAATGAAGCATATACCATATCTGTAGTTAAAGAATACATGGATAAGACTGAGGCAAGGAACAGGACCTTGACTCTAGCTCAATCATATACCAATGAATCTTTGACTTTAATTCAACACCTGAAAACTTCTGGTGATAAATCTTACCTCAAGGAAATTGTTACGATGCTGGCAGGTCGGGAAAACTAGTTCCCCTCTGCCCTCCTCTTCAATGCCTCATTCATTGCATTAAATCCAGGTATTGTTTCTTTATCTAACTTATTACTAATTAATCCTACTAAGATTCCTGAGAAGTCTTCGCTATGAATAAAAGTTTAGTACCATTTTCATTCTTAACTAGCTGAAAGGAGTGTTCTCCATCAAATATTCCTTTAGTGAACAGTTTACCCTTCCATTTAAAGTGCTTTCCAGCATCTGCTTTAAGGACTATTGGTTTAAACTTCATTCCTTGAATATGAATCGCTAGTTGTTCTCCTACCTTCGGATTTCCTGTTATTCTCAAAATCAGAGGATTCCAACTAGAATAATCTTTGAAATCCATTAGAATGTTCCAAATCCTAGATGGAGAAGCATCGATATCAATCTGAGTTTTAATATGTTTTTTCATTTTGTATTATTTGAATACAAAGGTCGGGTGTACTATATGCCTCCCTCTTGATATAAATCAAGAAATGGATTTAGCCCTCAACCTCCTTAGTGTCTAAGGACTCGTCCCCATCATCGATGACAGATAATGTAAAGGAACTTCATTGAAAATACCGGGTGCAACCTCCATCAATCTTTCAAAACGCTGACTTGCAGATAATGACAATAGATTAAAAACACGGTCCTCAAGAGTCATAAAGCAAGCAGTTAAGAATCTTTTTTCTAAAATAGGCCATGACCGAACAAGTTTGCTAATGGAGTTATAGTCTTTTTTGGTAATTGTATATAATGACACGTCAGACACCGCTTGAATATCCCATCTACTTAGATTACCAAATACTAAAGAGCCCAGATCTGTGATAAAATACCCAGGTGAACTAATCCATTGAGTGGTAACTTTTTCTTGACTTTCTTTAGATACTCTAAGATAACCCTTTACCACAAAACTAAGCCTATCACATTGTCCGTTAACTTTACAGAAGTACTCTCCTTTTGCCAATGATTCCTTGTAAAAAAGTTTGGCAATAATTTCTAGATCCTGATCTGATACACTAAAGTAGTTTCTAAGGTATGTACTCAAATCATCCACGGTGTGAAGGTAGAAAAAGAATTAATAAAAAAAAGCCGAGCTCCCCAGCTCGGCTTCGTTATGAAACTATAAATTACTTCTCGTAATTTTACTAAAATTCCTGCCCTTCAAAAAGATTTTCGAAGGGCAGGCGATCTATTCTATATGAACGATCCTTTATTAACCCCCACTTATAAGACGGCAGTAACGCTTTCGGTCACTGTTTCTTGAATATTATTTTAATAAATATTCTTAACTAATTGAATTTCTTTGTATTAAATTTTGAAAGAAGTTAAAATCTATATCTCAGATTCTCAAAATATCTTTTCTAATTTAGCTCTAGAAGAGTATTTAGTAACTCAAAACAAAGAAGACATTCTTCTTTTTTACATAAACCAAGATGCAGTAGTTATAGGAAAACATCAAAATCCGTGGCGAGAAGTTGATTTGAATCAGATAGGAGATGGAATAAATGATAGGAAGCTTGCTCGTCGATTAAGTGGAGGTGGAACGGTGTTTCATGATGTAGGAAATATTAATTTTTCCTTTATCAGAAATAAAGAAGAAGACTTTGTAAATTTTAGAGAGCACATAGAGCCAATAAGCAAAGCCCTTAATTGTTTAGGGATCGAAAATCAAATCTCTCCTAGAAATGACATATTCGTAAATGATCATAAGGTAAGTGGAAATGCTGAACACGTGAATAGTAAGTTGGGTAGAATTTTACATCATGGTACTTTGCTATACGATAGTGACCTGATAAGACTGAATGGCAGTATCCGACCTAAGACTAGTTTAAACATAAAAACCCATGCAGTAGACTCGGTAAGAAGTCCAGTGCTAAATATGAGAACGGTTAAAAATCTAGGTACCACATCTGACTTTTTTCAGTTGCTGATAGTTGAATTAAAAAACACCCTAGACACAGTATCAATAGGCGGAATAACTCCCGAACAAATAGATGCCGTAAATACATTAGTTAAAGAAAAATATATCTCTAAGGAATGGACTTTTGGTCATACACCTGCTTTTACATACACCAATGATAGTGGAGACGAATTCAAAATAAGAAAAGGCAAAGTAGAAAGCTCCTCAACTGAAAAACATATTGGATTGTTATTTGAAGAAATATTATGACAAAAAAGGAACGAGCAGAAAAAATTCAAGAGATTCTAAATTCTGAATTTCCTACGGTTCCTGTTCCACTCGACCATAAGGACCCTTACACTCTGTTAATCGCTGTTTTACTCTCAGCACAATGTACTGACGAACGGGTAAACAAAATCACTCCTCTCCTATTTGCGAAAGCAGATAACCCATATGACATGGTAAAGCTAAGCGTAGAGGAAATAAAAGAAATAATACGGCCATGTGGGCTTAGTCCAATGAAGAGCAAAGGAATCTTTGGACTGAGTCAAATTCTAATCGAGAAGCACGATGGTCAGGTACCGCAAAGTTTTGAGGCTTTGGAAGCCCTGCCTGCAGTAGGCCATAAAACAGCTAGTGTGGTAATGAGTCAAGCTTTTGGAGTACCTGCTTTTCCTGTAGACACTCATATTCACCGACTCGCATTTCGGTGGAAACTAAGTACAGGCAAAAACGTGGTTAAAACAGAAAAAGACCTTAAGGCATTATTCGCCCCAGAAACTTGGAATTTAGTTCACCTACAAATCATTTTCTTTGGAAGAAAGTATTGCCCTGCACGAGGACATGATCCATTAAAATGCCCTATTTGCAAGGACTACGGGAGAGCTAAATTATTCAAATAGTTATTGCAGAACTCAGGTGTTACTTGAGTGCCAGTATTAGTTGATTAAACTCTTGCTGCATCACTAGTCAACTCATCAACTATATCTTACCTTTGAACTCACTAAAATGAAGCTCGAGGTACTTTATGAAGACAATCACCTAATAGCAGTAAATAAGCCTGCCGGTCTCGTAGTACAAGATAACGAACACGGTCTCCCCTCTTTAGAGACTCATGTAAAAGCATACATCAAAGAGAAATATAACAAACCAGGAGCCGTATTTTTAGGATGCATCCATAGACTGGACACCAATGTAACTGGAGTAGTTCTATTCGCAAGAACTAGTAAAGCACTTACCAGAATGAATGCCCAGTTCAAAAACAGGACAATAGACAAATTCTACACTGCATTAATCAGAAGGAAACCACAGCCTATGGCTGGTACTTTGACCCACTGGCTAAAAAAAGACCCTAAACAGAATAAGACAAAACTGTATGAGGAAGAGCGAGATGGTAGTAAAAAAGCAGTACTGCATTACGAATACATCAATACTGCCAATCACTGCTTTCTAGTCAAAGTAAAACCGATAACAGGAAGACCTCATCAGATCAGAGTACAGCTTGCTCGGACTTTTACTGGAATAGTAGGAGATGTAAAATACGGACAAACTAGACCTACTGCAGACAAAAGCATTTATCTTCATGCCTTAGGATTGAAATTTGATCATCCTGTATCAAAGGATAGAATAAATATACACGCTCCAATGCCCAGTTTTGGCAATTGGAAATTTTTTAAAGACATAGAAAAAAACTTATTAAAAGAATGAACTCAATAGTAAAAATACCTACAGCTAAAAATGAGCCAGTACTACCCTTTGCACCAGGCGATGCGGCTACATTAAGTCTTAAAAACAAGCTTCAAGAACTTAAAGGTACTGAGGTAGATATACCCATGTACATTGGTGGTGAAGAGGTTTTTACAGATGAAAAAATTAGTATGCACCCTCCACATGAGATTGCTCACAATCTTGGTACATACAATAAAGGAAATGCTTCTCACGTAAAACAAGCAATAGATTCAGCTCTAGCTGCAAAAGAAAGCTGGGCAAATATGCCTTGGGAAAGTCGTGCAGCTATTTTCTTAAAAGCTGCAGATCTTTTAGCTGGTCCATTTAGAGATAAGATGAATGCTGCTACTATGCTAGCTCAATCTAAAAACGCTATGCAAGCGGAAATTGATGCTGCCTGCGAAATGATAGACTTCTTTAAGTTTAATGTGCAGTATATGAGCGAAATATACAGTCAACAACCACCAGAGAATTCTCCTGGTGTTTGGAATCAACTTGAGTATAGACCTCTAGAAGGTTTTGTATTTGCACTTACTCCATTCAACTTTACCAGTATTTGTGCTAACTTATGTGCAGCTCCCGCTATGATGGGGAATACGGTAGTATGGAAACCAGCTGAAACTCAAATTTATAGTGCACAAGTGATTATGGAACTATTCCAAGAAGCTGGTCTACCTGACGGTGTTATCAACCTTGTTTATGTAGATGGTCCAACGACTGGAGAGGTTGTATTTAATCACAGAGATTTTGCAGGTATCCACTTCACTGGAAGTACTGGTGTATTCCGACATATTTGGAAAACTATTGGAAACAACATTTCGAACTATAGAAGCTATCCGCGTGTAGTTGGAGAAACTGGTGGAAAAGACTTTGTGATGGTACATCCTAGTGCTAATGTGGATCAGGTAAGTACTGCTTTAGTAAGAGGTTCTTTCGAATTTCAAGGACAAAAATGTTCTGCTGCAAGTAGAGCATATATTCCTAAAAGTATGTGGCCTGCTTTGAAGCCTAAAGTTGTGGAAACAACAAACTCTTTGCGAATGGGGACTACAGAAGACTTCAGCAATTTCATAAATGCTGTAATAGACAAGAAGGCCTTTGATAAAATATCCAGCTTCATCGCTGATGCTAAAGCTGCCAGTGATGCAGAAGTGATAGCAGGTGGTGAGTATGATGATAGTATCGGCTACTTCGTGCGTCCGACTATTATTGAGACGGAGAATCCGAAGTATACAACAATGTGTGAAGAAATATTTGGACCTGTACTTACGATATACGTGTATGAAGATGAGAAGTATGAAGAAACACTTGACCTCGTAGATAGTACATCTGAATACGCTCTTACTGGAGCAATATTTGCTAAAGAAAGAAACGATATCAATACTGCTTTACACAAGCTTAGAAATGCTGCGGGTAACTTCTATGTAAATGATAAGCCTACTGGTGCAGTAGTTGGTCAGCAACCTTTTGGTGGAGCCAGAGGAAGTGGAACAAATGATAAAGCAGGAGCTGCTATCAATTTAATGAGATGGACTTCTATGAGAACAATCAAAGAAAACTTTGTTGCTCCGAAGTCTTATGAATATCCTTTTCATAGCTAGATAATAGGCCGAACAAATAATTTACTTAAAAAGAGGATAGTTTGACTATCCTCTTTTTTTATCCATACGTTTTTCGGCACCCTAATTGTTGTTTCTTTTGTAACATCTTTCTATGAGAAATATCATTCTTCCAGTAGCTATTATTCTTGTATTGCTAGTGAGTTCTTTCATTTTTATCCCGTACTTGTTTAAGGATAAAATCATCTCTGCCATTAAAGTTGAAGCAAATGGTCAACTCAAAGGACAGTTAGACTTCGATGATGACATTGGTATTAACATCTTTAAGACATTCCCAAATCTCAATATTACGGTCAATGATTTAGTTCTTAGGCATGAAGACTCTTGCTTTACTAGTGATGCGTTACTAGCAATAAAAAGTACAAATCTGTCTATTGATCTAATGGAGTTCTATCGAAATCAGAACTACATCTTCAGAAGTTTAGAACTCAACAATCCTATTTTGTCTCTAGAAGCAACTGATACTTTGAATAATTGGGACATTTTTCGCGAAAAACAAGATAGTTCGACAACTGACGCTTCCAGCTTTGTTTTGAGTCTAGAAGACATTAGGGTAATTGACGGCAAGTTTAGCTACTTAGAAGGACCAACAGAAGTATTTGTTTCTAATATAGACCATTCATCAACAGGCGTTTATTCTGAAGCTGGTTTTAATATGGAAGCTAAAACCAAAGCAAAGCGAGTTCAGGTGATCTACGATGATATCGCTTACCTGGATAACTGGGAAATTCAGCAACTGGGACAAATAGATCTAAACTTAACAGATGATATTTATTCTTTCCCGTCAAATGAATTGATAATAAATGGACTTCATACGGATTTGAATGGAGATATCACATTAGACGAGGAAGACATCCTTTTCGACCTAAAGGCTGCTGCTAGCAATTCTAATTTAAACGAAATTCTCACCCTGATACCCGCAATTTATACATCCGAATATGAGGACATTATATCCAGAGGAAACAGCAGCTTTACTACTAGCTTTATTGGCAAATACAATGAGTTAAGTTTTCCTGCCTACTCACTTAGAGCAAAAATTGATAATGGATATTTCAAATATCCAGACCTTCCTCTTGCAATGGAGGATATGAATGTTTCCATCAATATTTTTAGCAAGGACGGAACGGCGAATAGCACCATTATTGACATTCCAACAATTGCTTTCAAAGTAAAAGATGATCCATTTTCTGGCAGATTAATAATGAGTCAAATCTTCACTTCACCAGTTATTGACCTTTCTGCACACGGAGAAATAAACCTCGAAATGTTATCAAGCTTAATCCCGATAGAAGGACTGGAGCTAAAAGGTAAAATAGACGGTGACTTAGATATCAAAGGAGCTTTAGACGACATCCAAAAATCTGAAGTGAATAAGTTCACTGCCTCGGGAGAATTCTTAGTCGAAGACTTGTACTATAAATCTAGCGAAATGAAAAAAGCATTGGACGTAACCAATGGCCATCTGGCAATCAGAAATCAAGGCGTTACAATAGATAAACTCATTGGGAAACTAGGAGATAATGACGTGGATTTTTATGGAAGATTTGATCGTTTTTTCTCTTATATATTTAATGATGAACCACTAGAAGGAATGGCTGTACTAACTTCTAATCGATTTAATCTAAATGACTTCTATGCATCGAATGAATCCAAAGAGAGTGGTACTGCTGAAATGACCTTGGTAGAAATTCCTGGCAATCTAAAACTTCAACTTTCAGCTGCAGTGGATCAATTGCAATACGATGATTTGATATTTGACAACTTCACAGGAAGCTTTCAAATTGAAGATAAAAAATTTACCATCAATGACTTAGCAACTACATTTTTAGACGGGAGATTAGATTTTTCTGGACTATATGCCTACGACCCAAGTGTACCTTTCGCTAGATTTGATATCACCTACTCTGAGATTGAGCTACATAGACTTCTAGATAAATTTAGTGTAATGACGGCTTTTGCACCACTTGCAGAGAAAATAGAGTCTATAAGTTCTGCTAAACTAAAATTCTCTTCTCCTCTTGCCTTAGATATGTCCCCAAAACTTGATCAGGTTGATTTATCGGGAATACTTAGCTTGAGGAATATATCTGTAGATGATAATGAGGTGTTTAAATCCTTAGACAAAAAACTTGGCACGAATCATTTCAATGAAGGTCGCTTAAAGGATATGCTACTAAACTTTAGTCTGAAAGAAGGAAAGCTATTCACTCAGCCGTTCAATATCCGTGCAGATCAAGCAAACTTAGAGCTCTCTGGAGTTTCAAAATTAGATCAGACTATAGACTATACAGGTAAGCTCTTTGTTCCTAGTGTATATGTAGAAAACGAGGTAGAAAGGATCAACGAACTGTTGAAGAACAGCAACATTAAAAATTTTGAAATTAAACCAAACGAATTCCTTGAAATAGATGTTTTGATAATAGGTAAAATTGGGAGTCCAGATGTTTCACTAAATCTGAAAGAAATCAGAAAATCATTCACTCAGGCTGTGAAGGACTCTGTGAGTGCAGTCATCGAAGAGAAGAAAGATGAGGTTAAAGACCAACTGACAGATAAAGCCAATGAACTCAAGAAAGAGGGAGAAAAAAAGATAGATGACGCCAAGAAGAAAGTTCAAGATGAGCTAGACGCAAAAAGAAAAGAAGCAGAGGACAAACTGAAACTAGAAGCCGAAGAGAAAAGAAAGAAGTTAAAAGAAGAAGCCAAGAAAAAATTAAAAAACATATTTAAATAAATCAACATGAAACAACTTGTAATTATTACACTAACTTTTTTTGCTATTGCTTGCGGACCAGCAAGTAATGATAGTGGATCTGAGAATGAAACAAAAAATGACATGCCTGCACGAGCAGAATTACCGCTTAATGAAAACGACACCATCACAATAGTAGGAATGGGAGCTACTATGAATGAGATGAAGTATGATACAAAAGCGCTAAGAGTTCCTGCAAACAAGGAAATTACAATAGAACTTGTAAATCAGAGTACTGATGCTTCTATGCCACATAATTTAGTTGTTATCCAAAAAGGTACTGCAGATGATGTAGGACAAGGAGGATTACAATACAAAGAGAATAACTATGTGAATCCAGATGATGAGAATGTAATAGCGAATACCCCAGTAGCTCAAATGGGTGAAACGGTATACGTAACCTTTACTACTCCTGCTGCAGGAGATTATGACTTTATTTGTTCATATCCTGGTCACTGGGGATTAATGAATGGAAGATTTGTAACCAGATAAAAATAGATTCAAAAAAAGTTTATCAAAAGCTAGTACCGACCTTCGGTGCTAGCTTTTTTTATGTCATGATAGTTCCTTTGACAGAATTACCCTAAAACGGCATTCCATCCTCACCAGGAGTGAAAGGAGTAATCTCTCCTCCCATATCATTCATTTTACTTCCTAGAGTTACACTGGTATCTGTGAAGGTGTCATTTCCAAAATCAGAATAGCCCCAGTCTGCAAACTTTCCGAAGTGTTTGATAAACTTGAGGTTGATCGTTCCAGGGGAACCATTTCTGTGTTTTCTGATTATAATTTCCGTTAAGCCAGTGTTATCATTTCCTTCTTCATCCTGAGTTACTCCATAGTATTCCGGTCTATAAATGAAAGTTACCAAATCTGCATCTTGCTCGATAGAACCAGATTCCCTAAGGTCAGAAAGCATAGGACGCTTATCTTGTCGTTGTTCTACTGCTCTACTCAACTGTGCCAAGGCAATTACAGGGATATCTAATTCCTTAGCTAAACCTTTCAGTGATCTCGAGATATAAGAAATCTCTTGTTCTCTATTTCCTTTTGTATTACCAGACCCCTCATCTCCTCTCATTAGCTGCAGATAATCGATGATGACCATGTCCAATCCTCTTTGACGCTTAAGTCTTCTCGCTTTTGCTTTGAGGTCAAGCACCGTAAGAGCTGGTGTATCGTCTATAAAAAGTTTCGCATCTTCTATCGTGCTTATCTTGGTGTGTAGCTGTTGCCACTCGTGCTCTTCTAGCTTTCCACTACGTATTTTCTCAGATGATAGTTCAGCTTCAGATGCGATAAGTCTTTTCACCAACTGCATGCTACTCATCTCAAGAGAGAAGATTCCTACGCTTTTATTGGAAAGTACAGCTGCATTTCTAGCCATAGAAAGTACAAAGGCAGTCTTTCCCATACCAGGACGAGCAGCTAAGATAACTAAATCACTATTCTGCCATCCTGAGGTCATCCGGTCAAGCTCTGTAAATCCTGTTGGTATACCGGTAAGTCCATCTCCATCTTGCTTTGACTCTTCTATGTCCTTAATCGCCTTAGCTATTAAGTCACTGACCTCATCATAGTTTTTGGTCATGCTGCTATTCTTTATTTCAAATAGCTTTTTCTCAGATTCGTCAAGCAGTTCGAAGGCATCTGAAGTTTCCTCAAAGGCTTGCTGACCAATTTCTCCTGCAACAGTGATAAGCTGACGCTGAATACTCTTCTGCATCACGATGTGAGCGTGATATTCTATGTTAGCAGCACTACTTACTTTATTTGTCAAACTAGTGACGTAATATGCCCCACCTACAGCTTCCAAATCTCCTGATTTTCGCAGTTGTTCAGTTACCGTGAGTATATCTATTGGATTACCTGCACCAAAAAGATGGATGATAGCACCATAGATGAGCTGGTGTGCCTCAACATAAAATGCTTCAGGTCTTAAGAAATTGGCTACTTTTTCTGGAGCGTACTTTTCTAGCATCAATGCTCCTAACACAGCTTCCTCCAAGTCACGTGCCTGTGGCTGTAACTTAGATAAATCCATATTTCCGAATGTAGTATTCTTTTTAGTCCCTGTCCTCTTTTTCTCCATCTATTATAAAAATCGTTTATCTGCTTTTTCTGAATCTATTCCAGGTGTCTGATACTTTTGTTATCTAAAACCTTGGGTCCAAAAATATGTGAGCCTGTGGGCTAATAATCCACACAGCTAGTGGATTTCTACTTATCAACAAGCTCAGTTAAAATGTGTGTGAAACGTTGATAACCACGTTTCAAATCCGTAACAAGTTGTCTGTCAGTTCAGTATTATCAACACCCTCCTATTCCATCTGCAGATGTTCCACGAATTTAGTTGATTTCAATCAGAATTGAGAACGATTGTAAACAGCTAATCTTCATATCAATTATAGTTATCAACTTTAAACAGCAGATAAAATACTCCCTTCTATTTTGACTGATGAATATATGAGACGTCGATAACAAAATGTGATTATATGCAGACGTAACCTGCGTCAGTTTGGTCTTATATTTGTTAATACTATAATAATGGAGGCACAGTTTTCACCCGGAGTAAAAGAGGTAATACAATTTAGCAGAGAAGAAGCAATTCGTCTTGGGCATAGCTATATAGGTACAGAGCATCTACTTCTTGGTCTTATTCGCCAAGGAGATGGAAAAGCCATTAGGCATCTGAAATCTATGGGAATAGATATGCTAAGACTGAAAAAGACAGTAGAAGATAGTATCAGAGATACTACAAGTAAATCTACGAATATTGGAAATATCCCATTGACTAAACAAGCTGAAAAAGCACTGAAAATCACTTACTTAGAAGCTAAAATTTTTAAGGATGATGTTATAAGAACTGAGCATTTGCTACTTTCGATTTTAAGAGATGAAGATAATATCGCATCTCAAATTTTAAATCAATTTGGAGTAGATTATGATATTTTCAAGAGTGCTATGGAGGATAAACTAACCGATACTAATATAGAAATGAGTACGGACTCTCCTGAAGATTTTTATAATCAAGAAAGCGGTAAAAAAGATCCACCTAGTAAAAATCCGAAGTCAAAAAGTAAGACCCCTGTACTAGACAATTTTGGTAAAGATTTGACAAAATTGGCAGAGGCTGACAAATTGGACCCTATCGTTGGCAGGGAAAAAGAGATAGAACGTGTCTCTCAGATATTAAGTAGAAGAAAAAAGAATAATCCTGTACTTATTGGAGAGCCTGGTGTGGGTAAAACAGCGATTGCTGAAGGACTTGCACTTCGTATTGCTCAGAGAAAGGTATCAAGAGTATTGTTCGATAAACGAGTGGTAACTTTAGATCTAGCGAGTTTAGTAGCTGGCACAAAGTACCGAGGTCAGTTTGAGGAGCGAATGAAAGCGGTGATGACTGAATTGGAAAAGACGGATAATGTCATCTTATTCATAGATGAGATACATACCATCGTAGGAGCTGGTGGAGCCAGCGGTTCTCTAGATGCTTCCAATATGTTTAAACCTGCACTAGCTCGAGGCGAGATCCAATGTGTAGGAGCTACTACATTGGATGAGTATAGACAATACATTGAAAAAGATGGAGCACTAGAAAGAAGATTTCAAAGTGTAATGGTTGAGCCTACTTCTAGTGAAGAGACACTAGAGATACTCAACAATATCAAGCCAAAGTACGAGAACCATCACAGTGTAACGTATACGGATGAAGCGATAGCTGCTTGTGTAAATATGAGCATACGCTATATCACTGATAGACATTTACCAGATAAGGCAATAGATGTACTAGATGAAGTAGGTGCTCGTGTTCACTTGAGCAATATTCATGTTCCTCAGGATATCCTAGAACTTGAAAAGAAGATAGAAGAGATAAAAGAGGAAAAAAATCGAGTTGTAAAAAGTCAGAAATACGAAGAAGCAGCAAGATTAAGAGATAAGGAAAAATCTCTTCTAGAAAACCTTGATTCTGCAAAAAAAGCGTGGGAAGAAGAAAGTAAAACCCAGCGATATAAAGTCGAAGAAGATGATGTGGCAGATGTTATTGCCATGATGACTGGCATACCTACTAAGCGTATAGCTCAAAAAGAAGGTAACCGCCTACTTAAAATGGGTGATGAGCTCAAAGCTAACGTAATAGGACAAGATCAAGCAGTTGTAAAACTAACGAAAGCCATTCAACGTACTCGAGCTGGACTTAAAGCACCAAATAAGCCTATTGGTTCATTTATATTCTTAGGTAGTACCGGTGTTGGTAAAACTGAAATGGCAAAATCCCTTGCTAAATATTTGTTTGACACCAAAGATGCCTTGGTGCGAATAGATATGAGTGAATACATGGAGAAGTTTGCAGTAACTAGATTGGTAGGAGCTCCTCCCGGATATGTGGGATATGAAGAAGGTGGGCTTCTTACTGAGAAGATTAGACGTAAGCCATATTCTGTAGTACTATTTGATGAGATAGAAAAAGCTCACCCGGACGTATTTAACTTACTGCTTCAGGTATTAGACGAAGGCTTTTTGACTGATAGTTTAGGACGTAAAGTTGATTTCAGAAACACAATCATTATTATGACTTCTAATATTGGAAGCCGACAGTTAAAAGATTTTGGTAGCGGTGTAGGATTTGGAACTTCTGCCAAGACAGCGGCAGCAGACCTAAATAATAAAGGTGTCATTGAAAATGCTTTGAAGCGATTCTTTGCTCCAGAATTTTTGAATAGAATAGATGATGTAATTGTATTTAATTCTTTGGAAAAAGAGGATATTCAAAAAATTCTAGAGCTGTCATTGCAAGAACTAGTTGCTCGAATCAAGCAAATAGGTTTTGGAATAAAATTAAGTAAAGCTGCAAAAGATTATCTTGCTGAAAAAGGTTTTGATTCAGACTTTGGAGCTAGACCACTGAATAGAGCTATACAGAAGTACTTAGAAGATCCACTTGCAGAGGAAATATTAAAATCAGACATAAAAGAAGGAGATATTATCAAAGTAGACTTCAATAAAAAGAAAGAAGAGCTTACTTTCAAGAAAGAAAAAGGTAAGGCAGTAAAGGAAAAAAAAGAAGCAGAATAACTTCAAGCTTCATAATAAATACCAAAGACCAATCTTGAAATCAAGGTTGGTCTTTTTTTATAGATAATTCGTAAGACGAATAATATGAATTGCAATTTATCTTAGAACGATTTCTCTTACCTTTGCTATTAAATGGAGTTAGGAAAACCACTATTCAAATTCGAACTAAAAGGTACTGATAATCGCAAATATGACAAATTCACATTTGCAGATAGAACAGCACTTGTGATTATAGTAACTTGTAATCACTGTCCTTATGCTAGAGCGTATTGGGATAGATTAATCAAGCTATACAATAAGTTCGAGTCTGATAACTTGATGATTTTAGCGGTAAATCCGAACGATGCTACACAGTACCCTGCAGATTCTTTTGAAACGATGAAAAAGCTCAAGAAAGAACTCAAGCTTCCATTTCCATACCTTCACGATGAAGATCAAAAAGTCACAAAGAAATTAGGTGCTACACGAACTCCAGAGGCATTTGTTTTTAATAGTAAAAGACAATTGGTATTTCAAGGAGCCATAGACGATAATTGGGAAAATGCCTCCATGGTAACACGAGTTTACCTAGAAGATGCAATAGAATATACCCTTGATGGTATGGAGCCTGATTTTGCTGAAGTACCTGCTGTTGGTTGCAGTGTAAAATGGAAAAAATAGTCTAACCTTGGATTCTCTAACTGGAAAAAATATCATCATCACTGGTGCATCTTCAGGTATTGGGAAAGCCATAGCACTAGAAGCCGCCAAAGTAGGTGCTAATCTAGCACTTGCCGCTCGTAGTACTTCAAATCTTGAAGAAATAGCAAAAGACCTAAGCTCTTCTGAAGGCAAGATCATACCCATCACTACTGATGTAACAAAAGAAATGGATTGCCAAGAGCTAATCAATAAAGCTACATCGCAGCTCGGAGGGATCGATATTCTAATAAATAATGCAGGTATATCTATGCGAGCCCCATTTGAAGAAGTAGAAACATCCGTATTAAAAGAAATTATGGATGTGAATTATTGGGGAGCTGTTTATTGTACCAAAGCAGCCTTACCTGAACTACTTAAAAATAAAGGCAGTTTGGTAGCTGTTTCGTCGGTTACTGGATTCAAAGGACTCCCAGGGAGAACAGGATACGCTTCATCTAAATTTGCTATGAATGGGTTATTTGAAAGTCTGAGAATGGAATATATGTCTAGAGGTTTGCATACGCTTATAGCGTGCCCTGGTTTCACAGCTAGTAATATAAGATTTAATGCACGCCTAGCAGATGGCAGCGAACAAGGAGATACTCCACTAGATGAGCAAAAAACAGATAAGCCAGAAGATGTAGCATTGGATATTCTTCAGGCTATTAGAGATCGGAAAGACTTTATGCTCACGAACAAGCAAGGAAAGATAATTTATTGGGTAAATAAGTTTTTCCCTAAATACGTAGAAAAGAAAATACACAAGGTAATAGCTCAAGAGCCCAACTCTCCTATTTTAAAATAAATGGATATACTTAATGTACTCGCAAACCATACCAAGCAGGCCTTGGAAAGTTTGTATGAAGTAAAAGACGCACAAATCAATTTTGAAAATACAAATGTAAACTTCGCGGGTGATTACACCTTCGTTGTATTTCCATATTTGAGAAACAGTAGAAAAAAACCTGAAGATACTGCATCTGAAATAGGCGACTATATCAAAGAAAATGTTGAGGAAGTCGAGGATTATAACGTCGTAAAAGGGTTTTTAAATCTAGAACTTAGCGATGAATATTGGCTTAAAGTAGCAGAGATGCAGGTGGATAAAGGTGTATCTATACCTAGCATAGGTACGGGTAAGAAAGTTGTGGTAGAGTATTCTTCACCGAACACTAATAAGCCACTACACCTCGGTCACGTGCGAAATAATGTACTAGGATTTTCTTTTTGTCAGATACTCGAAGCAAATGGATATGAGGTAGTGAAAAATAATCTCGTGAATGATCGTGGTATTCATATTTGTAAAAGCATGATAGCTTGGCAGAAATGGGGAAACAATGAGACTCCTGAATCTACCGGCATGAAAGGGGATCACTTTGTAGGCAAATACTATGTAGAATTTGACAAACACTATCAGCTAGAAATCCAAGAACTTACCGCCCAAGGCATGGAAAAAGATGAGGCTAAGAATCAAGCCTCACTTATGCTAGAAACCCGTAAAATGTTGCAAGACTGGGAAGCTGGAGATGAAGAAGTAGTCAGTCTTTGGAAGAAGATGAACGGCTGGGTATATGAGGGTATGGATGAGACTTATGCACGCCTAGGGGTTGAATTTGATAAAATATACTACGAATCAGATACTTACTTATTAGGTAAAGCTATGGTAGAAGAAGGCTTAACATCTGGGGTGTTCTTTAAAAAAGATGATGGAAGTGTATGGGTAGATTTGACAGATGAAGGTTTGGACGAAAAAATAGTACAGCGTGCGGATGGTACGTCTGTGTATATAACACAAGATATAGGTACAGCTGATCTGAAATACCAAGACTTTAAGATGAATCAATTCGTCTATGTGGTGGGTAATGAGCAAGACTATCACTTCAAAGTGCTACAACTTATACTTAAGAAATTAGGTAAACCATATGCTGACGGGTTGTATCACCTTAGTTATGGAATGGTGGATCTTCCTGAAGGCAAAATGAAGAGTCGTGAAGGTACTGTAGTAGATGCTGACGAACTGATGGACGAAGTAGTTAGTACCGCTAAAAAACAGACTGAAGAGTTAGGAAAAACTGAAGGAATGAATTCAGATGAGTTAGGTGAACTATATGAAACGCTCGGTTTGGGTGCCTTAAAATACTATTTGCTCAAAGTAGATGCTAAAAAAAGAATGATGTACGACCCTAAAGAGTCTATCGATTTTCAGGGAAATACTGCTCCGTTCATACAATATACATATACTAGAATATCATCACTATTGAGAGCTGCAGGAGATTTCACGTATGCCTATCCTTCAGAATTGCATGAAGAGGAAAAAGCCTTAATAGTTCAAATGAATAATTATCCAGTTTCAGTAAACGCAGCTGCAGAGCACTACAACCCAAGTGAAATAGCAAATGCAGTTTATGATTTGGCCAAAACATTTAATAAATTCTACCACGAGCACTCTATTCTCGGAGCAAAAGATGAAGCGGTGAGAAATTTTAGAATTTCACTTTCTAAAGCTGTAGGCAGTACAATCAAGCAGGGGTTTGATCTTTTGGGAATAAAAGTACCTGACAGAATGTAAAATGAGTAATCATAAATAATTACTAAACCTTGATAGTTGAGTCAAATATTAAAACAGAATTCATTTAACAAGTCTTATATTTGCAATCCTGAAAAGAATTTTCTCCATAGCGATAGTTTTACTTCTTTCTTTTGCTGGAGCAACAGAATTGTTGCATCAATTTAGCGAGTCTGAGGAGCATTGCACGGAAGACATAGTTCATATATGTCCAGAAGAAGGACATCATCATTGCTCGTTATGTGATACTGTATTACAATCTGGTCTTACCTCAGAATCTTTTGACGTATCTAGTCCTGTATCATATCCTATTGGAAACGAGACCCTTGACCAACAATTTGAGTTCACTCATCTTATAAGGCTCAAGTCAAGTAGGGCTCCACCATTGGTTTAATAACACTTTTTTTGTTCGACGGACTCCCCTTTAACACAAAGCCTTAGGTCCAAATCACTGTAATCCGTTTAAATGAACGAATGCTATTGTTCAGACTAAATGCGAGAATCAATGTGTATTTACTAAAGTCTTTGGAACAAAATAGAGCTGATGCAAAAAGCATCAATTGAGTGTTTTTTTTCAAAAACCAAACCAAGTCTTTTTAATTAAAAAATAATGATGCGAAACTTAATCGCGTTGCTCGTGCTGTTCAGTATTAGCAAACTTGCATTCACGCAGGTAACCATTTCTGGAGTAGTGCTAGATAGTGCTACACAATCTGCCCTTGGAGAGTCTGTTATTCATTTAGCAAATAGGAATGTTATAGCAGATAAAAATGGAGGCTTCTCATTGTCTGGTATAGCTTTAGGAAATCACGTGCTACTTGTGAATCATATCGGTTGCAAGTCACTGGCTAAAGCAATAAAAGTTACTAAAGACACCTTCATTAAGATTTATTTATCACACCATATTCATGCTTTTAAAGAAGTAATAGCTTACGGGCACGAGCACAATCACGAGCCTGACGTGCGATTGGTAGAAAGGATATCTGCCAAACGATTGGAAAAGTTAGCCGCTGTGAGCTTGGGAGAAGCCTTACAAAACGTAAATGGTATCAGTTTCCTGCGTACGGGGAACTCCATTGCTAAACCCATAATAAATGGGATGCATAGCAACCGTATTTCTGTGATAAACGATGATAGTAAACTAGAAGGGCAACAGTGGGGAACAGAGCATGCACCAGAGATAGACCCACTCAGTGCAGGAAGCATAGAAGTAATCAAAGGAGCTTCTACTTTAAGATATGGAGGAGACGCTATGGGTGGAGTAATTAGGATCCTACCTGCTGAATTTAATGATTCTTCATATACCAAAATATCACTTTTAGCTAAGGGAGAGACAAATCCAAATGGAGGTCAAGTAGGGTTAAAGATTGAAAATCATGATAGCAATTTAGGTTACGGGCACCGCTTGGTAATTAATGGAAAAAGACACGGTGATGCTTCTGCAGCAAATTATGTCTTAAGTAATACTGGGTATGGTCAACTAAGTGGTTCTTATTTCGGTCAGTGGACTAGAGACAAGATGAAATTATCAGCTACTGCATCTGCATTTGTTCAACGACTTGGCATACTGTCTTCTGCACATATTGGTAACTTGACTGACCTTAATCGAGCCTTAGAAAGCGAAGTTCCGCTAATTACGCAACCATTTACTTTTGAGATAAACCGTCCTTCACAACTGATACAGCATTATTCAGGGAAATTTAAATATGAATTTATAAGTGAACAGTTTGGCGATATTACAGCAACCTATACGCTACAACATAACCATAGACAAGAATTTGACAACCACGGTAGAGGGAATACTTCAGCACTTGACCTTATATTAGAAACACAGCAGCTTAACTTGCTGGTAGATAATCACTTAAATTCATTTAGATGGCAATACGGCGTAATGGGAGAGCGTCAGACAAATATCTATCAAGGTCGATATTTTATACCTAACTACCTTAGATATAAGGGGGGGGGCTTTTGCTATTGCAACAATTGAAGAACAAGACTATCTACTAGAGGCTGGAGTTCGATATGACTTTCAAAACACTAATACCTATAGAGTAGAAAATAAAGAAGTAACCAATGATGAATTTAACTTGCAAGGTGCATCTGCCAACATAAGTGGTGGGGCTAGAATCAATGAAGATTTAAGGATTCACGGATCACTAGCTACTAGGTTTAGAAGTCCAGATATCAACGAATTATTTAGTGATGGATTGCACCACGGATCTGCTGCCTTGGAATTTGGTGATATGTCATTAGAACAGGAGCGTTCTTATTCTATCAGTTCAGCCATAAACTACAACCACAATAGACTTAGAATACAGATTGAGCCCTATTTCCATTACTTTAATAACTACATCTATCTTCAGCCTGGAGGAGAAACACAGCTAACTATACGCGGAGCATTTCCAGTATTTAACTATGTACAAACTGATGCCACGTATACTGGCACAGATATAGACTTACGCTATCGACTTGGAAGCAATTGGACACTCCAATCTACAACTGCTTTGGTATATGCCAAAGATGTACGAAATAACAAATACATATTTGGTATACCTGCTCAGCAAACTGGTCTTAAACTCAGTTATCTATTTGCAGAATTTCTAGGAATACAAAATGGTACATGGACAATAGGATCAGACTACACTGCTAGGCAGAATAGAGTAGAACTAGGAGAAGACTTTACCGAAACACCTGATCAATATATATTAATAAATACAGCATTTGGAGGTCAATATGGCAACACTCCTTTGTCATTCAATTTTGGCATAAGCAACCTACTAAACACCTCATATAGAGACTATATGAACAGATACAGATACTTTGCCAATGACCTTGGCATCAATATTCATTTAACAATAAATTATAATTTTTAACAAACACAATTCAATTATGAAAAACAAAACAATCAAATTTTTTAGCCTACTAGCCTTTGCAGGTTTAGTATTTACAATGACAGGATGTGACGATGAAGAAGTTACAGAACCTGATGTAGAAAACGAAGAAGAACTTATTACTTCTGTAGAACTAACGTTTACCAATGCAGCAGATGCAAATGATGTAAACATTTTCAAATTTGCAGATCCTGATGGTGAAGGTGGTGAAGCTCCAACTCAGTTTGACACCATTTTTTTAAGTGCTAACACAACTTATGCTCTTGCGGTAAAATTCCTTGACGAAAGTGACGCAAATGATGTGGAAGACATCACCGAAGAAGTAAAAGAAGAAGATGATGAGCATCTAGTTTGTTACTCAGTTCATGGGGGCACTACAGTGACTATTACTGATCAAGATGGTGGCGGATTAGATTTAGGTCTAATGGCTGATGTAGTAACTTCAGATGCTGGAGATGGACACCTGACTGTGAGTCTTAAACACCAACCTGATGTGAAAGATGGAAGCTGTGACGTTGGAGAAACAGATGTGGAAGTTCGATTTGAGCTTAAATTAAAATAAGTTCTTCTCTGAAAATGTATCAAGCCCATCTGCCACCGACAGATGGGCTTTTTTTTCTTATTTATCGAAAAAGCTTAGTCTAATCTTTTCTACTTCATCAGCCCACACTTTATCTCCGTCGGATATATCTGCTATAGTTTTAGTTTTGGCCACTAAATGTTCTATAGCCTCCGATGATTTTAGCGGTCTACGATATTCCAATGCTTTGCAGGCAGTCAAAAGTTCAATCGCTTGTATACGCTCAACATTTTCAATGACTCTTAAACATTTTGTCGCTGCATTGGCTCCCATACTTACGTGATCTTCTTGCCCATTGCTACTCTCTATAGTATCTACACTGCTAGGTGTACAAAGCTGCTTATTTTGACTAACGATACTGGCTGCTGTGTATTGGGCTATCATTAGTCCACTTTCTAGACCAGGATTACTCGTAAGAAAAGCAGGAAGGCCCCTCTTCCCTTCAACTAATCTATAGATTCTCCGTTCTGCTATACTGCCTATCTCTGCGATCGCAATAGCAAGATAATCCAACTGAAGTGCTAGAGGCTGTCCGTGGAAGTTTCCTGCACTTAATACCAAATCTTCTTGTGGAAATACATTAGGATTATCAGTGACAGAATTGATTTCTGTTTCAAAAACTACTTTTACGTGAGTTAGAGCATCCTTGGTAGCTCCATGTACCTGAGGAACACATCTCAGGCTATATGGATCCTGCACATGAACTTTATCGTGATTTATAATTTCACTTCCTTCCAGATAATCTAGTACTGTACTAGCAGTGTCTAGTTGACCTTGATGTGGTCGTATTTTATGGCTATAAGCTAAAAATGGTTCTTTACGACCATCATATGCATCTATACAAACTGCTGCATGAAGGTCTGCACGCTTTAGTATTTTTTCAGCTCTATCGATGCTGTGTAATCCATATGCTTGCATGAATTGTGTACCATTAATAAGTGCTAAACCTTCTTTTGGCCCAAGCTTTAACTTGGAATCTGGAGGCATAGTTTTGTTCGACTGTTTTGCGTCTGACCAGACTTCTCCTTCTCCTATCAGTGGTAATGCCAAGTGACTCAAAGGTGCTAAATCACCACTAGCTCCTAGACTACCCAATTGGTAAATAACAGGAAGTGTGTTTGTGTTATAAAACTCGAGTAATTTCTCCACTGTAGCAAGTTGAACTCCACTATGTCCATAACTTAAACTCTGAGCTTTTAATAGCAACATTAGTTTAATGATTTGAGAAGGCACATACTCCCCTGCACCACAGGCGTGTGATCGCAGAAGATTTAATTGTAAATCTTCTAACTTATCCTTGGAGATCTCTGTATTGCATAACGATCCGAAACCAGTATTTACACCGTAAATTGGAGGTCCGTGCTGTTGAACTTTTTTCAGAAGATAAGAATGGCAATATTCAATACGTTCTTTCGCCTCTTCAGAAAGAGAGACTTTTTTATCAGAGTTTACTATTTCGTTTATTGACGAAATGGAATTTTGGTGTCCCAAAAGCATAGGGCACGAATATCCATAAATATTTAAATATTTAACTAAGCCAATTGGCTAGTAAGTGATGCTAGAAGCAGAATTAGAATTGGTGGGGAAGTAGTTAAAAAACAAAAAGCCTTAAATTGCTTCAAGGCTTTTTTAACTTCTCCTTAAATCATAGAGAAGCAGGTTACATAACCTTATTAAAATCAAAAAATCACATTAGATTAATTACCCTTCTTCAATGCAGTAGCAAACATTAAAAAAGTGAGCAAAGTGCTTATTAGATGGGTACTAATCTGAAACAAAAATAGTGGAATAATTAGATATTCCTTCTACTTAAATTATGCGGTAACAATTATTACGAATTCCTGCTTTCTAGTGCGAGTTTTGAAATAACTGATTTGGTATTCTCGGGAAAATCACCTTTCATCATCCATTCGTAGTAACCTCTATTCTCTTTAAATACATCTACTACCTTTTGTCCTTTATACTTCCCAAAGTTAAAGAAGGCTGCACCATTTTCTCCGCGTTTTATTCTCCTAGCAAAATCGTAAAATTCGCTTTCTCCACTAAAAGAGTGAAGAAAATCGATGTCTCCTTCAATTTCATCATAGTGTTCCACCTGAGCTTTTATAATTTCCCAAGTAGCTACAGTATCTGCCTTGGCACTATGAGCATCTATAAGCTCCTTTCCACAATATTTCTGGTATGCCGCACTAAGATTTCTAGGTTCCATTTTATGAAAAATGCGTTGTGCATCTATAAACTTCCTACTTGAAGTATCAAAGTTTATACCTGCTCTATAAAACTCTTCTGCCAACAGAGGAAAATCAAATCTGTTGCTATTGAAACCTCCAAAATCCGAATTACCAATGAATGCATTTAATTCTTTGCCAAACTCAGCAAAAGTTGGCTTACCTACGACGTCTTTGTCGCAAATACCGTGAATCTTAGATACCACAGGAGGAATTGGGATGGTTGGATTTAGTACTTGATGAAGATGTTCTTCTGATCCATCTGGCTGTATTTTAATACAGTAAATCTCAACGATTCGATCTGTAGCAACTTGGACTCCAGTAGTTTCTAAATCAAATACGACAAGTGGCTTATTCAGTTTGATATTCACTCTACAAACCTATGTTTATGTATTACAGTTGCACTTTCTGTTGCTATAACATTGTCCACTTGTTTTGCCTTTATTGTAAGTGACACAATTATGGTTCGTATATTGATGTATTTTAAAAACTTGATATGTCTAAAATGGTTATATCAATAGAGTTAAAAGATGAAAAGAATTTTAGTACTAGGAGCAAGCAACAGTCGGACATCCATTAATCACAAATTAGCTAATTTTATAGCTTCCCAAGTCGAGAATATAGAAAAAGATATAGTCTTTTGGGATGAGATAGAATTGCCGCTGTACAGCCCGCAATTAGAAGATGAGATAGGAATTCCTGAACAAGTGAAAAGCTTTAAAAAAAGAATAAAAGCATCAGACGGGATAGTGATTAGTTTAGCCGAGCATAACAGTATGCCTACCGCAGCATTCAAGAATCTTTGGGATTGGTGTAGCAGGGTCGAAAAATCAGTCTGGGCAGATAAACCCATGTTTCTTGCAGCTACCTCTCCTGGAGGTCGAGGAGCAAGCAGTGTACTAGAGATAATAGATAACCTCATTCCTCACTACGGAGGAAATGTAATTGCAACTTTTTCCCTACCTAAGTTTAAAGCTAATTTTAGTTCTACTGGTATAGTAGACGAAATGAAATCAAATGAGCTAACTCAAAAAATTAGCACTTTTAAAGAAGCTTTAGACAGTTAAACTCAAATGATTAAAGCAACAATTACAGATAGTTTTACAACGAAAATCACATCTACAAATCATCTCATGATAGCTGATGAGCCGTTAGATCTAGGGGGGCAATGACAAAGGGATGAATCCTCAGGAGATTTTAGAATCCTCCTTGGCTTCTTGTACAACAATCACTTTACGAATGTATCTGAAAAGGAAAAATTGGGATGTAAAACAGATATTGGTCTATGTAGACACTTTAAATGAAAAATCAACTACAGATTTATCTATGCACAAGACCATTGAGGTTGATGGAGCCTTAGACCAAAAGCAATTGGATAGACTACTCTACATAGCCGGACGGTGTCCGATTCATAAAATATTAGAAAAATCATTAAGTATAGAATCTGAAATAAGATTCATATAAAACTGGATAACGAAAGACGCTAATAGTCAAAAATCTAAATATCCTAGCTTTGTTCTGATTAATGTTAAGAATGAAACACACCTTCTATTTACTAACTCTGCTCCTACTTCTTGTTTCGGCTTGTACCACTACGTTCAAAAATGAAAGTGAAAAAAGCTCAACTGCAAATGCAGGAGTTTCAATAGCTGTGCTAGGTACGGCACAGGATGCAGGTGCTCCTCAATCAGGTTGTAAAAAGTCTTGTTGTGAGAGTAAATGGGGTAATTCAAATTCTACAAACCTGGTGTCCTCTTTAGGTCTCATAGATGCTAAAAACAGTAAAACGTATCTATTCGATGCTACTCCAGATCTACCGAATCAGATTAAAACACTTTCTGATTTGAATGTAACTCCTGACAAGAGCATGGTAGATGCTATTTTTCTAACGCACGCTCATATAGGACACTATACCGGTCTTATGTATATGGGTAAGGAGGCAATGGATGCTAAGCAAATACCTACTTACGCAATGCCTAGAATGAAGACATTCTTAGAAAATAATGGTCCCTGGGATCAACTAGTTTCAAGAGGTAATATCAAGTTAAAGGTACTTCAAAATGAACATACAGTTAGGCTTTCGGAGAATCTAGAGGTTACTCCTTTTTTAGTACCACATCGAGATGAATACTCAGAAACAGTTGGATATAAGATTTTAGGACCTAACAAGACCGCACTTTTTATACCTGATATTGATAAATGGGAAAAGTGGGAAAAAGACGTCATCACAGAAATTAATAAGGTAGACTATGCTTTTTTAGATGCAACATTTTTTAGTGGTAAAGAAATGAATAACAGAGATATCAGTGAAATTCCACACCCATTTGTTGTAGAAAGTATAGAGCGTTTCAAAGACCTTTCTCCTTTAGAAAAAAATAAAATCATATTCATGCATTTTAACCATACTAATCCATTGCTTAATTCTCAAAGTGAAGAAAGCAAGCTTGTCCTTGCCGAAGGATTTAGAATTGCTCGAAAAGACACTCAATTTGAGCTGTAATCTGTATACCTTAAATTACAATCAGACGAGAAAGTGATAGTCATCAATCTTCATCCATCAAGTTAAGGCTAATATTGAAAACGAATAAAATAGCCAAATATGAAAGTATCTGATATAATGATTTCACCTGTAGTGGTCACTCAACCAGGAGTGAAAATTTCAAGTCTGAAAAAGATGTTAAGTCGAAAGCAAATCAATGCTGTTCCTGTAATAGGTGAAAACGAAAGTATATCGGGGATCATTTCAACCAGTAACATTATATCTTGTCAAGATGAGGATACATCAGTAGATAAGCTGATGACAGACTTTGTGCATGTAGTCATGCCAACAAATCGTGTCAAAGATGCTGCAAGAATAATGGCTAAGCATAACGTCCATCACCTGATTGTTATGGAAGATGGTAAGGGGGTTGGAATGCTGAGCTCCATGGATATCATCAAGGTATACGCTGAATCCGAATAAGACTATTTCCTGCTTACATATTTATTCATCTCCTTTTACCAACAAATTAACCCACCTAATCCTAGACCCTCTATCTTACTGTAATATTGTAGCTATAACGCTATGAGCTATAAAGCAGTGCACATTTTGTGTAGTCCCGACCTTGAAGAAACTATCAGTTTCTTACTTCAAGATTCTGGATTTACAGGAACTTCATACGAAAAAGGAAGACTAATCGGCTATTGTGAAGCAGATAATTTTACTGAAGATGTTGTACTTAGATTACTCGAGAATTTCAACTTATTCCCCGAGCAAATAAGTGATATCGAAAACGAAAACTGGAATGCCTCCTGGGAGCGAAATTTCAAAGATGCAATCATAGGAAAGAATATTCAAGCTCGTGCACCTTTTCATCCAAGTAGCGGCTTAAAACACGATATTATAATCTCTCCAAAAATGGCTTTTGGTACTGGTCATCACGAAACCACGAGTTTAACTGCTCAGGCCTTAGAAAAGCTAGATTGCTCTAAAAAAACAGTTCTGGACATGGGTTGCGGAAGTGGACTACTAGCAATCCTCGCTTCCCAGAAAGGTGCAAAACGAGTTTTAGCTATTGATTATGATATTAATTCTGTAAATAATACAATTGAGAATGTGCAATTAAACAAGGCAGAAAGCGTTGAAGTAAGACAAGCTGATTCATTAGAAAAGGTGACTGAAAAATTTGACATTATCGTAAGCAATATCGTTAAAAACGTAAATCTAAGACTTCTTCCCGAGTTTGTGGCTAGACTCAACAACGATGGGAGAATTGTTCTTTGTGGATTTTTGGATCAAGACTTAGATGAACTTCAAAAGGCAACTTCGGCACACCATTTGAAACTTATTCAAAGGAAGGAAGAAAATAACTGGTTGCAGACCCAATACAAATTCGCGAAATAATGAAGAATCTCAAACATATATTAACCTTAGGCTTTGTACTAATCAGCATATTAGTCTGGTCACAACCGAGAAGTTTTTCAACAAAGCCAAGTCAATTCATTACTGAATATATCAATTACGTAGGATCTGAAAATGGAACTCAATCAAAGCAAATTTTGCAGCAGTTTCAAACTAAATGGGACTCAGCTCAATTCGTTGAACTAGAACAACGAAACATCATTAATGTAGCGAATCAAATGTTAATGAATGATTTAAGAATTCCTTCATTTGTTTTATTCACTGAGACCATGCTATATGCAAAGGATAGTATCGAAGAACCCAAATACATCAGCTGGTCTAAAGCACTTATTCCTGCTATCAGAAATGGAAATCAGACCTTCCTTACTCTGCTAACCGCTTCTCGAAATCTATTTAAGGATAATACCATATATGCATCTGATACCAAAAAGTGGTACAGTTCTTCAGACAATTATAGATTCATATTTGAAGGTAATCGAGTACAAATTGCGTTTAGAGATATTGATCTAATTGGTCAAGCTGCAGTAGACAAACTAGTAATCTACAACACCTCTGGAAGCTATTACTTAGATACAGATGAATGGGTAGGTAATGAAGGAAGAGTAACCTGGGAAAGAGTAGGTTTTGGAAAAGACAATATATATGCAGATATAAAAAGTTCATACTCTTTGAAGTTTGAAAAAGCTGAGCTCCAAGTAGACACCGTTCTTTTTACCAATAAGGATTTTCTTACTAATGAACTCTACGGGTCACTAAAAGATAGAGTATCAAGTGCTGGAAATATTGGAGCTGAGAAGCTATACAACTCAAAGTTTCCTAAGTTTACCTCTTTTAGGAAAGACCTAGAGCTAGGTGTATATCTAGAAGGTAGGGTTAAATTTAAAGGTGGTTTTGCAATGCAAGGATCTGAAATTGTTGCAAGCGGTTCTGCAAGCAGCCCTTCCACCATAGAGATAGCATATAAAGACAAACTTCGTGTTAAAGCTTCTTCTCAATACTTTAGCTTAAAAGAAGAAAAAATAATAGCACGTGAAAGCGAGGTTATTATTTACTCAGACAGTGGTGAGATGTTTCATCCGAACATAAATTTTAATCTTAATCTTGATAATAAGTTACTCATTCTGTCTAGAGGTAAAGAAGGATTAAAACAGGCTCCGTTTTTCAACGATGACCATGAAGTAGAAATCTACGTTGATCAAGTTGTGTGGAACTTGGATTTACCTCAAATAGAGTTTGATATGACTAACGCCGAATCTCGTGCATTTATCGAATCTAAAGACTTCTACAAGGATATACGATATGAAAAAATTCCTAGGGGAATATTGAAATATCACCCTTTATCCAAAATGAGAGATTTTGTGATTAGAAATAGAAAACGAGAGTTTACTTTCACTGAATATGCTCAATGGATGGGAAGTAAGCAGATTTATCTTAAGTCTCAGATCGTAGAACTTGCAGACCTAGGATACCTTTTCTTTAATCCTGCAACAGATACTATAAAAGTAAGAACAAAACTTGATCACGCAGTACTCTCTCATATGAAACTAGCAGATTATGATGTGATTCGATTTTCATCCGTAATCTCCGCGAGATCAAATGCATTTCTAAATTTAATAAACAACACGTTTGTCATAGAAGGTGTAAGAGCATTTAAGTTTAGTGATAGCCAAAGCGTATATGCCTTTCCACACGAACAGAAAGTAATATTGAAGAATAAGAGAAAAATGGAGTTTGGCGGGAAAGTGACAGCAGGTAAATTTGACTTTTACTCGAAACGGTTTGACTTCGATTATTTCAATTTTGAAATATCATCAGACAATATAGATGAAATGGTGATTTTCACTAAAGACCTATCAGGCAGGCAAGGTCTGGTAGCTGTAAAATCTGTATTGAGAGATATAAATGGAACTTTAGAAATAGATAAATCAACGAATAAATCTGGACTTGAAAGATTCCCAGAATACCCAAGATTCACCAGTAAAAAAGGGGCTATAATCGCTTATGACAAAAAGGAAATCCATAATGGTGCCTATGATAAAGAAAGGTTTAGGTTTGAAGCTGACCCATTTGTCATAGAGAACATGGATAATTTCACTACCGAAGAGTTAAGTTTTCCAGGACTCTTTGTATCGGGTGGTATTATCCCTGATTTTAGATATGAAGCAAAGATTATGGATGATTATTCACTTGGTTTTGAAAAACCAATGACTACCTATCCGATGTATGGTGCGAAAGGCACAGGAGATATTGCTGTAAAGCTAAGTGAGCAAGGATTTACCGCTCAAGGAAATATTGACTATGAAGGTGCTACTATAGTATCTGATGATATACTACTTACACCAGATTATACTACTGCTACTGCTCAGTCCTATACTGTGGAAGAAAATGAGAAATATCCTAATGTTATAGCATCAGATGTGTTGACTAAATGGGTTCCGGCAAATGACTCTTTGTATGTAAACACGAATGACCACCCGGTCAAAGTATTGCGAGACGATCAAGAGTTTACCGGAAATCTTGTACAAACGAGCAAGGAGATAGCCGGAAATGGATCGCTAACTTGGGAAAGAGCTAAGCTGACATCTAAAGATATGAAATACAAGCCAAACAGAGTCACAGCTGCAGTTGCTGCGATAGAAATTGGTAGCATTACTGATGATAAAATTGCATTTTCATCAACAAATATGAAATCAGATGTAGATTTCACAACTCGTATCGGCGACTTTAAGCAAAATGAAAAAGGGAAGCTTACAGAACTTCCTTTCAATAGTTATGCTAGTACTATGGATGAATATAAATGGGACATGGATGCAGAGACTATTGAATTAAACCAAGGAGCTCAACTAGCTACAGAAAACTCTTATTTCATATCTAAAAAGTACGAACAACAAGGACTTAAATTCCAAAGTACTAATGCCTTATTTGATATGAAACTCGGAGTAATTTACGCTAATGAAGTTCCTCATATAGATGTAGCAGATAGCAGAGTTTTTCCAAAAGAAGGCAAAGCTGAGATACACGAAGATGCAGATATGCAGAAGCTGTCAGAAGCAAAACTTCTAGCTAACAGAACCAATAAGTATCACGATTTATTTGACGGGGAAATCAAGATTGATGGTAGATATGTACTAACAGGATCAGCTTCATATAAATACAAAGACAAAGAAAATAAAGGTCAGAAAATTCGTTATACAAAGATATTTGTCAAAGGACATGGCGATTCTACTATAATCGCTAGAGGTAGTGTTCCTAACTCGAGCCGATTTACAGTGAGTCCTAAAATTGCATTTAAAGGTCCTACAGAGCTTAGAAGTACTGAAGAAGATATTTTTTTCAATGGATATGTGAAGCCTTTGCACTCATTTGATGAGTACCCAAGTGCTTGGTTCAGGTATAGGCAACAACCAGATCCGCAAAATGTAATAATACCTGCCTATGATATTAGAAATAAAGATAAGAAAAAAATGTATGCTGCCATTAGTGTAGCAAACGATTCTACCCATATTTATCCTTCTTTGTTCAACTTCAAAAGAAGTTATGCTGATATGGAAATCACAAGTAACACGGGAATACTTTATTACGATGAAAATCAAAAAACGTTCTTCGTTGGAGACTCAATGAAGTTATTAGAAGGAGCTAAGAAAGGTAATTATCTTTCCTTCAATGATGAAACAGGAGAAATATATAGTGAAGGAAAGATCAACTTTGGTCTAGATAAGGATGATAATTTTAATGGACTGATGGCTGGTAACCTGAGTAAAATGCCTAGAGATTCCAGTTTTCTTATAACCTCATTACTCGCACTTAATGTAAAATTACCTGAACTAGCATTATACCGGATGGCAACTGTTATAAATGAAAATGAAAGTAATGAAGCGGCCGATAATGATAATGAAAGAGTAGACAAAGCACTTGCGGAGCTTTTGGAAGAAAAAAAGTTTGACAAGGCTTCAGACTACCTAGCTAATGTGGGAAAAATAAAGCCTCAAGGTAAATTGGAATCTGATATTCTTTTTAGCAAGATCAACCTACACTTCTCACCTACAAAAAGACAATTCATATCAAGAGAACCAATACATATAGCTACTATCAAAGATGAACAAGTAAACAAAGTTATTGACTCTCGAATAGCTATAACAAAACGTAGAAGTAGTACTAGGTACACTTTCTACCTCGAGGTTAGCAGTTATGATTGGTTTTATATCGACTACTACATGGGTGGTATCACAGTTGCAAGTACAGATAAAGAGTTCAATGAGATTATTAAAAAGGAAGGGCCTAGAATGAGTAAGGGCAAATTCCGAATAAGGACAGCTAGTCCTAGAACAGTATCTTTATTCTTGACCAAACTAGATGGCGAATAAAGAACAACATAAAGCATCTTCTAACTCAGAAAATGCCTTTTTATCTTTGATAGAAAATAACTAAGCGGGGTAGTTTCTGCTCCGCTTTTTATATTCTGTTCTGCTATATCAATAATATAAATCCAATGTTTCGCTAAAATGCGGTAAGCATATAAAACATTTGGCTGATCATACATATGACCTGGCTCAGAGCTTACTCCGTTTAACTCAAATATTTTAATATTCTCCCCTTCTTCAAGATCTTTAAAGGAAGGAACCTTTAAATCGTAACGTCCATAGTAAACTCCTTTTACAGAGCTATTTATCCGATCAAATACGTGATTAACTTTTTGATTAACATATTTATTTGAATCTAAAAAACGGGTTCCTTTAGAGTGATTTCCTATACGATGAACTTCATACTTTTCTCCCTTCATTGGTACGTGCGTTAACCGTTCGGAGTAGTCACTTTTTAGCGAAAAACGGTAAAGCTTACCACGACTATGTTTTTCCAGTAATTGATATACTGAGCTTACTCCATCCCCAACAACTGTCAGAAACTCTTTTTGGGTAATAGAGGTTACTTGCCCCTTTTGATTTCCGGGAAGCCTAAAGTACAGAACACCGAGTTCAATTGGAAAATCTACGTACTCCTGAATAATATAATCCTCTTCCTTACACTTGTATTCCTTCAATTTCTCTGGATTGCCAATCAATTCCACTCCATGCCCCCGTTCGCCTACATTTGGTTTAGCAATTACCGGAAATTGAATACTAGAGCGATTCAATTCTTCTTCACTTATATCTCCTCCAGATTGAACTGAAATATCTCGCACCTTGTATTTATCTAAAATTAGATCAAGGATTTCATCCTTTTTCTCTCCAAAGAATCCACCCATTTCTATTCCAGGGTTGGCAGCAGTGAAGTACAAGAGTTTCCTTGTTCGCACAACTCCATAAATGTATATGGGTAGGACAGGTAAATACATCAAATACCAAGGCCAATATTCGTAGTGCAGTACTTTCTCTATGGTATGCGATATTTTCAATTATCTAGAATTCTGAATAATATACGAACAACAATATTAACGAACTGTATATCAAAACCTTACCTGCACTATTTTTTATATCTATTTTTGTACTAGATATTAATTTAGAATGAGTTCTGAGACACAACCAAAGAGTAAAGCTCTACCCCTTTTTATAGTTCTGTTTATACTTTCATTATTACTGTCGGCATTTCTGTTTTTTAGGTATGCCAAAACTGCAAGCGTAATTCAAGAGCAAAATGAGGAACTTACCTTAGCTTACCAAGCTCTAAACTTGAAATCTGATTCATTACAAGTAGAACTTGACGAAGCACTAGCTCAATTACAACTCAAGATTAATGAAAATCTTGCTCAGGTAGATCTCAAAGAAGATTTAAGGATTCAATTAGAAGAAAAAACTGAAGCACTAGAAGCTGCTCATAGAAGAATTAGCAAGCTAATAGCTCAAGGAAACGGGAGTGGTGGATCCAAGAAACTACTGGAAGCTAAGAGCCAAATAGCAGATTTAACAGAAAAAAATAACCAGTATATATCAGAAATAGAAGCTAGTCAGAAGAACTATGCGAATGCTAAGGCCGAAGCAGAAAGAAATGCTGAAAGAGCTAGAGAGTTGTTAGCAAGCACTGATAGCCTAAATGTTGAGAATAGTGCATTAGCCTCTAAGCTTAAAACAGCAAGTATAATCGATATAGCGGGACTGAATGTAACTGCAGTAAGAACTAAAAAGGGGAAGGAAGAAAATACTACTAAAGCCAATAGAGCCGAGAGGCTGAAAGTTAGTTTTTCTGTTCTTGGATCAGAAATAGCTGAAAACGAAGAAAAAAATATACTAATTCGAATCGTAGGACCGTCAGGAGTAGTTTTGACAACCAATACTGAAGAATTAACAAACAGTGATGATCTGTATTCTCTGGAAAAGAACTTCTATTTCGATGGAACGGAAAAGAAAATCATATACTATTATGACCAAGAGGAAGATTACAAAAAGGGACTACATAAAGTAGAGATTTATAACGAAAAAGTATTGCTAGACCGCAGCAGTTTTAGTCTTCGCTAGTTCAATTTCTACTTGATTTTCAAGTAATTGATCTAAAGTCTCTCTTTTTCTAATCAAATGTGCTTTCCCTTCATAGATTAATACTTCGGCAGGCCTTAATCTTGAGTTGTAATTGCTGGCCATAGAAAATCCATATGCTCCGGCATTGCTTATCGCTAGTATATCACCTACTCGCACCTCATTTAATCTTCTATCATAACCTAGAGTATCTGATTCACAGATGTAGCCGACAATACTATATATCTTACTAGTTCCTTTTGGGTTGGATATATTAGTAATATGATGATATGCATCATACATCATAGGACGAAGCAAATGATTTTGTCCAGAATTCACACCTGCAAAAACGGTAGATGTTGTTTGTTTCACCACATTGACATCTACCAAAAGATGTCCTGCATTACTCACTAGATATTTACCGGGCTCAAACCATAACTGCAGTTCTCTGCCATAGTCCTTGCAAAAAGACTTAAAGCTCTCTACTATTTTAGCTCCAATATCTTGAACATCAGTAGTTATGTCTCCTTCTTTATACTTTACTTTAAACCCACTGCCAAA
Organism: Bacteroidia bacterium; assembly: GCA_965655315.1. Classification (GTDB taxonomy): domain Bacteria; phylum Bacteroidota; class Bacteroidia; order NS11-12g; family UBA9320; genus UBA9320. The sequence goes on from CBFHGJ010000013.1 coordinate 75,246, forward strand.
GTCCATGAATTCTAAGTCTGGAAAAGACTTAGCAGCTTCGTACAGTAAGTTTGCTCCTCTTAAAAATACATCCGCATCTAAAATATCACTTCCAGTATGCATATGTAAACCATTTATATGGATTCCATAATTATCCATAATTCGCTTAATGTGAGGGACTTGATATATACTTATACCAAATTTACTGTCTATATGACCAACTGAAATATGACTATTACCTCCTGCCAAGATATGAGGATTCAATCTTATACAACAAGGAACAGAATTTCCGTAAGTATCACCAAACTGCTCAAGTATATTCAGTTCATCAATGTTAATTATCAGTCCAAGATCCACTGCCTCTTTTATCTCTTCAAAAGAGACACTGTTTGGAGTGAAAAGAATATCCTGTGGCTCAAAACCAGCTTTCAGTCCAAGCTTTGCTTCTTCTATTGAAACCGTATCTAATCCAGAACCTTCATTCTTCAGAAGTTTTAAAACATTGATATTGGTTAAAGCTTTACAAGCATATTTTATCTGAACATCTACACCTTTAAAAGCGTCTTTTAATTCATGATAATTTGATACAATTTGGCTTGCATCATAAACATAGACAGGAGCTCCGTGAGCATCTGCAACATCAATAAGATTTACTCCTCCTAGGGTATATCCTTGTTCGTTCAGTTCCATTTATTTTTATTTCTTTAGACTTTTGATTTTATACTTTAAGGCAGACTATTTTGGAATTGCTCATACCTAGAGACAAATCGCTCTCCAGGCTCTCCACCTAACTCTTCCCAATATGAGATTATCGCTTCAACTCTACTTTCTGGATATGGATGAGTACTTAGAAACTCGGGAGGTGAAGCTGCTCCTGACTCCTCTATTTTCTCAAAAAATCTTGCTGCTCCTCTAGCGTCATAGGCCGTTGGATATAGATATCCTACAGATCTAATATCAGCCTCGGATTCATTTCCTCTACTGTATCGCAAACTCTGTAACCCCTGTGTTATTTGTGTCAAAGTGCCTTTATTCTCTCCTAGCAATACATTTAACAATACATCAATTCCATATTGCTGCGTTAATGCAGCCGTACTATGTCTTTCATCCGCGTGAGCTATTTCATGACCCATAACACCAGCAAATTCATCTTCAGACTCTAAATAATGTATGATACCTGTATAAACATAAATATATCCTCCAGGCGTACAAAAAGCATTCAATGTACTATCATCATTTATTACTCTAACTTGCCACTCAAAGTTATCCTTGTGCACCACATTTCCAGTATTTAGTATGCTGTCTCTTACCCCATATACATATTCATATATTGCAGGGTATTGAGCACTATCAAGCACAGGATAAGTCGTTGGGTCATTAGCTATTTCTTCTGCTACTTGAGCTCCAAATGTCTTATCATCTTCTAATGTGAATAAATTGAACGCTCCTCCACCCGCTTTATCACTGCAGCTAGAAACAGTTATAGCTATCAGGAAGAACTGAAGGATTATGATTGTAGTATTTCTCATTAAATTGACTAGAATGTTTGAATGATTAAAAAGGGAAACCGATGGCAAAATTAATAGCAGTATTATCAAAAATCCATCTAGCCTCAGAAAAATCGCGAATTATCCACCGTTTATTACTCAATTGAGACGGATCGTGCAATGCAATTCCCCAATCTGTTCGAAATACAACATATGTTAAGTCAAACCTGAGACCGAAACCAGTGTTCAATGCTATTTCTTTATAAAATCTATCAAATTCAAAATGGGCGTTATTAAAATCAGTTTCCTCCCTAAAGTTCCAAATATTTCCCGCATCAAAAAAGACTGCACCATCCAACCGTTTATTTATAATATCAAATCTATATTCAATGTTAGCTTGAAGCATTAATTCCCCACTTTTTTCTATGCTGATTACACTACTCGAGTCATTAAAACTGCCTGGACCTATAGTTCGTGGTCTCCAAGCCCTTAGACTATTGCTACCTCCGACAAAAAATCTCCGTTCAAAAGGTAAAAACCTTGAGTTGCCATAAGGATAACCTGCACCACCATAAACTCTATATGCTATAGAATTATTCTCATCTATTATTTTAGTATGGACGGCATCTAAATCTGACCGCACATATTGAGAGTATTTGACCCCAATCAATTCTTTATCCAGTCTATTGTTATCCTTAAAAAGGACATAATATGCCGATGCTAAGTTTCCCGAAAACTCGAGTGTATTTGACCTAAGCTGCCAATAGCTTTTTGAATTAGTTGACTTGTTATCCCAACTGATAGATGCGGTTGGGCCCATAATGATGTTGTTAGTTAAAAGCTGCTGAGTAAAGTCCCTTGTTCCAGGATCTAGACTTGCTAAAAAGTTAGGATCTACTGTCGCTTGATTTAGACTGAGCCTAAATGGCGTAAGTCCGTAAGATGTTTTTCCCTTAGAAAATGCGTAAGTGAAACTTAAAGGAATTACAGTCCGAGTAAAATTTATATTTCTGTCATACAAAAATGAAGTGTTAATCTTTGTGCTTTTTCTAACTAAAGTTTGACTAATTTTTTGTCGCTCAAAATAGACTAAGGAAGGTATTACTAGTTCAGTATTGAAGCTTTGTCTAAAATTATTAAATGCTCCTTGTTCATCTCCTTTAAGTTGTGATTCAATAGCAGATAGTGAGCTAATGCTAAATATCTCTGCTCCACCAAATACATTTCTATTGTTCAAGGAAAATACGTTTGCTAGTCCAAAGCTTTGTTCATTTCCGAAGAATCGCTGTTCATTATTTGTTGCAGCATCTCCTCTGCTTGTTAAGATTGCTTGAGGTTCCCAAGTGAAATCGTGCTTCGGGGCTGTTTGAAGTATGATTTTTGTTACTATCTGTTCGGTTGTATCCCCAATGACCTCATCGAACCTAATCGTCACGAACTCAAATAATCCCATAGACAAAAGGTTTGCATATATCTTTTGTACTTTCGAAGCATCGTATAATTCTCCAGGTCTAAAAACTATATTCTTAGCAAGTATCGAAGGCTTTATAAAGTAGCTACCCTGTTCAAAAGTAATATCTTGGAATACTGATGAACCTCCTTCAAAATCTTCGTCTATACTGACTTTTATCTGGCTAATCATCTTCGGCCTATGACTCAAACCACTTTTTCCCCTATCAATAGTGACTAATAAGTCCGCTCTTCTAGCTACATGATTTGTATCAATCTTGAAACTTATGTACGAACTATTAAAATCATAGAAACCATTATTTCGAAGTAGTTCAGTTATCCTAGTTCTTTCAGATTCGATTTTATCAAAATCCAAACGTTGGCCTAGTCTAATTATCTGCTGAGATGTTGAACTCTTTATTAAGTTATCTATTTCTTTATTTTGACTGACATATCTTAAAGTGCTGATTATGTAAAAATTACCTAATTCTACCTTATAGGTGACTACCGCCCTTTTTTTGAACAAAGATTTTCTAGTGACATTATAGCCTATTTGATTGTTTAAAAAACCCTGGTTGAAATAATAGTCCGAAAGTCTTTTTGCCGTCACCTGCATTTTTGCAGAATCTACCAATACTGGTGATTCACCTACAGACTCTGCAAGTCTTCTATGCCAGGGCTGTTTTTTTCGAATTCCAATTCCTTTGCTACCATACTGATAAGCCCAGAGATGAAACTTAATAAATCCAAGTAACTCTCTATTTGGTTTTTGATAGAGATAATCCCTTTCGTCTTCCAGATTTATGTTCTTTAAAGAATTCCTTTCAATTTTGTTTTTAACCAATAACAATTCTCCATCTGGAACTACCTTAGTTATGCCACAAGACGACAGTGCTATAACAGCAAGTATTATGAGACAATATTTTAAATTTGTATTCAAATAAAATACCATAGTGTTGACGAAATCAAAACTCAAAATCTATCAACAACTTAGATTAAAAAAATTCAGACAAAAATATGGTCTATTTGTGGTAGAAGGTTTAAAATCTGTAAATGAATTGGTAAATAGCACATGGCCACTTGAACAGGTAATTTGTTCTAGTAGTTTTTCCGCTGAAAATTCCGACGTATTGAATAAAGGTAGTATTGTCATTGATGATCAGGATTTCAAAACCGTTAGTCAGTTATCTACACCCTCTGGCATTCTTGCAGTGGCCAAATATCATAGTCTTAAGGTTGAACAATCCAAGTGGCAGATAGCTATTGATGGGATAAGCGATCCTGGTAATTTTGGAACTATTCTACGAATAGCCGATTGGTATGGAATAAATACAATTTATTGTAGTGAAGACACTGTAGATCAGTATAATGCAAAATCGATTATTTCAAGTATGGGATCATTTCTTAGAGTGAAAGTTATTCGTGGGAATTTAGAGATGCTAGTAAAAAATAAGCAAGTTTACGCTACTATGCTTGAGGGGGAAGACTTCAGGAAAACGAGTGTATCAAATCAAGGCATTTTAATGATTGGAAGTGAATCACGAGGAATATCTAAAAAGCTACTGTCAGTCATTAGTCATAAACAGATTACAATCCCAAACTCGGGCGGAGCAGAAAGCCTTAATGCTGCAATGGCTACGGCGATATGCTGTGAAAGATTTTTTGGATAAAGAACCTCTGTGTTTAAACGTCTAAAATTGAAGTTTTTTAAGAAATATTTCATTAATTTGAAAAGTTTTAAAATTTGATGCAACATTGAATACTATTTAAGTATCTATGTTACAAGACAACCACTAGAATTAATATGAGCGACATAAACAAAATGACTCCTAAAAAAAACGTAAAAAGCAGACTTATCCGCTTTTCACAAGGTTTAAGGAGATTTAAGAAGACAGGAATTGGAATCTTCTTTTTACTTCCATTATTATTTTCGGGAAATAATGCTAATGCAACGCATATGATGGGGGCGGATATTACCTATAAATGTCTTGATTCGTTTAGGTTTGAAGTTACAGTTCAAATATATCGAGATTGTAGAGGTATCCCATTTACCTTAAGAGCAAATGACTTTGTAGTAAGATGCTCCAATGGAAGCTCGATGAACATTACAATGACTAGACAAAGCATCAAAGAGATTACACCTCTCTGTGCTACTGCTGCTGCAAAATGTAATCCTGTGAATCAACGTGCTGGTGATGGGGTAGAACAACACACTTATACTGTTATTTTAGACTTCAATAGAGCCCCTTTGAGTTCATTGAAAAATTGTTCTGGAAAGATTGTCATGGAAGTGGGACAGTGCTGTAGAAATGGTGCTATAAATACAGGAGCTACTGGTGACTTTACAACCTATGCTGAAATAGATCTTAATAAGGCTCCTTGTAATAGCTCACCAAGCCTTACTTCAGAGCCTATTGCTATCTTATGTTGTAATCAGCCGTTCTTCTTTAATAATGGTGCATCAGATATTACAGATTTTGATTCGTTATCTTATTCTTGGGCTCCACCAAAAGGGAGTTCAATAAATCAAAACTTAAGTTACAGTGGTCAGAACTATGCGTATAATCACCCTTTTCAAGCTTTTTACCCTGGTAGTCTTAAACCACCATTTAATAACATAAATGCTAAACCTCCTATCGGTATTTATCTAGATCCAGAGACTGGAGATATTATTTTTACTCCTACTCGATGTGACGAGGTGACCGTAGCGGTAATCCAAGTAAAAGAATGGCGTAAAGATACCAATGGAGTTTATCAAGAAATTGGAGTCACACACCGTGACGTACAGTTTATTACCAAAAACTGCCCAGATAATAATCCTCCAGAAATTAAAGGACCATACTCCTACGATGTGTGCGAGGGCAGCCAATTATGCTTTGATGTGAGAACAGATGACAAACAGTTCATCCCACCTCCACCTCTTCAACCTGCTCCACCTGACACCGTTACTAACTCTTGGAACAGAGGTATTCCTGGTGCAACCTATACCA
>CBFHGJ010000014.1:0-70281 GCA_965655315.1 Bacteroidia bacterium
GTCCAAATCATTTCCCGGAAAAGCTTATCCCACTTATGATAAATAACATCATTCATCACAAACCATTGCCTGTATATGGAGAAGGGTTGAATGTGCGAGATTGGTTGTATGTCATAGATCATGCAAGAGCTATTGACGTTATATTTCACAAAGGGAAGACTGGAGAGACGTATAACATAGGTGGCCATAATGAATGGACCAATATTGATTTAGTGCATTTGTTATGCGAAATAATGGATGAAAAGCTAGATAGGAAGGCCGGTTCTTCCAAAGAATTGATTACCTACGTCAAAGACAGAGCGGGTCACGATTTGAGGTATGCCATTGATGCGACTAAACTGAAAGAAGAATTGGGATGGGAGCCTAGTTTGCAATTTGAAGAAGGTTTACGTAAAACGGTAGATTGGTTCCTTTCAAATGAGGAATGGTTACAAAACGTAACTTCAGGAGAATACCTAAAATACTACGATTCTCAATATGGCGAGTAATTCAAGTTTAGCATATGCTGAACTATTGGAACAAGCAAAGAGAGCAGCTTTAGCTGGAGGTAAAGCTATTCTAGAGGTATACAACAGTGCTGATTTTGGAGTAGAACTCAAATCAGATAATTCTCCACTTACCAAGGCAGATCAGGCAGCTCATGAGGCAATAGTTACCTTACTAAAAGGAACAAACCTACCCATTCTCAGTGAGGAAGGGAGAGACATACCCTACAACGAAAGGGAAAAATGGAGTTCTTTTTGGATGGTCGATCCATTAGATGGTACAAAAGAATTCATAAGAAGAAATGGAGAGTTTACGGTCAATATTGCTCTGATTGAAAATAATCAGCCGGTACTAGGTATAGTTTATTGCCCCGTTTTAGATAAATTGTTTTTTGGTGGAAGTGCAGTAAATGGCTCTTGGCTAACCACAAAAGAAACAACTATTCAACTGCAAGCTTTTGCTAATATGAGTCTGGCAGAATTAAAGGCTACTTCACAGGTTAAAATTGTAGCTTCTCGTTCTCACTTAAATCAAGAAACTGAAGCATTCATTTCATCATGTGTGGATCCGCAAACAGTTTCTATGGGAAGTTCCTTAAAGTTTCTTGTGATTGCGGAAGGAGATGCTCATCTTTATCCAAGATTTGCTCCTACGATGGAATGGGATACTGCAGCTGCAAATGGGGTATTGTGTGGATTAGGTTATCGTACCTTGAAAGTAGAAGCGGGAGAAGTTACCGCTGAGCCACTATTATATAATAAGCGAGACTTGCTAAATCCACATTTTTTAGTTTACTAGATGCTAGTTAAACAAAGTCCGATTCAAATGGTAGATCTGCAGTCTCAATACAAAAGATTGCAAACGGATATAGATACTGCAATGAAAAAAGTCATTGATAGCGGTATTTTTATCAAAGGACCTTTTGTAAAGGAGTTTGAAGAGAATTTAGCGAATTATTTAAATGTAAAACATGTTATAGGCGTTGCAAATGGCACAGATGCTTTACAGATAGCCTTTATGGCACTCAACCTAGAGGAAGGAGATGAAGTCATTGTTCCTGCCTTTACCTATGTGGCAACTGCCGAGGTGATTGGACTTTTGGGCCTAGTTCCAGTAATGGTGGATGTATGCCCTCATACCTTTAATGTGAAGGCTGACGACATCAAAAGTGCAATAACATCAAAGACCAAGGCGGTAGTACCAGTTCACCTTTTTGGTCAATCTTCTGATATGGAGTCCATTATGGATCTGGCTAGGAGGCATAACCTATATGTTGTAGAGGACAATGCTCAAGCTATTGGCGGTGATTACAGATTCAAAAATGGGGAAACGGTTAAAACAGGAACTATTGGTGATATTGGTTGTACTTCATTTTTTCCATCAAAGAATCTAGGGTGTTTCGGAGATGGTGGTGCGATGTTTACCAATAACGACGAATTAGCGGCTAATATCAGAATGATTGCGAATCACGGACAAAAAAAGAAGTATCACCATTCAGTCCTTGGAGTAAATTCTAGACTGGATGCATTGCAAGCAGCTGTGTTAGATGTAAAGTTGAAACACTTGGACGACTTTGCAGATAGGAGAAGGGAAGTAGCTTCATCCTATGATTTAGCATTTACTGATTTGGATTTTATTCACACTCCAGTACGAGCGGATTACAGCTCTCATGTTTTTCATCAATATACCTTGAAGGTTGAACAAGGAAAGAGAGATGCTTTGAAAGAGTATTTGGCATCGAAGAATATCCCATCTATGATTTACTATCCGCTACCGCTATACAAACAGGCCGCATTTGAGAAGTATCATTCAAATTGTAGCTTAGAGATTACAGAGCAGTTGTGTAGTTCTGTTTTATCTCTTCCTATCCATACTGAGATGGAATCAGATACATTAGATTACATTTTAGAAACCATTAGGACGTTTTCTGAATGAAACAAACCGATAAAATTCGATTTGCAGTAATAGGATGTGGTCATATTGGAAAACGACATGCGGCTATGGCTCAGTTCAATTCAGAGTTTGAGCTAGTCGCTTTATGCGATGTGGCACCTAAAGAGAACCTAGGAATAGGCGACTTTGATGTTTCCTTTTTTCAAGATATTGAAATAATGCTCAAGAGCATAACAGATATTGACGTCATTAGTATCTGTACACCAAATGGTCTTCATACTTCACAGGCAGCTTTGTGTTTAGAGCACAAAAAACACGTAGTTGTTGAAAAACCAATGAGTTTACACAAACAGGATTGTGAAATGCTAATAGCCAAAGCAATTAATGTTTCTAAGAACATTTTTTGCGTGATGCAAAATAGATACTCTCCACCTTCTATGTGGTTAAAAGAAATGGTGTCAAGTGAGAAATTAGGAGACATTTATTCGGTCCAAGTCAATTGCTATTGGAATAGAGATGACCGCTATTATTTTAAAAATGGTAGAAAGCATCCTTGGAAAGGTAATGCAGATTTGGATGGAGGCACATTATTCACTCAGTTCAGTCATTTTATTGACTTAATGTACTGGATATTTGGCGATATCACTGACATTCAAGCTAAATTTAGTAATAATAATCATCAGCACGCTATCGACTTTGAAGATTCTGGTCTAGTTAATTTCAGATTTGTAAATGGCGGAATGGGCTGCTTAAATTATTCAACTTCAGTTTGGGATTCGAACTTGGAAAGTAGTGTTACAGTGATTGCGGAAAAAGGTACGGTTAAAGTTGGTGGTCAATATATGAATGAGGTGGAATATTGCAATTTGAAAGATTATACATTCACAGAGTTGCCTCCTAGTAATCCTGCCAATGATTATGGTCATTACAAAGGTTCAGCGAATAACCATCCTTATGTATTTGAGAATGTAGCAGATGTACTTAAAGGAAGAAAACGAATTTCTACCAATGCCTTGGAAGGGATGAAGGTAGTGGACATAATAGAACGTATATATAGCTATAAGTGAGGTCTGGGGTTGGTGTTTTAAAGTGTAGAGTGGAAAAAAGAAAGTTTAAAGGTTTAGAGTTGAAAGTTTAGAGTTTGAGCATAGTCAAAGAACATAGTTTCAGTTTTGAAAAGTTACTCGTTTGGAAAAATAGTATGGCCTTAGTTAGTCATATTTATGAATTGACTAAAGAGTTTCCGAGGAACGAGCAGTTTGGCATTACGTCGCAAATACGTCGATCAAGTTTTTCAATTTGTAACAATATCGCAGAAGGTTCGGGAAAGATATCCGCAAAGGAGAAAGCACGTTATACCTCAATCGCCTACGCTAGTGCTTTAGAAACGTTGAATATTCTGATTATTTGTTCGGAAATAGGCCTATTGTCCAAAAAAGACTATTTTAAATTAAGAGTTGAATTGGAAAATATCACAAGTATGCTGTCTGGACTTAGAAAGTCTCAACTGAGTAAGAAATAGAGTTAAAATGGAATTATTCTTTCAACTTTACCCTTTAGACTTACAACCAATAAACATAAAACACTAGCCTTTAAACTTATTACCACTAAACACTACCCATTAATACCTAAACTATAAACAAAACAATGAAAGGAATAATTCTCGCCGGAGGCTCAGGTACTCGACTTTACCCCATCACGAAAGGAATCAGCAAGCAGTTGATGCCGATTTATGATAAGCCTATGATTTACTATCCGTTATCCATTCTAATGTTAGCGGACATCTCTGAGATTCTTATCATCACAACTCCAGAAGACAATGCCCAGTTTCAGCGATTGTTAGGAGATGGTAGTAAAATTGGATGTAGAATAGAGTATGCCATTCAAGAAGTTCCAAATGGACTAGCACAAGCCTTCGTAATAGGTGAAAAGTTTATTGGTAGCGATTCTGTGGCTCTTATCCTTGGAGACAATATCTTTTACAAGTCAGGTATGACTCGTTTCTTAGCTGAATGTAAGGAACCTCAAGGAGGTATTGTATTTGCATATCAAGTGACCGACCCAGAACGATATGGGGTAGTAGAATTTGATGAGGATAAAAAAGCCATCAGTATTGAAGAAAAACCTACTCATCCAAAATCAAATTATGCGGTACCGGGTCTTTATTTTTATGACAACAGTGTAGTCGAGGTTGCTAAGAATCTTGAGCCTTCAGCTAGAGGAGAATATGAAATTACGGACGTTAACAAACATTATTTAGAAAATGGAAATTTATCTGTTCAAGTATTTGATAGAGGAACGGCTTGGCTAGATACCGGTACGTTTGACTCCTTGCACGATGCATCTGAATTTGTACGGGTCATCGAAAAGAGACAAGGCTGGAAGGTAGGATGTATAGAGGAAATCGCTTACCGAAAAGGCTTTATATCTCGGGATCAACTTTTAGTACTAGCTAAAGAAATCGAAAAAAGTGGATATGGTGTTTACCTCAAACGAATTGCTGATTAACCGTGAGTTAGTCCATAAATGATAGGAATTCAACGTATTGTATGAGACTTTCACTGACAAAGAGTACTTCTTCCGTAGGATTAAAAGACTAAGTGATGAAATATTTCAGCTTATACAAAAAGTCTTCTACTTGTATGTTCCTTTTCCAAAGGACTACTAGTTTTTCACACTCGCCCTCTTCAATCGATCCGCTACCGCTCTTCCAATTCCAACTTCTTGGATGGGCTCAATTAGGATGGCCTCAGAGTCATCTTCATCCGCTTCCCTCATCTTTCCGAATAGATTATTGGCAATCTCAGCCAAATCATAATCTTTAGATAGTAAATGCTTTGTTGCATTTATTTCTTTTTCTTCAAAAAGTAAGACAGAATATATCTTATTTGGATGTATACTTATGTACGCTTCAATATCTTCGACTAGGAGTAATGGTTTTCTGGTACTGTAGTGTTTACTCAGCTGACCAGGTGACTGAACTTGTTTAGTAGACTTCATCTGCCTTACTTCTCCGAACTTTTCCAATTCTTCTCGAGTAATTCCACCATCTCTTAAAACAAAAATTTCATTTCCAATTACTTCTATTATAGTGCTTTCTAGTCCAACTATAGTGCTTCCTCCGTCAAGTATGTAAGGTATCTTTTCTCCTATGCCTTGCTGTACGTGACTAGCAGAAGTAGGGGAGACCGTATTGGACATATTTGCACTGGGTGCTGCTAATGGGAATTCTACTTCACTGAGTAGCCGGAGAGTTAAAGGGTGATTTGGAACTCTTAGTACAACTTTTTCTGAACCTGCAGTCACTAAGTCGGGCACAAGATCACTTTTAGGTAGCAATATGCTCAAGGGACCCGGCCAGAAGTGCTTCATTAGCTCTGAGGCTAATTTAGGTATAGATAGAGCATATTTTTCAGCTTCTTCTGCATTTGCAATATGAAGAATAAGAGGATTGAAACTAGGTCTATTTTTTACAGCGTAAATAGATGAAATGGCTTCAGGATTTAATGCATTTGCTGCTAATCCATAAACGGTCTCAGTAGGGATGCCGACCAGTTTACCCTCACGTAAAAGTGCAGCTGCTTTAGCCACATCTGTACCTATCACTTTTTATCTCTCTTCAGATCAAACTTGTCAATCTTGTTGTAAAGATGACTTCGTTGTATCTCAATCTCTGCAGCTGTTTTTGCAACATTCCAGTTGTTCTTTTTCAGCTTAGCATCGATAAACATCTTCTCGGCATAGTCTTTAAACTCTTGGAAACGAGAGAATTCGGTTATGGCATCAATGGTTCCAGGTCTCTTCTTACCATTGTTAGCATAGAGCTGCACTTCTTCCTCCGTGATTTTATCATCACACAAGATGATTAAACGCTCGATGATGTTCCTTAACTCCCTGATATTTCCGCTCCAATAAATATTCTTCAAAGCATCCATAGCTCCTGCTGTGATCTGCTTTTTGTTCATACCGTTGTCTTGACAGATTTCTTCCATGAATTTTTCTGCCAGAACAGGGATATCTGCAACTCGCTCATTAAGCGTAGGAACGTGTATGACGATGACAGAGATTCGATGGTATAAATCTTCTCTGAAATTACCATCAGCGATTTCTTGCATCAAATCCTTATTCGTAGCTGCAACTATTCTTACATCAACATTGATATCTTTTTCACCACCTACACGCGTGATTTTATTTTCCTGAAGAGCTCGTAACACTTTTGCTTGAGCAGATAAGCTCATATCACCAATCTCATCTAAAAATAAAGTACCACCGTTGGCTTTTTCAAATTTGCCTAACTTTTGTTTTACAGCCGAAGTAAAAGAACCTTTCTCGTGTCCAAAAAGCTCACTCTCTATAAGTTCACCTGGTATAGCGGCACAGTTTACTTCAACCAATGGTTTGTCTGCTCGATTGCTTTTCTCGTGAATCCATCTGGCAACTAGCTCTTTACCAGTTCCGTTCTCACCTGTAATCATTACACGAGCATCGGCAGGAGCTACTTTCTCTATAGTCTTCTTAATCTTCTTGATGCTCGGAGAATCGCCTATTATTTCTCTAGTTTTCGTTATTCTACGCTTGAGTACTTTAGTCTCTATGACAAGACTGTTTTTGTCTACTGCGTTTCTAACGGTTATGAGCAGCTTATTTAAATCTGGGGGCTTATTAATGAAATCAAATGCCCCCATTTTAGTAGCTTCTACCGCGGTTTCCATTGTCCCGTGGCCAGAAATCATAATAAACGGTAGTTCTGGAGCTATATCTTTTGCCTTTTCAAGCAATTCCATACCATCCATCTTTGGCATTTTTATATCCGCTAAAACTGCGTCATAGTTGAATTTCTTAATTTTTGCTAGTGCTTTTTCTCCATCTTCAGCTTCTTCTATTTTATATCCTTCGTACTCTAAAATTTCTACTAGAGTTTCCCTGATACTTTTTTCATCGTCTACAATTAGTATTCTCGCCATTTCTTCTTATTTAATATTCAATTCTTATAAAAAAGCAAAACTGTAAGCCGGGTTCTGTCTGGTTCGCCGAAGCGAATGAGCTTATCATTTATCTACGCTACCTACCCTCTATAGAATCTAGCAAGCTAGAATCGGACGAGTTACCCTCAGTCTATAGTTTACTTGGTATTACAACGTGCAAGGTTTGTACCAAACGAATGTTACCATTCGAGTGTGTGAACTCTTACCTCACATTTTCACCCTGGCCCCGATACATCGGGGTGGTTATTTTCTGTTACACTTTCTATTACCGCAGTGTCTCCAATGCAGCATCCTGTGTTTCCAAAGGTGCACTACTCTGTGTTGCCCGGACTTTCCTCCCTCTCGATAAATCGAGACAGCGATAAGCCATTTTGCTTGTCGCAAATGTATAGTATTTTAAACGTTTGATAAACCATACACTTGTGCACGCAATATGAACAAGGAGCAAGCTATTTCAACTGAAGTTGAATACTTACAGGAAAATGATCGCTATAACCACCTAGGTATTTATAACCACCGTAAGTGCGTAATGGAAATCCTTCATATTTACCTGTTTGAATCATCCAAAGCTCATCTTTGATATCAGCAGATTGAGGTAGAAAATGTACACCTGAAGTATCAGTGAGCAAAGCAGACGATACCATAATTTGATCTAGCATATCCCAATACTTACGGTATCTATAACTACCGTAGTCTTGATCTTCCAATTCACAGAATGCATTGTAGAGCTGATTTTCTTCAGTCTCGCTTACCTCACAGCTCACTCCAAGTGTCTGAGAGATACTCTTATTGCTAGGTTCGTCGTTAAAATCACCCATTACGATTATTTTAGCATCAGCATCCTTAGTCAGCACAGCAGTTATTACATCGTTGAGTGTTTGAGCAGCTATTACTCTTTTGGGTTCAGACTCTTTTCTGCCTTCACCTCGGCTCGGCCAGTGATTTATAAAGAAATGAAGTTTCTCGCCATTTGTCAGCTTTCCGCTGATGTGAAGGATGTCCCTAGTTTTGTCGTCATAGTCAGAAAGGTCAGGCTGATGGGTAGTAACTTTGGTTACTGAAAATAGGTCTGCATCATAGATGAAACCTACATCTATTCCTCGTTCGTCAGGAGACTCTCTGTGAACTATATCATAATTTCTAGATAGAAGCACAGACTCTTCAATTAGATCCTTTAATACTTTACGATTTTCTATTTCACAGACTCCTAGAAAAGTAGGAGTACCGTATGTCGTTAATTCTGAGATTACCTTTGCTAAGTTTTGTAGCTTTTCCTCATACCTCTCCTTGGTCCATTTTCTATCACTTTTGGGAGGAATTGTTTATCAAATGTATAAGGATCATTTTGGGTGTCAAACAAATTCTCAAGGTTATAAAAACCAACTGAAAGCATGTCTTTACTAGTTTTTTTTTACAGGCAGAAAAAAGTAATAAAAGAAGGATAACTTGGATAGTGAACTTCATAAATCAAAGGTAATTGATATTCTTTTTCTGATTGGATATTTTAATTTAAGTCATACCTATTTTAGAGAACTTGCCGTCTTGTAGTATTGAGTACTATAAGCTACTTTTGTAAGGATTTCTTACCGATGAATCTTAAGCATATTTCAATTTATATTTTATTATTTTTCAGCATTCAAAAATCCTACAGTCAGAACTATTTTGTCAATGGGGATGCATCTGTTACAAGCGTAGATGGTTGTTACCAGTTAACCTCTTCATCAAACTGGGAGTTAGGATCAGTATGGTATGCTAATAAACTAGATTTAAGTAAAAGTTTCGACTTAGAATTCGAATTGTATTTTGGAGATAAAGATAACGGTGCTGACGGTATTGTATTTGTGCTACAAACTGCAGGTAATAATGCTCTTGGCCTCCCCGGCGGAGGTTTAGGATTTGAAGGTTTTTCTCCGAGTTTAGGAATAGAATTTGACGATTGGAATAACCAGGATTTAGGAGATATTCCTGCGGATCATATTGCTATCTTAAAAAATGGCAGTGTAAATCATAATGGTACAGATGCGATATCGGCACCTGTTGCAGCTATCGAATCAAATGGGAATATAGAAGATGGTCAAAACCATCTGGTTAGAATTACCTGGAATGCTCAGTTAAGTCTATTAGAAGTATGGTTTGATTGTAAGATCCGACAAAGCATTACTACAGATATTATTGATTCTATATTTGATGGAAAGACGAGTGTTTTCTGGGGATTTACGTCCTCAACTGGGGGAGCAAACAATACTCACATTGCCTGTCTCAGCGACAATATTTATGTTTCTGATTCCCTATTTATATGTGTTGGACAAGAGATTCAATTAAATAGTAGGAAAAGTTCGAATGAGCAATATACTTGGGATCCAAATGTCTTTCTGGATGATAATTCCATACAGAACCCAGTATGCGATGCACTTGAAACGACTACTTATCACGTGAGCTATTTGGACCAATGCAATCAGAAACAAGTGGATACAGTTGTCGTGAATGTCTCAGATAGACCAACATTAGATTCTATCAATGACATTGAATTATGTATAGGAGAAGCCTTTTCTATTGAATTGAATAATCCATTTGGAGAAGTATTTTGGAACGACATTCCAGGCCTTGACTCTTATGAACTATTTGATTATAACGGTAGTTTGGAAATAAGATCTTACAATGACTGTGGAGCTGATAGCATTACCATAGAAATAAGCACTGTTGATTGTAAATGTGCTATGTGGTTCCCAAATGTATTTACACCCGATAATGACGGAATTAATGATTATTTTGGACCAGTGGACGGCTGTAATAATCTGTCGGACTACGTGTTAAAGATTTATAATCGATGGGGAGAAAAGGTGTTTGAAACAAATGAAATAGCTAATTTTTGGGATGGCAAATCGAGAGGAATGGGATCTCCTCATGGAGTTTATTTTTGGGTGGCAAGTTGGAATCTAAGTTCAGACAATAAAACCGAAGATACTATCCAAAATGGTCTTATAGAATTACTCAGATAGCCGTTCAGCCATTTCGACTAGTAATTCGTTCCACATGGTTCTGTTTGTGAGTTCAATTGTATACAGTATAACTACTAATCCACAGGAGGGCTGTATAGATAGCATAACTTGTTGTTTTCAATGTGTTCAAAGGTCTTTTCTTTGCATATTAAAAGTCAATGACATTAATAAAATCAATATCAGGTATAAGAGGTACCATAGGTGGAATAGAAGATGAATCTCTTACGCCTATAGATGTGGTAAAATATACAACTGCGTATTCAGACATAATAGTTTCTGATGAGAATAGAAAAGTCGTAGTGGGAAGAGATGCTCGACTTTCTGGCTTCATGATTAATCAACTGGTCTGTGCGACTCTAGTGAGCAAGGGTATAGAAGTGATAGACCTAGGATTATCCACCACACCTACAGTTGAGATGGCTGTAGTAAACGAAAAGGCTTCAGGAGGTATCATTCTTACCGCCAGTCATAATCCTAGGCAATGGAATGCACTAAAACTGCTCAACGATAAGGGAGAGTTTATCTCTGCCGAACAGGGTACGCAAATTATAGATAAAGTAAAAGTCGCAGATTTCAATTACAATGAAATAGATAGCATTGGCTCTTATCAGGACAAAGAGGGATATATTGATTGGCATATTGAAGAAATCCTGAAACTAGACTTAGTCGATGAATTAGCGATAGAAAAAAGAAATTTTACCGTAGCGGTAGATGCGGTCAACTCTTCGGGAGGTATTGCTGTACCCAAATTATTGAAAAAGCTAGGAGTGAAAGAAGTAATTGAGTTGTACTGTGAACCTACTGGTCATTTTCCTCATAATCCTGAGCCCCTTCCCGAACATCTAAAAGACCTTTCAGAAACTGTAGTACAACATAAAGCAGACTTGGGCATCACAGTAGATCCTGATGTAGATCGACTTGCTTTCGTGAGTGAAAATGGAGATATGTTCGGAGAAGAATATACGCTAGTAGCAGTAGCAGACTACGTGCTTTCTCAAAAAGGAGGCAATACAGTTTCAAACCTATCAAGTACTAGGGCACTTAGAGTTGTCACAGAAAAACGAGGAGGTAGCTATTCTGCAAGTGCAGTAGGCGAGGTGAACGTAGTGAAAGAAATGAAGGCTACTAAGGCAATCATAGGTGGAGAGGGTAATGGTGGAATTATTCTTCCAGAATTACACTACGGGAGAGATGCTTTAGTTGGGATAGCATTATTCTTAACTCATTTAGCTAAATTTAATAAGCCTATGAGTCATTTGAAAGCAAGTTATCCGAACTACATCATCAGTAAGAATAAGATAGAGCTGACTCCAGAATTAGATGTCGACTTGATTTTAGAAAAGTTAACGGAGAAGTATAAAAATTGTCCTATAAGTACTGTTGATGGTGTAAAAATTGAGTTTGAAGATGAATGGGTGCATTTACGAAAGTCAAATACAGAGCCAATTATTAGAATATATGCTGAAGGAAGCACTATGCGTGTAGCTGATAGCTTGGTGAATAAAATCAAGTCAGATATACTAGAGTTACTTACAGCATAGTCAGAGGTTTGTAGTATTTCAGAACAATTTTAGACTTAGGGTTAAAAGTACCATAACCCTACTATCTTTGTAGTGCGGTGAGTCGATGTATTCGTTTACTTTTTTGGTCTATTTTGATTCAATTTTCTATTGAATCTTACTCACAATCCTATTTTGCAAATGGAGATGCACAGGCCGTATTAGGAACGAACTGTTATCAACTGACCTCCACAGGAATGTTCGAATTAGGATCAGTCTGGTATGCAGATCAAATCGATATCTCAGAAGACTTTGATTTGGAGTTTTATTTAAATTTTGGAGATAGAGATCTAGATGGTGCAGATGGGATGTATTTTGTGCTTCAAACTGTTGGGAATAGAGCTATCGGTGTTTCAGGCGGTGGTATGGGGTTTGAAGGGTTCTCGCCTAGTCTAGGAATTGAATTCGATACTTGGGAGAATACCGACTTAGATGATATTCCCCAAGACCATATTGCAGTAAATATAAATGGCAATGCAAGGCACAGTGGACCTAATAGTATAGTATCCCCCGTTCCTGCTAGAACAGGAGGCTTTAATATAGAGGATGGTCAGGATCATCTGATTCGTATAGTATGGGATCAGGTTCCGAAAATTTTGAGTGTTTATTTTGACTGTGAACTTCGTATATCCACACGTATCAATATGCAGTTTGATGTATTTCAAGGTGAGAATATGGTTTATTGGGGATTTACGGGAGCTACAGGCGGTTCAGTAAATACACAAACGGCTTGTTTGAGAGACGATATTTTGGTTCCAGATTCTACGAAACTTTGCAAAGGAGATACCATAGAACTAAATGCACGAGAGAGTTTAAATGATTCTTATGTTTGGACACCTAGCACAAACCTGGACAATCCCAATATTCGAACACCTAAATGCTTTGCTACAGAGCCGATGGAGTATGAGGTTCGGTATTTAGATTTATGTGGGAATTTGCTTATTGACACCCTATTTGTCGGTATCGATGAACCATTCACGATGAATGAAGCTGAGGACACATTGCTATGCAATAGTGAGAAGTATTTCTTTGACTTGAGATATTCGTATGATTCTGTTCAATGGTACGGTAGAGTTTTTAGCAGTCAGAAAAGAGTAGAGTGGGAGGAGGAAGGAGATTATCAGTTGCGGGTTTGGAGAGGAGTCTGCTATGATGATGATGCTTTTAGTATTACTAGAGATACTACCCCTAGTATTTTATTAGAACTAGACCCATCCTTTTGCGAAGGAGATACCGCGTTTGCAAATCTTCAGGTAACCCCGACAGATGCAAATATTAGTTGGTACGATGGCGAGATCGGAACAGGTAGTAAATCATTTACTGAATCTACAGCTGGTTATGTGCTAGCTAGAAATCAGTGTGGCTTGGATAGCATTGATTTTCAAGTGGAGCGGTTAGATGTCCCAACTCCTGATTTAGGAGTAGATACTTTCTTATGTGAAGGTGATTCCATAAGTTTTACAACAATAATACAGGGAGAATTAAACTACCTATGGTCTGATGGTAGTGTAGGAAATGCATTGACTGTATATGAGGAAGGCAGTTATTGGCTAGAGATTAACAATCAAGAAATATGCTCCTTAAGAGATACGATAAATATAGGAATACAGTATAATCCTGAACTACCAGTTCTTGAAGATTTGGTGTTGTGTATAAATGAAGATTTTGAAATAGTAATTGACAATCAGAATGGCGATGTAGTTTGGAATAACTTGACACAGTCTAATACATTTAACTTGAAAAATTACGAAGGAAGGGTAGATGTGAGTTACTCGAATGTCTGCTCATCAGATTCTAGTTCATTTTCTGTCGCTCTTCAAGAGTGTATTTGTGATATTTTATTCCCTACAGCATTTACTCCCAATGACGACGTATTAAACTCAAAATTCGCAGCTATTGTCAGCTGTAATAGGTTAGGGGCCTATGAACAAAAGATCTATAATAGATGGGGCGAACTTGTATTTACTTCTATTGACATTGAAGAGAATTGGGATGGTACTTTTCAAGGTGTTCCTGTTCAAATTGGACTATACTTTCACGTGACGAATTGGGATGGGTTTGTAAATGGTCAGGTAACTAGATATACTTCAAAAGGAAACATTTACGTCATTCGCTAGAGCAACTCAAAAATGTCTACCAGCTTTTCTGAGTCAATCGTTGTTCTTTTTTGATCGGCCCATTTTATGAGTTTTATTGAGCCATCCACTAGTTCTAAACCGGTAATATCTCCATCTGCATAAGAGCAATAACCTGTGTTAAAGTAGCAAGGTTTATTATCTGAGACTAGGGTTCCAATAGCGGTGGTTTTCCTTCTTAAACTAGCTATCTTCAGGTGTATTTCCTGTATGCGTTCTTTTTGTGAATCAATGGAGTCATCTAATCCTTCGAGTTCACGTTCCAAAATGTCAAGATGATTTTTACTCATGAATACGGGCTGATGTGTATGTCCGCAGATAATTAGTTGCTTAGACTTGTTTTTTGCCCATGTATGCATCGCGATGTCGTGCTTGTCTTTTAGCTCTTTGCTTACAGCCGGCGTGGATAATGGAAACTTAAATAGTCTTTGAAAGTTTCGCCAGAATACGCGAACAAACCATCTACTTATACCTGCGAACTTATCGCTAGCTCCACTTCCTTGATGGCCGTGTACAAGCAATAAGCTACCGTTTATTGACTCGTCGATATTAAGGTTTAACGTAGCTATATCATTGAAAAAAGGAAATAGGTGACTTTTTACTTTAGTTAAGTGATTCCAAGCGTCATCGTGGTTACCCCAAACCTTTATCAGTTTCTTTTTATCGTGAAACTTCTTCTCTACCTGTAACACATCTTTATACTTTGATATCACACTTTTTAGGGTGTTCTCCCAGAACTCTTCTACATCCCCGAGAAGAATCAAACCATAATCTTGAGCTAGATAATAGTCGAGAGCATTTAAGTAGGTGTTTTTGCAAATGGCAAAGTCGTCAGCACCGTCACCAACTCCGCGGTGATGATCACTAAAGATTATCCATTTATCTTTACTTAAATCTAGTGATAGAGTAGGAGATTTGTAATGGAGTTTATCTAAACTCGTATGTATGTTATTGATACTTGGCAAGTATTAGCCCTTCTAACCTCCGAAAATATAAAAAGCCTTCCCGAAAAAACGGAAAGGCTTGATAAATACTTTATGCGGTTAATTCTACTCTTCCTCTTCCGAAGAAACAACCTCAGCTTTTGCTTGTGGTTTTGCAGCTTTACCTTTCAATACATCTGTTACATCTCCAAGAACAATCCCAGATTCTTCTTTGTTAGGAGACTCCACATTTATTTTGCTTTTCAAACGTTTTATTGTTGCTACACGTACCTTAGCAACTGTCTTATTTTTTCTTCCTTTTCTTTCTAATCTTGTAACACCCATAGCTGAAAATTTTTGCAAAAGTAATACTTTTACCGACGTATAGCAGATATGATTAAGAAATTTTTAAGTGCTGAAATTCCAACGTTTTTCTTTAAGTATGATACGGAAGTTCCATTTACACATTGCTCATTTTGTGAGAATAGCCTTGACCTCTACGATAGATACGCTGTAGAGAAAGTTTTTAGACAGCATCGAGCTGTAGGCACCTCTGAAATAGTTTATGAGTATGCAGTATGCTGGGGATGTGCAAATGAAATGGGAGAGGAGATTTCGGAAGATAGTAAGGCTTCAATTGCCAAACTTTTTACGGAATATGGACAGCAAGTTAGAAATAAGGCAGAGTATTTACACGAATTAGAGCTCTATAACATAGACAGCTGGACAGAACGATGTTCACTTACTGGTAAAGAGACAAGGCTTTGTAAGGAATATGCTGTATCTGGAATAATTGAAAATGGTGGATTAGTGTATGAACTTTCTCCCATGGTGGTCTCAGATGATTTTATGGAGATGGTTCAGAATAGTCTATCTAAGGAAACCAAGGATAGGTTTGATGGACTCAGAGATAAAATATTAGATGACGCACCGGGAATAGATGATCTAATTTTTTCCCCTACGCCAGGTCTTATCTGAGATTCATAACAGGATACAAAACAGAAAGCACAAAAAAACCTCCATCTTTTTCAGATGGAGGTTTTTTTATTGAGTGTTCTATCTAGTTATTTAACTACACTTATTTTCTTAGTAGAAGTAGCGTCACCTGCTTTCACAGAGTAGATGTACATACCAGGAGAAAGGTCAGTGATGCCTGCATCAATTCTGTGCTCTCCAGCAGTATAGTAACCGTTTACTATTTCCTTAACTTTATTTCCTAGAATGTCGTACATTTCTATTACAACATCACTAGCGTTTACTAGGTTAAAATCAGCTTTTAGAGTCTGGTTTGCAGATATCGGGTTAGGGTAAACACCGTAAGTGATTATATCTTCTAGTTCCTCAGTACCTAATGAAGTAGTGCTAAAGTTTACAGCATAATTTAAATATCTATCGTCGAAATATGCGTTTCCAGGGATACTGTTTGACCAACCATTTTGAGTTCCTCCATAAGAGATTTCACTTGGAACCCACCAAGAATTGTTTACGTACTCTGTTTGAGTTACTTCAATTGATGAGTTGCTAAAGAATGAATGTCCGAAATAGTTTACTCTATTTGTTACAGTTGCACCATTACGAGCCTCCATAGTGTCTCCAAGGTTATTTGGCAACATAGATTTGTAAGAAATACTAAATCCAAAAGCATTAGTAAATTGTAAATCTACTTGCTGAGCGTCAGAAGCAATGTCAAATCCATCTGGTAATGGAATCACTCTACCTCTTGAGCCCCAACCGTCAGCACTAGGGCGTTCAGTAGAGTCTTCGCCTCTTAGTGGAAGTCTAACTTCAAAAGCAGGATTATTTGAACCTTGTCTAGCTGGAGTCCAGTTTGAAGGTTTCATGAAGATTTCTCTATCTCCTCCAGTTGGAGTGAATCCTCCTGTTTCTAGTTGATCAGCTTTAAAGAACTGCACGATTAAGGTATCTACAACTTCAGTCATATTACCATCCATCATAACTGAATCGTTATATCTTACATATAAATATGGGAAATAGACAGAATCCACAGTATACTCATTATAACGAGACAGAGAAATATTGTCTCCCTCTAGTTCTAGATTTGGGTCATTTGGAGTAAAAACTGCTCCGACAGATTGCCACTGCTGAAAAAACTGCTCTCCATCATCCTGAACAAATACAACAGTAGAATCCTGGTATAAGAAGTTCACGTATCTATCTAATGAAGTTAAGTTTGCTATAGCGTCAACAGGGAATCTCCAGTTCTGATAATCTGTTTTTGCTTTGAGTTCTGATTCCGGTGTACTTGTTGAAATAAATTCTCTTCCATTTACTCCTTCGGCTTTTACTTCAGACTGTGCGTAAGTAGTCATAGCTAAGGCAGCTAGTAGTAAAGTAACCGATAGTCGTTGTAATTGTTTTTTCATGTGATGTTGTCGTTTTTATAAAATTTTGTCAAAAATAAATGTTTCTACAAATTTAAGTGCGATAAAAGTAAGGTTTTGTCAGACATAAGCCACAATTAGTTACTCTATGTCTCCATCCATTGGCCTCACTGTGATTTCCTCCATTACCGTATTCTGAGGTAATTGATAAGCGGACCATATCAGTTTAGCAACGGATTCAGGAGCTAAGAAGCGGTCCTTTGGTAAATCTGTTCCTGACCACGAATTGGTCAAAGTAGCACCAGGTAAAACTGCACTGACTCTTATTTTTTCATTTTTAAGCTCTTCACGAAGTACCTTAGTGAAACCCAATTGTGCATACTTAGAGATGCAATAAGAACCACCATTCACGTAAGGAGTAACACTTGCAGTAGAACATGTGTTAAATATATACGAAGACTTTGATTTTCTTATTTGACTTATAAGTGCTCTTGTAAGATGATAAGTAGATGCTAAATTGGTGTTGACTTGTAGTTCAAAAACACCATCTTCTTCTTCCATTAGACTACCCGGAAGAAATACTCCTACGTTGTTTACTAAAATATCGACAGTAGATTCAGCATCTTTTACATGTTTGGCGAAAGCAATGACCTCCTCTTTTTTTGATAAATCAGCTTTAAATTGGATTAAATTTTGGTGTTTGAATTCATTATCAATTGTTCTGGCTGACGTGTAAACCTTGAATTGGTTTTCGAGCAAAAGCTCACACATACTTCTACCTATTCCTTTTGTCCCACCACTTACTACAGCTACTTGCATTGTTCTGATTATTCTACGACAAAAATAGAGTCAACTATTTACTTAATTCGGAATATGACAATATTTAATAAGCTGTGGATGAAATCATTATTCTTAAGTGCAGATGTCCTTATCTTTACCGCCGAAATGAACTTTTTCACTGAATTTGGAAAATATATACTCTTTTTAAAAGGTATGTTTTCGAAACCAGAAAAACTTTCGGTTTATGTGGATCGGACGGTTTTAGAGATGAATAATATTGGTATAGGTTCTCTTGCTATAGTTATAATCATAGCTCTATTTCAAGGTGCGGTGACTACATTACAGATAGCATATCAGCTTATATCGCCGTTAATTGCTAAGCCTGTAATAGGATCTGTAGTTAGCGATTCATCAATGCTGGAACTTGCCCCAACTATTACTTGTCTCGTTTTAGCAGGTAAGGTAGGTTCACATATTGCCTCAGAAATCGGATCTATGAAGATTAGAGAACAGATAGACGCATTAGAAGTAATGGGAATAAACTCAAGCGGTTATTTGGCTTTACCTAAAATTATTGCTGGATTGATAATGATACCTGCACTAGTGATTATTTCCATCTTTCTGAGTAACGTAGGTGGTGTTATTGCGGGGGAAGCCTCTGGAATTTTGACGTCTGAGGAATATATACAGGGAGCTAGGGAGTCTTTTATGCCGTTCAATCTTACTTTTTCAATGATCAAAGCGGTTACCTATGCCTTTATCATTACAACAGTTTCTTGTTTTATGGGCTATACAGCACAAGGTGGAGCATTAGAAGTGGGAGCAAGCAGCACCAAGGCTGTGGTATATAGTGCAGTAGCTATTTTGTTTTCTGATTATTTATTAGCTCAAATACTCCTATGATTGAACTGAAAGATATTAGAAAATCCTTCAGAGATGTGGAAATTCTCCACGGAATAAGTACCAAGTTTGAACCTGGTAGAATAAATCTTGTGATAGGAAGTAGTGGTCATGGTAAAAGCGTGATGATGAAATGCATGGTGGGTTTGCTAAAACCTACATCAGGAAATGTATTTTACGATGGCAGAGATTTTACGAATCTGGAGTATAGCGAGCTAAGAGAAGTTCGAAAAGAGATAGGTATGTTGTTTCAAAGTACGGCACTTTTTGACTCTCTTACTGTTGAAGAAAATGTTGAGTTTACCTTGAAGATGTTCACCAACATGACTCCGGCAGAGCGAAGGGATAGAGTAGATTACTGCCTCGAACAGGTAGATATGGTTGGGATCAATGATAAGTACCCGGCAGAAATAAGTGGAGGAATGCAAAAAAGAGTTGGTATTGCTCGTGCAATTGCATTGGAGATAAAATACCTTTTTTGTGATGAGCCTAATTCTGGTCTGGATCCAGTAACTTCTAGGCTCATAGATGAGTTACTTCAGCGTATAACTGAACAATATGGTATTTGTACAATCATAAATACACACGATATGAAAACCGTGTTCGAAATTGGAGATGATGTAATTTTCATCTACAAAGGAAATAATGAATGGAATGGTAAGGTGAAAGACATCTTACATGCAGACAATGAAGTACTTAGAGACTTTATCAAAGCTTCACAGTTTACGTAAGATTATAAAATAAGGAAATGAAAAATATACAAAAGATCGTATCACTGCTATTAATTGGGACTGTATTGTTTGCTTTTAAAGCAGACCGAGACGAGGAGGGGATGTTTACAATGAGTCATTTATCTTCCCTTGATCTAAAAAAGGCAGGTCTAGAAATACCTGTTGATGAGATATATAATGAGGAAAAACCGGCATTAGTAAATGCATTAGTAAGACTGGGAGGTTGTACAGGGTCATTTATATCTGATCAAGGATTGATAATCACTAATCACCACTGTGTTTTTAGTGCTGTAGCAGGAGCAAGTACTGCAGAAAACAATCACTTGGAAAATGGATTTTATGCACAACAAAACGAGGATGAAATCAAGACTACAATCCCATGTAAAATAACTTTGTCATACTCAGATGTATCTGAGGAGGTGCTCAAGGGAATAGATGAAGTGGAAAATGCACTGGAAAAGAAAAAGTTTATTTCGGATCGCATTAAGTCCATAGTAGAGAATGAATCTATTAAGTTTCCAGATTTAACTATTGAGATTTCTGAAATGTTGGTTGGTAAGCAGTACACCTTATTCAGGTATAAACTGTTGACAGACGTCAGACTAGTTTATGTACCTCCTAAAAATATTGGGAAATTTGGCGGAGAGACTGACAATTGGGAATGGCCAAGACATAACGCAGATTTTTCTATAGTTAGGGCTTATGAAAATGGGAAACCATATGTTCCCGAAGCACACATGGAAGTAAATCCAGCAGGTACAAAGGAGGGGGACTTCACCTTTATCTTAGGCTATCCAGGTAGAACATATCGTAATCAAACTGCGGAATTTTTGACCTATCAAAATGATTATATCTTGCCAATTATTTCAAGCTGGTACGATTACAGAATAGAAGCAATTGAAGCCTTTGCAGGAGATGATGTAGATACTAAGCTATCATATAGTGGACGACTAGCTAGTTTAAGTAATGTTACAAAGAATTTCAAAGGCAAAATGCAAGGTCTAAGACGAACTAACGTAATTGAGCAAACCTTTGCTGACCAAGAAATGCTTAAAGCCTTTGCTCAGAAAAGTGAAAATCTAAAGTCTTACGTTCCTTTATTTGATAAAAATTCAAAGCTATATACTAGAAAATTTGAGCTTAGTAGAGACTACCTATACTTAAGTCAATTATATAGAACAGGCTTATTTAGTGGAGCTTCTAACATAGCGATGTATCAAGATAAGCTGAGTGAACTCAACAAAAAAGAGCAGATATCTTATATAGATAGTAACCAAAGTGCTATAATCAATCGTTTTGGTACTTTTAGGTCAATAAAAAATAGCAAGAGTTTAGATAAAGACCTTTTTGAAGAATTGTTTTATCGACTTTCACAAACCAGATTGACAGAATTAAGGACGATTTTTGATAAAAGAATGATTCCAATTGACAAAGAATCAATTAAGCGTTTCGCTGGTGAATTATGGGAAGAATCTAAGCTAAGCAGTGTTGTCGAAGCGAGCGATGCACTAGATAGTAAAGCACTAAAGTTTCTAACTAAGAATAAAGGAGATCTTATAAATTTTGCTCGAGATATCAATGAGGTGTTTTTTAAGACGCAAGCAGAATGGCAGACATTGAATGCAGAGATAGATGAAATAATACCTAGGTTTAACGATATAGAGATGGAAATGAATGGCGGTAGTTTCGTTCCTGATGCAAATGGAACATTACGATTTACATACGGTTATATAAACGGTTATGAGCCAGAAGATGCTGTTGTACTTCATCCTTTTACAACGTTGGACGGTGTTTTAGAAAAAGCCGTAGGGACTACAAACCCAGATTACTTTTTGCAGCCAGAGTTTATAGAAAAAATTCAACAAGTAGAACCAGCAGACATACTCAAACATCCTAGAAATGGAGAAGTTGTAGTAGGTCTATTGTATAACATGGATACTACCGGAGGAAATAGTGGGAGTCCAATTATGGACAGTAAAGGAAGACTAGTTGGAGTTAATTTTGATAGAGCATATACCGCCACTATAAATGACTATGCTTGGAATGAAAGCTATAGTAGATCGATAGGAGTAGATATTAGATATGTACTATATGTGATGAAGTACTTTGGTCAGGCAGATGAGGTATTGGATGAAATGGGAGTGCAGCTTTAGCAATTCAGTTTTCTAAGTTACTTACGTTAAATTCCATTAAGCTAGCTATGTTTTGTGCCCTTGATTTCATTGTGTGGGCATATATTCCCTCGAATGATTTGTCTATGCTTTGGGATAAGTAAGTTAACCAAGTTTTAAAGTGTTTTTCAGTAATCGAACTCTTCTTAGCTATGTCTAGGTGAGGTTGCATTGCATTTTTGCTGTAAACCCCAGAGCCAAAGAGGATGCTATCCCAGAAGTCTACCAAATGTGGAAAGTGCTCTTCTAAATCTATTGGAACTACTTCTGTGAAAAAGTATGATATGCTTTTATACTTTAGAAGCTTACTATAGAAACTTCTCATTATTACTAGAATATCTTGTCTAGAAGAGATGTCCGGCATTATTTTATCAGGACACCATTGTCCCACTCTTCAGTTTTCCATTTTTCCCCATCGTGGTGCCAATATTGCCAAGTTCCGTGTTTTATATCTGATTTGAATTCGCCTTCACACTTTCCAAATACGTTTGTAGCCCCCAGCTCCCATTTTCCTTGTTTCTTTCCGTTTAAATATGCTCCTTTATTCGCTCCACCTTCATCAAACTTGTGTTCGACCCAGCTGCCTTCCTTCAGGCCATTTCTGTATTCACCGTAGGTGTCAAGACCTTCTTGCTTATAGAGTTTGTATTCTCCGTGTAGCTTTCCAGTTTTATAATTTGCAATTTCTAGAGGTTGCTCGTTCATGGTATATGTGATTTTTTGACCATCTAGCTTACCTTTTTTGTATGTCTCTAGCATCATAAGCTTACCCTCTACACTAAGCAGTTTCTTCTCACCTTCAGCGTATCCATTTTGGTAATAGCTTGTTTCTGCTATTTGTCTATTTATATGATAAAGCGTCGCTTTTCCGTGTCTAGCTCCATTTTGATAATAGATTTCTTTTCTTTTATTCCCTTCTCTATCAAAGGAAGTAATCAAGCCTTCTGGGACACCATTTTTATAAGTTCCTACTTGCTCTTTTTTTCCATTGGTGTGATAAATAATGAACTTTCCTTCTTCTCTGCCTTCTTCGAATGTTACCCTTTTTTTTGGAGCTCCATTTTTTTCATAAGACATATATCCACCATCTAGTTTACCATTCTGATATCTGCATTGTACCTCAGGAGCTCCATTGCTAAAAAATGTTTTGAATTCGCCGTGTCTCACACCATTTTTATATTCAATTATCTGATCCTTTTTGCCATCTTCATACCAACTTTCAAACTTTCCGCTAATTCTACCATCTTCCCATTGCACGCGTTGCATATACTTATTGTTACTAGGCCATAAAAGGAGTGTTTCTCCTGTGTAGGGTTCATTTTGATAATAGTATATACCATCTTGACCTTTTACTAATTTGGCAAAAGCGACTTTATTCTGAGTAAATGCACTTAGACAACTAGCTAAGAGGATTAAGAATGAAAAAACACGCATCTCTATTTATAATTCTAGAACAAAGGTATTTATTGTGCTGTATCTACCGATTGGCAGTTTTTCACGATTTGTTCTACATTCTGGTCGTTCATACATTTGAAATGACCTCTAGGACATTTTTTAGTACCAAGTTTGCTGCAAGGATTGCAAGGTAGTTTCACACGATGGCTTTGAGTGCCAGGTGCAGGAAGATAAGGAGACATCCCAAAACTAGGGTGTGTATTACCCCAAATGACCTGAATAGGAATTTGGAATGCTGAAGCTATATGCATAAGACCAGTATCTCCAGTGATTAAACCATTTGATTTTTTAATGAGATAAGCTGATTCGTGTAACGTTAGTTTGTCTACAAGGTTGAAGACTACTTTGCTGTTTAGTTCAGATATGATGGCTTCCGCTTTCACTAAATCTGATTTTCCTCCTCCCAATAACACCACAGGTCCGTTAATTTTTTCTATAATCTCTAGCAGTATACTTATAGGTATTTGCTTCGTATAATAGGTTCCCCCGATTGATATGGCAGTATACTTTCTGGTTTGTAGATTATGTTGAAGCAAATCATAGTGAAAATCTTTTGGAAAATAGAAGTCTATTCCTCGTTTATCATTTTCAATCCCCAATGAAACTAAGCTATCAAAATAGCGATCGACAAGGTGTTTTTCAGGTAGGAGGTTTATCTTGAAATTTACAAAAAGCCATTTCTTCAGGTTTAACTTGTTGTAAGAGATCCATCTAGTATTCAGAGCTCGCTTTAATTTCCAAGTTCTCAGGTTCTTATGTAAGTCTATTACTAGATCATATTTTTCTTGAACTAGCTGTTTTATCGTATTGTTTTCATCTTTTTCATCTAGTGTTTTAACCTCATTTATGTCATTTGAGTATTCTACTAGACTCGTAAATTTTGATTTTGTAAGGTATTGTATTTCTGAGTTGGGATACTTGTTTCTTACACACCTTGTAATTGGTGAGGTAAGTACAATATCTCCTATGGAGCTAAATCTTATTACTAGTATTTTCAAGATTCCATTGATTTAACCAATAAGTATCTGTGTTCTGTACCTATTACTGTTATTTTTTGACCTTTATCTACGAATTCACAATACGTTTTTGCTTCAAATACCTGATTTTTAATTGTAACTTTTCCCATCGGCCTAAGTGCTGTAAATGCTTCTCCCTCAGCGTTTAGAAGTGTCTCTATTTCCTTGTTTTCTTGCTGAATATTTACTTGGCTTTCTATAGTATCAGCAAGTACCAATCGCTGGAATGCCTTCGATTGAAGTAAGCTATTTCCAAAAAAGAATAGCAGGAGAAATAAGCCAAGAATTGCAAATAAAACACTAGCCATAGCATTATTCACTTCTGTTGAAGAAGTTCCTGAGAAATCAAAATTAACGTTACTAATCATACTAAGAATTAATGCAGCAACTACTAATATAATTCCGCTTATTCCTGCAACTCCAAAGCCGGGGATGACAAATATTTCTAAGGCTATGAGTATTATACCGACAATGAATAACAATATTTCCCAGTTTTCTGCTAGTCCATCTAAATATAATGGAGCAAAATAGGCAAATGCTGCCACGATAGCAGCTGCTATAGGAAATCCTAATCCAGGAGTTTGAAGTTCAAAGTAAATTCCTCCAATCATCAGCAGTATTAGAACTGACCTTAGTGCGGGGTTTGCCAAGAAAGACACAAATTTGTCTAAAGTGCTAGGTGTTACTTTTATTTTTTGAGCCTTTTCAAGGTCGTGTATCCTAAGAATATCATCAATTTCTTCCACTACTCCGTCACAGTAACCCCAGGTTACAGCCTCTTCGGTTGTTAGAGTTATCACTTTACTAGAATCATCTAATCCTTCTACGACCACGCTTTCATCTACCATACCCTCAGCTATATCTGGATTTCTGCGATATTTAAATGTAGTGTCTGACCCATTTATCAGTGTATCTACGCCCTGACTTTCTGCAGTACTTCTCATCTGTTTTCTCATATAGCTCTGATACTTATCTGGAGCTTTTGAACCCTCATCGTTCACCACAGTCGTTGCACCGATGCTAGCCCCCTTTCTCATATATATCTGATCACAAGCTAGTGAGATTAGTGCTCCAGCACTAGCGGCATTATTATCTATAAACACATAAGTAGGAATAGGTGTATTCAGGAGTCTAGTGCGTATAGAATCTGCATCTGTAACATAACCTCCATAGGTATTCATATGAACTATAATGGCATCTGCATTAATTTCTTCTGCCTTTTTAACTGCTTTTGTTGTTATTCGGGTCGCTGCTGGATTAATTTCCTGCTTGAGATCATAAATAACTACTGTTTTATCAGTGTTCTGGGCATTACTCATCAGAAAGCAACACATAGCAAGACACTGAACGAAAAATTGTTTCATTTTAACCACAATACTACAAATACAAACAATAAAGTGAATAACTAAATGTTAGAAGACTACACATCAAAAATAAATTTGCAATTGAGATGAAAGAGATAGTTATGTGCATAGCAGTTTTGTGCACCTTGACAGTGTTCGGGCATAAAACAGATTCTATAGGTACTAAGGTCAAAAACGATAAGGTCTATATCCTCCACAAAATAGAGAAAGGTGATGGGTTATATAGCTTGAGTAAAAAATATGGCGTTTCGTTAAAATCTATTGTAGATGAAAATCCAGGAAGTGATAAAGTGGTTAAATTGGATCAGATACTTTGGATACCTACAAATCAAGTTCCAGTAGTAAAAGATAAATTAGTCAATGATTATTTTTCAAATGATCCTTCTTTACGCACACAAAATAAAAGAAATGATCAAGATAGTAAAACTGAGAAGGTAGGGACATTCGCGAAATATCATACAGTAGAGGCAGGCCAAACACTTTACGCGATATCTAAGCTATACAATACTAGCGTAGAAATGATAATGACATTGAATAATCTAGAAAGCACTTCATTGTCTGAAGGTCAAAAGCTTCTTGTTCAAGACGGTAAAGCTGAATATAAAGAGGTAGATCGTGTAGCTGCTGATGAAACTGATTATGAAAAAATTAAAGAGGGTATAGAAAAGAAAAAGTACGCTGATGTTGGATTTGATACTGAAGTAGAGACTAAGACCACCGAGAGTTCATCTGGATACAGTATAAAAGTAGAGAAGTTGGTAGAATACAACATTGAGAAAGTTGAAGAAACTGGATTTGCAATAGTTGGAGATAAAGACATCCCTGAAGATAAAAACTTTGCATCTCACTTCAATGCTCCAATAGGAACAGTAATAATGGTCACAAATCCTGAGACGAAAAGCACTGTCTTTGTTAAGGTAGTTCGCAATTTTACAAAATCCGAGAATAGTGCTGAGATTATTAGACTGAGTCCTGTGTCTGCAAAGCAAATAGGGATATCAAAAAAGCATAATATCCTGCTGAGCTATGCCAGATAGTGGCAAACAAAGTACCGTCACAACTGTCTTTTTATCTTTTAGTCTATTAGGATTTGCTGCTTTATGGTTTAGTCCATTTGTAGTAAGCGTAGTCACCGCTATATCAGGTTTGGCGGTCTTATTTTATCTTCCAAAATCATTCCCTAGATACAATAGAATAATACTACTTAGTAGTGTTTTATTACTTCTAATTTTACTCGTAGATTTTGTTTTTCACCTTGGTGAAAAAACTACATCTGCTAAGTTCCTCTTAATGCTAGGACTTGTCTTTCTACTTCAGGGTCATTTCTATTTTTTTGAGCGAGCAGGCAGACAAAAGTTATCATATTATTTTATCGTTATAGCTGCGATTGTAGCTTGTGTCAATGTCATTGCTGTAGCAGGTTATCTGTCTGATAAGTCCTATTTTGATCAAATGCTGCTTCAGAGTAAAAGTATACCTATACCTAATATGCATCATATTCATTTTGGAATTATAAATGCTGTGACAATCCTCGGTATTGCAGGTCAATTAGTAGGAGATAAGGTTGATAGAAGAATGAATATTCTTTTATGGGTTTTTGGAATTATTTGTCTTCTAAGTTTTCATATACTTAGTTCAAGAACCGGGTTACTTGCATTTTATGCTGGGAGTTTCATAACGTTAATTATTTATGTAACACGGCATAATGCATACAAGATACTTCTGTTTGGAATGTTAGGATTAACTTTTTCGGCAGTAATCGGATATTCTTTTAGCTCCTCCTTGAAGAACAAAGTTGCGAATAGCATAGAGGACATTAACAGTTGGGGTAAAGGAGATGAAATTAACCATAAATCAATGGCTATGAGGATAGAGGCTTATAAAATGAGTATAGCCGTACTTATAGAAAACCCTTTTGGTGTAGGAGCAGCAGCTCAAGACCAAATACTTCAAGAGATGTATGAAAAGAAAAACACCTTACTATATAAAGGGAATAGGGTAGGCCCTCATAATCAGTTGCTAGAGTTTGGAGTAAAATACGGTTGGATAGGAATAATTGGGATATTTGTTTTCTTTCTCGGTTGGCTGAGATTGTTGCCCAATACTTCGGCTTTCTTTTGGGGAGTCGTAGTTGTGTTTTTGGTTTCAATGCAATTTGAATCCTTGTTTGAACGCCAGGCGAGTATCTATTTTTCTATGACCTTACTGCCATTATTCTATCATCTGTTCAGAAACCAGCAACTTATTGAACAATAAAACGTTTTAAATTAGTAGCGTGGCATTAATTTTGAACTAGATAAAACGATGAAATACACATTAATAGCAATCTTCTTACTTCTTTCAACTTTCGGATACTCTCAGAATGAAGAATACGATAATGTAGATTCTGGTGACGATCTTATAATATCTCAGAAGGATTTAAAGGATAGGTTTTATCTTAGTCTGACAAATTCTTATTTCGTTGATTTTATCAATTCACCACTTGAGACAGGTTATAGAATTTTTTCAGATATAGCATCTGACGATGTGACTACGATTACTCGAAGAGATCCAATAGCAGTAAAATCTGGATACCAATCATTCTTATCTATAGGAATAGAACCAAGGTTGAATCTCAAAGAAATCAAAGATAACCTCGCTATAGCCATTTCCGCTCCAGTTGCCTTAGGATTTGGAAATGCATTTCCGGTCAATAATGCTAGAGGCTCAACAGGTTTTGGCCACGTTCAAGTACCGATTCTAGTGAAGTTATATTCTGGTGCAGGATCGACTTTTGATGCGGATGATGATTTTGGAATTAGCCTAGGAGGTGGTTTAGAACTCAATAAAATAGGACTGTTTGATTTTCAGAATCAAGGTCAAGGCAGTGAAGAGGTACCAAACAGTGCCTGGGTAATGCCTGCAGTTTCTTTAGGCGTTCATTTTTACAGAGGTTATAATCCAATGGAAGTTAATTTGAAGTATGGCTTTGGTCCAATCGAGACACAACGGATAGATGGTTTTGGAAATGTTCTTTTTCCAGAGATTAACTCAAGAGCGAGTTCAGTCAAGCTATCTTTGATATATCTTATGGGTTCCTAGTTTAGACCTAGACTATTCCCATCAAATTGCTCACTTACTTTAATGTTTAATAGTTCGAGTAAGCTTGGAACTATATCTACCGTGTAATTCTTAGTCCTATCTGATCCCGGGGTAATTGAACCTCCGTAAAAAACCAAAGGAACGTAAGTATCATAAGAGTATGGTGAGCCGTGAGTAGTACCGCAAGATCTCATATCTACCAAATAGTTTTCTTTTCCAAGTATCTTTACGAAATATTCATATTCCGGTCTATGACTATTTCTCATTAGTTCTATATACGGTTTTTTACAATTTTTATCCTGATAGTCGAAGAATGAATAGCATTGGGCTATATAGTCTAATTGTTCTAATCGGGCCATTAAAGAATTTATGTAGCTGATAGAATCAATACCTTGTGCTAGCAATAGGTTAAAATTTGGTTCCACTCCGTTGTAATTCGCCCTGGAAATACTAGAGCTTGGTAAGTTAAACTCAAGTTGAAGCAAAGAATCAATGACAGCTATGTCTTCATCATATTGACTAGGAGCAATTCTCTTTGCATCAATATTGCTTTGTGCCAATATCTCTGGAAGTGAAGCAACACCGTGATCTGCAGTCAGTACTAAAGTGATATTTTCTTTACCAAGTTCTTTTTCCAAAAACTGTATAAAAACGTCTAATTCTTTGTCTATCTGTGCATAATACTCAAGTATTTCAGTGCTGTTTGGCCCAAAATGATGTCCGATGACATCTGCAGCTGAAAGTCCGATATTCAATACATCTGTATAATTGTCTTTTCCTAGGTCTTGTTTTATGATAAGTTCTTTTGCAAAGTCTAATACAAAAGCATCTCCAAATGGAGTATTCCACATAAAACTCCCCTCTACGTTACTTCTGACTCTACTGGTATCCATGCTACTTGTAGTATGCGGAAACCACGGCTTGAAAGTTCCACATTCCCGTTCAAAACTATCATTAGAAAAGATGAAATCTGTCAATTCAGTTAAGCCACGATTCCAGCCCGTTTGAATTTCAGCAGAAAGTCTATCTTTAGCTTTAAAAGATCTTGCCCATTCTGGATAGGGTTCAGTGTAATAATCTGTACTAACCATCTGAGTACTCTTCTCATCGAACCAAAATGCTCGATTTGCTAACTTTCCACCCATTAAGATAGAAGCTCTATCCTTTAAGGCCACTGAGTAGTTTTTTGACTTTTTATTTTCCTTTTTCACATAGTCTCCTAGGGTTGGTTTCAATAGTTTTTCCGCAGAGACTAAGTTTAAATCACATGAATCAATACCAACATATCTTACTGTCGTATCCCATATGCAATAGTGACTAAATCCTTGTTTCCTGTTGTAGACCGTATTATTTACTATACCGTTATTCGAAGGGAAGTAACCAGTAGCAAGAGTTGCGTGACCTGCTGCTGTGGTTGTCACAGCGTGTTTATGATGAGCATCGGCAAAAACTTTCCCTTCCGTATATAGTTTATGGAGGCCGCCTTTTAATTTAAGAGGTTTAACCAAGTTCTCATAATAATCGCCTCTCATCTGGTCAACGCTTATAACCACGACCAATTTTGGAGTGACGTTTTTCGTAACAGGTTTACAATTGATAAACAAGAAAGCTAGCAAGACTAAAGTGTATTTCACATCGCAAATTTAAGTTCTTGAAAGCACCTATTTTGTCATAAATCGATTAATTTAAATCCTTGCTAAAGTGTATCTTGTTAATACTGTAGATTGAAACCATATTTGCCTATGCGATTATTTGCACTATTGACTCTGAGCGTAATTTCTTTTGGTTACGCACTAGCTCAAAAAACTACACGAGGGGTGATAAGAGATGCTCAAGAGCATCCTGTACCTTTTGTAAAAGTGGAAGAACCTCAAACGGGGAATATCGCATTTAGCGATGATGAGGGTGTTTTTTTATTGTCCTACTATGGAGAAGATAGTAGAATAGTTTTTTCGAAGCAGGGGTACGATTCTCTCGTAAGACCGCTCAACGGTGAAAAAAGTGTGGTAGTCTACCTAAACCCTAGAGTTGATCATAATGACTATCATTTAGGCTATCAAGCTGGATTTCTTGATTTTAAGAATAAAAACAAGAACAAAAACCTTGAAAATATGCCTTATTTACTCGGAGAATCCGATATAAATAGACAACTTCAGATGCTTCCAGGAATTGAACAAGGAAATGAGGGGTACAGTAATCTTTTTGTAAGAGGAGGCGATGTCGATCAAAATCTTTTGTTGTACAATGGAACACCGGTTTATAACTCTAACCACATCTTTGGAATATCCTCTGTTTTTCATAACACAAGTATTAATAACACTAGTATATATCGGGGAATAGCACCTTCTAAATTTGGAGGTAGAGGTAGTTCGGTAATATCACTTGAAACTCAAAAAAATGGAAGGAGCACTGATGGTCTTGAGGGAGAGTTTGAACTGACTCCACTAAATGCAGGGCTATATATGGAGAAGATAATAAAAGATGATTATTACTATACTATAGCTGCGAGAAGGTCTTGGATTGATATTTTGATTCCAATAGAAGTCAAGCAGAATAGCCTGAATGCCAATATCTATGACATTCAAGCAAATTTTGGTAAGAAACTAAAGAACAATGATAGACTTGACTATAGTCTTTTACACACCCGAGATTTTTACTTCGTAGGATTACAAAGCAACGATACCGCTACTGGCCAACAGTCGACCTTTAGCTTGGATCAACGATGGTCAAATCTGGTGAGCAGTGCTAAGTATACACAGTACTTTAAAGATAAGTTTACTGCAGTGCACTCTGTTTTTTATTCAGGGTACAGAAGTCTTTTTACTCTCAGACAAGTTCAACAAGACTCATTGAATCCACGAATCAATCCTCCCACGGCAGAGAATAGTCTTACTCGTGGAATTAGAGATATTGGAATTCATTCGGATTGGGACTACCAATATAATAACAGACATCGAATATCATTTGGAATTCAAAGTAATACAAGATTGTTTTTAGTAGGAAAGTCAGAGTACACTACTACCAATTTCCCAGGGGTGATAGATGTATTAGAGATAGAAGGCAGTGAAAATTATGTACCTGCTGTTGAGTTGTATATTTATGGTGAAGACAATTTTAGAATGAACGAGAATGTCTTTTTGAATGTGGGATTACGTAAT
The DNA here is from genome assembly GCA_965655315.1 of Bacteroidia bacterium. GTDB lineage: Bacteria > Bacteroidota > Bacteroidia > NS11-12g > UBA9320 > UBA9320. The sequence goes on from CBFHGJ010000014.1 coordinate 31,979, forward strand.
ACTATATACAATTATGACGGTTTCACAAGGCTGGCATTAGAACCACGAATCCATTTTACTTCTTTTTTAGCGAATAGAGATGCTATTAAATTAGCATACAACAGACATAATCAATTTGTAAATCAGCTTAATTTAGGTCAAGCTGGCGGTCCCGACAACTTATGGGTGCCTTCTACAAAAGATATCCTACCGCTAACGGTGAATATGCTAGAAGCCGCTTATGAACGTAAATTGGGTAGTGAATTTGCAATGACGGTAAATGTATATCTTAAGACTTTTCAAAATTTAACGCGTGTTTCTGATCTTACAGATGCAGGAGATCCAAAGTTGGATTGGAGAAGTAGTGTAGTTCAAGGAACTGGCCAAGCAACTGGTGCAGAAATTATGTTTCAAAAAAGCAAAGGAGATTTTACCGGTTGGGTGAGTTATGCATATAGCCAAAGTACTCGGTTATTCGAAGACCTTAATGAGGAAGAGTTTGATTTTACATTCAACAGACCGCACATGTTTAAGCTATATGCTAATTTCTCACCAAAATACTCTGACTGGAAATTAGGTTTCAACTACCTAATTGGTAATGGTCAATTATTTACTCTTCCTATAGGTAAGTTTAGAGATATAGACGGTAATACAGTTCTAGAATACAACGCATTGAATAACTATAGAAGTCCAATGTATCAGCGATTTGATTTGAGTTTAATTAGAAACAAAAATATTCAAGGACCTGATCAACAGTGGCGATTCTACATGTACAATGTTTTTGGAAATAGAAACCCGATTGCTTTATCTGCCGATTTTATGGACAATAGTTTTACAAGTCTTACTGTAAATCGAGCATACTTGGCATTTGTTCCTGGAATAGCTTATATCGTCAAATTTTAAAAATGAAGAAAATGAAAATAGTTAATACAAAAAACGTTTATACACTTTTTGTTGTAGTCTTAGCTTTGTTTTTAAGTGGTTGCTATACTGATACAGTTACTCCTAATGAATTGGTTGGTTATCAGAAAAAAATGGTAGTAAATGCAGTTTTTACTGCAGGAGAACCACTTGCTCTAGAATTGACCAAAAGTGAGGCTGCCATTTCTTCAGAATTACCAGATCCTATCCTTGATGCTACAGTATCATTGACCAGAGTTGGCAGTTCAGAATCCATGACCTACGATATTTTTGAAGAAAAGTATACGACTGCAAGTACTCTTTCAAGTAGTGAATCTATTAATATTCAGGTTCAGCATCCTGACTTTCCTAATATTTCATCTACTATACGATTACCTGATGCAATTAATGCTACAGGCAATTACCTAGAAGACGGAATAATAGATTCTAGTGGTTTCCCTGCTGATTTACTTCAAGTTACTTTTCAGGATCAAGCAGGTCTTCAGAACTACTATAAGCTTAATGTAGATTACTTCAATCAGACTTTGGGTATTTGGGTTCCACTTGCGTTCGATAAAAGTGATCCTTCTTTATCCGCATATAGTTCATTCATTTTAGATGATGCTGGGGTGTTATTTACCGATGAGTTGTTCAACGGGCGTGAAAAAACGATTTCCACTATTGGGCCCGGCGGATTGGTGTCTGGTAATAGTGGAGATAGATACAGAATGGTGATTTCAAGCATTTCAAAAGACTTTTATAAGTACATAAGTTCGTTGGAACGAGCTCGAGATGCTAGGGAAGTCAGTTTTGACGGTGGTTATAATAATGCCGTTGTCATCCATAGTAATGTAGATGGTGGTGTAGGTATCATTGGTGCTGAAGCTAGAACTAATGTAATCTTACGTTAAGTCTTTTATAATACTTGTCAAATTATTCTTAATTAGCGGATTATCTCATTTAGTTTGCAGCCGCTTAAGCGTTGATGAAAATAAGAATTTTATCCTTAGTACTATTCCTACTGGTATCCCTTCCCAGCATATTTGGTCAAAGTGCCATAATAAGAGGGTTTGCTTACGATAAAGCCAATGGGAAGCCAATAGCTCTTGCTATTGTACGTATCAGTGAAACCAATCAAGGTGCATATACCGACGAAACAGGCTTGTATAGTATCAGTAGTATAGAAGCTGGAACTTATACGCTAACTATAGCAGCAATTGGATATGAAAAGGATAGTATTTCTGTTACGCTTCGAAATAACCAAATTGTTCAGCAGAACTTTTACTTATCAAGTTCCAGTAAAGAGCTCAAAGGAGTTCAGATAAATGCCAATAAAATCCGTAGGACAAAAGAGGTGAGCATTGGAAAAACGACGATTAAACCTGTACAGCTTACTAGAATACCTTCAGTAGGTGGAGAACCAGATTTAGTTCAGTATCTTCAAGTACTACCCGGAGTAGTTTTTTCTGGAGATCAAGGAGGTCAGCTGTATATAAGAGGTGGGTCTCCTGTAATGAATAAGGTTCTTTTAGATGGTCTCACTGTTTATAATCCTTTTCATAGTATTGGTTTGTTTTCTGTTTTTGACAGTGATATTCTTCAGTCTGTTGATGTTTATTCTGCAGGATTTAGTGCCGAGTATGGTGGCAGAATATCAGCTATCGTAGATGTCAAAACGAGAGACGGAGATAAAACTGATTTTAAAGGCAAGATAAATAGCAGCCCTTTCAATTCGAAAATTTTGTTGGAAGGTCCTCTAAAGCCATATACTGAAGGAAAGGGGAGCTCTAGTTTTATTCTTTCTTATAAGAATTCATATTTAAACAGAACTGCACCTATTGTCTATCCTAATATAGATAATGGGGTTTTACCGTATTCCTTTAGTGATTTATATGGAAAAATATCAGTAAACTCTGCAAGTGGTAGTAATATTAACTTCTTTGGTTTTGATTACAGAGACAAAGTAGACTTTCCTCAATCCACTTCTTACAACTGGGTTTCGAGAGGTTTTGGAACAAAGTTTCTCCTGGTGCCTGGCACTAGTAAGACTATTATAGATGGGAGTATTACATTTTCTAATTATTTAATCGAGCAGAAAGAAATAGATAACAGACCAAGACAGTCTGGAATTAACGGTTACAATGTGAATCTAAATTTTAACCGTTTCTTAAACGAGTTTGACAAAGTGAAGTATGGGTTGCAGATGAATGGATTCAGAACTGAGTTCCAGATTTTCAACACATTAAATCGAAAAATTGAGCAGAATGAAAATACTAGTGAGATAAACGGTTTTATCAACTATGTAAAGAACTTCAATAAACTTGTGATACTTGAGACAGGTGCCAGACTTCAGTACTATGCTAGTTTAGAGGAAGCATTGATAGAGCCCAGAATTAGATTTAAATACAACTTTTTACCTAGAATAAGATTTAAAGCATCAGCAGGTCTATATTCTCAAAATCTATTATCTGCTGTAAGTGATAGAGATGTGGTGAATCTGTTTTACGGATTTTTAAGTGGATCGGATGATTTACCTGATACTTATCTCGGTGATCCAGTGAGTTCCAACTTACAAAAGTCCCGTCATGCAGTAGCTGGTTTTGAATTTGATATAAATGCTATCCAAGAGATTAATGTGGAAGGTTATATCAAGGATTTCACACAGTTGACGAATATCAATAGAGACAAGATCTATGACAAAAACAGCAGTAATGCAGACAAGCCAAATTACCTCAAGGATAATTTTATTGTTGAAACTGGAGAGGCATTTGGTTATGACGTAACATACAAACTTGAGAATAAGCAATGGTACATCTGGGCTGTATATTCATTTAATATCGTAAATAGATATTTTGATAGGGGTGAGAGGATTAAATACCAACCCCATTTTGACAGAAGACACAATGTGAATTTCGTAAACTCTTATGACTTTGGTGAAGATTTAGCTTGGACTGCTAATGTTCGTTGGAATTATGGTTCTGGTTTCCCATTCACACTCACACAAGGGTTTTACGAGTACTTAGATTTCAATGGTGGCGGTTCTGCGGACTTTCTAACTGATAATGGAGAATTAGGAATTTATTTTGATGAGATAAACAGAGGTCGACTCCCGTATTATCACAGATTGGATGCTTCGATCAAAAGGAAGTTTAAAGTACCCACTAAAAAGGAAGGGGTTTATAACAAAGCCGAAGTAATACTGTCAGCGACTAATCTTTACAATCGAGAGAACATATTTTACTTTGATAGAGTAAACTACAAAAGAGAAAATCAACTGCCATTTTTGCCTAGTATATCTGCTAGTTACAGTTTTTAGAAAAAAAGAAAGTCAACACTTTTTCAAATATTGGCTATTTTCTTTACGATTAATAAGTAATGTGCTAGATCATTTCCATATACGAAGAGGAGCAGGATTCTTCCAATACAATTTGTATTGAGGTTGGATTAGGTCTTGACTTCAAGCTATCTAATGCACCCATATCTGCTTTCAGATTTACATAGTTTGCATATGTAGTGTCGTCTGCTTTCACTCTTTTCATTAGTTCATTTTGCTTGCCTGGTGGAAGCTCATTATATGCTAACAGTATAAGTTGATCTTGAGTAATGGCTTTTATCATATGTTGTGTATTTGTTGTTATAAATCTTTAACGCACACGTTTAGTTCATTAGTATACCGAGGGGTAGAAAATTGACAGAAAGTAAGCCTGTTATTATAGACTAGTAGCGTATCACATAGTCTTGTTTTGATAGAGACTCGTCCAAACTAATAAACCCTAAGAAAAACAAATCAATGGATACACGTACTTTATGCATATTCTTTAGTTCGGTCCAGACCCGTTCCATTTCCTTAGAATAGTGTATATCATCGAATATGAATAGGGTAGAAGGGTGAGCGTTTTTTTGTAATATCTTAAAGTATCGCATCGTAGGGGTATAGTGATGGTTGCCGTCAATGTAAATAATATCAAAAACCTGTTCTTTTACAGAATCTAGAGCTGAATCAAAATCACCTACAATACATGTGATATTATTCAGCTTTAGCTTTCCCCAAACTTCTTTAGCTTTTTTAGCAACAGTAGGATCTCCTTCTATTGTAATCACCTCTGTATTTTTCTGTGCAAGACAAGCGGTAGTCAGACCCAAAGACGTCCCTAACTCTAGCACTTTTTTTGGCTTGTAGAATTTTACTGTCTGACCAAGTAACTGGGCATATTTCTTTGATTTTAGTGCATTTTTAGCAATGGATGATATCTCTCTACGAAACACATTGCCCTGCTTACCAAAGTCTTTAAAGTCTATGACTTCTGAACTCTTCAGAAGTCGTTTTCTTTCTCTTTCAATTTTCCTACTTCGAAAGCCAAATGCCGAGGTAACAACATTATCTACAAAGTTGTAGGTAAATGGAGAATGGACAGCGTGCTTAGATTTTGCAGACAGAAAGTATTTGAAATACTTATAGGCTATTTTACTTTTAGAGTATCGTTTAGCCATTTGAAAAACCTATTTACTCTGAAGCAGCTGCAACCGCTTCATCATCTTTAGACTTATCCTCTTTTCTAGCATTTTTAATAGCTACAAGCTCTTTTTTCAATTTAGAGATCAAACCTTCTGCTTTTTCAATTTTTGCTTCGAAATCCTTTAGCATTTTATCAGCTGTTTTTGACTTAGAAAAGAAGGACATATTTCTCTCTATACTGGAGATTTCATCCTTTAGATTACCGATTTTTCGTTTTATGTTTCTCTCTTCGTTTTCAAGAGCTTTATCTCCATTGTGAGAACCCTTTAACTCTTTGTAATGCTCACTTAAATTAGCATTTTTCGCCTTCTCTATTTGACCTTTATACTTATTGTATACTGCGTTATTTGCTTCCTCATAGGCTGCACTAATTTTTTTCACTGCTTTATGAGGTACAAAGCCTGTAGCTCTCCAAGATGCATTGATTTTTTTAAGTTCTGCAAAAGCATCTTTATGATTATTGTCTTTCTCAGCTAGTGATTGCAATTCCTTAATCAATTCTTCCTTCTTAGCTAAATTTGCCGCTTCTTCTTCTCTTTTCCCAGCAAATGCTTGATTCTTAGCGTCAAAGAATTTATCACAAGCCGCTCTAAATCTTTTCCATATTGCTTGATTTACTTTTTCGGGTACTGGCCCTATTTGTTTCCAATCGGCTTGTGCTTGAATTATTGCCTGTGTAGTAGGTTTCCAATCTGTATTGTCTGTTAGTTGTTCGACTTTTTCACATAGAGCCTCTTTCTTCTTTAGATTTTCATTTCTAGCGGCATTTATTTCTTTAAAAAACTCTTTACGTCCAGTGTAAAAGTCATTTCTAATGCCATTGAAGTTTATCCATATGGCATCTTTGTTACTCTTTGGAACTGGTCCTATTTTTTTCCATTCAGTAAATAGATCTTCCATGACCTTAGTCTTGTCATTCCAATCCTTTGCCGACCTAGGAGCTACTGCGTTCACCAATATCGCTTTTTCAAGCAAAATCTCTTTTTTCTTGAGGTTTCCTTCTTTTTCAGCTTCTAGTTCCTCAAAAATCTGTTTTTTAGCATCATATACTGCATCAGTAGCACTTTTGAATGCCTGCCATAAAGGTTCTCTACTTTCTTGAGGTACAGGTCCAATATTCTTAAATTCTTCGTGATACTTGTTTAAAAGAATAAAACTACGTTTTAATGATTTTTCTTGGACTAACGCTTCAACTTTCTTAGTAAGTTCAATTTTAGCCTCAAGATTTTTTTGTCTATCAAGTTCCTTTAATTCTATATTAATTGAATGATTATCATAGAACTTATTTAGAAGTAAATGGAATCTATCCCATAGCTCTTGAATTTTATCTTTTGGCAATACACGAATGGTCTTCCATTCACGCTGTATATCCTTAACTTGATTAATGCTTTCTAAAGTCTCATCTTGGCTAACAAGTTCTTCTAGCTTCTTGAGCAATTCTTCTTTTCTACTAAGATTCTTTTTCTTTTCTTGTTCTATTCGATCTCGTTCTTCTTGCTTAGCTTGTTTTACTTTTTCTACTAAATCTGCTATGTTCTCCTGCAAAGAAGCCTTGTCAAAAACAAAAGTTGCATCGCTATCAGTGTTGGATTCCTTAAAATTCTTTAAGGCTTCTTCTTTTTCTACATTGTACTTGGCATAAAATACCTCCTTGATGGCGTTTAGCTTTTTACTTGCAGCTTTGGGAGTAAGTACAAGCACAGTAGTAGCGACTTCAACTATCTCCTCTAATGTATTTTTCTCTAATACAGAGGCATCATACTCTGTTTCTGGCTCATTCTCAGTATTAGATACCGCTTGTTCTAAAGATTCTCTTGGAGTTTCTTCGTTGTTGTTTTCTGCTACAACTTCTGTCGGCTCAGGAGACTTTGACTCTGATTCACTTACTGTAGATTCTGTATTCTCTTCTTTGGATGTTTCTGCATTAGAAACATCAGAAATTATCTCTTCAGTTATTTTATCATCACCAGCTATTGTATAACCGAGTTTAGTATCCACTTTTTCAGTAGTTTTCTCATTCACTGTTTCTAGTTTAGAAACACTTCCTTCTTCTCCCTCAACTACTTTATTTTCTTCGTTCATCACTTATTTCTAAAAGAGTGCAAAAATGGTATTTTTGAACCGAAATGGCAACAAACTCTGAAGATGCTGAAGTAAAGATTATTGAGTGCCCTAGAGATGCCATGCAGGGCATACTTGACTTCATTCCAACAGAGACAAAAATCAAGTATATCAATGAGCTATTAAGAGTAGGTTTTCATACCTTAGACTGCGGAAGTTTTGTTTCTCCTAGGGCTATTCCTCAGATGAGAGACACGAGTGAAGTGCTTGACTCTCTTGATCTTGAAAACACAGACACCAAGCTCTCTGTGATAGTAGCTAACGAACGTGGAGCCAATGATGCTGTGAAATTTGATCAAGTAGACTATCTTGGGTTTCCATTTAGTGTTTCCGAGACCTTTCAAAAAAGAAATATGAATAAAAGCATCATAGAATCCTTAGAGAAAGTAAAGTATATGCTAGACTTATGTCAGAAATATGACAAGGAGATGGTAGTATATATATCAATGGGATTTGGGAATCCATATGAGGATGAGTGGAGCAGTGCTATAGTAAATGACTGGGTTGGAAAATTAGTAGAATTAGGAGTTGTTCAGTTTTCCCTGTCTGATACGGTAGGTGTTTCTGTACCAGAAACTATTGGTGATGTATTCACTACAGTTAGTAAATCTTACATCGACGTTGAATTTGGTGCTCATTTTCATACCACAGCTGAAGCTTGGAAAGAAAAAATTGAATCAGCATATGCGAATGGATGCAGGAGATTTGACGGTGCTATTAGAGGTTATGGTGGTTGTCCAATGGCAAAAGATGATTTAGTAGGAAACATGCCTACTGAAAAAATGATTGATTATTTCGGGTTTGAGAAACTTAAACTAAAAAAGGCCCCTTTTGAAGGAGCCTTTAGATTAGCCGATAATATTTTTAGTCATTATTTGTGAGAAACAATAAATCGTTTAGCATAGTTTAATTCTCCTGTTCTAACAGTTACAAAGTATATTCCGTTAGCCAGAGCACTCGTATTAACAGTTTGAGTAGGGTCTATTGACATTACTTTATTTCCATTAATGTGGTATATATCTACTACAGAGCTATTGGTAAGTACTCCTGTTTCGAATTGAAGCTGTAATTCATTGTTTACTGGGTTAGGGAATAATTTCACTAAATCAGTATTTTTATAAGAAGTGATAGAACCTGTATTTGAAACAGCTAAAAAATCTTCCTTGGTGGTTAAATCTGTTCCATATTCATTAGTCACAGAAAGGCTTACTTCGTAAAAACCAGTTTTAGAGCATTTAATCTCTACCGTATTCTCAGTTAAACTTCCGGAAACAATACTATAATCGGCAGGTGTAATTGTCCAAGTTCTGCTAGTCGAAGCCTGTCCAGAAGAAGTATTAGTGAGGGTTGTTGCTTCATCAACTAACAAATCTCTTTTAGAAGCAGTGAAGTTGGAAGTAGGAGCAAGGTTATCAATAGTTACTTTTCTGATTACATTACTTGCTACAAGTCTGCTGTTTTCAGACACATACATGTTTCCCTGTCCGTCAGATTGGATGTCGCTGATCTCTGTAAAAGCTGCACTGCTTCCAGTCCCGTTGGTTATAGAAAAACTACCTCTATTTCCAGCAAAAGTGGTAACAGAGTTGTTCGGTACATCGATAGCTCTAATAACATTTTCATCAGCTACATAAATTATCCCGTCAATAACTGCTATTCCCTTAGGTTTTTTAAATCTTGCCGCAGTTAATGTACCATCAGTAGTTCCTGGAGATGGACCAGTCTTTGGACCGGCCAATGTAGTTACTTCTTGAGTCACTACATTTATCATTCTGATATTTGTATTCCAAGGGTCGGTCACTACTATGCGGTTAGCGTCATACATTGCTATACCCCATGGCCCACCAAACGTAGCCGCTGTACCAGTTCCATCTGCAGTACCTTCTACTCCAGCAGATCCTGCCACGGTGCTAACTCTACCATCTGCTCGTATTTTACGAACCGTAAAGTTTCCATATTCAGTTACATAAAAGTTTCCACTATTATCTATGCAAATATCCGTTGGCTGCTTAAATCTAGCAGCAGTTCCCATACCGTCAGCATAACCTTCTGTTCCAAATCCTGGTAATCCTGGTGTTGAATTTGCTCCCGCAAACGTAGTTACGGTTTGACCTGTTCCTAGTGTATTAAATGAAGCTATTTTTCGAATACAGTGATTATCTACGTCTGCAACAAAAATATCGCCAGCACTATTTGAAACTATCCCTCCAGGTTTTCGAAATGTAGATTGTGTTCCTGTTCCATTTTTATACCCTTCTGAAACATTTGGAGCTTGCAAACTACCAGCTCGTATATATAAATTAGTATTGATATAAGCTCTTATTTTATTTCTTTCAGCAATGTACATACGACCGTCGTCATCAAAACAAATGCCGGATGGTTCACTAAAGTAAGTATTATTTATATCATTAGCAGTTCCTGATTCTGTGTTATTGTCAGGGTCATCATTTGCTTTTCCAGCAAATGTGGTAACCGTTTGACCAATGGACAAAGAGGTAATAAAGAAAGCTAAGGATAGTAATGTGATTTTTTTCATAATGTATTTTTTAACTTGCTAACGTTGTAAAGTAAGCATTGATTTTATTTTCTATTGAGTTTTCAATGTCCGAATAGTCACGTTTTTCAAAGGCATCACCTGTTATTTTTTCGAATAATTCTATGTATCTCTCTGATATGCTTGTAATCATTTCTTCATTCATTACCGGCATCGATTGTCCTTCTTTACCTTGAAATCCTTCTGATATAAGCCATTGCCTAACAAACTCTTTTGAAAGTTGTCTTTGAGGCTCGCCTGCTTCCTGCCTTTCTTGATAATTATCTGCGTAAAAATACCTTGAGGAGTCGGGAGTATGGATTTCATCAATAAGCGTAATCTCCCCATCCTCTTTCCCAAATTCATATTTTGTGTCAACTAAAATAAGATCCTGACTCTTAGCGTGATTTGTGCCAAATTCAAACAGGTCCAAGCTATATTTTTTGAGCTTTTTCATGTCCGTTTTGGTTATCAGTTTTTGATCAATAATCTCTTCATAACTAATATCCAAGTCATGACCACTACTGGCTTTGGTAGTCGGGGTCAAAATTGGTTCAGGTAGTTTATCATTTTCCTTTAAGCCGTCTGGCAACAGAATGCCGCAGATTTCCCGTTTACCGGAATCATATTCTCGCCAAGCGTGACCAGAGAGATACCCACGAACTACAAACTCTACAGGGTATGGCTTACAACTATAACCGATAGTTGCGTGAGGATCTGGTTCTGCTATTTTCCAGTTCGGAACTATATGTGATGTAGCATCTAAAAACTTAGATGCTATTTGGTTTAATACCTGTCCTTTAAATGGTATTGCGTTTGGAAGAACATGGTCAAAAGCAGAAATCCTATCGCTCGCTATTAATACGATTTTGTCTTCCCCTAGGAAATATACATCTCTCACCTTACCCCTCAAGAAATCTGTTTGGTCCTTGAAAAATAAATTGGTTGATACTAATGTTTGTTGTTCCATTTTAAAGTGATATCAATTAACAAAAATAAAAATTGTGTGATTATTGTAATGTCATATAGTGGATTTATCCAAATTTGATAAGAAATGCATAGTATCTATACCGTCTGCATAGTCTTGTAAATCAGGTTTTTGAGACTCTCCAAACGGGACTGAACACACATCAGAATAGTTTCCCACAGTACATTGGATATTTTCTGCATTTTCTTCAAGGAATTCTCTTATATCATCTTCGTTTTTATATTCAAAGTAGTACAGGCAAGCAAGTGGTGCATTTAGGTCCCTTTTGTTTTGAATGAGACAAAACCCTGTATCTAAGTGATGAGCTTGATTCATCAAGAGTAGAGCCCTGTGGTAAGTGTAATTGTTGGCATACTTATTATGATCTTTTAACATTTGCCAACTCATCGTTTGATCTAGTATTTTAGTTATGTCCATACCCTCTGGAATTGCTATAGTACTAACGTTTCTGCACCCAAGACCAAAATAAGTGAATATATCATCAGATAGTAGGTTAAGTTCCTCCAGAGACTCATTCCCAGACAGTATTGTTATAGATTTTCTGTTTTTTCTTAACAAACTAGGCTTTGTCCTAAAGTAGTACTCAAAATACCTATGAGAATTATTACTCCCAGTAGCAATAACAGCATCAATGCCTTCAAGCCTTTCCACGACTTCAATAGGTTTTTGAAGCCCAAAAGAGTTAAGAGTTTCACAGATATAATTCATAACATATTTGTCATCGCTACTAGGCTTTACAATGGCTGTATGACCAGATAGTAATACACACAATAAGTCATGAAATCCAACCATAGGAATATTGCCAGCCATGATCACACCCACTCGTAAGGATTTCGAACAGTTAGGGTAGGGAGACATAAAACTAGTTAGTCCTTTTTCATTTAGAATTTCTGCCCAATGGCTTAGTGATTTTAGGTAATTAGGCTCTGTGAGCCAATTGTTTTCTGCATAAGTGCGGGAAATTGCGGATAACAATTCCTTGTTTTGAGGATTGAGCAAGTCTCCAAGTGAGATTAATGATTTCAATGCCCTTGTCTGATCAGAATTCATTTGCTACAAAGGTTAGACTAATTGATTATATACATTAGAAAAAGTAACCAATTTTTTCATTCATCGTTTTCCATGAAAAAAGGGAGCCTAAAAGCTCCCTTTTCGATTTATGTAAAAACAATCTATCTATGCAAATACAGTGAACCACTTCTAAAGTGGAATCTTCCTTTTTCATCAACAAATTTCATTTGATAGAGATAAGTTCCATTTGTTAGCATTTCTCCATTTAGTCTTCCATCCCATTGGGTGAAATTGTCGTCCTCTATTATTTTTTGACCCCATTTATTGAAAAGTTGAAATGTCATTGATTCTATACTTAAGCCTACAGGGCGAAATACATCATTTTTACCATCATCATTTGGAGTGAAACTATTTGGAATAAATGCAGTATCATTCTGACAAACAGAAGATACTGGTGTGATAGAAATGATCGACTGGGTTCCAGCGATAGAGGATAGTGCAAATCCTAGACAAAGCACCCGGAGGCAAAGTGCTCGATTGTAATGTTGTATTGGTCGTATCATAAGCTATAGTTTACGGAACAAAGGTACCTAGAAGGTGTAGTGGTTTAGTACCTAGACCTAAGGCAAAACGGCAAACGGTGCTATGAGAAAGGTGAATGACTGAATAAGTCGATGAATGGTAATTTTTAGCAGTTGAGTAGTTTGGGCTTTACTATTTCCTGATTTTTATTCCGTTAATTACTGATTTTAAGAAAGATATAGTTATTAGGCCAATAGATGGTAGTTGCTTGAATATAGCATGGTGAGACTTTAAGTTTACCTATTTATCCTGTCAAGAACATCTAAATTCTTCTATTGACCTCTAAAATGTCGACTTTCGTTAGATGCAATGGATAACTGCCATTTTCCTCTCATTGTTAACTTTGACGACGTACGGAAAATGGTCAGAAACAGGTAGAGATTTTAGAACCGAAATAGGTGGTTCTGAGCCGGCACGATTTATCGGTGGTGAAAAAGCATTCTTATCTCATATTGCAAATAATCTGATTTATCCAACCGATGCTCGAAATGCTGGGGTAGAAGGTAGAGTTTTTATTAAATTCACGGTTAATGCAGATAGTTCAGTTTCAGATTTGATAGTTGTTGGTGAGAAAATAGGATATGGATTAGAGGAGGAGTCAATAAGAGTTATTCAATCAACAAGTGGCTTATGGATTCCAGGAAAAGACAATGGACAACCAAGTCGAACTACTTTCCAAATTCCAATTAGTTTTAGTCTAAATGGGTTGAATGGAAATAACTCTGATAATAAAAATCAAGAATAGCGGAAAATGGCGAGAATTTTAGCTTTAGATTATGGCGGTAAACGTACCGGAATTGCGGCAACAGACCCATTATGTATTATTGCATCTCCTTTGACTACTGTTCAAACAGATGACCTACTAGAATTCTTAATAAAATATACATCTGAGGAAGAAGTTTCAGACATTGTCATCGGACAACCTACTAGGCACGATGGAAGCTTTTCTCCCGTAGAAAAATACATTAAGAAGTTTATAGAGCAACTTCAAAAAGAAATTCCAGGAATTTCAATTCATAGGATTAATGAAATGTATAGTAGTAAAGATGCCATGCAAGCATTGATAGATAGCGGAGTAAAAAAGAAGAAACGAAGGGATAAGAAATTGTTGGATAGCACTGCAGCTACCTTACTTTTGCAGGAGTTTTTATACGAAAAATGATATACCCAATCAGAGCATATGGAGACCCTGTTCTTCGACAAAAATGTGAAAATGTAGAAATATTTGATGCTGAGTTCAAAGAATTCATTGATAATATGTATGAAACCATGGATGCCAGTGATGGAGTAGGACTTGCCGCACCACAAATTGGTAAAAGCTTACGTGTATTTCTGGTTGATTCTACTGTATTTGAAAAAGAGAATAAAAAAGTAGGAATTCGAACTGCGTTTGTAAATGCAGAAATATTAGAAGAAGAGGGAGAAGAATGGGGATTTGAAGAGGGATGCTTGAGTATTCCGGATGTGAGAGAGGAAGTGCAGCGTAAACCAACTCTGAAAATGAAATTTCAGACTATCGAAGGGGAAGAAAAAATTGAAACTTTTGAAGGTATGACTGCTCGTGTTATTCAGCACGAATACGATCATATAGAAGGAGTACTATTCACAGATCATATATCTTCATTCAAGAGACAGCTTCTCAAAGGTAAATTAAGCAATATAAGTCGAGGCAAAGTCAACGTCAGATATCGAATGAAGTTTCCCAAACGGAAGTAATGGGAGGATACATTGCGATTTACAGACCAATCAATGTATTATTTATAGCAATTGCTCAGATTCTATGTGCCTTTTTTTTGGATGTAGATGCTAGCTTACAGAATTTATATACTGGAGGTTTACATTTTCTAGTTTTAGGGACACTCTCCTGTGTCGTTTTTGGCTATTGGATAAATGATTTCTTAGACCAACAGCGAGATGCAATTAATAAAAGTAAAGTAAAAGCTATCAGCCACTTATCCCAGATGATGGTCTGTATTCATCTACTGATATTTGTATCAATAGCCTTGTGGTGCGGCAGGTATCTAGGAGTTTGGTTCGCGGGGCTTTTTTTAATCACCCTAGTACTTCTAACATTATATAGTGTTTGGCTTAAGAATACTCCCTTCTTAGGGAATATATTAATTGCGGCGTTGCACTTTGTAAGTATTTTTTCGGTTTATAAATTATTTCCTGAGATAGATATATTTCTGATACTTCATTTTGCTGTTCTTTCAGGTTTCATTGCTTTAGCAAGAGAAATTGTAAAAGATTTGGAAGACAAAGACGGCGACATAGCGACTGGTGCTGAGACTATTCCAATTGTATTTGGCCAGAATATTGCGAATATTATGGTATACGTTATTCTCCTTTTCACTCTATCATTTTCTCTAGTATCGTTTTATCTTCAAAAGGATTATTTCCAAGCTCCTTTGCTTTATCTCTATTACACATATGTTGCCTTTTTTATTGTCGTACCACTGTATTACATCGCAGTAGATATAAGGTATGCTTCTAAGAAAGAAGAATATACAAGGTTAAGCTTATGGCTAAAATATGTCATTTTCGTAGGTATACTGTCTATACTATTTTTTTAATTTCGTCTTATGAACATACTGCTAGGATCTAACTCTCCAAGAAGAAATGAATTGCTTCGACAGCTTGGTGTAGATTTTAAGAAAGTTCAAATTTCGTGTAATGAGGATTTTAATAATGATATGCCAGTCAGAGATGTTGCTGAATTTCTGGCACTGAAAAAATCTAGTGCATATAATACTTTACTGAGTAATGATTTATTAATTACTGCTGATACCACTGTTGTTGTCGGTAATGAAATATTAAATAAACCCAGAGACTTTCAAGAAAGTGTGAGTATGCTGAAAAAACTTGAAGGCAAACAGCATAGTGTTATCACAGGTGTTTGTTTGAGATCAATAGATGAGAAGGAATCTTTTAGTGTAGAAACTTTAGTCACAGTAGGACCCGTGTCTGCTGTCGACGTGGGATATTATTTAAATAATTTTAAGCCTTACGACAAAGCAGGCTCATATGGTATTCAAGAATGGTTTGGTCTTACTCAGGTAAGCTCAATTGAGGGTTGCTATTACAATGTCG
This sequence comes from Bacteroidia bacterium, assembly GCA_965655315.1. Lineage (GTDB taxonomy): Bacteria > Bacteroidota > Bacteroidia > NS11-12g > UBA9320 > UBA9320. The sequence goes on from CBFHGJ010000014.1 coordinate 47,699, forward strand.
TAGGATTGCCTTGCAACGAATTGTATAAAAGATTGAAGAAATACCTGTGAAAGAGTCAAGACTATTCCTGATAATAATAATTCTTGGTGCAGCTTTATTTTCATGTGCTCAAGAAACTGTTTCAGGATGGTCAATAATATCTGGTTATGAGGTAAATTATTTCGGCAATAATGTTAATCTACAAACACGATATACGATTAAAAATAAACACTTGCTGGATGCAGGTTTAGCTTACAATATCTCTGATGGTTTTGCTAACAATCCCGTTTTAGGATTAGACTTGGACTACGCTTACAAGGTTGTTAATGAAAATAAGTTGTCATCATCGTTAGGGATATCTTATAGAAGGCAGAAACCTCTAGAAATTGTGAACATCCAATTAATTAATCTTACTCACGCCATTCAATATAAGTTTTCTAAAAATTTCTCAGTTTTATCAACTATGGGTTATGGAGTTGCAGTAGAAAGAAGTGCTTCTTCGAGGCAATTTTCTCAATTTAATAGTTTGTCCGGTTCATTTTCACTCAGATGCGTTTATCAGTTGTAACATTTTTTTTTCTTCTCTTTTCTTGTTCTAAACCAGAGCCAGGTAATGTATCTGTTTTAATTCTAGGACACGGTGGGGAAGGTTTTGATGATCAGAATACACTATTTGCTCCAAATTCAGCTGGTAGCATTGAACGAGCCATAGACTTTTATGATTTAGATGGGGTAGAACTTGATATACAGTTTACAAAGGATCGTGAGCTAATTGTTTTTCACGATGATTTCTTAGAAAATTCCACTCAGTGTAAAGGTAAGGTCGGTACTCTATTGTTGGACCAGATTGAGGGCTGTTTGTACCGTAAACAGTTTCATAATGTATATAGCCAACAGGTACTTAGTATTGATAGCTTAATAGAATTAATTAACAATGAATATTTTCATAAGTACTTCAGCTTAAATATAAAAGTAGATAATGATGACCTAGCACACGTAGATACTTTAGCACCTATTTTAGCAGAGAAGCTTTTTGAGATAAATAACTCTACAAATGTTGCTATAGAGTGTTCAGACGCTAATTTTCTTTACTTTTTTCGAGAGGTTGAAAAGAGGTTTAAGTGTCTTCTTGTCGCTAATATTAACAGGGATAATGTAGAAGATGTAGATAGATTTGAGCTCGATGGAATAGTGTCTTTTTTTGAAAGTAGAAATGAAAACTTGGAGGAGGAACTATACATAAATTCTAAGGAAATTTATCTATATGGTCAGCAAACAAGTAGACACTATAATCAGTACGACTACCAGTACATCACTGGTGTTCAAACTGACAATCCTGTTCTGGCGAGAAAGTTTTTCGGATTAGATTAAAAACCGTTTAACTTGCTTGCAAGTCAAATGCTTTTTGATATTCACTCAATGAAACTCTTAATCTTCTTCTAGCAATAAAGATCCGTGTTTTTACTGTACCCAGTGGAACGTTTACTTTATCTGCTATTTCGTGATACTTGAATCCTTGAGCGTTTAGTTCGAAAGCTTCACGTAAATCGTGAGGTAGCTTACTTATAGCAGCCTGTAGATCACGTCGTATAAACTTAGACTCACCATCATTGTATGTGTTAAACGTCTGTGCCGAATCAATTATATATTGCTCTTCTTGTGTATCCATAAAAGTTTTACGCTTCGTGTTTCGCCTATAACCATTTATAAAGGTATTTCTCATTATAGTCATTAACCAACCTTTGAGATTTGTTCCTTTTTTAAACTTTGCAGAGTACATCATAGCTTTCAAGAAAGTTTCTTGTACCAGATCATTTGCATCGTTTATATCTTGAGTAAGTTTTAAGGCAAAATTTTTCAATAGAGCAGAGTGTGACTCGAGCTGGACATTGAAAGGAATTTCTGTAGAGGATTGTGTTTTCGTTTTCATTTCGGTTCAAATGTAATCAATTTAGGTGTAGTTACATCTATATCGGATGACACAAGCATGATAATATGTTATTATTTATATAAATACTTGACAATCAGTTATATTAACTGTATAAGGAATGCTTATAGGGTTATTTGTTTTGTTCAACTAACAAACCTTTTAGTTAAACTAATGTTAGAGTTAGCAGAATAAAAGAACTTTGCACACTATGATAGCTTCAGCAATTCGGGTAGAGCGTTTTAACGCCGCCCATCGCTTACATAACCCCAACTGGTCGGATCAGGCCAATAAAGATTTCTACGGCTTGTGTAATAATCCAAATTTTCACGGGCACAATTATAAACTTCTGGTTAAGGTGACTGGAGAAGTGGATTCTGAGTCGGGATACCTAATAGATCTTAAAATACTTAAAGAAATTATACGTAGCGAAGTGACAGATCGATTCGATCATAAAAATTTGAATTTAGATGTAGAAGATTTTTCTAGTTTGATCCCAACTGCTGAGAACATTGCTTATGTAGCGTGGCATAGAATCAATAATAAGTTAGACGATAAATTTGATCTACATATTACCTTATACGAAACAGAAAGAAATATTATAGAATACGATGGCAAATAAGAACAAAATAGAGATAGCTAAGCGATTTAACGCGGCATTAGACACTCCTATGCACGCAGACGCATTTAAACTGTCAGATGATGAGAAAATTGACGAAATAGAAAAGCATTTTAAAGAAATAATGGAGGTGTTGGGTCTTGATTTAAATGATGATAGTTTAAGCCAGACTCCTAAACGAGTTGCAAAGATGTATGTCAAGGAAATATTTAAAGGTCTAAACCCCAAAAATAAACCTGCAATTACATTGTTTGAAAATAAGTATGGGTACAATCAAATGCTGGTTGAGAAGAACATATCTATTTATTCTATGTGTGAGCACCATTTCGTGCCTATTTATGGAAAGGCACACGTAGCATACATTGCTGAAGACAAAGTAATAGGACTAAGTAAGTTGCACAGATTGGTCAAGTATTATGCTCAAAGACCTCAAGTGCAGGAAAGACTGAACAATCAAATCTTAGAAGCACTAAAAGAAGCTTTGGAAACTGAACACGTGGCAATAGCTATTGATGCAAGACATATGTGTGTAGAATGTCGTGGCGTAGAAGACGTAACTTCTAGTACCATTACATCAGCAATATCCGGAGATTTTAAGAATGAAGCTACAAGAATGGAATTTCTACGCTATGTAGGAATAGGATAATCAGTTGTGATTCATATATAACCAAAAAAGCAGCTTCATAATTGAAGCTGCTTTTTTTTATAAGTAAAATAAGGTAATATTTATTCCACTTCGCTTGCTAAAATCTATTGCTTACTAACTTTTGAGTATGCTGTAGATCCATCATTTAAAGTGGCTAAGATTGTATACATTCCAGTTGTAAGTGCTGTTAAATCAACCTTATTTAAGTTTCCTGAGAGAACTTCCTTACCAGCCAGAGTCATTATACTATAAGTGGCGGTATTTTCTGGCAATGTTATTTTTCCTGTAGTAGGGTTAGGGTATGCATAAAACTCGATGTTATTAGCTTGATTTGATATCCCATTCACTTCTTTATCTCCAATAGTAATGTTATCAAAGTATACTACGTGATCATCCGATCTGTCCTTAAAATCAGGGAATACTACGATCTGATCATAGGTCATATCTTCGTGATTAACACTAGAAAAATCAAAAGTTAATTCTTCCCACTCATTGATTTTTGTATTAGCTACTTTTAGTTCTCCCTTAGACCATCCAGTTGCTGTCACTAACTTGATTCCTACGTCGCTAATCACGGGCTTGTGAACCATAATTGTAATGATAGAGTTAACAGCTGTAATTTTATATTCTCCTATATCAGCTCCATGAAGTGTTTCGCATCCTGCATAAGGCTGGCCAGCAGCACGAGCGGTGAATTTCGCAACCTTATCACTAGTATTTATATTATTGTCTGGGTTATCCACTATTTCCATGGCAGGATCATCATCGTTTTCGAATACCTTCCATGTCCAGTCAGTCCCATTTTCTCCTGCTTCAAAGGTGATAGGAACATTTTGTGCAAATGCAATATTTGCAATGATTGACAGTATAAGTGTTGAGATTATTTTCATTTGGTTTATAGTTTTTATATTCAACAAAAATAGGGATTCAGAAATTTGAATCCCTATTTTAGAATTATCGGTAAACTAGTTTAGTTTACTATGATTTTATGAGTATAAGATCCCTGCTCTGTACTTACTTCTAAGTAGTATATTCCTGACTCAAGGTGTGAAGTATTGATTCTTTTTGATACTATTTTTGAATTAATATTTTTAGAAATCAATATTTGACCATTAATGTTTTGAAGAGCGTATCCCACTATTAGACCAGAAGTAGAATTTGCTTCAAGAATTGTAAAATTAGATGCAGGATTTGGATATACTTTGAACTGTCCAAAGGTTGCATTTGGAACACTATTCGTTTCTGGTTTAGAGAAATAAATGTTGTCCATATAGATAGTTCCGTTACTACCGTCAGGATCTACAAATTTAAATTGAATTAAATCATTCATTGTAAGACTTTGAGCTGTGTAGTCAGATAGAGGGATAGAAATTCTATTCCAGCTGTTTAAATTCAAAGCTGTGGTTACTTGCTTTTCGCCAGACCCGCTACTAATTAGATAGATTTCAAGATTTGAAACACTAGTAGACCAAACGTCTAAGTGAAGTGAGTCCATTGAAGATGCGTCTATAGTCTCTCCAAATTCAATACCTTGGTAGTTTAAGTTTGAATACTCTATTATAGAATCCATTCCTATCTCAAAAACACTATATTGAGTAGACTGTCCCCATCCTGGATAGTAGTTTATTGAAGCTGGGTCGGTATAAGTTTCACTGTATATTGATATTACATCTTCTTGCTTTTTAATGGGGTCTGGAGCAGCAGTCATTGGAACTGGCACTTTGTAGAAGTAAATGTTATCTATGAAAATAGTTCCTCCTGCAGTATATATGTCATCAAGTTTGATTTGAAACACTTTGTCTAAGGTCATTCCTTGACTGGTGTAATCCGTTAATGGAATATCAAGACTAGTCCAATCACTTTGAGTAAATTGTGGAGTTACTTTTTTCTCAACAGGACCTTGATTTATTAGATAAACATCCATAGAATCAACACCTGAAGTCCAAACATCAAAATGCAAGTACTCCATATCTGAAACGTCTAGATCTACACCAAAATCAATGCCTTGATAGTTTAGTGCACTGTACCTTATCATTGAATCTTCTCCAATTTTAAATACACTGTATTGTGTAGCTTGTCCCCAGTTTGGGTAGTAGTTTATAGCAGCAGGATCATCATATAATTCGCTGTATACAGAAGTAACATTTGCCGCAGGGTGTGTAGGGTTTGCTGCTGCCAATAGAGGTTCTGTAGCAGTAGCTGTACCATAGAAATAAATGTTATCTACATAAATAGTAGGAGATACGGTTCTTGCCGTTTCATCAAATTTAAATTGGAATAGATCCGCCATTGACATCCCTTGAGATATAAAGTCTGTAAGGTCCACGTCTACTGTTGTCCATTGGTTTGCAGTAAGAGAAGCTATTATGCTTTTTTCACCTGTTGATCTACTAATACAGAATATAGCAACGTCTGCGGTCTTGTCAGACCAGATGTCCATATGCAGTTTTCCTTTTGCTGCTGCATCGATATCAGACCCAAATTCAATTCCTTGATAGTTTAGTGTGGCATATTTTAGCATATTATCACCGCTAAGGTCAAATGCTGAATATACAGTTGCCTGGCTCCAATTAGGATTAAAATTTGTACTTGCTACATCTGTATAGCTATCGCTAAATACTGAAATAACATCACTGGCCATTTGAGATGGAGTGCCTGCAGATGTTAAAGGTGCTTGAGCAAATCCTAAGATAGTACTTGCTACTAAGGTTAAAGTAAAGATTTTTTTCATTTATATTAAGATTAAATTAATGTGGCCAAAGTAAGCGAAAAAAACTTAAAGTAAAAAATACTATAAGGGAATAAAGTAGAATATACTATAAGTATTATTGTTATCTTTGTTTTTTTCAGAAACTAAACTAATGAACAAGACAAATACGTACTACTTGTCAGAGAATAGTACACCACTCCAAGAGTATTTTAAATTTGGTCTTTCTGTAGATTGTGTAGTATTTGGATATCACAAAGGCCAAGTACGTGTACTGCTTATAGAACGTGATGCAGAGCCATACAAAGGAAGTTGGGCACTTCCGGGAGATTTAGTCGCACTAGATCAGGATTTGCTCCATTCAGCACATGAGGTTCTAACAAAATTGACAGGACTTACTGATATATTTATGGAGCAGTTTTACACCTTCGGTACAGTAAACCGTCATCCTTCGGGTCGAGTAGCTACGGTCGGATATTACTCACTTGTAAAAAGTGATAATTATTCTCCTGTTGCATCCTCGTGGGCAAAATCTATTGAATGGTTTGATATAGATAAGTTACCAAATCTAGCTTTTGATCATCAAAGAATTCTAGATAAAGGATTAAAAACGCTTCAAAGACGAGTAAGGTATAGACCAGTAGGTTTTGAATTATTACCTACTAAATTTACTCTTAAGCAACTCCAAAAGCTTTATGAAGGTCTGCTCGAAGTTGAATTTGATAAGCCGAATTTTAGGAAAAAAATACTTAGTATGGATTTATTAATACAACTTGATGAAGTCGAAACAAACGTATCACATAGACCTGCTAAATTGTTTAAGTTTGATGAACTGCGATACCGTAACTTGAGAAGTGAGGGTTTCAATTTTGATATTTAGTCACTAATAATAGTTTTAAATACTTCCAACATAGTTTTGTTTGGATAGTTTCGTTTAATGGATATTTCAGACAAAGTCGCTTTAGTAACAGGTGCAAGTAGGGGAGTAGGACAACAATTGGCCGTAGGTCTTGCGGAGCGTGGATGCAGTTTAATTCTTCACGCCAGGAAAAAGCAAAATCTACAGAATACCATTGCCTTACTTGATTCTTTTTCTATCCAAGTAGAGCAAGTTGAAGGACTTCTTGATACAGAACAAGAGGTTCTGAGATTAATACATCAAATTAAGAAAACGTGTAAGAACGTAGATATCATCTTTAACAATGCTGCTGTAATGGAGCCATTCAATGAAGATTTTTTAAGTCATAACTGGGAAACTTGGACTAAAACGATGACTGTAAATGTAATGTCTATCTATACATTATGTGCTGCATTCCTGCCTGAGATGAAAGAAAATGGATTTGGAAGAATTGTAAACTTAACTTCAGGTATCACTAACGTTCCTGAACTTGCCCCTTACAGTTCCTCGAAATGGGCTGTGAGGAAATTGACGGAGGACTTGGCATCAAAGTATGTCGAGGATAATATTAAAATCAATTCTCTTGATCCAGGATGGCTGAGAACGGATATGGGTAGTCAAAATGCTCCAAATCCTGTTGAAGATGTATTGCCAGGTGCTTTAGTTCCAATTTTGCTAGAGAAAGACGGGGTAACAGGTAAAGTGTTTGAAGCATTAGACTATAGAAAAACACATAAAAAAAGGCCAGATTAAATGACCCTTACTGTAAGATTCTATTTTTATCTAATATTTTAGATTCTCGTTCTTGTCCCATAGTCCCCAGTATGCTCCAACATCACCTTCATCACCAGTTTTCCATGGTTCATCAAACGATGAAAAGTAGAACATTTCAATATTTTCGTTTTTGGCCCATTGTTGGGCATTCGAAAAATACTTTAGAAAGTTTGGCATAGACGCCTCAGAACCTCCAAAGGCTCCACCAGAGGTTGGCCATCCAGTTTCGGTTATAATTACTTTTTTACCATTTCCTGCTTTCACAGCTTGCTGATACATTTCTTTCATATATAGGAATGAATAGTCGATATGGCACCCTTCCCAGTATGGGTAGCAATTGGCGAGAATCACATCACACGCATTTGTAATAGCGGGTCTCTCGGTAAACTCATAGTACGCATCCACATATCCCACAGGAGTTTCTGGAATCTGTTTTTTAACTTGATTGATATATACAAGCAATTCATCTTCAGAAAGTTCTTTGCGATAGAGTACTTCGTTACCTACGGCAGCTACATCTACATATCCTTGGTTGGTAAGATCTATGAGACCTTCTATTTCTTCAGCATTGGTTTCATGGTCATCACTGAGCCAAGCACCAACAAGAGTTTTTATTCCATATTCTTTTGCCAATGGGGGTATCAGCTCATTTCCCTCTGTGCATGAAAATGTTCTGATCCATTTGGCATATGGTTCTAATATCTCTAGACGTCGTCTTATTTGCTCTTCGGTTATAGTATCTCCAGGCTCTTGACCTTCTTCAAATACACTAAAACAGATACCGTGCATCCCATCATTCAGAAGCATGGATGCCAAATTCTCATATTCGTCCTCAAACTTGCTAAGTCCTTTCGCTGCTAAGAGCGACATCATTTTCTCTTGTCTTTTTGACATTCTTAATCGTTGTTAATTTCTTTTTTTCGTTTTGCGAGTTCTAAAGTTACTTCATTGGCACTTTCTTCAGTTATATCGTAATTCCACATCACAAGGATAGCTATAAGCGTTCCTGCGATAGGTAATCCTGAGAAGAAGAGACGCAGACCAATGATAGCTCCATCAGGTTGAACAGCTAAAGCAGAATCAAACCCAATGTAAGATAGGATAGCTCCGCTAGCGAGACCAGCTATTGCAAATCCAAATTTGACCATCCACCAGTATATTGCTCCAAATATTCCTTCACGTCGTTTTCCTGTATTCAGTTCGTCTAGGTCAATTACGTCCGCAGTCATCGACATCATAATGGTAAACAGACTTCCAATACCAAAAGAGAAGAAAGGCAGAGCAAAAATGAACATATACGGTTTGCCTGGAATCAATAGAAACCAGAGTAAGACATAACCGATGATAGATATGCCTTGAGATAGTATGAAGGCTCTTTTCTTTCCTAGTTTTTTAGACATCTGAGCAACCGCAGGTATCACTATAAACGTAGTCATCAGTGCACCTATACATCCGAAAAGTGTGGGCCAAATACCAGATGCTCCAGCATCACCACCAAATAGATGATAAACGATGATAAAGAATGTGAATGTGGCAACCGTATTGAAAGCATTAAAAATGAGGAAAGTGGCTATACACAGTTTTCGGAATGCCTTCAGTTTAAATGCTTCAACAAACCCATATCCTATTTTGAGTAAGCTGCCTCCAATATTTTTTAGATTCATCGGAGCGTAGTCCTCATCCAAAGTAGACTTACTCTTGATAAAAAGAGCAGGAACCATAGCACAGAGCATGAAAATAATTCCTACCCATATTGCCAATGTTCTCGTAGCTACTTCTGGAGATTCAAACCAATCAGGGTCATACATGATCACCCAAAACCAAGGTGCAATTACCCAAGCCCATTGACCTATCCATTGGGATGTAGCCATGATACTTGTTCGCTCATGGAAGTCGTCACTCATTTCATAGCTCATAGCGACATATGGAACACTAAAAATGGTTAGACCCAAGTAAAAAACAAATGACCAAATAAGGAAGTAAGTAAAGTTGTAGTCAATACTATTGACTTTATATAACTGCCAAAGAAAACTAAATGAGATTCCCATTACGAGTGCTCCGATGAAGACGTATTGTCTCCTACGTCCCCATTTTGACTTTGTATTGTCCGAGATGAAACCCATAATTGGGTCCGTGATGGAATCAAAAATTCTAGGAAAGAAGAAAATAAAACCCCACATCCATCCCGGGAAACCTAAATCTTGAACTAAAACGACCATAAATATTCCCATGACTGCTGGAAACATCTGGTTGGCGAGCATCCCGACACCGAAGGCTATTTTTTGGCCCATTGGTACTTTTTGTGTTAATGTGGTGTTTTGGTTGCTCATGATTTTTAGCTTGAGGATTAAATTTTAGGAATTACAATGGTCTGTATTGCTTGAGGTTCTATGTTTATGGTTTGACTAGTATTCTTCAGTTTTAGATCGAAGCTATGTGCTGACTTTCCTTCGTTGAATACGATTACTGCTATACTGCCATCAGGGTTTTGAGCAGAGGTAACTTGTAGTTGATTATTGCTGTTATCTAATCCAATACGTACAGCACCCGGCCGGATATACTTGCTAAAATGTGCCATCGTATAGTAGATAGGAGTGAAGTATACTTCATCGGTTTCTATGTCGACCAATACAGGAGCTGCACACCAGTTTTCAAACCAGTTTGGTCCGCCTTGCTTGTCGAGCACCATATTCCAATCTACCCATCCATCTACCCAGTTATTAAGGCATCCAATAATGTCTCTCGCGTATCTATTGACAGGTGCATATTTCGGGTGAAGGTATTTTAGTTCTTCAGGTCTCCAATCGTAGCCCCAGTCCGTAGCTTCTTTACTCCAGTACCATTTATCATCTTTCCATTTGGGCACTTCGGAGTCTACACATCCTTCGGTTTCTATGAGGTATTTTGTTGTGTCTTTTTGGTGAGCATACTGCAATGCCTCTGAAAAAACTTCATACGTACTCTCGTACCAGTGTATGGCAGTTCCTGCAAAATACTTGGACGAGGCTTCGTCTTTGTACATCTCATCTACCCATTCTTTTAGCCCAGCTCTGTTTTGGTCGTAGCCTAGTAACTTTATATCGTGTCCATCTTTTTCCAGCTGTGGTCCCATATAGTCACGCACAAAGTCCGTCATTTCCTTAGGTGAGAAGTGCATGCTTTCCCAGTTGTTTCCATTACCGTGAGGCTCATTTACTACGGTGAGTCCCCAGATATCAATTCCTTCAGCTTTGTATGCTTCTATATACTTTGAGAAAAATAACGCCCAGGCATCATAGTACTTCGGCAATAATTTCCCGCCGACATAATTGTTGTTATCTTTCATCCAAGGTGGAGCGGTCCAAGGTGAGCTTATAATGTTGAAACCATCCGAAGAAGCGGCCATGGCAGCTTTTATCATAGGGATAATGTCTGCCGTATCGTGATGTATGGAAAAATGTTCTAGTTCCATATCATCTTCAACTTCTGCATATGAATATTGACTTAATGAAAAATCACAAGAGTTCATATGTGTACGTGTAAGCGAATATTGAGCTCCAGAGTCTCCGAAATAAGCCTCAATTACTTTGTTTCGCTGGCTTGGGCTTAGATTGGACAAAAGATAAGCCGATGACTCCGTGAATGAACCTCCAAATCCAGTAATGGTTTGGTATTTCTGGTCCGGTTTTATTGAAATGGTTGAAGTCGAGTCATTCGAAGTGGGTCCATTGGGCATTGGATTTGATTTTTCTTCAAGTTTAGCACCGCTTGCATTGGTTTCATATACGGTACATTCGAGTTTGTTTTCTTGGTTACACGCCGAGATCATAAGTGTTAGTGCTACTAGAATGAATAAATTTCTCATTTACTTATTTAAATTGTTTTAGTGGTGGCGTCTCTACTTTTTCCAATAGAGCGTATAAATTACCATCTAATGTTTTCTCTATGGAGTTTCCATTTCGGGTAAGTCCAGAAAATACTCCTTCATCTACTTTGTTCCAAATGGCATATTTAGCTTGTCCATTTATTCTAAACAGTCCAAAATGGTTTTCCGATCCGTTGGGATTTTTTGCATCTTTCCATTTCTCATTAAAAGCTTGAAAGTAGAAACACGATATGCCTTCTTCATTGGTCCATTCACGCATAGCTTTGTAATATACACCTTCTTTGTATTCATCACACGCTTTGGAACCATTTGCACCGTAAAGTCCGTTTGATACACTTGCCCATCCTGTTTCTCCTATATGAACTTCTTTAGTGCTATCTACACTGTGTATGTACTCCACAGAGTTTACATATTGTTTTTTAGCATAGAGTAGAGCTCTGGTCATAGCTCTTTCTATGATTTTAGTCTTGTTAAGATGGAGTTCAGATTCGAAAGTTCCCCAGAATACTGGATGATAGTGCGTGTCATGCATCGGGTAGGTGTGTAAGGATACATAATCTACTGCTTTGATAAGATTCTCTAAGTCTTCACAATGATATTCAGCGTCACCACCGCCCCAAGATGCGAAGTTGTCTGAACTAGTAATCCAGAGGTCTTTGTCCAATTTGCCGGTTTGTTTTAGCTCTTGTAGGTGATTGACCCATTTCAGAATCACACTTGGTTGTACATAATAGCTTGTGGCCCATTTGACCATAGCTTCATTTCCCACTGCAAGTATTTTTACTATTTCACTGTATTTACTCGCTAAAGCAACCGCTCTTTCTACTTCTGACGCATTACTTTCAAAGTCTTCCTTGTCGTGATTTGGTACTTTATTGGTCCATGCATTTTCGCAATCTATCCATATCCCTAGCATTACATACATCTCAAAACTTGAATCTTCTTCGTGAAGTTCTCTTATGGCTTTTAATACGTTACCCGCTTTTTCAAACTGGACGTTATACGTACGAATAATCCGAATGCCTAGTGCCGAGAGAATCTTTAAGTCGTTCTTGATTTGAGGAATAGTGGGTTGTGCGTCTCTACTGATCTCTCGATACCCTCCATAGCTGATTGCTAGATATTCTGGGTTTCCCAATATTTCAGAGGCCGTCTTTGAATTTTTCATCTGCTTAATCTTGTCTTCTTTAGATTGGTTTAAACCACACGCAGTACATAATATAGTTCCTATGAGTAAGATTAATTTGTAGCTATATTTCTTGCTTGTGGTCAACACTAAATTATTTCAAAATTGACTTATTTAAATGTACTGTAATTTGCTTAATGTCTCCCGTTCGGTGAAAAATGCATTCCGAGGTCTTACTGTTTACAGTCAGATTGTCGTTCTCCACAATTGTACCATCCGTTTTGGAGATGGTCATTCTGTTTTTGTCAGACATAACGTATAACACAGGAATCTGACAGAAAGTAAAGCATACCGTCCCAATCTCCATTGGGATGCTATGACTTTCCAGATTAACATCTACATAATTAAAAACTCTAGGTTTGACAATGAACTCATCCTTTTTCAATAAACAAGGATTAAATGTAATCTGGGCATCTTTTACAAAAACTCCCAGTTCACCAAATCTACAAATGACATCTTCTTTTACTTGTCCAGTCATTCCGGGTTGCTGAGCACCTTTTCCTCCCGGCGTATGCGAGTATGGATCTGTTGGAAATGCTCCATAAAGTTCAGGAGATTTATGTACTCCGATACCTGCATTTATTTCGTAGTAATGTTCTAGAAGTTTGCCTTGTAGCTCAGCAGATTCATTATTTTTTTCGGCTTGCAGACAGATTTCTTGTACCGCTAGTAGCAGCTTGGAAACCATATGCCAGTATATCGAGCCTAATCCTTCATAACCATAGAATGTCCCGGATCTACCCGTGAAAGCTTTATGGTTAAACACACCTTCAAAGATGGCTAACACATTTTTGATTTCATCTTCATTCACATCAGGCAGTTGATCTAAAGCATCTTTAACATCATCTGCATTTTTAAACAGGCCGTTGAAGTGAACTTCACCGTTCAGGTCTTGTTCCGCAATGGACTTGTCTCTTTTTTGAATCAATTCATTGAGTAAAGAAGACTTGGCCACTTTATTTTTAGGAATAGTATTCTTAAAGAAAAAGCCGGGTAAATTTTTATTGGGGTACAGTATATAGCTGTATTGATCTTCTCTGAAAAGTGCACTTGACTTTAATGAGTTTAAAACTTCAAGAGCTTCAGTAGACGAAAGGTAACCAGAACTTAAAATAGCAACTTGCCCCTCAAGCATTTCACTTAAGTAAGAAATTGATACTTCCGTGTCACTTTCTACCGTCATAAGATTGTATGCGTGATACAAACCGTCCTCCCGCTTATTAGCAGCTATGGTATGGTCTATAAATTTAAGTGTAGCACTCGTAAATCGTTTTAAACCATTGAAAGAGACGGTTCGTTTCTTACCCCAGAAAGACTGCTTGTAGATATGCTTACGATAGTCGCTGCCTGCATCTCCAAGGCAATCCATTATGATTCGTCTATCTGCATCACTGATGCTACCATTTAGCATATACTGATGATCTTCGAATGTTTTACGTACACGTTTATAAAATACGATTAGCTCATTCGACAGTGCCACGCGTTCAGATGCTGTATTTTCTATTTGATTCTCAAAAAAGAGAAGGAATCTTCTTAGGTAGTACAATGTTACCATTGATACCCCGTTGCCCACTAGAGCGTTGTTTGCATCATTCCATTCTGGGCGTTGGGTATTCATCCATATTCCGCCTTCTGGGATGAAATTGGAGAGCTTGGCAAGAAGAGTTGAAAGTATCTTTTCAATGTAGTTTGCCTTATAAATTCGCTCGTTTTCATCGTGGAGTAGTCCTGCGTCTGCTCCATATTTCTTTCTGTCTTTTCGAATTTGTGCGTCTAGTTCTTCGTCAAAAGCGATAGTGTCTTTTGGATTCTTAAGTATTTCTTGGTAGCTCTTAATTTTATACGGTACGTTGGCGTAAACAAACCTTTCGTCGGTAAAATACTTTTCCAGTTTTCCTGGATAGTATTTCTCAGAAGTTTCTAAAAGTTTTAGCAAGTAGATGATCTGATGATCGCCCCAGTAGCCTATGTATGACCAAGGGTTGTCGGGTTCTACGGTTTCCCAATCAAATCCATTTTTGGTAACTCTATATGGATTGTATCCTTCGAAAGTAGTTGCATTGAGAAACTTATGAATCATACTTTCTGTAAAGGCGGGATAAGACTGAGCCAATGCCTCCCAGTTTTGGAAGATGTCTCTCCAGTTTCCCTCATAATCTAAAACTTTTGTGCCACCATGACCACTTCGAGTGTTGATGGAAAATTTGTTCCACGGTCTACTTGGATCACCATGTCTTCTACTAAATTTTAGCGGCATGTATTCGATACACAGTCTCTTAAAATCTTTATCGCCAGCTTGGCTCACTACATTTTTTAGTTCGAAAAACGTGAATGATTTTGGAAGTGAATGGAGTATATCTAGATTGTTTTGGTATATCTCCTTATTTGCTTGTTCTAAGTAATTTGTGATATCCCATTTCTCGATCTGATAGTTGTGATCAAATATTCCTCCACGCATGATATTGAATAGCGTATTCGAAAAATGACGGGTATCTCTCAGTTTGTCGGCCGTTAGTTGCAGACCATCTGAACCCGCATTACGCTCTATTAATTGACTCGTGCCAAGTTCTATATCAGCGTTTAATTTTGCCTCTAATCCTGAATCATTATTTATAGAATCTATAAAAGCGGCTATCCTAGAATGGCTTTGGTTGACATCAGTCACAATAAGCCAGTCTTTGGATTCGTTGGCATTTAAGGTGATTCTTTCAGACAAGAAGTAAGCTCCTTTTTCTGCCTTAACATCTATTTCTTGCTCGATCTTCTGTCCTTTTCTGAATTTTTGAAGTTGTAAGGAAGATAGAAGATAAGAAGGTTTTTCTAACCCTAATGACCAAGCTATGTTAGCATTAAGAGCTTCACTTGGTTCAGCTCTATCTACGATTATGGCACTTAGGGCGAATATTCCTAATCCCGAACGTTCTTCAAGCTCACTTCTCTTGTAAGCATCTACTAAGTTGCTCGTAGAGTTTTGCAAATCGCTTGGTACACCATCCGGAACAATGTTTTGAATTCCATCCAGTAGGGTTACCTTTCTCTTTTCTGATGTATTGTTGATCAGGTTCGACTTTCGGACAAATCCATAGATGTTACTTGAATTCCATTGGTACCTGAATGTAAGCCCTAAGTCGTGATTTATTTCTTCAAAAAGAACCTTGTTTCCATACGTATTTTTATAAATATTTCTAGAGGTTTCATAAAAGCCGTCTTGTCTATTCGAGAAAGGTTCCCAGATGTAGATTTTGCCTTCTTTAGTTACTTGAAATATAGATTTGCTTCCAGTTGTTTCAGCGGCTTCCGTTATTTTATCATCTGTATAATATGGGAAAATTGCGTATTGGGCATTTTTTCTACCCGCGGACAGTCCTCCATTGCTGGAAATGAACATCCAGTGATTGGAATCACTGACTATGCTCATGAAAAAGGGAGGCATATTGTCGTAGTTCGATATTTTGAAAAAATACTCGTCGTTGACCTTTACGCGGTTAAGTTCTATAGCATTAGTAAGTGGAGCTTCTTGCATGCTTGTTGCTTCAATTGCCATTTATATTTTCTAAATTTTTATTGAGGGATGTATTATTTTTTATTTCGATAAATACTTCTTCCAGAGATGCATAAGAATTCTTTGTGTCAAAAAGATTTATCGCATGGATTTTTTGGAGTGTGTAATAAGCCGAGCGAGATACGAGCGTATATGCCCCAGAACTATCATCAAGTTCCTTAGCACAAATCCCAAACCACTCTTCGTTTATGTTGTTTTTTCCTTTTACATAGTCTTCTTTATACCCTCCGTTTTCCCATGATGCCAAGGAATCGTGTTTGTCTAAGTTGATAGTTTGTCCGGTCTTCCACCAGCCATCACTAAACTGAAAGGTAAAACCACCGATAGAGTTCGTAGCACCACCAATGTTCTCACTATTCTGATAAATTTCTTTCCAATTTCCCAAGAGATAGTTGGCTTGAGAAGCTTGGTCTTCTTTTTGATTTAAGTTGTCAAAGGCATCTGCTCCAAATTCCGTGAGCATAAGTGGCTTGTTGGTGTACTTTTTTACATCTTTAAACAGATCGCCAAATGAAACTCCGCGATAAACATTCACAGCAAGAATATCCATGGATGGACATTCTTCATTTAGAAGCTCCAAAAACATAAGATCTCCATTACAAATTGCGACGGGGAGAGAAGTGTCTTTAGACTTTATCAATAGAGTCGCCTTTTCAAAAGCTACATACAAGGCTTTGGCTCTTTCTATAGGTAGATTTTCAGGAGTCGGGATATTTTCAGTTTCGGAGCCTTTCCAGAACAGTCCATAGTTGTTTTCATTTCCTAAAATATAACCCAATAAGCCAGGAGTTTCTTGATATTGATCAACCATTTCAGAAACCTCTGACATTAGTGCATCTATAGTTTGTGTGTCAGCGTAATCTGTGTTCGCGATCCATTCGCCTTTTACTTCGATTCCATATCTCCCAAAGCTATGGTTTATCATCGTGTAGATGTTGTGTTTCTCGTGGATGTATATGATCCATTTTGGAGGAATTCCGGTATACAGACGAAGTGTATTTACTCCCATATTTTGGAGCATAGTCATCTCAGTATCCAATACTTTTCTGATTTTTTCATCGGATTGGCCCCATAAGTTGTATTCGTAGTTGTGACCAATTGGTCTGTAATTCCAATTTATACCATTGATGACAAACGGGGCAGCATTTACATGCAAAGTATTCTCAATGAGCTGAACCGAGGTTTTCTCTTCAGAGACTTCTTTGCAGCCACATGAGAAAGCCATACAGATGGTTAGATATATATATGCTGCGTATTTAGTCATTGGTCATTTTAGTAGTGATTAGAAACGTAAAGAAGGTTCTATTTCTGAAATACACGTACATAATCTACGTGCATCTTCTGGGGGAATTGTGTGGAAGCATCAGGATCACCAGGCCAGTTTCCACCTACAGCAACGTTGAAAATGAAAAAGAAGCTATCTCTGAACTCTGACATTTGTTCTGAAGTGATTTCTGTTTCGTGGAATTGACTGTCGTCCAATAACCATTTGATACTCGTCTCATTCCAGATGATAGAGAATACATGAAACTCTTCATTGAAATTATTTTTGGACGTGAATGTACTGCCTCCATAACTAGCTTGTTCTCCATTGTTGTCCCAGTGAAGTGTGCCATGCGTTCTTTTGTCAGAATTTCCATTACTCGTACCGCCTACAATCTCCATAATGTCGATTTCTCCACAAGAAGGCCATCCTACAAATGAGTGATTGTCTCCAAGCATCCACAATGCCGGCCACATTCCTTGTCCTTTTGGAAGTGCAGCTCTGATGTCTATTCGACCATATTGAAAAGATTTTTTTCCTTGAGTAGTGAGTCTACTCGAAGTATATGATCTGCCTCCAAGTTCTTGTTTCTTAGCTGTTATCGTTAGATATCCGTCACCTACGCTGGTGTTTTCTTTGGTGTAATATTGGAGTTCGTTATTACCCCATCCATTATTTCCAGTTCCGAGCTCATAGTTCCAAATGGTAGCATTTAGAGAACTGCCTTCAAATTCTTCATTCCATACGAGTGTGTAACCATCGTATGAAAGTGGAGAGGTAAATCCTTTGGTAGGAATACCATTTGAATTGGTTGAAGGTTCGCGATCTATTTTGACAGTATCGGTTCTTTGGATGTAGTCTGCCGCTGTGATATGTGCTCTTGTGACGATGGTATAGGTCCCACTTGCCGCATAGGTATGAGATGCACTTCCATCGTTGGTTTCTACGACTTCGGAGTTTTCTCCGTCTTGAAAAGATATTGTATAATAATTCTCATCAAATGCAGTAGCTTTTACTTCGATTCTACCTTCTATGTCGTCGTCAAGAGTGATCTCAAGTTCGAGATTGGTCGGAAGGACAATGTTGATTGTAGGTTCATCATCTTTACAC
The DNA here is from genome assembly GCA_965655315.1 of Bacteroidia bacterium. Classification (GTDB taxonomy): domain Bacteria; phylum Bacteroidota; class Bacteroidia; order NS11-12g; family UBA9320; genus UBA9320. The sequence continues at coordinate 66,236 of CBFHGJ010000014.1, forward strand.
CCTATTTGTGTAAGTAAGATTATGAGTAATGCTATTGATATTTTTTTCATACAATGCTAAGTTATAAAAAAGGGAGTGAGTTCAGAAACCACTCCCATTTTTTAACAGTTTTAAGACTTTTTATTTTTGATCGATGTCGTCTATGTAGAATGTTCCTGCATTGGATACGTCCCATCCAGGGAAGAGAACTAATCTATCAAAGTTTGTAGCTCCAGCGTCTGTAAAATCTACACTGATTTCTACCCATTCGTTTGCTTTATCCACTGTGATATCTTTCTCAGTATTTTCACTGGGCTTAGCAAAATTTTCCATTTTTACTTTAAATGTTCCAGTTGCAGGAGCGTATACTTTCAGGGTTATTGTTGATTTTCCACCAGAGAAGTCAAACTTGTCTTTCAGATTTACAAATACACCTGCCCAAGTTTCATTTCCATGAACGGTTTCGAAAACTTTACCGCTGGTATTGATTCCTCCACTTTGAGGGTTGTCTATAACAGCAAGTGTGCTATTACCAAATGCTTCCCATTGAGAAGTGTCACTACCGTCTTCGAAATCGATAGGAAGAGTCAGTTCACTAGTGTTCACTGGATCTTCTCCTCCTCCGCCACCATCTACTGGAAAATCTTCAGGTACAAGACGTAAGTACCAAGCCGTTGTTGCATCTGCTGCATCCACGTATCTAAGAGTCAACTCGTTTTCAGCTAGCTTTTCAATTTTGTATTCTCTTACACCCGTGTACATCCCAAGATGTCCTCCAGATACAGAGATCGTCGTGTCTTCATCTCCTTCTACGATAGTCCAAGTTTGGTCTAGTTGGTCACTGTACGGTGCAGACCAGTCATCAGAATTTTCGTACGATCCAGGGAATTGACCTTGAGAACCCGTTTTTACGAATACCAATCCGTTGGTGTAATGGTCAAATTTGAAACCATTTAGAGTGAAGGTATACTTATCACTATATAATCCAGAGTTTGCCTTATCTCCTGCTTGTGCAGACCACCATTCTGGCCAAGTTCCAGCTACAGGTCCTACTCCTAGGTGAGCAGCTCTGGTAGAGTCGATTACCCATGTTTTGCTTCCACCTCCAGCTGCTCCTCCGGTTAAGAAGGTGTATAGTGGACTGTTAAGTAGCGATGGGTCATCTTCTGCAATGACTACGTTTTGGGTAGAAGAAGCACTTCCTCCGCTGTTAAATACAGTCAACTTAACTACATAAGTACCCGCAGTAGGATACGAACTTGTAGCTTCTTGCTCAGAAGAAGTTAATGAATTGCCAAAATCCCAAGAATATGTAAATCCAGAATTTGTAGCAGAAAATTCGATAACGTTTGCATTATCCGCAGATGGAGCAAAAGTAAATGCTGCATCGGCCTCAGTAGGAGCTGTTCCTAAAGTTGGAGCATCATCATCTTTACAGCTTGAAATGCCAAGCAGTAATGCTAAAGATAAAAATAATAATGTTGTTTTTTTCATTGTTTGAATTGTTTGTATTGTTTAAAGATAATATTAATAATTTGGATTTTGAGTCCAGTTGCCTCCCGCAAGGTCTATTTCTACTTGTGGAATAGGGAAAAATTCATGTTTTCCAGTCACGAAACCTGTAATCTCTGTAGCCGCTTGTCCCGTTCTCACAAGGTCAAAAAATCGGTGACCTTCCATGGAAAGTTCTAGTCTTCTTTCGTTCCAGATGTCTTCAACCAGTTGGGTGCCTCCAGAAGTTATTTCAGGCATATTGACTCTGTCAGTTACTTCTTTCAAGTATGTTTTTGCTAATCCTTCATTTGGAGTAGTAGAACGTACATGAGCTTCAGCAGCCATCAAAAGTACATCTGCATATCGGACTACAACTAGATTTACAGGGCTAGTAAGGTCATTGTCAGGTAGACCAATCTCACCTTGTCGTTTGATATACTTATTGTTATAGTATCCCGTATGACCACCGCCACCTTCAGCATATACAATGTCTCCTGGGTTCGTTTGTTTCGCAATGAAAGCATCGATATCCAAGACTGTTGCATCTCTTCTTACGTCAGTCGCATCAAATGCGTCATATAAGTCTTGAGTCGGTAGATTGTAGCTGTTTCCATCACCATATACAGGTCCATTGTATTGTCGAATCCCTTGGAACCCAACAGCAGCATTCCCTTCCAAGCATATAAAGCAGTCGTATCCACCACCTTCAGCTCCAGAAAATTGAATGTCAAAAACTACTTCAGAGTGTCCTTCGTTTACTACGGAGAATAAGTCATTGTAGTCGTCAATTAGACCATAAGGACCTTCATTGATTACTTTATCCAATGTGGATGCAGCAAGGTTAAATTTCTCTTGGTAGAGATATACTTTCCCCAACAGAGCAAGTGCTCCACCTTTGGTCACTCTACCTTTTGTGGTGCTCGTCCAATCAAGTACGTTCGCAGCCGCAGTAAGGTCTGATTCTATCTGAGCATAAACTTCCGCTTTTGGTGTACGTTCTACTTCTGTCACTTCATCCGCACCCAATCGTTTGTCTACAACCAATGGTACATCACCAAAGTACTTGACCAATTGGAAGTAGTAATAAGCTCGTAAGAAGTTGGCCTCTGCTACAATGTTATCCTTTCCTTCGAAATCAATATTGTCTTTGTTTTCTAAAAGATAGTTTACACGTGTGATTCCAGAATAGTTCCATCTGAAAACGTTACGAAGCTCGTTATTTACAGCGTCGTGACTCATATTTTCGATTTCGTGAAGTCCTTCAGAATCGTTTACACTTTCTCCTCCAGCGATTGCATTATCAGAAGGAATCTCTCCAAGCCAAAGGTTAATAAACGAACCTTGTAGTAAGTCATAAGCACCGGTGAGTGCTCTGTCGTAATCTACAGGTGTCAAAAAGAAGTTTTCTGAATCCTGAGTATAAAGTGGATCAATGTCCAAAAATTCCTTACATCCATAAACACAAGGAATGGTGCTTAATAAAGCTATAGCTGTTAATTGTTTTATAATTTTACGCATTGTTCTTAAAATTTAATTGATAATCCAGTCATTATAGTTCTCGCTTGTGGGTAAAAACCGTAGTCAATACCTGATGCCAATGTTCCTCCCGAAGATCCAATGTCTGGGTCAAATCCTTGATATTTTGTAATCGTCAATAGATTGTTTGCTGAGACATAAAGTCGAGCAGTTTTTATTTTCGCTTTCTTTAATAATAGCGGGTTGAACGTGTACCCCAGTTGAATATTTCTAAGTCTCAAGAAGGATCCATTCTCCACGAAGAAATCAGAGAAAACGGTATTCCTGTTTAGGTCTGTAGTCAATCGGTGGTACTCATCTGATGGTGTAGATGCTGTCCATCTGTCTATGTTGTAAGTAAGTTGGTTCGCATAAGGTTGCTGTCTTTCGTAGTTTCTTACAATCTTTTGTCCCAATGATGCAAATAAGTTTCCTGAGAGGTCAAGTCCCTTATAGTTTGCCTTGATGTTGTATCCAAGTGTCACTTTAGGAATTGGAGAACCGATTTGTTTTTTATCCGTATCGTCACTAAAGCTGATTTTTCCATCACCATTGATATCTTTATACTTCAAATCTCCTGGTTCAGCACCTTCTTGTACTACAGGCGAATTGTCTATCTCTTCTTGGCTTTGGAACACTCCATCCGTTTCATATCCTATGAAGTATCCGATAGCATACCCTTTTTCGAAACGAGTAGCTATTGCTCCACCTACACCAAACGCTGCTCCCGGTAAGAAGTCAACTCCTTCTGGTGTTTCAATCACTTCATTTTTGATAAATGTAGCATTTATACCCGTAGAAAGATTCCATGTTTTTCTTCTTTTTGTTGAGTACCCAATTTCAACCTCAAAACCTTTATTCGATACATCTCCGGCATTGATAATCGGAGGATAACTTCCAGGTCCATACGTTCCTAGCACAGCAGACACTTCTGGTTGGAATAGAAGGTCTCTTGTGTTTTTGATAAAGTAGTTCATCGTCACATCAAATCTATGTAGGAATTTAAAATCAGTACCTATGTTGAACTGACGTGTGGTCTCCCATTTCAAGTCAGGATT
>CBFHGJ010000015.1:0-61493 GCA_965655315.1 Bacteroidia bacterium
TGTTTACCTTATAGGACAGGAACTAGTTGTACCCATTGAAATTAGGGCTAAAGCTTCGATTAGTTTTTCTGATTTTACGTAAATAAAAATGACAAATAATAAACCCTACAGCGGGTAAGAATAATAGGATGAGGAGTAATAATAGCTTTTCAATTCTAGGAACTGTAGATGATCGAGATACCTTGTATATGTAGAAAGCCTGTAGACCTAAGAATCCGACTAAAAACAGCAGTATCCATCCTTGCATCAATACAAAGATAGGTAATCTTTAAGGTACGAGTATTGTGTCTATTTTAGTGTACTATTTTTTAAGTAACAAAATGCATAAATAATTGATATACAGTAACTTAATGTATTAGGAATAGAATATGAAAATAGTATACTGAACCTATAAATTATGAAACGCCATGAAAAGAAATTACTTATTCATCATTTTAGCCAGCGTTTTCTTAGCTGCATGTAGCTCAGGACAGAAACGACTGGAACACGGAGACTACAACACAGCGGTATACAAAGCCGTAAAACGTCTAAACCAAAAACCCAATCATCCGAAAGCAGAGAAGGTGTTACGTCAAGCCTATACTTTGGCGGTAAATAGCCATATGGATATGGTCCGGTATCATGACCTTTCAGATGCAAAATTCAAGTACGACGGTATGGTTCGAGAATACGAACTGGTAGATCATTTAAATAGAACCATTAGAAGATATCCTTTGTACCAAGATCTCATAACTTTAACAGATGTAACAGAAGAATTGAGCTTAGTGAGAAATCACGCTGCAGAATCTCATTCATTGGAGGGCAAAAGATTACTCGCAATAGGTACAAAAAATAGAGCTAGAGATGCCTACTATGAATTTCTTAAGGCAAATGACTATGTAAATGGTACTGCTAGCGTGGCTTTAATAGACAACGCACATCAAGCAGGTACTGTCAATGTTGCTATAGAGTTTAATCAACAAAGTAACTTTTTCAGAAATTTTAATACCGAACAAGTGTTTTCAAATATTTCAAATGACTTGCGAAACACTAGATACCGGTTTTTAAGAATCGTAGATCCGGCTCAATCAGATATTGTCCCAGATGAATTTATCCAGGTTGAGATGGAAGATGCCCATGTAGGTGGAGTTAACTTTTCCGAGAGGTTAGTAGAAGTGTCTAGAGATGATGTTTATATGGGAGAAGTAGAAACAGATAGTGGAGAAGTGATAAAGGTGTATGGAACCGTAACTGCAGATTACTTAGAGTTTTGTAAAACGATAAACAGCAGAGCTCGAGTAATGGTGCGTCGGGTTGATGGTGCCACTTACAGTGTTTTACAAACTACCGTAATTCCTAGCCAGTTCAACTGGACTGAAAAATGGGCTACGTATAGGGGAGATAAGCGTGCTCTGTCAGATAATCAACTTAATATGGCAACTAGAAGAGAGCCTATGCCTCCTAACCCAGATTGGTTATTTGCACAAGCTAGCAGACCACTAGTAGGAAGCAGTTTAAACTTCATTAGAAACCAATACAGACACCTTCAATAGAACTAAATCTAGATTATCATCCGATGGCCTCGATTTTTATCGAGGCCATTTTATTTTGGACTTTTTATTTAGGCCAAACTATATTTTCATGCTCATCATATTGAGGAAACAATGTGATGCTATGAACATGTCCATCTTGTATCCAGATACTTAATCCTTTAGACTCTATAGTATAGTCTTTAGCATTTAGATCCATTAGATCTTCAGCTAGCACGACATCTAGATCATCCATTTCTGCTAGAAATGTTGCTTCACTTAGACCGATTATACTTTTGTTTTCTAAGGCATAGTTTGTTGTATAGCAAGTGATGAGCCCCAATCTGAAATCATCTTCGGGCATAAAACTAAGTTCAAGCCCTTCACTTTGATATAGAAATGATATGTCTTCCGTTCCGTCATCGTGTTTTTCTTTGGTGGATTCTGTAGGTTCCCCGAGCAACAGTTTTACTTGTTCTAAACTTTGACCAAAAGCTATCTGATTAAGTCCAGTAAAAGGTGTGATTGGTATAGTCATTTTATCTTGTCTTATTTAGCTGCAATTGTCGGCAAAAGTAACTGCATTTAGATTTCAGTCCTGCATAGCGGTTAACATAAACAAAAACTTCGATGGGAAGTATTTAAACAGGAAACTCTAATATAACTTATGTCACTGAATAGTAGCCTCACATTACAGGATAGAACTTTGAGGTATAATTAATTGATATGTTTGAAGGAATAGATTTTTGGATAGGGTTAGTAATGGTATTCTTTTTTGTGTTGCTACTAGGAGGATTTGCAGTAGTGATATGTGCTTCGAGACCACGATTTAAAAGTAAGAGTAACGATACCAAATAGTGTTTAAATATGACCACTAGGCACAGATCATAATAGACTGGAATACAATCTGAAAGGATGCTGTGGTACTCTATTTCAGTAGTCCAAAGACTAGTGAATCTCCATTAACTCCATCGATGTTATAGTGTTTTTTCATAAGACCTTCTTTTTTAAATTCGAAAATCTCCATTAGTCTAAGTGAAGCCGCATTCTCTTCACCTACATATGCTTCGATACGTTGAAGGTTCATTTTATTTAACCCGTGGTCGATTATAGGAATTAAGGCTTCTTTCATCAAACCTCTGTTTTGATATTCTTCAGCTATTTGATAACCAATTTCTGCTCGTCTATGAGGAGTATACCAAGTGTGGTAGCCACACCAACCAATATTCATTTCTGTGATTTTATCGATGAGAAAAAAATAAAGAAACTTCTTATTGTATGTAGAAAATCCCTCATCATACTGTCGCTGTTTTTCGACAAGTTGTTCTGGAGTATCACAACCTAAGAATTTCATTTATTCAGCTCCATTCATTTCTACAAAGACCATATCCATAACGGACTGATCTACTTTAACCAATCGTAGCCGTTCCGTTTCTAGCACCTCAACCTGCATTTCAAAAGCAGCTAGCTGTAATCATGCTCAGCGATAAGGCCTTCTACCTTATCTACCATATTCGTACTGCCCATGAAAACTGGATTTCGTTGATGAATTTCCGTTGGGTCTAGTTCTAAGATTCTAGTTTTCCCATCTGTAGCTTTACCGCCGGCTTGCTCAGATATGAATGCCATAGGATTGCTTTCAAACATGAGTCGAAGTTTACCCTTTGGATATGAGGTAGTTGAGGGGTACATAAAGATTCCGCCTTTCAGTAAGTTTCTATGGAAATCAGACACCATACTACCTATGTATCTAGCACTATAAGCTTCTTTGTCAATGGAGTTTCTGCAGAAGTCAAGGTATGCTTTAACGCCGTTTGAAAACTGGTCGTAGTTTCCTTCATTTACAGAGTATATTTTTCCATCATTTGGTATTTTTATGTCTGGATGACTTAAACAAAAATCTCCTATCGATGAATCTAATGTGAATGCATTAACACCTTGGCCAGTAGTAAATACAATCATGGTGCTACTTCCATATATAATGTAGCCTGCCGCAACTTGATTCTCACCTTTTTGAAGCACATCCTCCATAGTTACAGGTCCTCCTACTGGAGATTTTCTTTTATATACCGAGAATATAGTACCTATACTAGCATTCACATCTATATTACTGCTTCCGTCCAAGGGATCCATAGCTATAATGTACTTGCTATCCTTATTTAGCGTAGTTTCTATGTGGTGGATATCTTCTTCTTCCTCAGATATGATAGCACAACAATCGCCCCCTAGAGTTAGTGATGATTTGAATTCCTCATTTGCCAACATATCCAATTTCTTAACCTCTTCACCTTGAACATTGACAGTACCGTGAGCTCCCAATATATCCACCAAGCCCGCTTTCCGAACATCTCGATTGACAATCTTAGCTGCAAATTTTAAATCTCGAAAAATTTTGGAGAGATCTCCAGATGCTCCAGGGAATTTGCTTTGCTGGTCTGCTATGAACTGGCTTAAACTTATTACTTGGTTAATCCTCATTACTCGATTGATTGGGTAATTTTGTACAAATTTAATCTTAAATGAGAGTATTCAAATTTGGTGGAGCTAGCGTAAAAACTGCTGAAGCAGTAAAAAATGTTGCCTCGGTTTTAAAAGATTATGGAGACGGACCGTTGGTAGTAGTGGTGTCAGCCATGGGTAAGATTACTAATAAGCTTGAAACTTTAGTAGATGCTTATTACTACGAGAAGGACAGTAAGAAGATAATTTGTGAAGAAATCAAGCAATTTCATCAGAAAATAATCGGGGAATTGCAGATTGATGAGTATGACTACTATGAGGTAGAAAACCTACTTATTGAATTGGAATGCATCATTGAGAAGAAGAGGGATACTGCTTCTCCTTATGACATAGAATACGATAGGATCGTTCCATTTGGAGAGCTTATTTCTACAAAGATTATTAGTATTTATTTGAATAAGATTGGGTACAAAAACAGATGGATAGATGCTAGAAACTTTGTTATCACGACAAATAAGAACAGGTCAGCTAATGTCCTTTGGGATGAGTGTGTTCCATTAATTAACAATAGTCTTAAGCCATTAGCCCAGAGACAAACATTGATCACACAAGGGTTTATAGGTAGAGGCCTAAATCATAAAAATACCACGCTAGGTAGGGAAGGGTCGGATTATACTGCAGCAATTTTTGCTTACGCATTAAATGCAGAGTCTGTAACCATCTGGAAGGATGTTGACGGGGTAATGAATGCAGATCCAAGAAAGTTTGAGGATGCCGTGTTAATTCCAAAGCTATCTTATAACGAGGCTATAGAGTTAGCCTATTATGGAGCGTCAGTAATTCACCCAAAAACTATTCAGCCGCTCAAAAACAAAGAAATACCGCTGTACGTCAAGTCTTTTCTGAGTCCTACTGTTCCAGGAACCGTGGTTTTGGAGAATAAGAGTAGAACACTGAATGAAACCCAGTGTTATATACTCAAGGAAAATCAATCTTTGATTACAATAGCTTCAAAGGATTTTTCATTTATAGTTGAAGATAATTTAGAACTAATTTTTTATGCTTTTAATACTGCTGGAATTCAACTAAATCTAATGCAGAATTCAGCGATAAGTTTTATGGCTTGTTTTGCACAAGTTGAGAAAAAAACCGAAAAGCTAGTCGAGCTGCTTAGTGAAAAATTTAATGTAGATGTAGTGCACGGTCACACGTTACTGACTGTTTTCAACTATAATGATTCCAATACCGAATTGGAAAACATTATCGCAGATAGAGAAATAGTTTTAGAGCAGAAATCTAATTCTGCACTTCAGTTATTGCTGACCTGAGTTAATCATCTCTGGTTCTACTTTTTCGTTAGAGATTTCAATATCATTTTCATAACGAACTTCAGTCTTTTCACCGTTTAAGTTTATGGTGAATATGCCATTTTTTAAACCGTTGATGTAATTACCCATTACAGATTGTTGACTATCTAGTGTCTCTTGTTTGCAGACGCCGTGAGGTTTTCCGTTTAAAAATGTTCCAGAAATTCTTCCCTGTGGTGTTTCCAACACACCTTTTCCATTGAAAGCATTATTTTTCATCTCTCCTTTGTATACGTAGTTTTTGCCAGCAAAGTATACACCTTCTCCGTCCATGATATCCTGAAGCCAATCACCTTCATAAGTCGTATTGTTGGCATAGCCGATTTTGCCAACACCATGTTTGGTCCCCATCGCATATTGACCAGTATAAGAATATTGATATGGTTTGCTGAAGAACTTTCCGTCTCCCCAGAAAAATCCAAGTTTAAACTCACCTTCATACTTGTTTCCAAAAGAATCTAGGTATTGTCCTTTGCCGTGAGGCAGGCCATAAGACCACTCGCCTTTATACAAAGCAGTGCCGTTTCCCCAAGTCATTGTTCCAGTGCCATCCAAAACATCACCTTCTGCCACTTTGCCATCAGGTAAAAGTCTAACACCTGTTGCCAGTTTAATCTTCTTGAAATTATCTTGAAGTCTTTTTAGGGTTGAGGTTAGCTTAACATGGTACAGTTTACCATCCTCAAAATAGAAGTCAATGACGTAATCATCTGTTATGTATTTTCTTACATAAGGATTCTGCTCATCAAAATCTAGAAGACCAGATTTTTTCTCTACTTCTCGCAATGTCCATCCCCAGAAAGCACCAAAAGGCAATTCTCCTTTATAGCTTTCATAGCTATACCCGGAGTCAAATAAGGCGATTTTATAAAGAGCCACATCAGAATTGTATTCAGCTGCAAACCCATCTTGTTGGTAATCGATTTTATATACTTTTAGAAAAGGGAGAAACGATTCTACAGGTTCTACCGTTTGGAATGAACTCCTTAACTCTGATAGCAATGGATCTGTATAGGGTAGGCCTAATAACTCTTGAGGTTCTACTGCCTTTGCACTATACCAAACTAAGGCTGCGAAAAATAAGGTAGATAATCTTTGGATGAAATTCATTTTTTATACAAACAAAAGTAAGGTACGTTAGGTTGTAGTTCTAATAACGCACTACGACGCTTACCAATTATTAGACCAATAGACGTCATAACTTTTTATATGGTTGCTTATAACGGTTAAATATAGTTTCAACAAAGGTTAAGTAGGGGCGAAGTGTTAAATTTGCAGTCATTGAAAATGGGAAAACATAAGGTTACATTTAGATTCGAAACCGAAAAGGATAAAGTAGTCACTGTGGATGTAGCTGAAGGAGATACTATTCTAGATGCTGCACTTGACAATGATATTTCACTACATCACAACTGTGGAGCTGTGTGTGCGTGTAGTACTTGTCAGGTTTATATTGATAAAGGAATGGAGTCATTGCCGGAAATTACGGATAAAGAAGAAGATTTCATTGATAGAGCTATCAACCCACAAATAAATAGTAGATTAGGGTGTCAATGTTTAATAACATCAGATATAGAAGTGACTATCCCTGATCAAAGTACCATTATAGGTCACTAGAAAGAAAAGAATAATGGAAAATAAGTTTTTTGAGCCGCCAATGAAGTGGTCCGATTATGAGGATATAGCACTAGCTCTATACGAAAAGTTTGGAGATGAATTTGGAGAAAGCAAAATATACAGAATTAGATTTACTGACCTAAGAGATTGGGTACTAGACCTAGATAACTTTATTGGGAAACAAGAAGAGTGTAATGAAGGACACTTGGAAATGATTCAAAGTAGCTGGGTATATGAATGGCGAGATAACCAATAAGTAAAGTGATACTAGATCAATTAACTACTATATCTGCATTCATTTTTGATGTAGATGGAGTGTTCACTACCGGGACTGTTATAGCAACAGATGATGGCGACATGAACCGAGACTTCAATATAAAAGACGGCTATGCAATAAACCGAGCTGTGAATCAAGGGTATCCAATAATTATTATTAGCGGTGGAAATTCGGAAGGAGTTAGGAAAAGATTGAAGGGACTTGGTATCAAGCATGTGTACACAGCCATTAGCGATAAACAAGCTCATTTGAAAAAAATAGAAAAAGAGTTAAATCTTGATCTGTCTACAACCCTTTATATGGGAGACGATATGCCAGATATTCCTGTTATGCAAATGTGTGGAGTTAAAGTAGCTCCAGCTGACGCTGCTTGGCAGGTAAAGGAGTCTGCTGACCTGGTTACTAAAACTAAAGGCGGAAAGGGAGCAGTTCGCGAAATACTGGAAAAGGTTATGGTACTTCAAGAGAAGTGGGCGGGAGTAGACCAATATGTTTGGTAAGCTATACTGTTAAACATTCTTTGTTGATTTAATATCATCTACACCTTTATATCTTTGACTTGAAATGCTCAATCCATTAGCTAAAGTCGTCCAGTATAAGTATACTATAACCCTAATCTTCTTTATTACATGGATGATTTTTTTTGACGGCAATAGTCTGATATTTATGAAGCATCAGCATAATGAACTTCAAGATCTCAGGGCTCAAGAAGAATTCCTGAAATCAGAAATAGTGGAAATGACGAAACTCAAAACTGAGTTGTTTTCTGATGATGATAAATTGGAACGATATGCCAGAGAAAACTTCTATTTCAAGAAAGATGACGAAGATGTATTTGTTATAGAGGAAGCGGAGGACTAAAAATCCTTTGAAGCAATAAGTGAAATTAATTCCTCGTGAATCTCTTTATTCCCAGCAAGAATGGAATTGCCAAACACAAAGTCTTCTCCATTTTTGAAGTCTGATACTATCCCCCCAGCTTGTTGAATTATGTAGGCACCACCTGCCACGTCCCAAGGACTTAAGTTTAATTCAAAAAAGCCATCAAATCTGCCGCAAGCTGTATAGGCTAAATCTATAGCAGCACTGCCCATTCTTCTTAATCCTTTGGTTGACTTCATGAGGTCTCCAAGAAGATCTAGATAAGCAGCCATTTCTTTGAAGGTGTAATACGGGAATCCAGTAGCAAGAAGACTTTCAGTTAAGTTTCTAGTGGAACATCTAAATTGTTTTCCGTTTAGGTATGCTCCGGCGTGATCTGCGTGAAACAATTCATCATCTGCTGGCACATAGACAGCTGCATATGTTGGCTTACCCAATTCATACAATGCAATAGAGATACAAAATTTAGTATGACCGAATAGATAGTTAGTAGTTCCATCTATGGGATCTATGATCCAATATAGGTCCTCGTTTTTAATGGTCGTTGTTTCTTCTTCAGTTAAGAATCCAGCGTTTGGAGTTATTTCAAGTAATCCCTCAACCAGTCTTTTTTCGCTTTCTATGTCCACATAGCTGACCAATTGATTGAGTGATTTTTCTTCAATCTCATTTTTAGTTACTTTAGCTTGTTCCGTTAGTTGGAATTGACCGATGTAATTTAGGAGGGAGTGGATATGATTTATTTTTACTGAATTAAGACCTAAATACATGATTTTATAGGGACGAAAATAAGGTAACAGGCAATTACAAAGCTTAAGCGTTTTCATAAGATTGCAATATTTTAGTTTGCTATGAGATACGTAGAGAATAATTAACTTCGCAAAACCGAAATTTACTATGAATAAAGTTGTAAAAAATGCACAAGAAGCCATAGAAGGTATAGAAACCGGAATGACACTTATGCTTGGAGGATTTGGGCTATGTGGCATACCAGAAAACTCTATTGAAGCCTTGGTAGAATCTGGAATAACTGACCTTACTTGTATAAGCAATAATGCGGGAGTAGATGATTTTGGTATAGGATTATTACTACAGGGAAAACAAGTCAAGAAAATGATTTCATCGTATGTGGGTGAAAATGATGAGTTTGAACGACAATTGCTAAGCGGAGAATTAGAAGTTGAGCTACTGCCTCAGGGAACTTTAGCAGAAAGATGTAGAGCTGCAGGAGCTGGAATACCAGCTTTTTTCACTCCAGCAGGATATGGAACAGAAGTAGCTGAAGGGAAAGAAGTTCGAGAGTTTGCTGGTAAGAAATACATATTAGAAAATGCTTTTGAACCAGATTTTGCTATCGTAAAAGCTTGGAAAGGAGATACAGATGGTAATCTTATTTTCAAAGCAACGGCAAGGAATTTTAACCCGATGATGGCAATGGCAGGCAAAATAACTATTGCTGAGGTTGAAGAATTAGTTGAGCCAGGACAATTAGATCCAAATTTTATTCATACTCCGAGCATCTTCGTGAATAGAATTTTCCAAGGAACAGATTATGAAAAAAGAATTGAGCAAAGAACTACAAGATAATGCTAACTAAACAACAAATAGCTCAACGAATAGCTAAAGAATTAAAGGACGGTTATTATGTCAACTTGGGTATTGGAATTCCGACCTTAGTTGCAAATTATGTTCCTGTTGGAATGGACGTGACTTTACAATCTGAAAATGGATTGTTAGGCATGGGGCCGTTCCCAACAGAAGAAGAAATAGATGCTGATCTAATAAATGCTGGCAAACAAACTGTAACCACTCTACCAGGGTCTGTTTTCTTTGATAGTGCTACTAGCTTTGCTATGATAAGAAGTGGGAGAGTAGATCTTACCGTCTTAGGTGCTATGGAGGTGAATGATAAAGGAGATATAGCCAATTGGAAAATACCTGGTAAAATGGTGAAGGGAATGGGCGGTGCTATGGATTTGGTTGCCTCTGCCCAAAATATCATTGTGGCCATGCAACATACCAATAGAGCAGGCCAAAGTAAGTTGCTAAGGGAACTAAGCTTGCCAGTGACAGGTCTAGGTTGCGTAAAAAAAGTGGTAACAAATCTATGTGTTATGGATATAACTGAACGTGGATTTGAACTCAAAGAACTTGCACCTGGAGTAACAATAGAAGAAGTACAAGCTGCTACAGAAGGAAAGCTTGTTGTACAAGGCGAAATACCTGAAATACGACTCTAGATACAATAGTTTAATAGCTACTTATTTCTACATTTTTTAGGCCCGTCAGACTCAAAAATCTTATTTTAATTGATACCTTTGCACCACATGAAAGTAACAGTAGTAGGAGCAGGTGCAGTCGGTGCTAGTTGTGCCGAGTACATCGCAATAAAGAATTTTGCATCAGAGGTTTGTTTAATTGATATCAAGGAAGGTTTTGCTGAAGGTAAAGCTATGGATTTGATGCAGACTTCATCTTTGAATGGATTTGATACTAAAATCACCGGAGCTACTAACGACTATAGTAAGACTGCTGGAAGTGATGTAGCTGTTATTACAAGTGGTATTCCTCGTAAGCCAGGAATGACTAGAGAAGAACTTATTGGGATCAATGCCGGTATTGTTAAGTCTGTTTCTGCAAGTGTTTTAGAGCATTCTCCAAATGCCATTATAATAGTTGTATCTAACCCAATGGACACGATGACTTACCTTGTGCATCAGTCTACAAACCTTCCAAAAAATAGAATTATTGGGATGGGAGGAGCTCTAGATAGTGCTAGATTTAAATACAGGTTAGCGGAAGCCCTCGAATGCCCTACTTCTGATGTTAATGGAATGGTAATAGGCGGTCATAGCGATAAAGGTATGGTGCCTTTGATCGAAAAAGCTACAAGAAATAGTGTTAGTGTTTCTGAATTTTTATCACAAGATCAAATGGATTATGTAGTTCAAGAAACAAAAATAGGAGGTGCTACACTTACAGGTTTATTAGGAACTAGTGCTTGGTATGCTCCAGGTGCAGCAGTTTCTGAGTTAGTAAAAGCAATAGCATTAGATTCTAAGAAAATGTTCCCGTGCTCTGCATTATTAGATGGGGAGTATGGTCTTAATGACCTATGCATAGGAGTGCCTTGTATATTAGGAAAAAATGGAATAGAAAGTATAGTTGAAGTATCTCTTAGTGATGCAGAGAAAATAAAGCTTTCAGAAAGTGCGGAAGGTGTAAAAAAGACGAATAGTCTACTAAACTAATCTGCCATCAATAATGAAACTAAGAGAGCCCTTTGTCTTAGGATAAAGGGCTTTTTCTTTGCCTCTAAAAATGTTTAGCTCATTCACAGATCAGAAGAAAGCAGTAGTTTTTATGCTGTCGGCATCATTGATATTCTCTATGATGAATCTGATAGTGAAATATCTAGATGCTATTCCAGTAGCACAAATTGTTTTTATGAGAAGTATTGTAATGCTGGTTATGGTAATCACATTGCTTCGGCGTCAAAAAATACCACCACTGGGTAACAATAAGAAACTATTGGTGCTTAGAGGTCTTTTTGGGACAACAGGAATTGCGTTGTTCTTTTATACGTTGCACACGATGCCTCTGGCAAGTGCGGTTGTAGTCCATTATCTTACACCGATCTTCACCGTTATCATCTCTATTCTAATTACTAGAATACCCATAGCTCCGCTGCGTTGGTTATTTTTTGCATTATGTTTTGTGGGCATATACATTATAAAGGATTTTGATGACCGGGTAGAAGTGCTACCGCTTGTATTAGGTGTTTTAGGTACGCTAGGAGCAGCAGCAGCTTATAATATCATAGGAGTTTTGAAAAAGAGTGAACATCATTTAGTAATTATGTTCTACTTTCCTGCTGTTACTATTCCCTTAGTTCTCGTATACATTGGATTCACGGGAGATTGGGTTTGGACAAGTGTATTCAACTGGTTATTACTTACTGTTATTGGTGCTTGCACTTATTTTGCACAGTTTTTTCTGACAAAAGCTTATCAAATAGGTGATGTAAGTCAAGTGAGTATAGTGTCATATTTGGGCATAGTCTATGCCTTATTCTTTGGATATATTATCTGGGATGAATGGTACACTCCTATTGTGTTTGTGGGTTTATTTCTAGTACTAGCAGGTGTTATAGGTAACCTTGTTTATAAAGGAAACTTGAGGTCTTAAATTACTACTTTCTAAGAGCTACTACAGGATCCATTCTAGCTGCTAAAAGGGCGGGTGCCATTCCTGCAATTACACCAATTAAGATTGCCGCAGCCACGCCCGTTAAAAAGATGGATGAGCTGAAAAATACCTGAAACGTTGAGAAATTAGACGCTAGTATTCCAAGGAGAATTACGATTATTATTCCAATCAAAGACCCGATGATACATAACAAAATGGACTCAAATAAGAATTGAGTGATAATAAATCTACGTTTTGCTCCTAGAGCTTTCTGCAAACCAATAATTCCTGTACGTTCTTTTACTGAGACAAACATAATATTGGCTATTCCAAAACCGCCAACAAGCAAAGAAAATCCACCTATAATAAGAGCAACTATATCTATCATCCCAAAAGTTTGACTCAGGCTGTCGCTTACCATAGTAAGTTTATTTATAGCGAAATTATCATCATCTTTAGGTTTGAGTTTGCGTATTGATCGCATTATTCTTTTTATCTCAAAATCTATTTCTTTCAATGCTACTTCGTCATGTCCCTTGATTACTATGGCAGAACTCACTCCTCTAGTATTCGGTTTTCTAAATCTTTCTGCAAATATTCCTGGAAGGACTACTATATCGTCATATTGCTGGCCACCCATAGTCTGCCCTTGATACTTAAGTACGCCTACTATATTAATTGCGTGACCATTAAGCTTCACTGTTTGGCCTATGGGATTAGCACCTGCAAATAGATTCAAGGCCAAATTATATCCTATAATAGCACTTGGTTTGCCTTTGTTGAGTTCAAATTCATTGAATACTCTTCCCCCATAAAGTTCCCATTGATTAATGTCAAAAAAACTACCCATTACCGCAGTTACTTTAACGCTTGAGAGTTCTTCCACTAGACTTTTTACTTTGTTGTTGCCAAATTCAAAGAAGAATGCAGTGTTCTTTATTAACTGCTCATCCTTTTCTTTATTTAGCCTTTTATATTCTTTGATTGTAGTTTCTGGTCTGTTTAAATAGTCCCACCACTGATAACTTCCACCAAAACCCCAAGGCCATTTTTGTACGTATACTATTTTGTCTCCCAGCTTATCTACGTTCTTGCGTATGTTCTGTTCAAGTGAATGAGTTGCTGTAAAAATCGCCACAATGCAAAAGATTCCAATAGTAATCCCTAAGACTGAGAGACTGCTGCGTAACTTGTTTGCAGACAAGAACTTTAAAGTAAGGATTATAGCCTCTCTTATGGCATCTATTTGCTTCATTTACTTCCCACAATGATAAAGTACTATAATGTTCGTATAGGTTGCTTTTCGCCTAATTAGGATATTTTTTGGTTTAGAAGAACAAAGTAAATGTTCTTACAGTAATTGTATCTGAACAAACATTTGATTTCTCTTATTGAAAATACTACTTTTGCAATCTTTTTTGCACATACTTTTTCCTATATAAATAATACATGAAATTATCAGAATTTGCATTTGAACTAGAACCAGATAGAATCGCCAAGACACCACCATACAACAGAGATGAGTGTAAGCTTATGGTCGTTGATAAAGAAAAGAAAACGATTGAACACAAGATGTTTAAGGACATCTTAGAGGAGTTTGATGAAGGGGATGTAATGGTACTTAATGATGCTAAGGTTTTTCCTGCTCGATTATATGGGAATAAGGAAAAAACAGGTGCTAAAATTGAGGTTTTCTTGCTCCGCGAACTAAATTCTGAACTTAGACTTTGGGATGTGCTTGTTGATCCTGCTAGAAAAATTAGGGTTGGTAATAAACTATTCTTCGGTGAAGATGAGCTAGTTGCTGAGGTAATAGATAATACGACTTCAAGAGGTAGAACTATCCGTTTCCTTTTTGATGGAACAGATAAAGAGTTCAAAGCCGTGGTAAATAAGCTTGGTCATACTCCAATACCAAAATATTTGGAGAGAGAAGCAACTGCTGAGGATGCTGAAATGTACCAAACTATTTTTGCTGACAGAGAAGGAGCAATTGCACCACCAACAGCTGGTTTACACTTCACACAAGCTTTGATGATGAGATTAGAAATCGAAGGCGTCAAATTTGCTAAGATTAATCTAAATATTGGATTAGGTGCTTCGAGACCAGTTGAGGTTGAAGATCTTACTAAGCATAAAATGGATAGTGAACATTTTCAGATTACGCAAGATGCCGCAGATTTGGTAAATGAGGCTAAAAAAGGCAAGAAACGAGTTCTTGCAGTTGGTTCAAGTGTTATGAGAGCTTTAGAAAGTTCTGTGTCAGCTTTTGGTGCATTAAATCCTGATGATAGATGGACTGATAAATTTATTTATCCACCGTATGAGCCACGTATAGCAAATTGCTATTTGACCAATTTTCATATGCCACAATCTACGTTGCAAATGCTTACTTCTGCTTACTTAGACGACCATAAATTAGCAATGGAGGTATATCATACTGCTGTAAAAGAAGGATATAATTTCCTTTGTTACGGTGATGCTCTTTTGATAAAGTAAGCTTTTGGCACTATCTTGGTGCTATAGTATAAAACAAGCTAGTTGGCATAAGCCGACAAACTTATGGAGATATTACACATAATTTTATTATCAGTTACTGCTTATTTACTTGGTAGCATGCCTAGTAGTGTATGGGTAGGGAAGGGCTATTTTGGTATAGATGTGAGAGATCACGGAAGTGGAAATGCCGGTGCTACAAATACCTTTAGAGTTCTTGGAACACAAGTTGGAATTCTAGTACTATTCTTGGATATAGTCAAAGGAGTTACTGCTGCTAGTCTTGTTCATTATCTAGATTTCGTGGAGGTTGGAACCGATAGATTTATAAATCTGCAATTACTCTTTGGTTTACTTGCAGTTGTAGGCCATATATTTCCAATTTTCGAGAACTTCAAGGGAGGAAAAGGAATAGCTACACTTTTTGGTATGTTGATTGGGATTCATTATGTGCTAGCCCTATCTTGCTTAGCCCTATTTATTCTAGTGCTGTTACTTACTAAGTACGTTTCTCTAAGCTCTATTTTAGCAGCAGTAGCATTTCCAGTATTCACTATTTTTGTTTTTAAAAGAGATGAGCCGTTGTTAATTGCATTTGGTATAGCTGCAGCGTTATTAGTGGTACTTACTCACAAGAAAAATATATCTAGACTAATAAACGGGGAAGAAAGTAAAGCAAACTTATTTAAAAGTAAATCATGATTTGGAATACAAAAACTGAAGAACAAGCTGATTCAGAGGTATTAATAGACCAAGATTCTGGTTCAGTCATCATTCTATACAATGATGATATAAATACTTTTGATCATGTGATACACTGCTTGGTGAAGTACTGTAAACATACTTCAGAACAGGCAGAGCAATGCTCAATGCTTGTGCACTATAAGGGTAAGTGCCCAGTGAAAAATGGTTCTGAAATAGAACTCATTCCTATTTGCACTGCACTTCAAGAAAAAGGACTAAGTGCGACTATAGAGCCAGCTTAGTTCTAAGTAGGAGTTTTCTGAGTTTAAAGGTATTATGGCAAGCAATTAGTATTGCTCTTTTTCATTCGGGAAATCTACCGATTTAACATCTTCGATATATTGTTCTACAGCCCCTTTCATCTCATCATACAGGTTTAGATAACGTCTCAAGAATCTCGGAGAAAACTCTTTAGTGACTCCTAGCATATCGTGTAATACCAATACCTGACCATCTACTTCATTTCCGGCTCCTATACCAATAACAGGGATAGAAAGACTTTCTGAAACTTCTTTTGCCAATTTTGCTGGTATTTTTTCGAGTACTATAGCATAGCATCCAGCTTCTTCCAATAGCTTGGCATCTTCTTTAAGCTTAGCAGCTTCTTGTTCCTCTTTTGCTCTTACAGTATAAGTTCCAAATTTATATATGCTTTGGGGAGTAAGACCTAGATGACCCATAACAGGTATCCCAGCAGATAGAATGCGTTTTACAGATTCTATCACTTCTGAACCTCCTTCTAGTTTTACTGAATGTGCTCCACTTTCTTTCATTATTCTAATCGCACTTCTAAGTGCCTCAGAGCTATTACCTTGATAACTACCAAAAGGTAAATCGACCACAACAAAAGCCCTGTCCACAGCACGTAGAACAGATTGTGCATGGTAAATCATATGGTCTAATGTAATAGGCAAAGTGCTATCGTGTCCCGCCATTACATTACTAGCAGAGTCACCTACTAGTATTACATCTATACCAGCATCATCTACAATTTTAGCATAACTATAGTCATATGCTGTGAGCATAGATATTTTTTCACCTCTATCTTTCATAGACTGCAATTGGTGAGTTGTCATTTTTTTAATTTCCTTTTTCGCAGTGCTCATTTTTCTATTCTTCTTTCAGGTTTAAAAAGTACTTGTATCATTCTACTTCACGCAAGAGTATTTGATTCTCTTTTTCGGTTGCAGTATTTATTAGTTTTTGATTTTTAACTTCTTTTTTCGCATCTGCCAAAATACTAGTAAGGCTAAGGACTAAATCTCCATTCGATCCATTTTCAATTTCTTGTTTAAAAGATTCTAGGTATTCCAGTCTTTTAATCGCCCTATTGAGTGCTGTACTTGTCGAGTCTAGCTTAAAACTCAATATGCTATTTTGTTTTTCAAATTTTGAGGCTTGATTAACTAACGTAGTATCATAATTCAATTTAGTTTTACATCGTTCTAAGTCTTTATTGAGCCTTTCAATCTCCAACTGCTGTTTATCTATTTTAGTCTTAAGGATGAGGATTACCTCTTCAAAGGCAGGGTCAGTTTCGGTATCTGCATCGCTAGATTTTGGATCTTTTTGAATCGCTTTATCAATAATATTTTTTTTAACTGAAAGTGTGAATCGATCAATTAGCACTTCAGATTGTGGTGAAGAAAAGATGCCAACTTTACCTTGTCGTAATTCCGAATCGTATATAGATAATTCGATTTCGTTGTTGATATAAATGTCAACACTTCCATCCTTAGTTTTTACAGCAAGACTGTTAAACCCCGACTTTGAAATATTAGTAGATTTAACCCAACCATTGTTTTTCATATTACCTGTGAGCAACCTAATGTTTTCACCGCTTTGTTTTATTGCTCTGAATTCACGACTACAGTTTGTTTCGATAAAAATTGCTCTGTTTCTATTGGCTTGACTATGAATAAAAATTCCGGCACTAGGATTTAGTTTTTTATTTACAATTTCTAAATCGATAGATAAATGAAAGTTGTCAAAAATTCGGTCGGTATTTAAAAGTATGACAGATTTACCTTCATCACTCATTCTTTTTATTCGGTAAGTACTGTTTTCGATGGTCGATAGTTCTAGGATATTGTATTTCTGAGGAAAATTTTTCTGATCATAGATAAACTCATCGTATACTACAGTGTCCTCATAGGTTGTAAATACATTCTGAGCATTCATGAATTGTGACACAGATATTATCAGAAGAAATGATAGAATTCTCATTTTTATTATGAACGTTTGCAAAGCTAAGCGAAAAATATGCAAAACTTGATTCAGAAATCACTGCTATACACGCTCTTACTTGTTTTTACTATTAGTTGTGAAAATGAGGTAGATGTATCTGCAGACTGGGAAGAAATAGCAGTAGTGTATGGAGCTCTGAATCCTACAGATGACACCAATTATTTACGAATAAATCGAGCCTTTTTGGACGAAAATGAAAGTGCTCTTAGATATATCGACAATCCAGACTCCTTATATTTTGAAAGTTTAGAAGTGTATTTGGATGAATTTAGAAATAATAGCTATACAAAAACTATATCAGCCTCATTAGTGAATGGGGAGGACTTTGGATTATCAAAAGATTCAGGTTTTTTCTATTCAGAGTCTAACCCATTATATCAGATCACAGACAAGATTCAAGCCTCTACTTTTATAAACGATTATACCTATTCATTGACGGTCAGAAATCCACTAACTGGTTATACTTGTTCAGGATTAACATTGAGTAACGGAAAACCTGAGGTAACAAATCCGGTTAGTGAAAATTCACCGCGAACAGTATTCCCAAGGGCTACAGATGATCATAATATATATGTGTCTTTTAAGGAAGGAAAGCATGTTAGAGCTTACACAATCGAAATGATCATAAGAGTTGAGGAATTCAAGACTTCTGATCCTTCAAGTTCAACTGTCATTCCTATCAAATGGAATATGGTAAACGGAGGGCGAACTCGAAGGTTATCTGGATTTGAGGAGGCTATTTACTTGGTTCCATCATCTAGTTTTTTCGCGACTATCAGCTCTGCACTTACGGCTGATACCTCCCTAAGCCGTCGGCTTGTAGATTATGATCTTAATTTTTACGGAATCTCAGAAGACTTCAGCACATACCTGAGTGTAACTAGTCCTTCTATAGGAATTATTCAGAAAAAACCTGAATTCACCAATCTAACGAATGGTTTAGGAATATTTACTTCTAGGCATATTACTAGGTTTGACAATCAGAAATTCGATGCTCAGACTACGGTTGAAATGCAACTGTCAGAATTTACAGATTATCTAAATTTTGTAAATTGATTTGATGCCGTTTTGGCATAATTTGAGATGCCTTTGTCATAAATAAGCTAATTCTCGCTTTGGCATCGTACTTGTTTATTTTCGGTCGAGTAATTAATTGAATTATAAGAAATGAGTAAAGTAATAGGAATTGACTTAGGTACGACAAACAGTTGTGTTTCAGTAATGGAAGGAAACGAACCTGTGGTTATACCTAATAGTGAAGGAAGACGAACAACACCTTCTATTGTAGCTTTTATGGACAATGGGAATGGAGAGAGAAAAGTAGGAGATCCTGCGAAAAGACAGGCAATCACAAATCCACAAAATACCATCAGCTCTATAAAGAGATTTATGGGTTCTACTTTTAGTGAAGTAGAGAAAGAAGCTGGACAGATGGCTTACAAAGTGGTAAAAGGGGATAATGATACTCCTCGCGTCGTTATAGGTGATAGAAAATATACACCACAAGAGATATCAGCAATTGTTCTTCAAAAAATGAAGAAAACTGCGGAAGATTACCTTGGAACCTCAGTAAGTAGAGCTGTGATAACTGTACCTGCATATTTCAATGATAGCCAGCGTCAAGCAACAAAAGAAGCTGGAGAGATTGCAGGATTGAAAGTGGAGCGAGTGGTAAATGAGCCAACAGCTGCTGCCTTAGCTTATGGATTGGATAAAAAAGATGTAGATCAAAAAATAGCCGTTTACGATTTAGGTGGAGGTACGTTTGATATTTCTATTCTAGAACTAGGAGACGGAGTATTTGAAGTAAAGTCTACAAATGGAGATACTCACCTTGGTGGTGATGATTTTGACAGAGTAATCATGGATTGGTTGGCTGAAGAGTTTATCTCTGATGAAAGCATTGACCTTAGAAAAGATCCGATGGCTTTACAAAGACTAAAAGAAGCTGCTGAAAAAGCCAAAATAGAACTAAGTAGTGGTACTCAGACTGAGATTAATCTACCTTATATTACTGCTACAGATAGTGGTCCTAAGCACTTAGTGCGTTCACTTACTCGTGCAAAGTTTGAACAACTAGCTGATGAGTTAATTCGTAGAAGTATGGATCCTTGTAAGCAAGCATTGAGTGATGCTGGTTACACTGCTAGCGATATAGATGAAGTTATCTTGGTAGGAGGTAGTACACGTATTCCTCGTATTCAGGAAGAGGTTCAGAAGTTCTTTGGAAAGACTCCAAGTAAAGGTGTGAATCCAGATGAAGTAGTAGCAATTGGTGCTGCAATTCAAGGAGGAGTTCTTACTGGAGAAGTTAAGGATGTGTTATTGTTAGACGTTACACCATTATCGCTTGGTATAGAGACAATGGGTGGAGTATCTACTGTACTTATAGAGTCTAACACTACTATTCCTTCTAAAAAGTCACAAGTATTCTCTACAGCAGCGGATAACCAACCAAGTGTAGAAATCCACGTGCTTCAGGGAGAGCGAAGTATGGCTAAAGACAATAGAACAATAGGAAGATTCCATCTAGATTCTATTCCACCTGCACCTAGAGGTGTACCTCAAATAGAAGTTACGTTTGACATAGATGCTAACGGTATCTTGAACGTAAGTGCTAAAGATAAGGGTACAGGTAAGGAGCAAAATATTAGAATAGAAGCAAGCTCTGGTCTAAGCGAAGAGGAAATCGAAAGAATGCGTAAGGAAGCAGAAGCGAATGCTGATGCTGATAAGGCAGAGAAAGAAAAGATTGACAAGTTAAATACTGCGGATCAATTGGTTTTCTCTACTGAAAAGCAACTAAGCGAGTATGGCGATAAGATACCAGAAGACAAAAAGGGAGCTATAGAAGCTGCAAAAGAGGAACTTAAAAAAGCACACGCTGCAGGTGACTTAGAAGGTATAGACGCTCATTCTGAAACATTGAACAAAGCATGGGAAGCTGCTAGTCAAGATATCTATGCTGCTCAGCAAGCTGCTGGTGCGGAGGGAGCTACTGATGCAGGTACTCAAGATGCAGGAGCAGATTCTGGATCTGGTGACGATGCAAAAGATGTAGAAGACGTTGACTTCGAAGAAGTAAAATAGATTTACAGATACACTAACAAACTTTTGAAGTTTGATAGAAAGAGCGGCTCATTGAGCCGCTCTTTTTTGTTAGTAGCTGATTACAAAAACCAATGAGCTCTCTAGTTGTTATTTCGTCTAGTGTAGTAGTATTTTTTTGATAAACTGTTCAATTCAATACCGATTTTTTATCACTAAGATGAGATTGGATGTAATCGAAAATATTGATGGAATAAGCAGAGTGTTAAAAATCATTTAACTTTACCCGAACCTAAAAGTAGAAGAAAATTGAAACTTTCCGTATTAAAAGAAACTGATACAGGTGAAACTAGAGTAGCCATTGTACCCAAATCAATTTCAAAACTGGCAAAGCTTGGTTTTGAGGTTATCATTGAAAAGGAAGCAGGAGAACACGCGGCATTTACTGATTTAGATTATACTGACGCTGGGGCCTCTATTGCAAACTCTTCCAAGGAGGCAATCGAAGCTGCAGATGTCATTGTGAAGATTAACCCTCCGTCATCAGACGATTTAGCCAACTTAAAAAAAGGTCAAGTATGGATTTCTCAGCTATTTCATAGGCTGAATGAATCGTTGGTCAGGGAATTGGTATCTAAAGAAGTAAAAGGAATTAGCTTAGATGCTATGCCTAGAATAAGTAGAGCACAGAGCATGGATGTACTTTCTTCTCAGTCCAACTTATCAGGTTATAAATCTGTGATTTGTGGAGCAGACAATTTAGGGAAGATATTTCCTATGCTGACTACTGCTGCTGGAACGATTACACCAGCCAAAGTACTCATTTTTGGAGTTGGTGTAGCAGGCTTACAAGCTATTGCTACAGCGAAACGACTTGGAGCTATAGTAGAGGCGACAGATGTAAGAATGGAATGTAAAGAGCAGACAGAGTCACTTGGAGCTAAATTTATTACGGTAGAAGATGATGGAGTAAAAGTAGAAGGCGGTTATGCTCAGGAAGTCTCAGATGAATATCTGGCTAAGCAAAAAGCTGCCGTCAACAAATCCTTGTCTCAGGCTGACCTTGTGATAACTACAGCTTTGGTACAAGGGGCTAAGTCTCCAATACTAATCAGTGAAGAACAGATTGGAATGATGAAAAATGGATCAGTTATCGTAGATATGGCTGTGGCTAAAGGTGGGAATACAGCAGCGAGTAAAGCTGATGAAATTGTGAATTACAACGGAGTGAAAATAGTTGGTGTATCAAACTTCCCAGCACAGATTCCGACAAATGCAAGTGAATTATTGAGCAGAAATATAGATACTTTTTTATCGCATATGGTCGAAGACGGCAATTTTAAATGGGATATGGAAGATGAGATAACAACCGGAACCTTAGTGACTAAATAAGAAAAAAAATGAATGAATTAATACAGTTTTTTACTGAGAATAAGGAGATGATTTTCATAGTCATCCTTATGATTTTTGTAGGAGTGGAAGTAATAGGTAAGGTTCCAGCGGTACTCCATACGCCATTAATGTCTGGAGCCAATGCTATTCACGGAGTCGTTATTGTTGGAGCTATTATAGTCATGCTGCATACTTCTCCCGATAATTATATGGCACTCGCTTTAGGCTTTATAGCTGTTTTTTTAGGAACACTGAATGTAGTCGGAGGTTTTGTAGTGACAGATAGAATGTTGGAAATGTTTAAAAAGAAAAAATAGAAGGATATGAACTTTGAATTAATACATATTATCTATCTCATAGCATCGGTTACTTTTATATTGGGACTGAAGATGCTCAGTAATGCAAAAACTGCTAGAAATGGAAATCTACTAGCTGCTGCCGGAATGGTCGCAGCTATCATAGCTACTATTGTTTTTCACGAAGGTGAAATTAGTTCTGTTATTTATGCTTTGATCTTTGGGGCTACAGCTCTAGGAACTGTTGTAGGTTGGCTGACTGCAAAACGTGTGCAGATGACTAAGATGCCGGAGTTAGTTTCGCTTTTTAATGGTATGGGTGGTGCTTGTGCTGCTTTGATAGGATTACTTGAGTTTCCACTAAACACAGGTAACCCAACCAAAATAGCTGTTATTCTAGCTGGAATGGTTATCGGTTCTGTTTCCTTTAGCGGCAGTATGATTGCCTGGGCAAAACTGAATGGGAAGATCAAAAAGGCTATTCGTTTACCACAGTACAACATATTAAACACCATAATATTAATAGGTCTATTCGCTTATGGTGCTTGGGTTGTATGGACAGGTACAGGCAGTGAAACTCACCTTTATATTTTGTTCGCAGCAGCCTTAGCTTATGGAATTTTGTTTGTATTGCCTATTGGGGGTGCTGATATGCCTGTGGTCATCTCTCTTTTAAATTCATTCACGGGTCTTGCTGCTGCTTTTGGTGGTTTCTTATATGATAATCAGGTGATGCTAACAGGTGGAATTCTAGTAGGTTCTGCAGGAACACTGTTGACACTGGTGATGTGTAAGGCGATGAATAGGCCCTTGTTCAATGTGATTTTCGGTGCATTTGGTGGAGCAGCTGCAGCATCAGGTGAAAGTGGTCCTCAGGGTAATGTCAAAGAGGTAGGAGCAAGTGACTTGGCAGTTCAAATGAACTATAGCAATAAAGTGATTATTGTTCCTGGATATGGACTTGCTGTGGCTCAAGCTCAGCACGTAATTAAAGAACTTGAAACAATTTTAGAGGAAAGAGGTGTAGATGTTTCTTATGCCATTCATCCTGTTGCGGGTCGTATGCCTGGGCATATGAATGTTTTACTCGCAGAAAGTAATGTAGAGTATGATAAACTTAAAGAAATGGAAGATGTGAATCCAGAGTTTTCACAAACTGATGTTGTACTCGTGGTTGGAGCAAATGATGTTGTAAATCCTGCAGCTAAGACCGATCCAAGCAGTCCGATTTATGGCATGCCTATACTAGACGTGGAAAATGCAAAAGCTTGTATTGTTAATAAAAGGAGCATGAAGCCAGGATATGCTGGTATAGAAAACGAGTTGTTTTTCAGAGATAAAACTCAGATGTTATTTGGAGATGCTAAAAATGTACTTTCAGAATTGGTTGCAGAGTTAAAGGCACTAGACTAGAAGGGTAGCTTATTAAATAGATATTTAGGAATACTTTTTTAGAAAGTCACAAACGGCTATATATATATATTGAAGGAGCAGCACAATCAGTTGCTCCTTTTTTGTAATAATTATTAAGTTCTCGCTTCATGACAAATATCTGACAGTGAATTCTGAAACCATTCACCCAAACCTGTCTCTAATAAAGTAAAGAAACTATATATGTTGTATAGTTATTCGCGTGAGCGAAATCCAATTTAAAAATTACAGTAAAATAAAAGGTGCTGTATGATTCTAAAGGTTCTCTAGCCGTATCTGGAGAACCTTTTTTATTTACTTTTCACATTACTCTTTTTCGTAAGGAATTTGTTCCAGCAAATGTCTCATTGCCGCTAGCCTTGCATTTGTTTTTCTATTTGCTTTTATGATATGCCAAGGATTTAGTTCAGTATCTGTTTCTTCAAACATCCTCTTTTTGTACTTGGTGTAATCTTCCCAAAGCTCTTGGGCTTTCATATCTACAGGAGTCATTTTCCATCGCTTCAGCGGATTACTTAAGATATTGTCAAATCTAATTTGTTGCTCCTCTTTGGAAATAGAGAAATATAGTTTTAGTAAATAGCACCCAGACTCTTTTAACATGGTTTCAAAACCATTGACTTGCTTCATGAAGGTATTATACTCTTCTTGTGTACAGAAACCGTTCACTGGCTCTACAACTGCTCGGTTATACCAACTTCTATTTAAAAAGACAATTTCTCCTGGTTTTGGAAGTTGAGAAACATAACGTTGGAAATACCATTGGTGTCTTTCTTCTTCGTTAGGTTTAGGCAGTGCTACTACTCTAAAATGACGAGGATTTATATGAGCTGTGATCCTTCTGATAGCTCCACCTTTTCCTGCTGCATCTCGTCCCTCAAAAATTACAACGACACGCTCATTATTCGCAATTACCCAATCCTGAAGATCAACCAGATCTGCTTGTAATCTCTTTATTTTTTTCTCGGAATAAGCTGTCCTCAAGGCTTTCGGATAGTTTATTTGCTCGTTTACAAGAAGCTGCTTAAGGCCACTTTTGGAGTTGAGTAATTCTAATTCTCTTTTTGAAAAATCTTTCATCCTAATTATCTATTTGTTGGATATGTCTGTAGTATCTTACGATCACGTTTGGATCTGGATACAGATTTATTGTTGCATCTTCTTTTTCAGGATAGTCGAATTTTGAAAGTACGTGCCTTATACTCTCCCGCCTAGCTACTTTTTTGTTATTAGTCTTTACAATAATCCATGGTGAGAAAGGAGTATGTGTTTTAGAGAACATGCTCTCTTTGTACTTGGTGTAAACATCCCAGAGTTCTTGACCCTTCATATCTACTGGACTGTATTTCCATACCTTTAGAGGGTTGTTTAATCTAGAATCAAATCTACTTTTCTGTTCTTCTTTTGAGACAGAGAACCAAAATTTGATAAGAATAACCCCGTCTTCATACAACATATGTTCGAATTCTGGAACCTGTACTAAGAACCGTTGATACTCTTCTTCAGTACAAAATCCCATTGAAGGTTCCACTACAGCTCGGTTGTACCAACTTCTGTCGAAGAATACGATTTCCCCTGGTTCTGGTAGCTGTTTTATGTATCTCCTAAAATACCACTGACCTTTTTCTATTTCCGTAGGTTTGGGTAGGGCCACTACTCTACTAGATCTTGGATTTAGATGTTCTACGAACCTTTTTATTGATCCTCCTTTTCCGGAAGCATCTCTTCCTTCGAAAAGGATAGCTACTCGTAGTTTATTCTTTCTGACGTATTTCTGTAGATTAACTAATTCGGCTTGAAGTTTTTTTAATTCAGCCTCATATTCTATTTTTTCTAATATGGGTGACAGATCTACACCTTTTTTCACTGCTAAATCAAGTAACTCTTGTCGCGTAGACACGCTATTGAAATCATCTTGTGAAAAAAGGATTTTCGATTTTTTTGATGCCATTTTCCTTAAATATCCTAGTGCATAGATACAAATCTTTAAGGTGAGTCGCTAATCAGTAAACTGTATTCTAAATTTCTCATTCGACTTCTTGATGAATATCATAAGTTTGAGAATTACGGGTTAGAAAGAATATCTTATTTCATTTTTTCTAATAGATGACTTAACCTTTTGTTTGTGTTAATTTTGACTGCAAATGGATTCAATTAATTTCACTTTTTATTCAAATTCTGTTTCTGATTCAGAGGTAATATTACACGATCAGGAAGCATCTCATGCTTCTCAGGTGTTAAGAAAGAAGGTTGGAGATCATATTCACGTAATTGATGGATTAGGAGGATTATATTCTTGTCAAATATCTTCCATCCAAAAAAAAGAAATAAACTGTTCTATTCTCCATTCTTCTTTTTATGAGAATAGTGAGCGATTAATTCTAGCTATAGCACCACCAAAGAATAGAGATAGACTGGAATGGATGATAGAAAAGTTGGTTGAAATAGGTGTAAAGCAAATCATCTTGTTAGAAACAAAGAATACAGTTCGAACAAAGACTAATTTAACTAGGATCGAGAAAAAAGTACTTTCTGCAGTCAAACAAAGTCTTCGTTATCATATCCCGGAGGTTAAAGAGATGGATTTTAAGGAGACCTTAGCACTAGAAGCTAGCTACAAATGGATTGCTCATTGTGAAGATGGGGAAAAAAGTAAGCAAATGGACAGTGGTACTAAGGATCAATTGGTATTAATTGGACCAGAAGGAGATTTTACTCTTGAGGAAATAGAGCTGGCAAAATCAGCAGGATTTCAACCGTTGGATCTTGGGGAATTTCGTTTAAGGACAGAGACTGCTGCTATAGTTGCAGCCAGTAGGGTAAGAATATGAAAATTATAGGTATAATACTGAAGCTTGATATACTTTTTCTGAATTAAATTCGTACTACTAAAAAAATGCACAAGTTCAGTCTGCTTCTTTCACTTTTGATTTTTGGGAGTTTCTCTACTCAATCCACTTTGAAAATGGCTCGACTAAAGTATAATGGAGGAGGAGATTGGTATGGAAATAGGACTGCACTACCCAACCTAGCTAAATTTTGTAATGAAAACTTAGAAACCAATTTTACGTTGCAAGATGAAGTTGTAGAGGTAGGAAGTTCTGAAATTTTCAACTACCCGTATGTTTATATGACTGGTCACGGTAATGTGGTCTTTGATAAGAGCGACGTAGAAAATCTTCGTAAATATCTATTAGCCGGAGGTTTTCTGCATATCGATGACAATTATGGATTAGATAAATATTTCAGACCGGAAATGAAAAAAGTGTTCCCTGAACTTGAGTTTGTTGAACTTCCTTTTAACCATCCCATTTACACTCAGAAATATTCCTTCAATCAAGGACTACCAAAGATACACGAACACGATGGTAAACCTGCACAAGGATTTGGACTAATCTATAAGGGTAGATTGGTTTGTTTCTATGATTATGAGTGTGATTTGGGGAACGGTTGGGAGGATCCAGGGATTTATAATGACAGTCCGGAAACACGCTTAAAAGCCTTGCAAATGGGAGCAAATATCATTCAGTATGTTTTTGGAAATTAATAAATACGCTAAATATGATATTTCCAATAGGTGATGACCAAGTAAAAGGAGACAGTAAACCTATATTCAGTTATAGTTTTATAGCCTTAAATGCAGCGGTGTTTGTTCTTTTACAACTAGGTAATTCCGCCTTTACCTATGCGAACAGTGCAGTACCTTATGAAATTACCACAGGTGTAGATCTCATAACCCAACAAGGTCAAATTCCACATTTTCCGGGTCCTGTACCTATATATCTCAGGTTACTGTAAAGCATATTTATGCATGGGAGTTGGATGCATTTAATCGGTAATATGGTATTTCTTTGGGTTTTCGCCGACAACATTGAAAGTACCATTGGTAATCGACGTTTTGTGATTTTTTATTTGCTTGGAGGACTCTTTGCTAGTTTGAGTCATATAGCTACGGATACGATGAGTATGACACCTAGTTTAGGTGCTAGTGGAGCTATTGCTGCCTGCCTAGGCACATATTTGGTGATGTTTCCAAAATCCAAAGTGAAGGTGTTATTCTTCGTTAAAGTTTTTGCAGTACCAGCATTTCTATTTTTAGGCTTCTGGATTGTACAACAACTTGTCAGTGGAATGGGAAGTCTAGGTGGAGATAGTGGAGTGGTAGCTTGGTTTGCTCACATTGGAGGATTTGCTTTCGGCATTGTAGCCGGGTTTTATTTTAGGTTTAGATACCCCAAAGTGAAACTAGTAAAAGAACACTTCGAGTCTATAAACGTTCCGCCACCAGATTCAATAACAGGGGCATTACGAGGAGATTTTAGAGAAGCATTTGCTAACTTGAGATATCAACTAACTCAAGAGGAACTTGCATCTTTTTTGAGCCTGTCGGCTAGGTTTTTCCCTAAATATCTATCTATCGCTGCATGAGCTCCATAAATGGCAGGTGTCAGCAGAACGGCTATCACAAACTTGTAGATGTAATTATTGAACCCAACAGCCAAGACTAAAGCCCAGCTCCAATCAGCTCCTAGCTTAAAAGCTATAATGAGTACAACAAAACTATCGATGAATTGACTGACTAATGTACTACCAGTAGCACGCAGCCATACCTTTCCTTCTCCTGTCATAGCTTTTATTTTTTGAAAAACGATAACGTCTAGTAGCTGTCCTACTAAAAACGCAACCAGTGAGCCTACTATAATCCATAAGCCTTGACCAAATATTCTAGAAAATGCTAACTGCAAGTTAGGGATACCCGATTGGTCGGCACTGCTTATCCACCAATCTGCAGGAGTTAGATGTATAGCAGCATAAACCATCACAAAAGCAAAGGAAATTAAGCCTACCACGAGAAACGAAAGGAACCTTACTCCTCTTTTCCCAAAGTACTCATTGATTACATCCGTCATTACAAACACTATGGGCCATAAAACTACACCAGCTGTTAGATTAAAGCTTAACTCCTCTCCAAATAAAGAATAGTTAAATGGAGCAAATCCTAAAGTCCTTTCTAATGAAAAAATCTTTACACCTATAAACTCTGCTATCAACGCATTGGTAATAAAAAATCCACCCAGAATCAGGAAGAGTTTATTTTCTTTTTTGTCTAATATGTTCATTTCTCTAGCTAGACTTTTGCTTGTGTGGAAACATAGGCATCAACCTTGCGTATAGTAATTATATCATTGCAACAGTATAACATGAAATTCGTTTTAAGTATATTTCTCACCCTTTGTCTTATCTCACTTCAAGCCCAGGATGCTATTTCTTGGTATAATTCAGGAATTGATAAGTTTGAAGAAGGTAACACATTAGGTGCGATAAAAGACTTTGATTCAGCCATAGCTAATAATTCTAAAATGGCCGAAGCTTATTGGGGTAGAGGCAGCGTATTTGCTCAATTAGGGCAATTGGATCTAGCTCTTAAAGATCTGACTGAAAGCATTGCTTTAGACCCTGGAGTATCTGATGCATTTTATAATAGAGCATTTGTCTACACTGCCTTAGATGAACCACAGAAAGCACTTAATGATTTGAATATTTATATCATCATGAATCCTGATGATATAAATGGATACTTTTCTAGATTGGACATTTTAGTCAAGTTTTCTGAACATCAGAAAGCTTTTGACGATATGGAAAAGATAGTCTCTTTAGAGGCCAAGACTCCAGGAGAACTAGTTCAACGAGCTAGAGTGAAATATCTTGCAAAAGACAGTGCTGGTTGTATTTCTGATTTAGATGAAGGTATTGCAATGCTCCCCACCTTTATGGATGCTTATTTTCTAAGAGGTAAATATCAATATGAATTTGGCAACAACGTCAAAGCAGTTGAGGATTTTAATGTATATCTCTTAGCTGAATCAGATGATGACGAAGCGTATGTATTGAGAGGAGAATGCTATGCACGACAGGGGGAATACACCTTAGCCGCAAGTGACTATTCAAAAGCAATAGCAGTAAAGGCCGATGATCCGACGTACTATTTTGATCGAGGTTTTTTCTACATTCAGTTAGAGGAATATGAGAAAGCTCGCATAGATTTTCGTAAGGCCATATACTTTGCACACGAAGACATAAAACTAGCTCACTTCAATCTCGGAATAGCTGAGTACCGATTAGGAAATAAGATCGAAGCCTGTGAAAGTTGGAGAAAATCTGGTGAAATAGGAATGGATTACCTAATCAAATATTGTGACTAAACTTTCAGTTTAAAGATTCCAAAATCTCCAAGACCCCATTTAGCAAGTCTATACTGAATAGACACCAATAGCACTCCAAGTCCATAGATGGAGCTTCTTTTTAGGTTAATTGAACTAGCGTCATCAAAATATTTAGTAGGACAGGTTACTTCTCCTATTTCGAAACCGGCGAAAAATACCTGTGCCGTCATTTGATTATCAAATACGAAGTCGTCACTATTGGCTTCAATGTCTATTTTATCAAATATTTTAGTGTCAAATGCTCGATATCCCGTATGGTATTCACTGAGTTTCTGATTAATAACTATATTTTGGAAAAGAGTAAGTATTCTATTGGCAATGTACTTATACCAAGGCATTCCGCCTTTTAGAGCTCCTTTTCCTAGTATCCTTGACGCATACACCGCAGGAAATATTCCATTGGCTATGATGCTACACATACTTTTTACTAGAAGTGGAGTGTATTGGTAGTCCGGATGCACCATTATTACAATATCTGCACCTATTTCAATGGCTTTATTGTAGCAGCTTTTTTGGTTCCCGCCGTAACCTCTATTGTTATCATGTATAATAACATGATTTACCCCAATACGACTTGCTAAAGCCGCAGTATCATCCTTACTAGCATCATCTACCAATATGGTTTCATCGACTATGTCAAAAGGAAGTTCCTTATAGGTTTTTTCAAGGGTTTTAGCTGCGTTATAGGCAGGAAAAACAACTACTACTTTTTTGCCGTCTATCATAGACCTAGGAGAACATTGAATAGTAGGTCGCAGCACCTGCAAAGTAGCCAATTACTGCTAACCAA
This sequence comes from Bacteroidia bacterium, assembly GCA_965655315.1. GTDB lineage: Bacteria > Bacteroidota > Bacteroidia > NS11-12g > UBA9320 > UBA9320. The sequence goes on from CBFHGJ010000015.1 coordinate 30,968, forward strand.
CTTATTTTTTTCAGGTACCACCCAAAGTCTATTTTTTCTAGTCCCATAGCAGCTACACCTGCTGCCGAACCGATAATTAGTGCACTCCCTCCTGTACCAGCACAGTAAGCTAAGAATTCCCAGAAGTGACCATTCGCAGCAAAATCTCCCGTAGGAGCTATGTCGTACATTCCCTGGGCTGCTGCCACTAAAGGTACATTATCTACTATCGCTGATAAAAGTCCAATTACTATATTGATGGAGAATATATTTCCCGCGAATACACTATCTAAGGCCTGTGCCGCGGTTCTTAAGTGACCGAATTCCTGAAGAGCTGCAACAGCCATTAGGATACCTAAAAAGAATAGGACACTTGCTACGTCTATTTTTTGAAGAACAGTGATTACGCTAAGAGGTTGTTTTTCCGACTTAGATTTCCCCTTATGCATAACCTCAGTGACTGCCCATATTACTCCTAAACTGAGCATCATCCCCATAAAAGGTGGTAGGTGAGTTATGGTTTTAAAGAAAGGTACAAAGATGAGGCCTGCAAGACCTAAAATGAATACGAAAGTTCGTTCTCCAGGAGTCGTGGGATTTAGATAATGATCTGCATTTTCTTGTTTTAGAGGACGCTCTACCGTTCCTTTAAACGTAAATGAAAGGATTGCTAATGGAACTAAAAGTGCAACCATACTAGGAATAATCAAATCCATTATAATGTTGGGTACGTCTGGTAATTGCTTTTTAATCCAAAGCATAGTTGTAGTAACGTCTCCTATAGGTGACCAAGCACCTCCAGCATTTGCGGCTATTACTACCATCCCTACAAACATCCATCTAGTTTTTTGGTCCTTGACTAACTTACGGAGCAATGATATCATTACAATTGTGGTGGTAAGATTATCAAGAGCTGCTGAAAAGAAGAAAGTCAAAATACAAATGATCCAAAGCAGTTTGGTTTTATCTTTTGTTTTTATTCGGTCTGTGATTACTGCAAAACCTTCGTGAGCATCTACAAGTTCCACTATGGTCATAGCTCCCATTAGGAAGAATAGGATATTGGCAATATCGAACAAGTGATGGTATAGCCCTCCTACGTGATGGTCACCATCTACAAATGATCTACCATATTCAATGATTTCATAAGCGTGAGGATCGCCCCCAAGTGAAAAAACATAAATGGCCCAGCAAACCATTCCAGTGATGAGAGCACTTGCCGCCTTATCTATTTTGAGCGGATGTTCTAAGGCTATTGCTGCATAACCTAAAACGAAAACTACGATAATTAGAATTGCCATTTTTTCAAAAAAGTTGCTGCGAATTTCGCTTTTTTAATGGCTTATCGATGATAATTCAGGAAATTCTTGTGTTATTTCTAATTCCTTAACACTCCGTTTAATCAGGAAATGAAAACGACCATTTGTCAATAGGATATTGGGGACCTCTAATAAGGATATATAGCTAGTTACTTGCTCTATTATTTTTGTTGAAAGGTGAACGGTCGGAGCCTTACATTCAATGAGTAATTGCGGTTTTCCAGCATTGTCATAAAGAATAGCATCATACCTTTTTTTACTTTTTGGGAGGTTCTGTTCTATGCTTAATCGTGCTAGTGAGAATCCGTTTTTTTCTAGTTGATGGATACAATGTTGACGAACATATTCTTCCGGAGTGAGCACGAAATACCCCTTTCTAACTTTGTCCCAAATGTAATTGCGATTATTTTGGGTTTTTATTTGAAAGTTAAATTTATCGAAGTTTAATTGCACAACACAAACTGTAGTAGTGGCCAAAGGTACTAGTTCATATCACGATTTCAACACATTGATGCAACAACTGGATGAAGGTAATATATCACCTGTCTATTTGCTTCAAGGTGAGGAATATTATTTTTTAGAAAAGTTGCTGGAAAAAATTCAAGAAGTTGCTGTCGATCAATCAACTAGAAGTTTCAATGAGCATATCTTTTACTCTAAAGATACAGACATTGCTAATGTAATCAATGTGTGTAGACGATTTCCTATGATGGCAGAAAAGCAACTGGTTGTTTTTAAGGAGGCTCAGTTTTGTAGAACTACTCATCAGATAATACCATACATAGAAAAACCAGTAGAAAGTACAGTATTAGTATGGTATCATCCCGGGAAGAAATTGGCTTTGAATAGAAAAGAGGGGAAGGCTTTTAAAACTTATGGTCAAGTGTTTTCTTCTGATCCAATACCCGAAAAACAAGTTGCAGATATTACGGCTAATTATATTGCCGACAAAGGGTATGATATAGAACCTCGTCCACTTCACCTCTTAGTTGAGAATAGTGGTTTTAAGTTCTCACTAATTATAAAAGAATTAGAAAAAGTTTTCTCTAATGTAGAAATTGGGAGTAAAATAAGGGAAGAACATATTACTAGGTATGTTGGCATAAATAAGGAGTACAACATTTTTGCTTTTCAAAAGACGCTTGCTTTGAAACAAAAAACAAAGGCAGTTGAGATAATGAATTATTTTTCTGCAAACTTGAAAAACAATCCACTAGTTGTTATCAATAGTATTTTGTTTAGATACTTTCAAAAGGTGGCTATTATGCAAAGCATGGTAAGGTCGACCGATAAAGAAATCATGAGTACATTGAATATTCCATTTTTTGCTATTAATGAATATCGTCAAGCGGCTTCACATTATAAAGGCAAAAAAATACTAAAGGTAATGGAGTGTTTAAATGACTGTGACCTAAAACTAAAAGGCATAAAAGAGAATACCGGTGATCAGGAGGCTTTACTTCAAGAAACCGTTTTAAAAATTTTGAGTCTTTAAAGAGTCTACTCTGCATTTCTAGGCTTTATCAACTATTCAGACGACCACGCTGTTTACTAAGAATAATCACCAATTCAGGGGGTGGAATTGACTTTTTTTCGTCATTCGTTAACTTTTAAGTAGCGATTACATGATAATTCAGTAATTTCCCACCCGATTATAAAAGAAACTAGGTATATGAAAAAAACTTTACTCACTTTACTCATGGTTGCACCCGCACTTGCTTTTGCCCAAAGCGAGAAAGCTAACATAAGCGGAATGGAGTCTATGACGTTAGAAAAAGAACGTGCGATGATGATTGATAATCATACGCAAAAAGACAGAACGCCATTATATCCTAATGGACGTACTGTTAAAAAGAAGGCAGATGTGAATTATTCGACTATTGTATTAGGAGAAACATACTACGACTTACAGACAAATTCTAGTCCTGGTAGAAGAGTTCTATTGCACGATGATGGTACAGTTAGTGCTGTTTGGACAGCAAGCCCAGATGACGGTACTGGATTCCCGAATAGAGGAACAGGATACAATCACTATAACGGTACTGATTGGTTGACAGGGAGAAATAGTAGAATAGAAAATAGTAGAACTGGTTGGCCATCAATTATGCTTTTAGATGATGGTTCAGAGGCAGTAATGGCTCACGAGTCTACAAATGGAGGTTTTGTATATTCTAGCAATAGCACAAAAGGAAGTACTTCATTTACTTCAACAGGACCTATATTAGATGATGAAACATCTACTGAAAATAGAGCTCCTATCTGGACTAGAAGTGTACAAAGCAACGGGAAAATCCATTCGGTATATAACTACTGGACAAATGACGGTACAGTTCCAACTGTAACTAGAAATGGAGTTACTAGTCCTACGGCTTACAGTAGATGGGATGTAGCTACTAACTCATCTGAGGTAGAGCACCTTTTACTACCTGGTTACGATAGTACTCTTTATAGAACTGGTGGTGGTGATAATTATGCTATCGATGCAAGAGACTCAATTGTCGCTATAGTTGTTGGTGGTATGGGTCGTGCATTGTCTTTATGGAAAAGTACTGACAATGGTCAAACTTGGACCTACACAGATGTAGATGGATTTCCTTACAAAACTACTCTGACAGAAGTACTTGTTGCGGATACACCATTGACAAATGACGGGAGTGTTGATGTACTTATCGATCAGCAAGGTATGGCTCACGTATTCTATGGAGAAGGAGCTGTCTTAGATGAAGATTTATCTGATGAATCTTATAGTTTCTTCCCAGTTAGAGAGCATATTCGTCATTGGAAAGAAGGTGACACTGAAACCAAAAGAATAGCTGGACTAATTGATGTGAATGGAGATGGGGAAACTGTAGCAAATGGAAACTTGAATGCTGAGACATGGAATGTTCTAACTAATGGAGCAGTTCCAGGAACACTTTTATCAGCTTCAAGAACAGGTAACACCTCCTTAACTACTATGCCTTCTGCTAGTATAGATGATGATGGAAATATTTTTGTGGTTTATTCAGCACCGATTGAAGGAACAAGCCATTTTTTAAATTCTAACTATAGAGATGTACTTATTACCTACTCTACTGATGGAGGAGCGACTTGGGGAGAACCTCAGAATGTAACAAAGCAAGGAGACTGGGAATGTACTTTTCCTTGTGTTGCTAAAAAATCTAATGATTTTGTACACCTAATATTCCAGCAGGATCAAACTCCTGGAACAAATCTTCAAAATCATAGTGCCGCAGCAGGTACTCACCCAATAGACCTAAATGAAATTAAGTATGCTGCAATTCCTGTAGCGGATATTATTGCTGACGAAATAGGTCAAGATATTTCCAGTATCGATGATGCAACCAAAAAAGCTGAAGTATTTGTTGTTAGTCAGAACCAACCAAATCCATTCTATGGATCTACTGACGTATTGATTTATCTGCGTAAGAACTCTGAAGTAAGTCTTACGGTGACGGATGTGCTAGGAAATGTAGTAAATGAAGGTGAGCTTGGTATTATGAGTGCTGGGAATCATACTATTTCAATTGATGGGAATTCATTGTCAACTGGAATGTATTTTTACACACTAAGTACTGGAGATCATCAGATTACTAAAAAAATGCAAGTGAAATAAGATAATTTCTTTCACTTATTAGGTCCGTCTAAGTCATATCTCAAACAGAGAAATGCTTAGACGGATTTTTTTTTGAAAAAGATTGCTGTAATTCTAAAATAAATTATTTTTGCAGCCCTTTTAACGGAAGAGGAGCGGGCGTGGTGAAATTGGTAGACACGCTAGACTTAGGATCTAGTGCCGCGAGGTGTGTAGGTTCGAGTCCTATCGCCCGCACAAGTTCAATTGAAATAAAGCCCTGGTAATACAGGGTTTTATTGTTTATGGAGCTTTTGGTAACCAAACCTTATCCCTTAAGAGTAAATTATTAAGCAATAGAAATACTCAACAAATTAATTCCATCCCGTGAACGTAACTTTCGAAAAAAAAGATGATCTAAATGCTATTATAAGCATTGAAGTGAAAAATGAAGATTATCAAGAAAATCTCACAAAGCAGTTTAAAGATTACCGAAAGAAAGCTAAGATACCTGGATTCAGACCTGGGACAGTGCCTATAGGCATGGTAAAGCAGATGATTGGAAAAAGTGTACTTTTCGAAGAGGTTAACAGAATGACTTCTGAGGCACTGTACAAACATTTACAAGACAATAAGATAGATATACTTGGTCAGCCAATGACAAGTACTGAGAAACCCAGTAAAACGGATTTTGATAACTATGGAGATTTTACTTTTCACTTTGATTTAGGGCTTGCTCCTATTTTTGATTTGGACATATCTACTAAAGATAAGTTGACTAGATATGAAATCGAACTAGATGGAGAAGAAGTAGAAACTGAGATTACAAATCTGCGAAGACAAAATGGGAAGTTGGAAAATATGGACAAGTCTGAGACGGAGAATGATTCTTTAGTCTTGATTATGACAGAGGTCGATAAGAAGGGGGAGCATATAGATGGAGGAGTTTTTGAGCAAGAGGTTACAGTATTGCCTGAGGTAGTTAAAAGTAAAAAAGTTAAGAAGCAGCTTGTAGGTTTGTCTATGAATGATGAACTAAAGTTGAATCCTTTCGAGTTATTCAATGATAACGAAATGGTGATCAGGCAGTCTTTAGGCATTGAAGAAGAACAAGTAAGTGGCCTAAGTAAAACATTTAAAGCAACTGTAAAAGAGATTAAAAAAGTTGTTCCTGCAGAATTGAATCAGGAGTTTTTTGACTTGGTAATGGGTGCTGGAGCTGTAGCTAACGAAGAGGAGTTTAAGAAAAAGATTGAAGAAAATCTTGGCTCCTACTACGTTGCAGAGGCTGAGAAGCAATTGGAAGCGGAAATAAATGCTTTGCTAGAGGAAAAACATCAACTAACCCTACCTGATGAGTTCTTGAAAAGATGGTTACAAGAGACAAAACCAGAAACGTACACTGCTGAAAATGTAGAAGAACAGTACAGTACTGAATCTGTAGTATTACGTAAGCAACTCATTAGAGAGAAAATAGCAGAAGAACAAAACGTGGAAGTATCTGATGAGGATATCAATCAAACCTCATTTGCCTACACGGCTCAGATGTTGAGACAATACGGTTTAAATAATCCTGATCCTTCGATGGTACAAAACTTCGAAGCTAAAAACAGAGAGGATAAAAACTACTTAATGAGAATAAGAGATGTTGTTGTTGAGAAAAAAGTATTGGATAAAGTAAAAGAGCTGATTACGGTTAAAACTAAGAAGCTGAATGTAGACAAATTCTACGATCAAGTAAAGAAATTCAGCAACGATAAGTAGGTGTAACTCTCCTTCGATTAATATTCTAGTCTTTCTGCTTAGGTGAACTTTCCTATTTAGGTATTTGTTTACTTTTGAGCACTAATTAATAATTATGGATTACGGAAAAGAATTTAGAAAGTATGCTGTAAAGCATCACGGAATAAGCAGTTCAAGAGTAGATCATTACATGGGAGCAATTAATACTCCTAAAGATATGACTCGAACTGTAATAGAAGAGCGTCAGATGCCATTTAGAGAAGTAGATGTATTCTCAAGACTTATGGCGGATAGAATCATCTTTCTTGGTACAGGAATAGATGATTACATAGCAAATGTAATTCAAGCACAGCTCTTATTTTTGGAATCGTCAGATGCGAAACGAGACATCCAGATATACATAAACAGTCCAGGAGGAAGCGTTATTGCAGGATTAGGCATATATGACACTATGCAATATATCGCACCTGATGTTGCAACTATCTGTACTGGTCTTGCTGCTTCAATGGGAAGTATATTACTGTGTGCAGGGACTAAAGGAAAGCGTACTTGTTTGCATCATAGTAGAGTTATGATACACCAGCCTTCGGGAGGAATGCAAGGTCAATTCAGCGATATGGAAATTAGCTATAATCTCATAAAGGACTTAAGAAGAGAGTTGTACGATATCTATGTAGAGCACGCTGATCAGAAGTTTGAAGATGTAGAGCGTGATTGCCTAAGAGATAACTGGATGACAGCTACCGAGGCTAAAGAATGGGGTATAGTGGACGAGGTTCTTACTCGTAAGAAGTAAAACAACTAGCTTAAGATGCAACTGACCTGTTCATTTTGTGGTAGAAGTAAGGGTGAAGTAGGATTACTTATTTCCGGAATTGATGCTCATATATGCGAACAATGTATAGAGCAAGGAAATGAAATAATCCTAAGTGAGGGGATTGAGCAGAACAATACCAAGCCAAACCAACTTAACGTAAAAAAACCAAAGGAGATCAAAGCCCTCTTGGATGAGTATGTGATTGGTCAAGAAAGTGCCAAAAAAACGCTAAGTGTAGCAGTTTACAATCACTACAAAAGACTTGATTATAATCCAACAGAAGATGAAGTTGAGTTAGAAAAGTCAAACGTCCTACTGATCGGAGAAACTGGAACAGGTAAAACCCTTTTAGCCAAAACTCTAGCTCGCTCTTTACAAGTGCCTTTTTGTATCGCAGATGCTACTGTCCTTACTGAGGCAGGGTATGTAGGTGAAGATGTGGAAAGTATAATTTCAAGATTATACCAGTCTGCGGATTATGACAAAGATGCCACTGAACGGGGCATTATTTATATTGATGAAATTGACAAAATAGCTCGTAAGTCAGATAATCCAAGCATTACTCGTGATGTAAGTGGGGAAGGTGTACAACAAGGATTATTAAAGATTTTGGAAGGAACAGTTGCTAATGTCGCTCCTCAAGGTGGACGTAAGCACCCTGATCAGAAAATGATTCAGATAGATACTAGAAATATATTATTTATCTGTGGCGGAGCGTTTGACGGAATTGAGAAAATAATCTCAAGAAGATTGGAAGCAAATTCACTTGGTTTCAAATCAGCAGATTTAGACGAATTTACTCCAGAGCAATACCTGGAATATGCAATTCCTGCCGATGTTAAGCAATTTGGCCTTATTCCTGAAATCATTGGACGTATTCCGATTTTAACTGCATTGAAGCCACTTGACGCTCATACGTTAAAGTCAATTTTATTAGAGCCCAAAAACGCGTTGATAAGACAGTATATCAAGCTTTTTGAAATGGAAGGTATTGAACTTAAAATCTCTGATAAAGTAATTGATTACATAGTGGACAAAGCTATAGAGTTTAAATTAGGAGCTCGAGGTTTACGTTCTGTATGTGAAGCAATCTTAAGTGACTATATGTATGAGGCTCCATCAGATGAAACCATTAAAAAAGTCTCTATTGGTATGGATGAAGCTAAAAAAGTAATAGAGAGGTTACGACTGAAAGCTGCCTAAGCAAGCTAAAATATTCTTGTTTTCCCCGTTTTTTTACCTTGCTTTGAAAGTAAGGTATGGCATTTGTATTTCAAAAAAATGACCCAAAAGTCATTAACGCTTGGACTTTTTATGATTGGGCAAACTCGGTTTACAATCTAATAATCTCAACGGCGATTTTTCCAATATTTTACGTTGCTGTAACAAGTGGTAACAAAAAACTGATCAACGGAAAATCTGTAGATATAGTCAACTTTTTTGGATGGGAATTAGTCAATACAGAACTGTATTCTTACGTATATTCTGCATCCTTTTTTCTTGTAGTACTGCTTGTACCAATTCTCTCAGGTATTGCTGATTACTCAGGCACAAAAAAGCGATTTTTAAAGTTTTTCTGTTACTTAGGTGCTGTTTCTTGTATGAGTCTATATTGGTTTGATGTTAACCAATTGGAGCGTAGTATGTTATCGGTATTTCTAGCAAGTGTCGGTTTTTGGGGCAGTATTGTGTTTTACAATTCTTTTTTACTGGAAATAGCTGATAAAGATCAACATGATAAGATAAGTGCCAAAGGTTTTAGTATGGGCTATATAGGTAGTGTTTTACTACTAGTTACTATTCTTATTCTCAGCCAGTTTACCAAAGTTATGCCGATTAAAGCAGGGTTTTTATTGGTTGGAGTTTGGTGGGCAGGTTTTGCTCAATACACCTACTACTACTTACCGAGCAAGAGTCATTACGGGATAAAAGCAAAACGTAAAAATGTAATTCTAAATGGGTATAGAGAATTGTTGAAGGTTTGGAAAGATCTGCGTAAACACCCTCGGGTCCGATGGTTTTTAGCTAGCTACTTTACTTACAATACTGGAGTGCAAACAGTGATGTTGCTCGCAGTTCTTTTCGCTAGTAAAGAAATACAATGGGTCCCTGCAGAGCAAAACCCATTATGGTGGCAAACTAGAGAGACAGGTTTGATAGTTAGTATTATACTTATCCAGTTAATTGCAATCGGTGGAGCTTATGCAATGTCAAACCTAAGTTTTAGGATTGGTAATTTACGGACTCTAATGCTAGCAGCTGGGATCTGGGTTTTATGTACAATCATTGCTTATAATATTCACTATCCCTTAGAGTTTTATGTCTTAGCTGTAATTGTAGGTTTTGTTATGGGGGGAACTCAGTCATTAAGTCGAAGTACCTATTCAAAAATGCTACCTCCAACAGATGATCACGCTTCATACTTTAGCTTTTTCGACGTTATGGAGAAAATTGGACTTATTGTAGGTCCATTTCTATTTGGATTTTTAGAAGGAGTTTTTGGAAGTATGAGAGCGTCTGTGTTGATGCTTATGGCATTTTTTATCGTTGGTTATGTGTTGTTATTCATTACAAGACGAGTAACGATACGCTCTATGCAGACAGCATAGTCTATGTTAAAAAAGTATTTAGGGGATATTGCTTTTATGCAGGTCTTAAACCTGCTTGTAAAGCCTATATGGATACTTGTAATTGATAGAGCGGTACAAGAATCTCTGCCTCTTAATGTGTACGGTAATTATACAGCGGTTCTAGGTTTTAGTTTGATGTTTTTTATCATTCTGGACCTAGGTCTCAATAGCTATAATACAACACAAGTAAGTAGAGATCAGGGAAAAATTGCTTCCTTATCTGGGAATATTATAGGACTAAAAATACTATTATCAATAGTATATGTTTTAATAGCAATCTTGGTTGGATTGATGTTAGGTTATGAATCCAAGGAGTTTAGTTTATTATTATTCATTCTTCCTTTACAGATTATCACGTCCATGAATCAATACTTAAGGAGTATAGTAAATGGTCTTCAGAAGTTCAAGTGGGATGGAGTGTTTATGGTTTTAGATAGAGTTTTAATCATAGTGCTATGTTCTATTCTGATTTGGGGTGGGATAGAAGGGTGGGAGCTAACTATAGATCGGTTTGTTTATGCCCAATTGATAGGCATAGGGGTTGTTTTATTTTCCTTAATCTATTTTCTGCGAGACCATCTCACCAAGATTAAATTGTCTTTCAATCTGACAAAAATCATCCCAATACTTATAAAGTCGTGGCCTTTTGCTTTGATGATTACGCTCATGGGATTATTCAATTATGTAGATACTGTAATGCTCAAGTTCCTAAAAGGGGATGCAGAAACTGGGGTTTATGCACTAGGGTACAGACTATACTATGCTCTTCTGATGTTTGCTCAGATATTTAGTGGGGTATTGCTTGCATTTTTTAGTAAAAATATGAAAGATAAGCAGGTGATTGACACTATTGCCAGCTACACAATTAAACTTTTGTATTTGGTGGGGATTACAGCGGCAGCTATATCGATGGCATATAATCAAGAGGTAATGGATTTGCTGTATCCTACTAAATCATCTGAAGAGGCAGCCAATGCTTTTAGTATTTTGATGACTGGCTTTTTAGGTTCTGCTCTTGTATTAGTTTTTGGGACATTATTGACAGCAGCTTTAGAGCTTAAATATCTCAATATAGCCGCATTCGTAACATTGACTATAAACTTAACTCTCAATAGTCAACTTATACCAATATATGGTGCAAAAGGAGCCGCAATTGCCACTCTGATATCTCAGGTAATTTTTGGCGGTATTTGTTACATTGTTAGTGTCAAAAAGTTTAAGTTTCGACTAGTTGCTTCTTCTGTTCTTCGACATCTTTTTGGTACCATTTTACTAGCTGCTGTTATTCTGCTAGGAAAGCAATATTTTGACCAACCTATCGTTCATCTAACAATGATAACCTTAACTGTAATACTTACTGCCTACTTGTATAGGCTATTCAAAGTTGATCAGTTGAAGTCGTTACGCAGAAAGTAAGGTTGTTACGCCTAAAAATTTACTTTTGCAAACTAATTTTTTGAATTTACCGAATGACCCAAAACAAAGAGTTTGATTTCAACTTTGTAGATATAATTTCACTGCTATGGAAATACAGAAAATCGCTATTAATAATAGGGATTTCTACTGCTGTATTAACTACAATATTTACTGCACCTATTTTTATTAAACCTAAATATGCAGCGGAAGTTGTATTCTACCCAACTACCATTAACTCTATTGGTAATGCGATGTTTACCGACCTGACTCAACGTCAGCAAGACCCACTTGCATTTGGAGAGGAGGAAGAGGCTGAAAATACTCTGCAATTGCTGAATTCATCTACGCTTCAACAGAAAATTATTGAAAATTTTGATTTGTTGAATCATTATGATATTGATAAGGATGGCGGTCGCCCATTCACTGACTTAGCTAGAAAGATGAAAAGTAATATCAAGTTTAACCGTACAAGACACCTAGCGGTTGCGATTAATGTGTTAGACCATGATCCGATAAAAGCTGCTGAAATAGCAAATGGAATAGCAGCTATTTATGATACTGTAAAAACTGAAATACAGAAACAAGTTTCACTTGAGGCTTTACAAATTGTGGAGGAGCAGTATAAGAATAAAGAAAAGGAAGTCTGGGAGCTTAGACAACGATTACAAGAGCTAGGTAAAAAGGGAATCACAAATTACGAAGAACAAAGTAGGGCGATTGCAGAGGAGCTGTATAAGTCAAATAGTGGTAGCAAACGAAAGGAGCTACAAGCACAGCAAGAAGAACTAGCAAAGTACGCAGGAGAATTCACTTACCTAAATGAAACACTAATACTCGAACTTGAAAGTTTAAGTAAACTTCGTAAACGGTTTGAAAAGTCTAAAGTAGATGTTGAAAAAACATTGCCACAGAAGTTCATACTTACAAGTGCCGCTCCTGCAGAAGAGAAGTCTTATCCAGTGCGTTCTATGCTGGTATTACTTATAACTGCGGCTGTTGGATTCTTTAGCATAGTAGTTCTGTTAATTATGAACCAGTTAAATCTACTTAGAGAGTAGGTGCTATCCTCTTACCACATAAGAAACTTATACCTTTTTTCAGGTCTTTTTCTGGCGTTTTGTCTCTTTGCAGTATACATCGATCTACTCGTTTTATTAGCTTTCCCAGCGGTAGTATTACTTGGTTGGATTTTAATAACTAAGCCGAAATATATATTCTACTTTCTAGCCTTTGCTACTCCTTTGTCTGTGCATTTAATTGAGGAACGGTATAGCTCAATAAATCTTAGTTTGCCCACTGAACCCCTTATAATACTGCTGTTCATCGGAGGGTTGTTGAAACTTATATCTGCAAAAAAAATTGATACTACGCAGTTTAAGACAGCACTCAGTATATTGATTATAGTCGATTTTAGTTGGTTAGTTGTGACTGCTATTTTTAGCACTATGCCTATAATTTCTGCTAAATACATCTTTATGAAAGCGTGGTATGTTGCTGTGTTTTATTTTTTGGCGACTAATTTCTTTGCTGATAATCGAGTTGTAAAGAAGTTTATCTGGGCGTTTGTGGTATCGGTTATTATTCTCTGTTGTTATACTTTGTTCATACACGCGGGGGGTGGTTTTAGCAGGGCATATGCATATACAGCAATGCGACCATTTCTTCCAGATCATGGTATGTATGCTGCTTGTATATCCTTTGTTGTGCCTATACTATTTGTGTTTGCACTAGAAGGGGATAAGCTTGGGTATAAAGCTCCTATTAGATTGTTTAGCTTGTTCCTTTTTCTTTTTATGGTGTTCGCTGTAGCTCTGTCATTTACAAGAGCTTCTTGGATTAGTTTAGTTATTTCGCTAGGAGTCTACTTTCTTTTTTGGTTAAAAATTAGGTTTCATTTTTTAGCCGTTTTATCTATGGTATTAGGTGGATTTCTATTTAGTAATTTAGATAATTTACTCACGGATTTATCCAGGAATAAAAAGGAATCAGATGATAATATAGAAAATCACCTTCAATCTGTATCTAATGTTTCCAGTGACCCATCTAATTTAGAAAGATTGAATAGATGGGGAAGTGCATTTAGGATGTGGGAGGCGAAACCAATTCTCGGTTGGGGTCCTGGCACATATACTTTTCAGTACGGACAGTTTCAATTGCCTCACGAGATGACTATTATTTCTACTAATGCTGGTACGTTAGGTGGAGTACATTCAGAATATTTAAGACCCCTAGCAGAAAGTGGAATACCAGGAGCTATTCTATTTGTCCTCATAGTAAGTTTCACTTTTTCTCTAGGGTTTAAACATCAACGGTTACTAAAGGGACAGGACAAATACTTAAGTAAGGCTGTTTTCTTAGCATTAGTCACTTATTTTGCTCATGGAGTACTAAATAACTATACAGAATTTGACAAAATTGCGGTACCATTGTACAGCTTTTTAGCTGTGATGACAGCCATAGAATTAAAGTATCAGTATGCTAAAAAAAATACTAAAAAATAGACTTGGTGCTTTTGGTTTAGTATTTATTACATTTCTAGTTATAGTATCAACGTTAGGATATCTAATCACACCAGATGCATCTTCTAAAGCAAACACCATAGCACTGGAGATTGCACTTCAAAAACCTGGATTTGAAGTTAAAATGCGTCAATTAGATGAAAATGAAGAAACTGAAACATCATTTATTGAGACGTGGCTTTTTGGTAAATTTCATAACCCAAAATTAATTCCTGTAGCCCAATTAAAATTTCCGACTGAATATTCAAAGTTCAGTAAAAGTGGAGTTGAAAATTGGCAAACGGCAAAAAACGAGTTTACAGAAAGTGATATTGTTACCAAGAAGTTTTGGTTAGGGACAGATCGATACGGTAGAGATGTTTTAAGTCGAATTATTATCGGAGCACGCATATCACTTCTAGTAGGTTTTATGTCGGTTCTTATCACTTTGCTAGTCGGTACGGCTCTAGGATTATTAGCCGGATATTTCGGAGGGCGGATAGATAGTGCTATACTTTGGCTAATTAATGTAGTTTGGAGTTTGCCTAGTTTGTTTATAGCAATAGCTATAAGCTTTGCTTTTCAAGAAAAGGGGTTGTATCAAGTGTTTTTAGCAATAGGTCTAAGCATGTGGGTTGAGCTTGCTAGAATAGTAAGAGGTCAAGTATTACAGATTAAAGAGATGGAATACATTCAAGCAGCACGTGTTCTTGGCTTTGGTCATTTCAGAATTCTATTAAAACACATTTTGCCAAACATTGTGGCTCCTATAATTGTGGTGTGCACAGCAAATTTTGCGAGTGCAATTTTACTTGAAGCTGGACTTAGTTTTTTAGGGCTGGGAGTTCAGCCTCCTATGCCAAGTTGGGGCAGTATGATAAAGGAGCACTATAATTATATAGTATTTGATGCAGCCTATTTAGCCATCATTCCTGGGCTTTGTATTATGTTTTTAGTGATGAGCTTTAATTTCTTGGGTAATGCATTGAGAGATGCTTTAGATGTTAATCTGAAGTAAGACTTTAGATTAAATAGCTATATCACCTTCATAGACCCTCACCGCGGGACCAGTCAACCATATATTTTCAAATGACTGTTTCTTTTTTTCAAAACTTACAGAAAGTGCTCCACCTTTGGTCAAAAGCTTCTGTGTAAACTTTTTATGGGTACTTTCTTTTTCTAAATAGTGAGCTATTGCAGCTGCTGTGACACCTGTGCCGCAGCTAAGGGTCTCATTTTCTACACCTCGTTCGTAGGTGCGAATATGAAGTACTCCATTCTTACTTTCCAAAAAGTTAACATTTATGCCTGTTTCGGTAAATGTTTCATTGTACCTAATAGCGTGTGCATCTGCGATTATATCTATATTGTCTAATGACTCTACATAACTTATATAGTGCGGAGACCCTGTGTTAAGGATATATCCATCATCTTCTACAAGTACCATGTCTACGTCATGCATTTGAAGACTTACCAAATCCTCGTTTATCGTTGCAGTATGCCCTCCATCATTTGAATTGAATGAACATTCGTTTTCAATCCATCCAAGGTGTTTAGCATGCATCACTGCACATCTACTTCCATTGCCGCAGAAACTCTCTGAACCATCTGCATTGTAATAAATCATATCAAAGTCTAGATTCGATTCTTTTTTCATGAGAATGACTCCATCTGCTCCAATACCATATTTTCTATCACACAAAGTGGTTATCTGTTCAGTTGACAAAGAGTAAGAATCTGAAGTAATAACAAAATCATTTCCTGTACCCTGATATTTATAGAATTTCATATACGATTTATTCTTTAAGTATGTTTAGCAATGCAGGACTGGTTACTTCTGCAAGTCTTTTGTAGTCACTTCCTTTTTCTAAAAAGTAAAAGGTACCCTTTAAATTCATATATAGTCTATTATCTAATTCTTTGAAATTTAGACTACTATTCTCCGCAATGGAATAGAGCTTGATCGTTTCCCCATTGTATTTATACCCTTTGTAATTAACAACACTGTTCCAATATTCCACACTGATGTTTCTAGAAGGAGTCTGATTAATAACTGGGTTCGCTTTTTTCTTAACGCTCCTAGATAGGATTATAGTTTCTTCAGCATCTAAATCATCTTGTTCATTAAAATCCGGGCTAATCGTCAATACAGCAAAAGACTTTCGACTTAAAAGCTCGTCTTTAAGGATAGCTTCAGTTTCTTCTTTTACAGCGGCATCTTCTAATTCGGAAGATTCTGTTTCTTGAACTTTAGCTGGCATGAGTTCACTTTCTTCTAATTCAACGGATGGCGTTGTATCTTTAGTTTCAAAGTCTATATCTAGAGATTTAATGTTCAGTTTCGATATGGAATCTAAAGTTTCATCTTTTGCAATTTTGTCTACAACAGGTCCGTCTTCGGGAATAGTTATATCAGCTATGGCAAGCGTTTGGGTATCCAGTTGTGTTTTCTCTGAAGAGTCAGTAAAATCTAAGTCTTCTATCAATGGATCTTCGATAGAATGATTATTTTCTTTATGAGTTAATTCAGATTCTGAAGGAGAAATGATATTTGGAATAGTGAATAAAACCACTGCAAGCAAAGTTACGGCTGCAGCTGTTACTAAAGCCAGACGTGCTCGACCAGAAAACATTGGGATAGCACCTGTTTTCAAACCATTTTTGATTACAGATTTTAATTCCTGCTCTCTATTTGCTTCAAGTGCGTTAATAATCTCTTTTTGTTGTTTTACAAAGGTGTCAAACTCTGGTTCGTCAAGCATCCTGGCCTTGAATTTATCCAATGCTCTTCCTTGTAACTTATTGGCTAAGAACTTATTGATTAAGTGATATGTATCTTCCGTTAGATTCATAGTAAATCTTCTCTACGATATTTTGACGTGACCGTATTCTGTAGTTTTTTGAAACACTGGTACTTCTTACTTTTTACAGTATTAGAATTAGCAAAACCCAATTTATCTGCGATTATCTTATTGCTCAGACCATCAAAGTAGAAATAGGATAGTAATCTCCTGCACGTGTCATCCATCTCTTTTATTAGAGTGTGAAGTATTTGATTATCTAGCTGCATCTTCATGGACTCTCCACCTTTTTCCAAGTGATTAGTTTCATCTACCAGTTTAAATCTGCTTCTCTTTTTTAACTCCTTAAACCACAAGTTTTTAGCAATAGCCATAAGATAGGTGCTTAGCTTACTTTGAAGCAAGAAGTCTTCTTTATTGGCATTTTTCCAAACAGCAATAACACTGCCTTGAAGTATGTCATCAACTACATTCTCATCGCCATTATTTTTTAGAATAAAACTCTTAACCATTGTATAGTTCTGTTTGTACAGATGCACAAGTACCTGTTCATCCCCTTGTTTTATGCGTTCTAGTATGGTATTATCAGAAAGTTTACCGATACCGAACATTTTATAGATGGTTAATACAGGTTAATCGAGAAAGGTAAATGAAGTGTAACGAAATAGAAGATGAGGACGTTTGATACATTGAACTATTTTGATACCATTAGGAGTAACAAATTTAACTATTTTAATGGTTTCTATACATTGGAACACCTTTTGTAAATTGTTTTAAGGGATAAAAAAGTAATAATGAACATGAAGAAAATATTATCAGTTTTGTTTGTAGCTATAATCGGAGGATTAGTAGCTCTTAGTGTTAATCGATTATTTAATGAGGACAAGACTCCACAGAGTTTTGTTCAACACGAAAATGCCAAATTTACGCTGGCTGAAAAATTGTCAGATGTTCCAGACGTGGATTTTGTATCAGTAGCGGATATCTCAACTCCTGCTGTTGTTCACATTAAGACCACCATCAGAACCTCTAGTCAACAACCTCAAATGTATAATCCATTTGAAGAGTTTTTTGGCGATAGAGGATTTAGAATGCCTGAGCAAGGACCTAGGCAAGCATCGGGAAGCGGTGTAGTAATATCAGAAGATGGATATATAGTGACTAATAATCACGTAATAGAAAATGCGACCAAAGTAGAAGTGGTATTAGACGACAAGCGTACGTATATCGCAGAAGTAATGGGTGCGGATCCAGAAACTGATTTAGGCCTGTTGAAAATAGAAGAAAGTAATCTACGCTACTTGAATATGGGTAATAGTGACGAATTAAAAGTAGGAGAGTGGGTAGTTGCAGTAGGAAATCCTTTCAACCTGACAAGTACAGTTACTGCAGGGATAGTAAGTGCTAAGGGAAGAAATATAAACTTGCTAAGACAAAAAGGTGGAGCTTATGCCATTGAAAATTTCATTCAAACAGATGCCGCAGTAAATCCGGGAAATAGCGGAGGGGCATTAGTAAACACAGGAGGACAGCTAATTGGTATCAATACTGCAATAGCCTCTCAAACTGGCTCATATGCAGGATATTCATTTGCGATTCCAATTAATTTGGCAAAAAAAATCATAACGGATTTGAAGGATTACGGAGAAGTGAAAAGAGCCATTCTGGGCGTAAGTATTCAAGATATTACTCAAGAGTTGGCCGATGAGAAAGGAATAAAAGATTTGAAGGGAGTTTATATTCCAGCAGTTATTGAAGATGGAAGTGCTGACAAAGCAGGTATAAAAGAAGGAGATATTATAACTAAAATTGATAACACAGAAGTTAATAAGTCTTCTGAGTTGCAAGAACAGATCAGTAAGTTTCACCCAGGAGATAAAGTTGATATTACCTTAATTAGAGATGGGAAAGAAAAAGTGTTAAATGCAACTTTACTATCTAAAGAAGGAGGAAAAGAAATAGTCGCATCTGTAGAACGAGAGGAGAAAAAAGTCCTAGGGGCTGAAATAGAAAACCTAAGTAGAGATGAAAGACTAAGCCTCAAGATTAGACATGGAGTAAAAGTTGCAAAGCTTGGAAATGGAATTTTGAAAAACATTGGAATTCCTCAAGGTTTTATTATCACACACATTGATAAATCACCAATGTATACAACTCAAGATGTTGAGAAAGTTTTGGAAAGTAAGAAAGGAGCAGTGCTGATAGAGGGTGTGACAGATGAAGGAAGCGAGGAAGCATATGCTATCAGAATTGAATCCTAAGTAGCAATAGTCAAAAGACTTTATTAAATCCCTCTTCCTTCTAGGTGGAGGGATTTCTTTTTTGATCGGTCAATACTTTAATTGCTAACATCAAATGTTGAGCTTTCAATTCTTTAAATCAATAGTTAATCAGCGATAGAGTGTTGCCAATTTTTAGCTTCTTTTTTACCAATTACTTCACAAATGCTCGGATCTATTTTAGCATATCTTACAACTGTTTTGCCACTGGGTAGTAACAATGCTTCTGTAATATTATGTTTTACCTGCCTTGTATATTCTTTTCCATCTATAGTGTAACTAACGACAAGTTGTCTTGCACTTGATTCTTTTATTAAAATCTTAGCGGTAGTAAGGTCAGAATGATTTGATAGGTGATAGCTTTTTCGCCAAAAATTTAACCCGTTGATAAAAGATACTAATAGAAAAAAGCTAATTACGAACCACACTCCAATTCTCTTTTCAAAGTCAAAAGATATAGGCTGCTCTAGAGACTTTACAGTGAAGTAGGTATAAGTTTCATTAGCTGCAAGTGTAATGATGCCTGCCAAAAGTAGATAGCCAAACAGAGCGATAAGGTAATCTAAGCTACCATACTGTATAAAAAAATGTGTGTAGATTAATTGTAAACTCCACGCAGTAAAAACGCTTATTCCAATCCACCTTAGGAATAAAGGAAACTGTATTAGACTTGATTTGTACTTCTCCTTTATCTTGATTTTTCGTGCTTCTTCTAGTCTATCCTTTTTTTCTTGTCTACTGAGGCTATCCCAATATGGATTTTTAGAGGATTTACGTTTACTTTTTACTTTGTTAAGCCTGCTAATTTCCTGGAGGTAGGCTAGTTTTAAACGCTTGTCATAAGAATCTTTTTTGCTTTCTGTATCTAAAGCTGTTTTTGCCAAATTCAGATACTTGGCCATTTCTTCTGCATCTGGTTCTTTGCTTACATCAGGATGGTAACGCTTAATTTTATCCTTATATGCTTCTTTTACCTCGGCTAAACTAGCGTAGTTTTGAAGTCCTAATATTTTATAATAGTTAATCAACCTTCTAAGAAACAAGAAGCAGTTACCTTTGGCACTTCTTTTGAAGTACTTCAAATAGATAACAAAATTAAAAACGAAAAGTATCGTTCTAGTATTTTATGCGATTAATCCTTATTGGCCTATTCTTTTTCATCACTCACTTTGCTTCTGCTCAGTTAGTGACTAACTCAAACTATAATTTTGGGAAAGTAACAAATTGGAATAATCCAATGTATGAAACAACTTATACCAATCTATCTAGCAGAATACAGCTCTTTTTACCCATAAGATATGATAGAGATATAAGGATTACATACGGCAAGAGTAGTCTAGCTCCAGGTGAGTCAACTTCGATTAAGGTTCAATATTTTACGGAAGAACTTGGAAAGTTTAGGAAATCCATTCGAATTTTCGTTAGTACTCAAGATAATCCTATTGTGCTAACAATGAAAGGTAATATCAAGTCGATGCATCCTGAAGCATATACGACTTGTCCTAGAATTGAAAACTATGGTACAAAGACTACTATAGGCTTTGTGCACACCATTAAAGTAGTTGATGAAACTACTGGAGAAATACTAACTGATTATGACTTAGACATCGTGACTCCTACGAGCAAAGAGTCTATGGAAGTAGGCAACTCTAAGTTAGAACTGAAAAGAAAAAGACCTCAATTCTACTTCTTTACAGTGGATAAGGAAGGATATGAAATTACTAAAAAAGAACTCTACGTGCAGAGGAACACAAAAGAAACTACCTTTTATTTAAAACAGGAGACCATAGAAGAAGATCCTGAAATATTTGACTTCTCAGACACCACTGCATCTGATCAGGATATAGAAGATGAAATATTAACAACTGACACATTAGCTAAAGCAATTGAAAAGCCTGTAGAAGAAATTGATACAGCAGATTTCGTAGAAGGAGGTACATTAAACGAACAGAAATATGCCTTTAATCATATTGTTTTTCTTATTGATATCTCTAGCAGTATGAAAAAACCTGACAAACTACCGCTATTAAAGCACAGTATGGATCAAATGATAAATGTGTTAAGACCCCAAGATAAGGTAAGCATAATAACATATTCAACCAACACAGTTGTAGTAGCTGATCAAATATCTGGAGGGAATAAGCAAACACTTAAAAAGCTTGTAGAAGGGTTAGAGGCACAAGGGAATTCTTACGGCAAGGAAGCTGTAGATATAGCTTATGAGCAAGCTAAAAAATACCTAATCGCAGATGGTAATAATGAAATAATTCTAGCAAGTGATGGTGTTTTTAATTCAAAGAATTTTAAGGAGAAGAAAATGTATAGAAGTGCAAGTATGCAATATGCGTTTAGTGATATTAGACTATCAACGATCGGTTTTGGGAATACGAGTAGAGCACTAAAATTTTTGGAGACACTTGCAAATAGAGGTCAAGGAAGCTATATCGAAATTCGAACAAAAGAGGAGGCAAATACCACATTGATTCAAAATCTTATGAAACACTCTGTAAGAGAGTAGATCCTTCTTTTTCTTAACAATTAGTACATTCAGTCAATCAGAATTACATCTGATATTATCTTTGGAACTTATGGCAAAATATACAGAGTCAATGCTGAAAGATGGTGCAATGAACGACAAGATTATCTGGGTGACAGGAGGTGGAACGGGTTTAGGAAAATCTATGGTTAAATATTTTGTTGAACTCGGGGCTAAAGTGGCTATATCTGGTAGACGGGAAAATAAACTGATTGAAACAGCAGAAGAAATATCCAAAGAAAATGTATTTCCAGTTGTTTGTGATGTTCGTGAAAGCGGACAAGTCGATGCAGCTCTAGAGCAAATAGTCAGCCATTTTGGGTCATTAAACGGATTAGTAAATAATGCTGCAGGAAATTTTATTAGTCCTACAGAAAGACTTAGCCATAGGGCATTTGATATCATTATAGATATTGTTCTTAAGGGAAGCAAGAACTGCACATTAAGCTGTGGTAAATATTGGATTGAAAATAAGATTTCAGCAAGTGTATTGAATATAGTAACGACTTATGCTTGGACGGGTAGTGGATACGTAGTGCCAAGTGCTACTGCGAAGGCAGGCGTACTCGCTATGACTAGAAGCTTGGCAGTAGAATGGGCTAAGTACGGTATGAGACACAATGCAATAGCTCCAGGTCCGTTTCCTACAAAGGGAGCTTGGGATAGATTGTTCCCAAAAGAAATGGCGGATACAATAAGTTTGGAAAAAAGAGTTCCACTAAAAAGAGTAGGGAAACACCAAGAATTAGCGAATTTAGCGGCATATCTAATGTCCGATTTCTCGTCATATGTCAACGGAGAGGTTGTAACAATTGATGGAGGAGAATGGCTCCAAGGTGCTGGTCAGTTCAATCAGATGGAGGCCATAACCCAAGAGCAATGGGACTACTTAGAGAAAATTGTAAGAGCCAATCAAAAAAAGTCATAATTCGGTAATCAACCTATTTTGTGACACAACTGTATTTGATACGTCAAATCTTTGCACGATTCTAATCATTTATGAAGAAAAAACTAAACGCTGCGAGAATAGCCAGCCTGCTAACTTTATTATTCTTAATCACCTTAAGTACAATATCTTTTACTAATTCTGGGGGTGCTCCTGGTGGGCACACAGCTGCACCGGGAGAAATCAACTGTACTACTTGTCACGCTGGCACCTTACAAACGTCAGGAACCAATTACAATAACATTTCTCTTACTGGAGATTTTACGGGGAATGGTTATATCCCAGATAGTACATACACCATAACTTTTTCTTACACCCACAGTGGAAAATCAAAATTTGGATACCAGTTAACTTGTTTAGACAATGCCGATAAAATGGCAGGTAGTTTTGCCTTAATTAGCGGGAATAACAAATCTCGAATAAACTCGAAAACCATTAATGGGTCTTTAAGGAACTATATGAATCATACCTCTTCAGGTAATTCTGGCTCTGGAAGTAATAAATGGGAATTTGAATGGACAGCCCCATCTTCGAATTTAGGAGAAGTGAAGTTTTATACAGTAGTAAATTCGGCTAATGGTTCAGGTACAGGTGGAGATATAATTATTGCACGAGAGTTTACCATAAATCCATCTGATTCACTACCAGAAGTTACTGCTTCATCTTCTAGTACAACTATTTGTGCAGGAGAACTAGTTGAATTAAAAGGAAGTACAACTGATTCGGTATCCAAATGGGCTTGGTCTATTTCTGGTGCATCACCCAGTTCTTCATCCACCAAAGACGTCGATGTCAGATTTCAAAATCCTGGGAAGTATAATGCTATTCTGATAGGTAGTAATCACAAGGGACCCTCTGAACCTGATACCGTAAAAATAGAAGTATTAGCTCAGCCAAACGCATTTATATCTGGACCATCGTTATATATCATTTGTAAAGGTGATTCTATTAAAATTGAAGTTGGATCTGGTTCTGGAAATACATATAAGTGGAATACAGGTGAGACAACGACTGAAATTTGGGCGAAGGATAAAGGCGAGTACTATGTTGATGTGACAAACCTAAGAGGCTGTGGAAGGCAGAGTAATCGTATATCTGTTAGATTCAGACCTGAAGCCAATTTTGGAATTGCTAGCAGTGCTCAACCAAGCAATGATACGCTATGCTCTGGTTCACCAATCACACTTTGGTCAGATAATGCTTCATTTGATAGTTTTTATTTCTATACCAATGATTTATTAAGTTCTGTTTCTGAAGATTCTTTTTCAACACTATCTTTCGACAGTACATCAACTTACGGTTTACAAGTGAAAGACGCATTTGGATGTCTTAGTTCGATAAAAGATTATACAGTATTTGAAATTAAAAGACCAGATGCCCCTATACTAAGCTGTGAAACTGAAGACCCTTCTACTATTGATTTTCAATGGTCTAGTATCACAGCACATCAGGGTTATGAAGTAAGTATCGATTCTGGTAAGTCTTGGATAGATCCTAGTTCTGGGGCACAAGGGCTAAAGCATACAGTAACCGGCCTTAGTTCTGGAGATTCTGTGAACCTCTTACTCCGTGCATTCACCGCTTCACCTTGTAACTTCAGTAAGGTGGCAGATGTCACTTGTTTCTCCAAAGAATGCGATCCATTGCCAATTTCAGTGAATTTTGATTCATCAATTTGTAGAGGGGATTTGTGGACGGTTGAAGTAAACGGTTTATCTGGGATGTCTTATAGTTTACAGCTAGATGGAGGAGGTTTGTTTACAGATACTATCTTTTCTTTCAATCCTTCTGTATCAAATGAGTACGTAATTGAAGTGAAAGACTCATCTGATTTAGGATGTCCTGCAACAAAATTACAATTGCCATTAGTAGTCGATGCGATTTTTGATATTCAACTAAAAGCGGACAAAGTTGGGGCATTCTGTCAAGAGGAAGAAGTTACATTTTCAGCTAATGACAGTATCGAAAATTTTGATTTCTATTTGAACGGAAGTGTAGTTCAATCTGGGCCTAGTAATGAGTTCACCTTCAATAATTTTAGACAAAATGATTCCATTTATGTGGTGGTTTCAAAAGGAGAATGCTTGGATACCTCTGAAAAGAAATATATAAATGTGGAATTGCCTGCAAATCCTAATTTTACTTTCACCAGAGATTGGTCAGTTTATACATTCCAACCCGTGGTGACTACACATGCATTATATACTTGGGATTTTGGAGATGGAAGTAGTGCGAGCAATGATGTGAGTCCGGAACATGATTATGCTAATGTCGAAGGAACTACCGTAAATGTGGTTTTAGATATAGTGTCTGATGCAGGATGTGATACAAGTTCTTCTCAGATTATTGAGTTACCAGTCTTTAGTAATGTAAAAGAATTAGAGAACCTTGGTATTCGTTATTATCCCAATCCAGTAAGCAACGTGTTAATTGTTGAAAATGAATCTGGATTGCCAATGGGAATAGAAATAACCTCTCTAGACGGTAAAGTATTGCTGCAAAAAGGGTTATTCGGAACAAGAAATGTAGCTAATACGTCTGAATTGGCTAAAGGCATTTATTTATTGAAAATTGATTTAAAAAACCAAACAAGAACGGTCAGATTCTTAAAAAACTAGGATGTAATAAATTTGGTTAAAGGTGGAACTAATGTGTTTCCATACGTCCTTTTATTTCGGAGTTTATCATCAGTTTCCTCAAAGAATCAATCTGAGGTTGAAGATCGATTTTTTGATTTGATTCAAAACTTAGATCTGGTTGTCCAGCATCTACCCAAGCAGTAAGCCAAAAACATCCTGTCAAATAGGTTGCTTTTTTCATTCTGCGTTCTACCATATGGTCCAAAGCCAAGTGATAGGCTTCAGAAAACTCCTTGCTATAGACTTTTACCGTAGTGCTGCCCCTAGTTTCAAAAGAGTATTTGTCATTAGGCATCTGCGTGGTCAATTGTCTTTCGAGCAATAAGACCGAATCTTTAGCAGCAAAGCTCTCTTTTACGGCCTGCCAAATTGTTTCAGATGGATTAGAGATGTATTTGGCTTTCCCGGTAAAAAAATCGTAATCTGTTGCAAAAATTTCTGGCAATCGTGATTCCCATAATCCATGAATTCCTCGCTGACCGGTTAATTGACCATTGTAGTTTTTTGTGCTATGAAGAGGCACGTGGGCATCACCTACATAGTGTCCTAAATCTGCACTCAGTTTTATAATTTTTTCATAATTCTTATCTTTCATAGCTTTGGTTAGCCAACCAAGAACTCTAGGTACGTGCCATGGCACAATACCGTTTTCTAATAAATGCTCATCACCATACTTAGCAACTGCGCTATCCCATCGTTGTGGCATTGTATCCAAGGGTAAGGTTTCTTCATACATATCCAAGTCAATATAATGTCGTGGAGCTTCCTCATCTATGGCATACCTCCGCTGGTCTGCCTTCGTGGCGAATTCTTTGATATAGCGTATGTTTGATTTATAAAAACCAAATAAATCTGAAGGAAGAGTAAAACACGCGAGATAGTTGATCTCCTTATGAGCGTAGAAACCCCAGGGGTTTGAGCTTAGAAATACCAAGCAAAGTGAAATTGTACAAGTAATCCTCACAAGGGCGAAGATATAGGAATAGATAAACTTCTTTGTGCCTTATTTCATTGGCAACAGAGAAAGTATTACTCATTTTTCTTCTTATACCTATAGTTGATTCGAATTGGTCTAGAGTCATCGGCTATTGATTCATCTTGCGGAATTTTCCAATAGGCAAATTCATCATCTTCTTCGTCATCTTCTTCTTCAAAGTAGATTGCTTGTTGAGGTCCTGAATTTCGATATAAAAAGCCAAAAAATATACCGCTTATAGCACCAGCTAGGTGTCCTTGCCAAGAGATGTTTTTACCAATCAATCTGCCATATTCAGGAAATAAACCATACACCAGACTACCATATAGAAAAATTAGCACAAAAGCTGCCGCTAGCATTTCCTTGTTTCTAGTGAAAAATGCGTGAGTCACTAAAAAGAAGATATAAGCGTAAACCAATCCGCTAGCTCCAATATGAAGGGTTCCTTCATCTCCAAGAAATAAGAGTATGACGCCGGTTAAAATCCAATTCAAAACCAATATACGCGTACTTTTTTCTTTGAAATAAATAAAAATGAATCCCATCGACAGTACCAGTGGGACTGAATTGGAGAATAAGTGGTCGAAATTAGAATGTAGAAATGGCATAGTGAAAATGCCTAAAACACCTTCCCATTGCTGCGGCCGCATCCCAAGTTCATTGAAATTATAAACAGTGCCAAAGTTTATAAAGAACGCCAACCAAATCATTACTACGATGACAAGTGGCCAAACAATTGCGTCTATTAGTTTTATAAGAAATGTAAGCACGCTAAAACTCTTAGTTCAAAATACGTACCTAGTTCATTTACTGACAATCTGCCATTTTATGGATTTAGTCTCATCCACGAATGATGGAATCCATTTGTTGAGTGAGATACTGAAAGATTTCATTCGTCGTTTTTGTCTTAACTAATTCTAATAACTAAATGAAACTTCCAAAGTATGTCATCACACTTTTAGCCACATTGCTTTTTATCCTGTTATTCTTTGAAAAAAGTTTAGGATTAAACGTAGCAATTTATGGTACCAGCACCTTAGTCCTTCTTGCAATGTTTAAACGCGATATTTTCACCTCTGTACTTTCAAAAGTAATTGGGCTAGGACTATTGTTATCAAGTATTTGCTACTACTTGTTAGCCAGTCCTCTGACTCTAGTTCTTGCAATTGTATCATTTCTACTTCTTTTTGGTATCTATACTCTAGAACCAGTTAGAAACTTAATGTATGCTGTACCAAATTCTGTGTCGAATTTCTTTGCGAGTATTGGAGACTTTTTTAAATCATTTAGGGGTAGGGGCAAGAAAAACAGATCGTACGGTATCAGTAGATTTTTCAGAATAATAGCCCTTCCTTTTTTTATCATATTACTTTTTTTAGCGGTTTACAGCATGGGGAGTACTTATTTTTCAAAAGCCGTAGGTGATTTCTTCTCCATTTTTGAAGGTGTTGTAGAAAGAACAGCAAACTATATTGATATAGTAGCAGTTTTCGTAGGTCTGCTTGGATTTCTCTTTTCAGTACTCCATAGTCTTAAACCTAAGGCGTCCAATGTATCCGAAACTCTAAAGTCGGATTTCTTGACTCGCTCAAAATCCAAGTGGTCGAAAATAAACAGATTGATGGACTTAAGTACTGAGTTGAAATCTGGAATGTTCCTATTCTATGCCCTAAGTTTTTTACTAGCGGTTTTACTTTTTTTGGAGATTAAAAATGTTTGGTTCGGATTTGTTTGGGAGGGTGAATTGTTAAAGGAATTTGTTCACGAAGGAACCTACATTCTCATTTTTGCCATTTTGCTTTCTATGGCTGTCACTATGTATTTCTTTAGGAAAAATCTAAATTTTCATCCAAAGAATAAGGGATTGAAAATAGCTGCGTTTAGCTGGATTGGATTGAATCTTTTACTTGTTGTCTCTGTATTCATTAGAAACTACTATTACATTCAACACTTCGGTTTAGCGTACAAGAGAATTGGAGTGGTATTTTTCTTGCTACTTTGTATTGTTGGTCTTATATCAATTGTTGTTAAAATAAAAGATAAGAGAACTACCTATTTTATTACCCGTGTAAATTCATTAGCAGCATATGTCACTCTGATATGTATCTGTCTTTTTAATTGGGATGTGATAATAGCAAAGTACAACTTTAAAAACTATCAGACGGCATTTGTACACTTACCATTTATGTCAAATCTTAGTGATAAAGCCTTGCCATATTTACTGATTACGGATGATGAAGTTGCTGAAATAGAAGAGAAACAACTTCAACATATTCCTTTTGCCAGGAAAGGGTATTTTAAAGAAGTAGACTATCAAAATAAAATAGCATTACGCGTTGAAAACTTTAAAAACAACTGTTCAGAGAGGCATTGGTTAGAGCAGGTTTGGGCTGAGAAAAAGGCTTATAAAATGCTTGAAGACTAGTTATTTCAGGGTCGGAATCTTAAATGGAATACTCTTGCTACTCAAATAATAGTTGCAGTCTTCCACATTGGAAAATCGATTGTAATTCCAATTGGTTGAATTTTCAATTATCTATTCATATACCTTTAGCTCATTCTTATACGTGGTCTCAAATGTTTCATCTAAGATGAAAATATACTCAAGATTTGAAATGTAGTAAGCAGATGTTACGCTATCTTGGTGACCTAACAATTTGATATCATTCAAGGTTAAAGCTAAATTCGAAATGCCGCGAAAATCAGCTATCCAGAAGTCAAGCTCTGCAGTATTCAGCCGATCTAGAGCATATTCTATTGATTTTAAATAATCGTCAAATGTTACTTCATCATAAAATTGAAGATAAGCACCTTTTTCAAGGTTTTGAATTGTAAGCATTGAACTATTGGGGGGTGCTTAAGTACGAATTTTGGAAATTACAGTCTCTTATCATAGTATTCAGTGAAATGTTTGCAGGCGATAACATTTGAAGTAATGATTCACTTGAAAAAATACCTAAACTTGCAGCCAATTATAGAATATGGCATTACAGTGTGGAATAGTAGGACTTCCAAACGTCGGAAAATCTACTTTATTTAATTGTTTGAGCAGTGCGAAAGCTGAAAGTGCAAATTATCCCTTTTGTACGATTGAGCCTAATGTTGGCATCATCACAGTGCCGGATGAGCGTTTAAATCGAATATCAGATATTGTAAATCCTCTGAAAATCATACCTACGACTGTGGAGATTGTAGATATTGCAGGATTAGTAAAAGGAGCGAGTAAAGGCGAAGGATTGGGAAATCAGTTTTTAGGAAACATCCGAAATACGAATGCTATTTTACACGTGGTAAGATGTTTTGACGATGAAAATATTACCCATGTTGATGGTAGTATAGATCCTGTTAGAGATAAAGAGATTATTGACACAGAGCTACAAATCAAAGATTTAGAAGCTATAGACGGCAAAATTAGCAAAGTGCAGAAACTAGCAAGCTCGGGCAACAAGGAGGCCAAGACTGTGCTGGATGCAGCTACCAAAATAAAAGAGGTGCTGGAGCAGGGTAAGTCTGCACGTACTATAGATATGGATCCTCCAAAATGGGATTTGGTCAAAGACCTGAATCTAATAACTGCGAAACCTGTGCTCTATGTGTGCAATGTAGACGATGGCAGCGTGGTAAATGGCAATGCACATACAGCAGCATTTATTGACTCTGTGAAAGAGGAAAACGCTCAAGTCATTTTTGTGTCGGCTGAAATAGAGTCTGATATGATAGATATGGAGGCTGAGGATAGAGATATGTTTTTGGAAGATATGGGACTAACAGAAAGTGGTGCAGATAGGATAATAAAAGCCGCATACAGACTACTTAACTATGCGACCTATTTTACCGCAGGAGAAAAAGAAGTTCGAGCATGGACAATTACTAAAGGAGATACAGCTCCTCAAGCTGCTGGAGTTATTCATACAGACTTTGAAAAAGGATTTATTCGGGCTGAGGTGATGGGCTATGATGATTTTATTTCTTTTGGCAGCGAAGCAAAATGTAGAGAAGCAGGAAAACTTCGAGTAGAGGGTAAAGAATATGTTGTGAATGACGGAGATATTATGCATTTTAGATTTAATGTGTAATCAAACCGCTATATTTGTAGTGTTATGAATAAAATACTTTTATCTGTTCTGGCTTTTTGCATTGCTTTTGTTGCGTGTGATGAAGGCCTAGATGTTAATTTAAATGCTCCTTATTCTACAGAAGTGACCATAGAAGCTGCTTTAGTAACTGATACTGGAGAGCCTATAAGCATTGAAACGGATGCCATAAATACTGCCGAAGCTTTAGAGGATTACAGTGACAAAATGGATAAGCTTGAGTCAGCTAAGCTAAAGTCAGTTACTGTTACTATTTTATCTCCAGCTACTCAGACTTTC